>CAVWBU010000041.1:0-289322 GCA_963753345.1 uncultured Fibrobacterota bacterium
CGCCCGCAAGAAGGCATCCGACCGTGGTCGGCAGCTGGTGGCCCACGTTGTAATTTTCCTCCAGTTTCCAAAGAAGCATTTCGGGCGCCACGCCGTATGCAAAAAGAGGATAGGTCGGGAAATTGAAGCCCACCGCAACAGGGGTCCTTTCTTTCCAATTGTTGTAGGAAGGCGCACACCCGACCGCCTGGCCGCCAATGTATCCGGTGTCCGGATAATCCTTGGAACCTATCAGGTCTGCTTCGGCATAAAGCTTCAGGTCGTTTTCACCCAGATACTTCCACTTGAAAAACGCCTGCGGCGCAAAAGAAAGCCGCCCCATAAACTTATAGCCTTGGGAGGTATACCAGTTGTTGGTATCGCCGGCAGACGAAATATACTGGTAGTTTCTGCTGGAATTGTGAAACGAGGTCGGGTCTCCGCCGAATGCCGGATATGAATTGGCCGTGTACACGTCCAGAAGGTCGGAACAATCGACCCCCGCGCCTATGGTGGCAAAATGGAGGGCTAAAATGTCGTAACTGCCGAGAACGGAAGCCGACCAGTCCATGGAGGGAAACAAGGTGGAGCTGGACAAAAGCGCATCGAGCTTGAGGCTGTTGAACAGGTTGCTCTGAAGATGGATTCCAAGCAGCCGCGCAAGAGGAAAATCGAAGCCCATGTTGAAGTAAATAGGGTATGTACCGGTGCGGAACATGTATTCGCCGAGGTTGCGCACATCTGGGTTGTACTTGAACTTGAAATAGCCGATTTCCCCCATGAGCCATGGAGATTCGGCGCGGCCAAGGTGATACTGGGCATAGGCTTCATCCAGGTATATGCCGGTGCTGGGGTACTTTGTGGCCACGTGACCGGCGTCGGTAAGAATCATTGGATAGGGAAAACCCAGGTCTGCGCCAAGGCTTGCCTCCAGCTTGAGATGTTCCTTGTAAAACGAAGTGAATCCGATCTCCACGTCCATATCTTCGGTCCAGGCATGGCCGAAGGCGTATTTACCGGCGCCGCCGTTGAGATTGATCGCGCCCCAGTCATCGTAATTGCCGGATTCTATTTGGCCCGCCTCCAAATGCGCATAAATATGCGGCTTGAGTGTGAGCCCATCGGGCAACAGTACCCTCCCCGCATTCCCCGAATCATTCTGGGCTTGCGCAAACGAGAATGCCGCGAGCGCAACCGCAACAAAAAAAGGCAACCTCTTAGACATGATGAAATCCTTTCGTTTCGCCCCCCGGTTTCCGAGGGACGGCCTCACGCGAGGCACGTTCTTGTGTATTGATGAAAATGAAGGAAAGCGCCGGGCGGGCGGCCCGGCGCTTCCTTTTGTCAAGAGACGACTACTGAGTTACCGTAAAGGTTCCGCTCACGGACGGCTGCTGGTTCACGTCGGACGACGTTCCCACACGCACAGTATAGGTCCCGGGGAGTATTTGCCATGCCCCGTTCCCGCTGTAGTCCGCCCCGTTCGGGTTATACACCTGCATGTCTTCGGGGTACAGGGTAAAACTGACGTTCGCGGTCGCGTTGGTGTCAAGCGTCTTTGTCGGATCGAGAGGCACTTTCTGAAACCCCCTCAGGTCTTGAACGCGTACGGGAAGGCCCGCCGCGCCGGACGGCATTGACAGATACAACTCCGCGGTCTCCTTTCCCGCAACGTGTCCGATGTTCTTGACCGTCACCTGAACGTGCACCCTGTCGCCAGCCTGGATGGTGCTGGGATAAACCTGAAGACCGGAATAATCAAACGCGGTGTAGCTCAGGCCGTGGCCGAAATGGAACAGCGGCGTCCAGTTGTTCTTGTCCATGCGGAAATAGCCGTGAGCTGTGTCCGACGAAGGATAGTTGAGCTCCACGTTACCCCCGAGAGTGAAATTCGGGAGCTGGCTGGCGGCGTTGGGAAACGTTACCGGCAGCTTGCCGCTCGGATTGACATTTCCGAAAAGGACATCGGCTATGCAATACCCCTGTTCCTCGCCCGGATAGAACGCGAACACAATGGCACTGGCCTTGGACCAGTTGCCCGGCGTTGCCGCGCTGCCGCCCGTGTACACCACGATGGTTTTCGCGGTTTTCACAGCGAGAGCCGATGCAACATCGTTGTCGCCGCCATCTGTCGCCACTATTGCAAGGCTCGGCCTGTCGGCGCCTTCGGTCTCACCGGTCACGCCGACAAAAACCACAATGTAGTCGGCAGTGGTGATGTCGGTGACGATGGTCGAGGCATTGGCCGGTTTCTGGCCAAGGTAGACACCCAAGCCTCCGAGAAGATTGGAAATTGCATTCTTGGGGTTGACGCTGAGAGCAGGATTCACGAGGCTGCTGCCGCCGGGGCCGAGCCGGCACGTACTGGCAAAGGGCCCGGTAAGGGCGATCTTTGCACCCGATTTCGGCAGGGGCAGCACTCTGCCTGTTACGGTCGGCGTCCCTGTCGGGTATTGCGCCATCGTGTCGTTGAACCCGAGGACTAGGCCTGCCGTTCCCACCTGCCGCGCAACGTTCTGGTGGTCGGTGCCCTTGAAGGTGCTCGCGAACGCCGTTGCGTTGTATCCTGAAACAAGATCGCCGAGTCTTTCGTGCGTGTAAATAATTCTCCGCACGTGCTGGTTGATCAGGCTGTCGGCCTGCTGGGAAACGGTGCCCGGGGTGTACGTGTCCGGGTTCGGCATATCGATGTCCACGCCGAAGTTCATCGCAGGAGTGAAGTCCATGTTCGCGCCCCAATCGGTCATGGCAAGGTACTTGTAGCCCCATTGGTTGCGCAGGACGTCGGTTTCGGTATACTTGTTCTGGCACGCCCAGCCCTGATTGGGCAGCAGGTGGTTGATCTGGTTGTAGGCGCCCATGACGCCCCAGCAGCCGTCGCTGCCGGACATCACGCACGGTTTCCAGTTGTAAAGATAGAGTTCCTGCAGGGAGCGCTCGCTCATGTTCGCGCTCAGGGTCTGCCGGTTGTCTTCCTTGTTGTTGCATGCATAGTGCTTGATGGTTGCGACAACGCCTTTAGACTGCAGTCCTGCGCAGTCCTTCGAGGCCATGTTGCCAGATTCGTACGGATCTTCACCGTAGTACTCCGACGCCCTTCCGCCCTGCGGATGATACACGAGGTCGAGGGCGGGACCAAGCGAACAGTTCTTCCCGAGGGCCCGGAATTCCTCGCCCTTGGAGGCTCCCTGGATAAAAGCAAGGGCCGTGTCCCAGGTGCAGGCTTCGCCCGAGCAGCACGGATACAGCGTTGCAGCAGCGCCGCTCTGCGGCCTCACGCCATGCGGACCGTCCGACATGATGATTACGGGAATCGTGGTGCCGCCGGCGGTTGCGGTGAAGTTGTCGCAGCAGCCGCCCATCATGCCCGCCCTGTCGTTCTTGGACATGCTCTTAAGGAACCCTTCGACCTGCGTCTTTTCACCCGAGACCACCGCGGTGGCAACGAGGTGCGCTACATAGTGAACGCCGGGATTGGGCGGCGTCTGCGTCGTGAAGTAGATCGAATGTTTCTCCGCCACAAGCGGATTGACAATGCGGATCTTGCCCGTGTCGCCCGCCGTTTCGCTCAGCGGGAGAGGGGTGCCGTCCTGGGCCGTGATGGTGAGCGTGACGAAAACCGAATCGGTGTCGCCGGCCGTGACCGTATATTCGATCTTTCCGGAACCCGTGGCGGTCCCCACGTCCTGCCAATGGACCATGGCCGGAGGGACGGTAACGGTGTTGAAGCCCGCGAGCGCGGTAAACGCCACCGCGCAGATAAATCCGATAAGCTTATTCAAATTCATGGTACAGCCCCCTTACTTGACAATGGATATCTGGATTTTGTTTTCGAACGTGCCGTAGCGCATCGCCGCGAGATAGACCCCTGCGGCAATTCTACGCTTGGATATGTTCCACATCACCGACGTGCCGGTCGGCGAGAGGTCGATCGACTCGATCCGCGCGCCGGACAGGCTGTAAATGGAGAGTTTTGCGTTTTTGGTGCCGATGGGAAGGCTGTACTGGAACGTCACGATCCCCTTGTTGATGCCGGACTTGCACGAGAGCGTTGCACGGGACACAACAGCCTGCTTAAAAGGCCGCACCCCGGTCGGGAAATCAAACGCGTCGCTGTCTATTGTCCACTGCGCCGCGCCCGCGAGCAACGGGGCCGCTAATGCAACGGCAGCACAAATGTAATGAAGTCTTTTCATGAATCACTCCTCCCGATTAATATTTATTGTAGTAATACGTTTTTCGAAAACAGAATAAACGATTAACCCCCCTCCTTTCAAAACCTTTCTGTTAAAACATACAAGTAATAAAGTTGAGAAATTGCTTTACGGAGATAATCTCCCCCACTAACCCTTATATAATTTAATAAAAAAAACGCTTAATGTCTTCATATTTATTGAACAGCATTGAAATTTCGCTGAATAACTTCTACATATTTGTTCAAGATCCACAAAACGAATCCAAGCTTATCAGCAACAGCAGTTCTCACAACCTGCGCAGCCAGCCGGTCACTTCTTCGCGGTCGTGAAAAAGGTGTTTGATAAACAACTCATGGCGCATGCCGTGGCGGCCCAGTTCGGCTTCGATGATTTGCCTGCACCTGACGACCTCCTCATACCGTTTCTTCATCGGCAGCTTGAGGTTGAAGATCGTAATACGGCACCATTGGCGGGCGATCCAGTTCGCCGCGAGCTTTGCAATGCGGGACGGCTGCTCCACAACGTCGCACACCATCCAGTATGCAGGATCGTTCGGCGCAAACGTGAATGCGTCGGCCCTCACGTGGCGCACAAGACCGGATCGCAGGAGTTTTGCTTCAAGACGGCCGTTGTCCACGGCCGTCACGCGCATGCCGCGGGCCGCCAGTTGCCACGACCATCCGCCGGGACTGGCGCCGAGGTCAACGGCGGAAAGTCCGGGCCTGAACATTTTTCCTGTTTGTTCATCGGACATAAAGACCTTCCATGCCTCCTCGAGCTTGAGCGCGGAGCGGCTGGGCGCGCCCGCCGGAAACCTGAGCCGCGGAATGCCCATGCGCCAGGGCGACGAATTGTTGACGAATGATATTCCGGGAATCGCGCTGTTTGTTGACGTGAAGAAAACATGGAGCCTTGTCTGCTGCGACCCTTGTTGCGCGCCTTCATCAGCAATAAGTCCTTTTTCCGACAGCGCTTTTTCAAATGGAACCGCAAGCTTTTTGCACAGCGGACTCAATTGCTTGGCATCGTTGGTGTCGGCAGTTTCGAGAAAGAAATTGGAAAATGAAATTCCGGCTTGCGAAACGGCATCAACTACCGGCGAAACCCTGTTTCCGGGCTCAAGCGGGCCAATCCCATCGAACGCGGCGATCATTTGACGCGCAAAGGTGACGGACGCAAAGAGAAGGTCCCTTGCACACGCAAGCGCGGCGCGCGGGTCCGCGAACCTGAACAGCACGTACCCGCTTCCGGGCCCGGCATGCACCGATTTCCCCGGTCCGAACCTTTTTGACAATTGAGAAAATTCAAGGCAACATTCACCCTCGAAGCCGGGCCTGCAGTAGAGGAGGATGTCGGTCATGGCGGGATGGGAAAAAACGAGTTTAATGTTGGAAGTTTCATGTTGAAAGTCGGATACTACGTGTGGTGATTGTTTCCATGATCATCTTTTTTTATGTTCCGGCCTTCCGGATTTACTTTCAACTTTCAACATTCAACTTCCAACTATTTGCTAATTTTATTTTTTCTCCAGCATTTTCACGAATTCCTCTTCGGAAAGCACCATAACGCCCAGTTCCCGCGCCTTGCCGAACTTGGAGCCGGGGTCCTCGCCCGCCACCACGTAGCCCGTCTTCTTGCTCACGCTGCCGGACACATGGCCGCCGCGTTCCTCGATGAGCGCCGAAGCCTTCTCGCGCGTAAAGCGTGAGAGCCCGCCGGTGAGCACAAAGGTCTTTCCGGAAAACGCGGAGTCCGCGGCGGGCTTTCCCATGCCGCGGCAATTGACCCCGAGCGAGCGCAGGCGCTTTACCAGGTCGCGGTTTTCCCTGCGGTCGAAAAAGCTGCGCACGCTCTGCGCCACCTGCGGCCCGATGTTCGGCAGTTGGGTAAGCTTGTCTTCGGACATGTCGAACAGGTCGTCTATCTCGTCCACTTCGCGGGCAAGAATGCGCGCGGTCTGGGCGCCCACCATGCGTATGCCGATGCCGTGGATGAGCCTGTCGAGCGTGTTCTTCTTTGCCGCCTCCAGCGCCGACACAATGTTCTCGGCTGATTTTTCCCCCATGCCTTCGAGCGCCGCAAGCCGGTCCTTCTCAAGCGCAAAGAGGTCCGCCACGTTCCGTATGAGGCCGGCGTCGAGCAGCCTTGACACGAGCGACGGCCCTATTCCCTCGATGTTCATGGCCGCGCGGGAGACAAAGTGCGTGATCGAGGCGAACAGCTGGGCAGGGCAGGAGTTGTTGACGCACCGTATGGCCACCTCCTCGTTGAGCCGAACGAGCGCGGCCCCGCACGACGGGCACTTTACAGGAGGAGAAAACGGCCTGCTCCCCTGCGGCCGTCTCTCGGCGAGCACCGTGGTTATCTTGGGGATAATTTCCCCGCCTTTCTCTATGGAAACCGAGTCGGACACGCGAACGTCAAGACGTTTGACCTCGTCGTAGTTATGTAAGGTGGCATTGCGGATGGTGGTGCCGGCCAAAAGCACGGGTTCGAGCTTCGCGACCGGCGTGACCACGCCCGTCCGGCCCACGTTGGGCTCAATGGCCAGCATGCGCGTCACTGCCGTTTCCGGCTTGTACTTGTAGGCAATCACCCAGCGCGGGCTTTTCGCCGTAGCGCCCAGCTTCTCCTCCTGGCCGATGCCGTCCACTTTTACGACAACCCCGTCCACCGGAAAATCGAGCGTGTGCCGCCGGGATCCCCATTCGTTGATAAACGCGAGCACCTCGTCGGCCGTCGACAGCGCGCCGGAATGGATCACCGCGGGAAAACCGAGCTTCTCGACAAACGCGAGGTTTTCCAGATGGCTTTGGCCGTGAGCGGACGACAGCAGAAAATACGCGGCAAAGCTGAGGCCGCGCCGCGACACTTCCTTCGGGTCAAGCAGCTTGAGCGTCCCCGACGCGGTGTTGCGCGGGTTCTGCATGGGTTTCTGGCCGCTTTCCACAAGGAAATCGTTGAGTTTCCGGAAGCTCTCGAATGACAGGTAGATTTCGCCGCGGACCTCCAGCCTTTCCTTTGTCGGAACCGAAAGCGGGACCGACCGTATGGTCCGCGCGTTCGCGGTGACGTCGTCGCCGGTCACGCCGTCGCCGCGCGTGACGCCGGCCACAAGCCGCCCCTTTTCGTACACGAGCGAGGACGCGACGCCGTCCACCTTGAGCTCGCCTACAAACAGCGGTTTCTCGTTGCCGAGCAGTTTGCGCACCCGCTCGACCCACTCCCGCACCTCTGCTTCGGCGTAGGTGTTGTCGATGCTCATCATGGGCACGGCGTGCTTTACTTTCGCGAACCCAGTGGTAAGGTCGCTTGCAATGCGCTGCGTGGGGGAATCAGGTGTTACCAGGCGGGGATGCTGCTGTTCGAGCCCGACGAGTTCGGCGTAGAGGCTGTCGTATTCACGGTCGGAAACAAGGGACTCGCCGCGGCCGTAGTACGCGGCGTCAAGTTCGCGGATTCTGTTGGCGAGCTCGGAAATTCTGGCGGCGGCATCGGCCATGGCGGCAGCTCCGGGCGCAACGGCGCCGCGCTAGGCGGTCGCGGAGACGTCGGCGATGATCTGATCGGTAAAATCTTCGAACACCAGGCCGGCCGCGCCGAGCACGCCGGCATTTTCGCCGAGCTGGGCAATGGCCATGTCGCAGCGCTTCCACACTTCGGGCCAGCAGAACATGGGCACGTACCGCGACACGGTGTCGATGATCACCTGGCCCGCCATCATCACGCCGCCGCCGAGGATGATGCGGTCGGGCGACAGCGTGTTCACGATTATGCCCACGCAGCGGGCGAGTTTTTCGCATACAAGTTCGTTGACGCGGCACGCCACGGGATCGTTCTTCTTGACATAATCGTACACAACTTTCGACGTGAGGCTCTGCGGCTTTCGCAACACTTCGTGGGCGAACGGGGTCTGGTTCTTGGCGTCGAGGTTCTGGCACACACTGATGGCCATGTCGACGATGCCCGTGGCCGAGGCATACCGTTCCACGCACCCTTTCTGGCCGCAGTTGCATTGCAGGCCGTTGGTTTCGACGCAGATGTGGCCGAGCTCACCCGCCATGCCGTGTGAGCCTTTGTAAAGCTGGCCGTTGACCACGATGCCGCCGCCGATGCCGGTGCCCAGCGCGAGACACACCATGTTCTTCACGCCTTTCCCGGCCCCGAACCGCGATTCCGCGAGCGCGGTGACGGTCACGTCGTTGCCGCCGGTGGCCGGGAGCCCGAACCGCTGCTGGATGGGCTCGTATATCTGCATGCCCTTCCAGCCCGGAAGGTTCTCCGCGCCGCCGAGGATAGTGCCGTCGCGGTCCACAAATCCGGGGGTGCCTATGCCGACGCCGATGATGTTGTCTTTTGAGCCTTCCTTGAGGATAAGCTTGTCAATGAGGGTGAGAATGTTTTCGAGGACCTTTTGTCCGCCCTTCTTAGCTTCGGTGGGGATGCGGGTGAGATGACGACCCTCCCCGTCCCTGTTCATGACAATGCCCTTGAGGTTGGTTCCGCCGAGATCGATTCCTATTGCGACCTGTTCCATCATTCGCCTTTCTTGAATCAACCGTGCGCTGAAGAAACGGAGCTATAAAATAAAATCTTGTAACCATTAATGAAAGCACGAAATGACGGATTTTGGTGAAACAGGGGCGGGGAAACCCGATAAGGCGGGCGATGCTCAATCAATTAAAAGGCCTTCACCCCTTCCTGCGGAAACGGGCAAAGGTCTAGACCATACCGCGTTCAAGACGAGCAGTAACGCGGGGAATCCGCTCAGTACTGCCGAACGACAACCTTCTGGCGTATGCTGCGGCTCCCCTGTTCAACGACAAGAAAGACGACCTGATTTGACCATGTCCTTGCAATCCTGAGGGAAGGGACGGGGCTCGAAAAAGTCCGGTTCATCAGCGCCTGCCCGTTTACCGAATAGAGCGCGACCCGCAACGGCAGGTCGGGACGAACGCCCGACAGAAGAATCGCGTCTCCGGCTATCGTGACGCGCAACTCCATCGCGGCACGGGTTGCCGACGGCAGAACGCCGGCGTTGGGCACCAGGATGAGATTGACCGTTGTGGTATCGTTGACAATTGCTATACCTGCGGAATCGCAGGCCTGATAGCCGGTCAAGGTCACGGCAAGGGACACCGATAGGTAGCCCACGGGAATCCCCCCGATCCGGTATGCACCGTCGGCTCCGCATGTGTCAACCAGCGCCAGCGTCGTTCCGCCGCCGGCATGCGCGGTGAGCAGCACCACCGACCCTGCCGCCGGCGAGCCCGATGCGGTTTTTACCGTGCCCATCACCAGCTTTGCGGAGCCTGTGGCCAGCCTCAGCGTCACCCTTGTGCTGTCGCTGGCATTGGCGATAACGGCCTGACCGGCGCGCGTCACCGTGTTGTATCCCGGTTTCGATACGGTGAGGTCGTACGATCCGGCGACAATGCCGGCAAACGCCGCCCAACCGGTGGCCATGGTTATTCCATTGTAGGTCTGCGGCGTCTGCCCCGCGGCCGTTCTCTGAATTGCCGAAACCGATGCGCCGGGGATTGCCCCGTTGGCGGTGTCCTGCACAAACACGAACAGGCTTCCCCTCGGTACGGGCACAAGGGCGATGGCGACTGCGGCAGTGTCGGGATTTTTTGTGAGATTGATCGCCTCGTTGACAGGGGACGTGTAGCTAAGATAACCGGTCCTTTCCGCCACAAGGGAATAGGTGCCGATGCCAAGACCCGTAAACGAGAAGGAGCCGTTCGCCGCGGTTGTCGTTGAGTCAAGCGCGACCCATGCGCCGCCCACCACCGCCCGCTCCCGCAAAACGACGTCGGTGCCCGCAAGCGCCGCGAGCGATGCGCTGTCGGTCACGACGCCCTTGACGATTCCGGAAGGCACAATAACGGCCGCGAGCCTGAAATTCTCGGTACGGGTCACCGCCGAATCAACCGTGAACAAATTGGGAGAACTCGGCGGAAACGTAGCCTGGGGCCGAAACGGCAAGCCTGTACCCGGTGCCTTCAGGCACATCGGTAATGGCGTAGACACCATTTGCGTTTGTAAATACCGAATCCACGGTGTCGATTGTTACGGACCCGCCAACGGATGCAGTCTGCTCCAGCAGCACCTTTGCGTTCGCAATGGCAACCGCCGTGTCCGCGGCGGTCACTTTGCCGGTGAGCGTTCCCACGCGGGTGCCCACCGGAGTGAGCTGAATGTTCTGCGTGATGGAATCGGCGACGCTGAGGTTCAAACCCGTGGCGGAGTTGTTGTTGAGATATCCTGTTTTTCTCGCCATGATATCGTAGCGCCCGGACGAAAGCGAATCGAATTCGTATCTTCCATCCGCACCGGACATCACGGTATCGACGGGCGTCGTGGTAACAAGGCCCGTATGCAGGAAGAGAACAAGCTGCGCCCCGGCCACCGCGTTTGCCGTGCCGGCTTCGGTCACCAGTCCGGCAATTTTTTTGGTCCCGGCGCCGACCGCATTGGGCGTCAGCTGCACATCGACGGTGTCGCTTGGCGCAAGTGCGGTGAGGATCTGGCGGTTCGTAACGAACCCGGACGCGGTCACGATGAGGATTCCGGTCGTCAGGGTATTCGGAATTGACGGCAGGGAATAGCCGCCGCCCGCCAGCGTGGTGTCCGAAAATACGTTGGTGCCGGCAAGGTTCTCGTACGACACGACCGCGCCCGCAACGGCCCGGTTGTCGGATGCGCTCGTCACGGTTCCGGAAATCGTAATTGCGCGCGTTGAGAAGGCCGCGATGAGCACCATCAATAATGCGAGACCGGTTTTTCCGCACATGCTATCTGATCCTTATTAATAGATTGAGGCAACGTTCCATTTTCAACAACCGCGCTGCCCCGGAAAAAGAAGGAGGCCCCGGATACTATGCCGGGGCCTCGTAACCGGCGGGAAGAACACCCGTTGTTCTTCCCGCCTCAGAAACACAAACCATCAGCACTCACAGACGATCGTCGCTTACTGAACAACGATCTGCTTGCGATACACCGCATTCCTCTGTGAAATGCTCACCAGGTACAAGCCGCCTGTGCGGGCAATGCTGCTCGGCAGAACCACGGAAGCCGCATGCGCTTCAATGGTCGCGCGATAGACAAGCTTGCCGCTCAGACCGTACACCGAGACAACGCCCGCGTCATTGAAATTACGCAACTGCAGGATGTGACCCGCAGTCATGACGAATTCGGGCTTTGTGGACCTGTTGTCGGCTACCAGCACAACGCCGGTTCCGCCGGAAACGAGGAAGAAATTCTCGGTGACAGCCACAGTCACATTAAGACCGGTAATGGTCTTGGTTCCGTGACCGGCATCGTTTGCAGTCAGCGTTGTCACGCCTGCAGGAACGTCTAAAGCATATGTGCCGTTCGCGGCAACGATGGCAGAATCAACCAAAACGCCACCCTGATAAGCGCGCACGATTGCTCCGCCAAGAGGCAGGCCACTCGCCGAGTCCGCCACTCTCCCTGTAATAGCAATGCCGGGAGTCTTGACAAGCTCGAAGTCCCTCACAAGCGCGACAGCCGCAACCACGATTCCTGCATCTGTTTTGTTAGCGTGGCCGGTGGCCGAGGCAACGAGGTTATACGTGCCGGCCTGAACGCTGTCAATGGAATAGCTGCCGTTTGCGATCGTAATTGCCGAGTCTACCAGCGTACCGCCGCCAAGACCGCCGCCAGTGCGCAACCGCACGATTGCTCCGGCAATGGGATCTCCGCTGACCGAGTCGACGACCGTTCCGGTAATCGAGACGCCGGCAGGAAGCCCGGCAAGCGCGAAGTCACGGGTGATCGCAGCGTTGGCAACGACAACGCCGGTGACCGTTTTGGTCACATGGCCCGCCGCTGCAGCAATAAGCGCATACGTGCCGGCCTGAACGCTGTCAATGGAATAACTGCCGTTGGCAATCGTAATCGCGGAGTCGATTATGGTGCCGCCGACTGCGCCGCCTGTGCGAAGACGCACAACCGCGCCGCTGATAGGATTTCCGCTCACCGAATCTATTACATGTCCCGAAATGACAATACCTGCAGGAAGACCCGGCAGCGTAAAGTCCTGGGTCAGGTTGACCGCAGCAGCAACAATCAACACCGTTTGCGTGACATGGCCGGCCGCAGCGGCTGAAAGATTGTACCTGCCGGCCTGAACATGGGTAAGCGAATACGAACCGTTTGCAATCGTTACCGTGGAGTCGACAAGCGTGGCGCCTCCGCCGATCGTTGTCAAACGAATAATCACTCCCGCGAGCGGGTTGCCACTTGCCGAGTCAAAAACATGGCCGGCGACGGTGATGCCAGGAGGCTCTACCGCAAGCGAAATGTTTCTCGTCGTGGTACCTGCAGCGGTAACAAAAACAACCCCGGTGTAAGCCACGAATCCGTCCTTGGTCGCCGTAATGGTCTGGGCGCCTGCCGGAACACCAGCGATCGAATAGTCGCCGGTGGCGATAGTCGTGTCGGACAGCGCGGTTCCGCCGCCGGCAGGAGTGACGGTCACGATGACGCCGGCCAGCGCCGCGGCGCCCGCCGAGTCAACGACGCCGGCAACTGTCCCGGCGTTCGCCGTGAACACGCTCAGTGCAAGAATTGACAGAATAACGCTCATCTTCTTCATCATTTTCTTCTCTCCTTTGTTAAATTTCGATTTTTTTTCTCCAAAAGAAACGGTACTCCTGTGCAAAAAATCTTACCGCCGTTCCCCCCTTTCTTAAAATTGGGTTGAAGAATTACATTGCACTTTGGTGCTTAAATGGAAATGTTACGAAAAAAGGTTCCGGATTAAGATCCCCCCGGAACACAACCCAACGGTTATGTAATATGGTAGCAAACCGCGTGCAACAGCTCCGTTTCAAACGAAATCATCCTCTTATCCGGCATAATCAGCCGATACCCGTTGGAAAATATGTAGTCAATAGACCGCGATTTCCACGTCATCATGCCAGCCCTGCAACTTTTGCGCATTGTTTTCAAGGCTTTACAAGCATGCTTGTCTTTTGAGGAGTTTCAACCTCAAAGGATTGATACTTAAGCGGATAATGTCTGCTCTTCTCAACATTGCGAACGCTTTCGAAAAACGCTGAACTCATCCGCCAGAGCAACAACGCAGAATCCATGGAGTATTTTCCACAATCTCATGACTATTACCGCCCGCATCATCGACGACGTTCCTCATTCCGCCGCCTTCAACATGGCGGCCGACCTGCATGTACTTTCCTTATGCGACAAGACTCCGGCGATCACGGTGCGATTGTATTCATGGGAAAAGCCCTCGATAACGCTCGGCGTTTCGGAGAAACCGCACGAAACGCTCGACCTCGGAGCGCTGGAACAAGCGGGCGCTGAATGGATACGGCGCCCCACCGGAGGAAGATCGGTCCTGCACGACGGCGACATCACCTATTCCTGCATTTTCTCCGCGCATTCGCCCGGCATGGGCGCGACGCTCATGGAAACGTACCGGGTGATTTCCGATTGCCTTATGGCAGGGCTCGCTTGCGCGGGCATCGACTGCTCCAGGCACGATTCACCGCACGACCGCGTGAGACCCGGAGGCAAAACGCGGCTTCCCTGTTTCCTTTCGCCCAACCGCCACGAAATAATGGCCGGCAAAAGGAAACTGGTCGGCTCCGCGCAGAAAAGGACCGCCGGGGCAGTGCTGCAGCACGGCTCCATTCCCGTGACCGGCGCATTCCGGAATCTGCCCGATTTCCTGCGGCTTTCGCCGCAGGAGCGCGAAGCGCAGAAATCGCTGCTCCAAGAAAAGTGCGTGTGCGTGCGGGAACTTCGGCCCGAACTTGACGAAAAAAAATTGCGATCGTGCCTGATCCGGGGATTTTGCGAAACCCTTCCCTTTGCCTGCAGCCTGTCGCCCTGGACGCCGGAGGAGATCACAACAATCGAAACAATGGCGAACAGCAGCGAATTCAAAACAAAATGGCAATCATAAGCTCGGTAGCTTCTCCTCGGACCAATTCATCACTTTAATCCCCGTTTACAAACACATTCCTTAAAGTAAAGTAATGACTTTCTACCAACCAGTTGCATCATGCAGGGCAATGTCCGTCTTCCCGCGTTAGGCAGGACCGGAGTGGTCCCGCCATAGCGGGATTGCCGGCCGACCCTCGCCGTAGGCGACTCGGGCGGTTCGGCAACGAGGCCAACGGGCCGAGCCCGAAGGGAGGGCCGACCCGAGCGCAGCGAGGGGAACGCCCAGCTCTATCTTACCTTTATTATCTTCTTATTCCAGCGCCCGCCGCACTTTCTTTATTATTTTCCTGTACTCGCTTTCCACTTTGGAGAAGCCCATGAATCATTCCGCGGCGCGCCTCCTGTGCGCCACTCTCGTAATGTTTCTCTTGACATGCGCGCCTTCGGGGAACCGCTCCGGCGCTTTTGAGGCCGTCGACTACGCCGCAATTCAGGAAAAGGCCGCGCACTTCGCGTGGGCAGCGGGCTCCGCGGGCGGCGAGCTGGTGCGCCCGTCGTTCTCCGATCCCCGGTCGTTCAACCCGATCACCTCTGCGGACATTGACACAAGAGAGATAACCGGCCTCATGTACGAGGGGCTGGTGCGCATCAACCCCATTACGCTCACGCCCGAGCCCGGCCTCGCGCAATCGTGGACCGTGTCGCACGACGGGCTGGTCTGGGACTTCTCGCTGAGGTCCGGTATCGCATGGTCCGACGGCGCGCCGTTCACCGCGCAGGACGTCGAATTCACCTTCGACAGCCTCGTATTCAACGATTCGATAAACCCCAATTCCGCGCGTGACGTGTTCGCCATTGAGGGAAAAAAGCCGGCCGTTTCGGTCGTGGACAGTGCCACGGTGCGCTTTATGCTCCCGGTGCCCTACGCCCCGTTTCTGCGCGCCATGGCGCAGGAGATCCTGCCGCGGCACAGGCTTGCGTCGTTTGCAAAATGGAATTCGTTTTCGGCCGCGCTCGGCGTCGCCGCCCCGCCCGATTCCATGCCGGGTACGGGGCCGTTTGTGCTTGAATCGTTCGTCGCGGGCAAGAAGACCGTGCTCAGGCGCAACCCGCTGTACTGGCAGAAGGACTCGGCCGGAAAAAGCCTTCCCTACCTTTCACGCGTGGTGTTCTCGGTTGTTAAGGACCAGAACACGGAGCTTGCTCTGTTCAAAAACGGACAGCTGGACTACCTGAAGGCAAAGGGAGAGGACTATCCCGGGCTCAAAAAGGATGAGGCCAGGGGAAATTACACGGTGTACCGTCTCGGCCCCGCCTCGGGCAGCTACTTCGTGCTCTTCAACCAGAACGGCGGGCAAGACCCTGCGACCGGCAATTCGTTCGTCGATCCCGCGAAACATTCGTGGTTCTGCAGCCAATCCTTCCGGCAAGCTGTGGCCCTTTCTATTGATAAACAGGAAGTCATCAGAAACGTCATGAACGGTCTTGGATACCCTCAGCGCGGGCCCATGAGCCCATCGGAAGGATATTTCTACAACCCCGCTGTTTCCGACTATCCGTTCGACACTGCGGCCGCAAAGTTCCTGCTTGCCAAAGAGGGATTCGCGGACCGCAACCACGACGGCGTTCTGGAAGACGCGGCAGGTCATCCGGTCGAGTTCACGCTGTACACCAACAGCGGCAACACGGTGCGCATCAAACTGGCCGAGGCGATCTGCAAGAACCTCGCGGCCGTGGGCATGAAGGTGCACCTTGTCCGCCTGGATTTCGGCAGCCTCACCGGGAGGATCGACAAGCCGCCCTACGCGTGGGACGCCGTCGTGCTCGGATTGAGCGGTAACGTCGACCCGCATTTCGGATCCAACGTGTGGCGCTCCTCAGGCTACCTCCACATGTGGAACCCGGGGCAAAAAACGCCGGCCACGCCGTGGGAGGCAAGGATCGACACCATTTTCGAAAGGGCGGGCAGGGAGCTTGACAACAGCAAGCGCAAGGAGCTGTACGACGAATGGCAGCGGATCGCGGCGGCCGAGCTTCCCCTAGTCTACACGGTGCTGCCGGAGCAGATCTTCTGCCTGTCGAACAAATTCCGAAACGTCAATCCAAGCGTGACGGGCGGGCTTTTACATTCAATCGAACGGCTCTATGTGGAGACACCACAGCCGGCAGGGGGCAAGTGAAACAAGCGTTAGGAGTTGAGAGTTGAGAGTTAAGAGTTTAGAGTTTAGAGTTGAAAGTTGCGAGTTGATGGTAAAAAGCAGGACATTGTTCTATTCAGCGTTCACGCTTTGGCATTCACTCTTCACCCTCAACACTCAACTCTAAACTCTTAACTCTCCGCTCTTTTTCTTAACGTGAATTTTCTTGCGGGATCATATATGAAATGGTTCTACATCCTCTCTGTTCTTATCGTGGCGACGCTGGTCTCCCTGCCGCTGTTCGTGCTGCGGCCCGCAGGCGGTGCGGCGCACGGCACCGGCGTGGTGTACAACGCCATTTACAGCGCGGACGTCAAGTCGCTCGACCCTGCGACCTGCGGCGACGTCACGTCGTCCACCATTCAGGCGAATTTCTACGAGGGCCTGTACACGTACCACTACCTCAAGCGGCCGGTAGAAGTTGTGGAACAGCTTGCCGACGGCATGCCCCGCGTGTCGCCCGACGGCTTGACATATACGATAAGGATAAAAAAGGGCATCCTCTATCACCGCAACCCCTGTTTCGGAAAAGATCCCACGGGCGCACACGCGTGGAACACGCGCATGGTGACGGCCGATGATTTCGTGCTGTCGCTCAAGCGCGTGGCCGACTACCACGTCAACACCGGGCTCGCCTGGGCGTTTCTCGCCGACCGTATCGTGGGGCTCGACGCCTACCGCGAGAAGACCAGGCAATTCCGCATCGGCGATTTTTCCCGCTACGACATCCCGGTCGAAGGCATATCGGCGGCCGACAGCTTCACGCTCGTGCTCCGGCTCACGGCCCCGTTTCCGCAGTTCATCTATGTGCTCGCCATGAACAACGTGTACGCGCCCGTGCCGCGCGAGGTGGTCGATTACCATTTGTCCACAATGGACAACGGCCGCGGCGGCCGGGACACGGTCCCGGTTGCGGAGCGCGTCCCCGAAATCATGGAGCAGGAGCAGGTGGTGGGCACCGGCCCATACATTCTTACCGCCTTCAAACGGAAATGGACCATTGTGATGGACCGCAACCCGGAGTACCGGCAGGACTTCTATCCTGCCGAAGGCGAAGGGCCGTCGAGGGACTACGAGGGCGACAGGGCCGCGGGCCTGCTTGCCGACGCGGGCAAGCGCGTCCCCTTTATTGACAAAATCAACTTCCGCTACGTCGAGGAGGAATATGCCACCTGGATGCTCTTTTTAAGCAGGCAGGTTGACGTGACAGGAATTCCCGTGGAGACGTTCCAGGCCGTCATCACGCCGGGAAAGGAGCTCACCGATTCGTGGAAGAAGAAGGGCATCGCCCTCACCAAAGCATCGGACCCCGTGGTGTACTGGATCGCTTTTAACATGGAAGATTCGGTCCTTGGAAAAAGCAAGTCGCTGCGCCAGGCGATTTCCCTCGGCTACGACGCCGAGAACGAAATACTCATTTTGTCCAACGGCCGGGGAATTCGGGCGGTGAACGCGGTCCCGGCGACCTTTGCGGGGCACAACGAGGCCGGACCGGGGCCGTATTTCCGTTTCGACACGCTGGCGGCCCTGCGCAAGATCGAAGATGCAAAGAAGGAACTCGCGGCCGCGGGGCTCCTTAAAGACGGGAAGATTCCCGAGCTCAAGTTCGACATGTCCGACGGGCCCATGAACCTGCGCATGGCCGATTTCGCGCGGCAGCAGTTCGAACGGCTGGGCCTGCGGCTCAAATGCGTTTTCAACGACTGGCCCACGCTCCAGCGCAAGGTGCAGAACAAACAGATCCAGATGTACTACATGGGCTGGGCCGCGGATTATCCGGACGCGGAGGACTTTCTCCAGTTGTTCTATTCGAAAAACATCGACAAAGGAACTAATAACTCAAATTACAAAAACCCGGTGTTCGACAGCCTGTACGAGGCGATCCGCGTAATGCCCGACTGCCCGGCGCGCACGGCAATCTACGCACGCATGATCAACATCATCAGCGAGGACTGCCCGCTCCTGCCGATTTACGAACCGGAAAACTTCACCCTGTACTACAACTGGATGCTCAACATCAAACAGCACCCCATGGGCTACGGCTACCTCAAGTACCGCCGCATCGACGCGAAGCTGCGGCGCGCGCTCGCGGGAAGCGAGGGATAGGCCATGACGCGATACATAGCGCGCCGCCTTGTCCAGGCGGTGTTCACGGTGCTCGGCGTGATGCTGCTCACTTTTGTGCTGTTCCGGGTGATCGCGGGCGACGTGTCGACCGCATATGTAAACCAGAAGCTGGGCGCGGAGGCGCGCCAGGCCTTTTACGAAAAGCACAAGCTCGACCGGCCGGGCGTGTTCAATTACCACAAGCGCCTGCTGATTGCCGATAACACCACAGGTCCGCACCCGTTCGAGATTTCGGACCAGGGCGGGTCGATCGCGGCGCGCAGTCTCGGGCTGCACCTTGCTTCGGCGGCGCCGGACCGGAATTCGCAGGCGTCAAATTCGCGCCTCCGGCTCGCCGGAAGGCTCGTGTTCGCCCTGTCGCCCAAAACGCCGCTTGCCTCGATGACCGACGGCAGGCCGCTCGTCTCGCAGAAAGCGGGCGCGGCCGCGCCGGCGTGGAGCATAACGCTTTCCGACGGGACCGTTCTCTTCCGGTGGACCTGTCCCGGGTGCGCACCTGCGGCGACCTTGTGGCCGCGATCGCGTCCTGTCCGGGAAACAGCGGCAAGTTGACGGCCGCGATTTCGACGTGGTCGCCCGCCTCGCTGTTCGATTCACAGTTCTTCTGGCATTTGTGGGAAAACGTGACGTTTACGGGGAGGAGCTACGCCACGAACCAGAGCCTGCTTGACATTGTGGGAGAGCGGGGCAAGTTTTCCCTCTCCATCACCGTGCCTGCCATGGTGCTCACCTGGCTGTTCGCCATGATACTCTCCTGCTTCGTGGCCTATTACCGCGACACCTGGATCGACCGTCTCGGCGTGCTTATCACCGTGCTCGGCATGTGCATCCCCTACCTCGCCTACATGCTTATGGGCCAGTGGCTCATGTTCAAGATCGCGCCCGGCTACGCGGCCGGGCTTGCGCATCCGTCAAGCATCTACGTGCCCGTGTTCATCGCCGTAATCGCCGGCCTGGGCGCCGAGGTGCGGTTCTACCGCACCATCATCCTCAACGAAATCAACAAGGACTACGTGCGCACCGCGCGCGCCAAGGGTGTTCCCCTTCCGTCAATACTGTTTTTGCACGTGCTCAAGAACTGCATGCTGCCCATTCTCACCGAGCTCATCACCACCATACCGTTTCTTATTCTGGGCTCGCTGCTGCTCGAGCGGTTCTTCGGCATTCCGGGACTCGGGGATCTGTTGCTCACGAGCATCACGTCGCGCGACGTGCCCATTGTGACGGGTCTCACGTTCCTCACGGCAATTCTGTACGTGGTGAGCCTGCTCATCACGGATATTCTGTACGCGGTGTTCGATCCGAGGATTCATTTACAATGAGGAATGCTACTCACCAAAAAGATATAAAAGGCGCGCCCTCCAGCCGCGGGCTGTGGGCCGACGCCGGTCTGCGCCTCCTGCGCGACAGGACCGCGGTCGCCTGCTTCGCCGTGGTCCTGGTGTACGCGATTATTGCCGTGGTGAGTCCCATGGTGTTTCCGCACTGGGGCTCGATGCACGACTACCTGCACCGCAACGCGCCGCCGTCGTGGGCCTATCCGCTGGGCACCGACGCACTGGGCAGGTCGGTGCTCATGAAGGTGCTCCTCGGCGCGCATGTGTCAATGACCGTGGGGTTTATGGCGAACGTGATCGCGCTGCCGCTGGGGATCTTTTTGGGCGCGCTCGCCGGCTTCTTCGGTCGATGGATCGACGATGTCGTGGTGTGGCTGTACACCACGCTCGCGTCCATTCCCGGCATCATCCTGCTCATCGCGCTCAAGTTCGCGTTCGCCGACAAGGTGCTGCTGCAGGGAACGCCGTTCGAGCTTGACCTGAGCGGAATGGCCGGCGTGTATATCGCCCTCGGGCTCACGAGCTGGGTGGGAACGTGCAGGCTCGTGCGGGCCGAGACCATGAAGCTCAAGGAGCTCGATTACGTGCTTGCGGCGCGCGCGACAGGCCGCGGGAACCTCGCCATCATGTTCCATCACATTGTTCCCAATCTCATCCATATCGCAATTATCAACTTTTCGCTCGGGTTCGTGGGCGCCATAAGCGCTGAGGTGATTTTGAGCTTCCTCAACCTTGGCGTTCAGAACCTGCCGAGCTGGGGAAAAATGATCAACGAGGCGAGGATGGACCTGGTGGTCGGCCGCTGGTGGGAGCTTTCGGCCGCGGCCTCGGCCACGTTTATTATCGTGCTGGCATGGAACATTTTCGGCGACCGGCTGCGCGACGCGCTCGATCCGAAGCTGAGGAATGTCTGATCATGATTGACACGACAAGAAACAACCGTCCGGACTGAAACCATGGCATCGGGAGAAACACTTCTGCGGGTCTCCGACCTGCGCACCTACTTCGACACCGAGAGCGGTGTGGTGAAGGCCGTTGACGGCGTGAGCTTTTGCGTGCGCGCGAACGAGCTGTTCGCGCTCGTGGGGGAAAGCGGCTGCGGCAAGAGCGTCACCGCGCTGTCGATTTTGCGGCTTGTCGCCTGCCCGCCGGGCAGGATCGCGTCGGGGCGCATCGAGCTTGACGGAAAAGACCTTCTGCGCCTTTCTGAGCGCGGCATGCAGGACGTGCGCGGCGGCCAGATAAGCATGATCTTCCAGGAACCCATGACCTCGCTCAACCCGGTCTTCACCTGCGGGAGCCAGATCGTGGAGGCCATTCTTCTGCACCGGAAAGTCTCGCCGGGCGAAGCAAAGACCATGGCCGTGGACATGCTTGCCACCGTGGGAATTCCCGAACCGGCGCAGCGGTTCAACGAGTATCCGCACCAGCTTTCCGGCGGCATGCAGCAGCGCGTGATGATCGCGATCGCGCTGTCGTGCAATCCCCGGCTGCTCATCGCCGACGAACCGACAACGGCGCTGGACGTCACCATCCAGGCGCAGATCCTCGACCTGCTGCGCGATCTGCAGGCGCGGGGCCAGAGCATTCTGCTCATCACCCACGATCTGGGCGTGGTTGCCGAGGCGGCGACTACGGTGGGTGTGATGTATGCCTCGCATCTGGCCGAACTTGCGGATGTAAAGGACCTCTTCAAGACGCCGCTGCACCCGTACACGCACGGGCTTTTCAGGTCGCTGCCGCGTCTGGGCGAGAAAAGGCGCAGGCTCGACGCCATTCCCGGCACCGTGCCCTCTCCCCTGCATTTTCCCGAAGGCTGCAGGTTCCACCCGCGGTGCGACCTTGCGCGCAAAAGAGCGCAGGAAGCGGGAAGCGTTGACACAAAGGAAATCGAAAGCGGCGACGGCGCGTACCGAGTGCCTGCGCGGTGCGCAGCGCAGGACCCTCCGCTGCTCGAAGTGCGCCCCGGCCACTGGTGCGCGTGCTGGGAATGCGAGGGGTTCGCACAGGGAAAGGCGACGGATCCGTCGGAAGGATAGAACTAAGAGTTAAGGGTTTAGAGTTTAGAGTTGAGAGTGATGAGTGACGAGTGATAAGCGAAGGATGATTTCATGACATCGGCACTTTTTCATCGATTTGATTTTTTCTTTGCGCCTTTTTGTTGATTCCTTGACTAATACGGATTAGTTCATGAGCAATCCACAACAAAGTCTTGTCTCCGTTTCCGGTCTCAGGACCTACTTCCCCGTGCGCGGGACGCCCCTAGGCGAGGCGCCCAGGTTCGTGCGCGCAGTTGACGGAGTGGATTTCACCATAGACAAGGGGAAAACGCTCGGTCTCGTGGGGGAGAGCGGGTCGGGCAAGACGACCGTGGGCCGCACCATCCTGCGGCTCATCCCCGCGACCGCCGGGAAGGTCATGTTTGACAATCACGACATCTTTTCGCTCGGCGGCAGGGAGCTTCGGGACCTGCGGCGCAGGATGCAGATTATTTTCCAGGACCCAATGAGTTCTCTCAATCCGCGCATGAGCGTGGCCAACATCGTTGCCGAGCCGCTCGACGTGCACTTCCGGCTTTCGCGGCGCGAGCGCAAACAGCGCGTGGGCGAACTGCTCGAGCGCGTGGGACTCTCGGCGCAGTACATGTCGCGCTACCCGCACGAATTTTCCGGCGGCCAGAAGCAGCGCATCGGCATTGCGCGCGCGCTCGCGAGCAAGCCGGATTTTATCGTGTGCGACGAACCCGTGAGCGCGCTCGACGTGTCGATCCAGGCGCAGATACTCAACCTCCTGTCCGATCTGCAGGCCGACATGGGCCTGTCGTATCTTTTCATAGCGCACAACCTTGCGGTGGTGGAGCACTTCAGCGACGAGGTGGCGGTGATGTACCTGGGCAGGATCGTTGAGAAGGCGGGCAGGGATTCGCTTTATGCAAACCCCGTTCACCCCTACACACGGGCCTTGCTTTCCGCGATTCCCGTGCCGGACCCCATGGCGGCTTCCACGCGGGAGCGACTTCCCGGCGAAACGCCGTCGCCGGTGAACCCGCCTCCGGGCTGCCCGTTCCATCCGCGGTGCGGCCACACCCGCGCCGTCGCCGCAAAACTTGATAAATCGGAAACCGTTTCCATAACCGTGGGCGGCGAGCCCTGCACCATCGCCGCTGCCTGCACGCGCGAAGTCCCGCAGCTCCTGCCGTTGGCAGACGATCTGTCGCATTGCCACGCGTGTATTCTCAAACAATGATGAACGAACAAGGAGGCATGATGTCCGGACTGCTTTCGCAACTCGCAACCTGCGTCGAACGCGGCAAGATAAGCGCGGCCGCACCGTTCCCGGCGGACCTCAAGGGCGCGCCCGGCGCGGACGAGCTCACCGCGCAGGCCCTCAAGGAGGGAATCGCGCCGCAGGACGTGCTGTCAAAGGGGCTTGTGATCGGCATGTACAACGTTGGCGAGAAATTCCGGCTCAACAAGGTCTTTATCCCCGACGTGCTCATGTCGGCAAAGGCCATGTACGCGGGCATGAAACATCTGCGGCCGTATTTCACGTCGGGACAGGTGCAGCGCAAGGGCACGTTCGTGATCGGCACCGCTGCGGGCGACCTTCACGACATCGGCAAGAACCTGGTCGCCATGATCGTGGAGGGCGGCGGCTGGGAGGTGGTGGACCTCGGCGTGGACGTCTCGCTTGACAAATTCGTAAAGGCGGTCGACCAGCATCCGGGATGCAGCGTGGGCATCTCCACCCTGCTCACGACCACCATGACCAACATGCGGAAGATCGCGGCCGCGATAAAGGACAAATTTCCGGAAACCCGGGTTATTGTCGGCGGTGCGCCGGTCACAAAAGACTTTGCGGACACAATCGGCGCGGGGTATTCGGCCGACCCGCAGGGAGCGGTGGATTTTCTCAACACGGGATCAGTTCGAGGTTGACAGTTGACGGTTGCGCACTTGTGCACTTGGATTTTCGCTTCCGGGCCGTCTTTGTTCTTTGCGGCCGCTGTACCTGTTCTCTTTGTGAGGAACCAATGAAAACCATCGTCGAAACAGTCAAGTCCGGCGTCGTGCTCGTATCCGACGGCGCGTGGGGAACGTTTCTCCATGAAAAGGGCCTCGAGCCGGGCCAATGCCCCGAACTCTGGTGTATCACCCGCAGAAGCGACGTGCTCGACATCGCGAAAAGCTACGTCGCCGCCGGGGCGGACATGATCGAGTCCAACAGTTTCGGCGGAAGCAGGCTCAAGCTCGCGCATTACGGCCTTGACGGACGCGCAAAGGAGATAAACCGCGCCGCGGCGGAAATCTCGCGCGAGGCCGCGGGCCCGTCCCGCCACGTGATCGCCTCTATAGGGCCCACGGGAAAAATCCTGATGATGGGCGACGTTTCCGAAAACGAGGTCTACGACGCGTTCGCCGAACAGGCGGCCGCGCTCGAAGCGGGCGGCGCAGACGCCTGCTGCATTGAGACCATGACTGCGCTCGACGAGGCCTGCCTTGCCGTGCGCGCCGCTCGCGAAAACACAAAGCTCGAAATCATCTGCACCTTCACCTTCGACAAGACCGTGGACAACACCTACCGCACCATGATGGGAGTGTCTCCCGCCGACATGGCAGTTGCTCTTGTCAAGGCAGGCTCGGCCGTCACGGGCACCAACTGCGGTAACGGCATGGAGCGGATGATCGAAATCGTTGCCGAAATCCGCGCCGCGGACGCGAGGACGCCGATTCTCGTCCATGCCAATGCCGGTCTGCCGGAAAACAGGGACGGAGCGGTGGTGTTTCCCGAAACGCCGGACATGATGGCAGGGCTGGTCCCGCGGCTTGTAAAGGCCGGCGCGAATATCGTGGGCGGCTGCTGCGGCACCACGCCGGAGCATATCAGGGCGATAAAGAAGGCGGTTGACAGTTTACCGTTGACGGTTGACGGTTGAAAGACACCGCAAAAACACGGAGGCCCGTCTGTGACGAATTGTATCATGTTGGCGTTGCGGTCTGGCGATGCAACAGCTGCCATGAAGAATGGTTTACCAGAACGAATTGGTCAAGGTAGGAACACCATTCATGAAAAGATCACTCCTCCTGCCGTTCCTGTTCCTCCTTCTCACCTGCGCGCCCAACAAACCCAAAATCAACCAGGAGATGTACAGTACCTGGCTCCTTATTGGCAAACGTCGCCCTGTCCGGGCGAGCAAGCCATTGAAAAAATCTGGCAACTGCATCCGCAATATTGTATAGTCAATAGTGCAATAGTACTCACAGAACCATGACGGTATTGAACAACGCCGCCCTTGGCAACGGGGAACGCACGGCGGTGCTGTTCATGTCCGAAATTCATCTCCCCGATCGACGGATTGTACCATGATGCAAAAAGGCAAAAAGTCTGCGGCACGTCCCACAGCGCATGGCCACGGGATTACCGTGAACATAAAGAAATTCCTTGCACTATTCCGCAGAGGGAAAGTGACCAATCCTCCGTTGCCGCAGCTTTTCCTTGTTGAATTTTTAGCATGGCTGGGCGCTGTCCTCATCGTTATCCCACTCCTGTCGGTGCTGCTGTCCTACGTGCTGGCAAATGCGGGTGCCAAGGACCCGCTGCTGTTTGTTGAAATCAGCCCCTGGATTATAGGCGCGGCGATCCTTGGTTATTTCCCCAGGCTGGCATGGGTTTATACGCGGAGCGTGTATTTTACCATCGTGGGAACCGTGCTCCTGTTTTTCCCCGGCGTGATCCTGCTGTTGATGAGTCTCTTCCTGGAATTTTGCTATGCGGCGATTTTTAAGATGCCGGTGAAGATGTAGGTTAATAAGTATAGGCCGAAGCTCCTTGACGCGCGGGATTCTTGAGTCTTGAAAACAAGAATAAATTCAAAACTAATATCAAGATATGGAAAGGGCTCTGCCCTTTAGATCCCGCTGGGAAAGGGCAAACCACATAATGGATGGTGCGAAGCACCATTACCATACCCTTAAGAAATGAAATGACAAAATGCTTATTATATTCCCCCTCCAACCTCCCCCGCCGGGGAGGCTATTGACGGAGGGGATGGAAAGTCGCGGAGATTATCCTGGAGGTTTTTTGAGGAGTATCCATGTTGGACTGCCTTATAGTTGTGTTGGAGAGGTGGCAAAGGAACGGTTTGAGCTTGCTTTGCGGGACGGCGGAAATTGGTTTATGAATGGAGAGTTGAGAAGTCGAACAATAAGGCACGCAGACAACCAGGCGAAAAGCAGTCAAGCGTGAAAGTAAAGCTCAAATTGAGGCCGGGTGACAAGGGGACAAAGAAAGTTTCCGCCGAGTACGGCCACAGGCTCGTATGCGTTAGATACCGGTACGACAAAGCCGCCGCGAAACGATACAAAACCGTTGAGTTGATCGTTGAAGAAATCCCGTGGAAGCCGCGGCCCCACCCGGACGATCCGGTCTTTCTCAGAATAGGCTGGGACGAGAAAATCGCGCAGGAACGCATCAGGCACGCCGGCGGGAAATGGGACAGAACCAAAAAATTGTGGAAAATCGCTTATGGGAAAGCAAAGGAACTCGGGCTCAGATCGAGGATACAGGAAGAAAAGGCAGGTGAAAAAAGCATATAGAGCTAGATGCTGAGGATGGATATACAAGTAGATGAAAGAATATACTAATAGATGCTTTTATATAGAAGTAGATGAGGGTGGGAGTACACACAACGTCTAGTTGTGGTGCAATAAATTGTAGAAGCGATCAAGACAAATAGCCGCCGCCGAAACAAATTAGGAATCAGATTTGGAGAAATCCGTTTTAAATGCATGAAGATGCAGCGCTCTTGAGTTACGCCCCATCCTGGGGCGGAAACCCAATGATAAAACCAATACGGTTTATTATGAAAACTTCTGCCAACCATGCACGGCGTTGGGGCCAGAATTTAATAAAAATGTCGAAAAACCTCGACGGAGATGATATGATAGGAGCATAGTAAAAAGTTGTCCTACCCCAAGAAAGTTACAACAAAAAATGGTGTATTAAAATATTTTGCTAAATCAACAATTATGCAACGATCAATCGAAAATAATCCTCAAATAGGGGGAGAACATGGCTGAATGGTATTATGCCATTGGTAATGAAAGAAAGGGCCCGGTTTCTTCTGAATCAATTGTAGCATTTATTAAAAATGGAGAAATAAGCCCAAATACACTTGTCTGGAGACAAGGTATTGAAAACTGGATTCCTTTTACTCAATCAGAGCTGAGTAAGTCTGTAACGTTGAGCCCTCCACCGCCTCCAAAGGTGCCTGCGTCGCAAAAAAGTACTTCTGGTACCATCTTTGATATTGTTTCGTCTTTTTCTGTGAGATGCAAAGACAGTAAGATATTCTTTGCTCCAAATATCCCGGCAAACAAGCTTTCCAACGCCCTATTAGCATTCGCAAATGGGGTAGATCCTAATGAAGTTTGCCTGTTAGTTGACGATACTGTATTTGGTAATTCTAAAGACGGTTTTATTATTACGCAAACACATCTCTATTGCAAAGGCCTCAATGCCCTGGAAGGGAAAAGCGTAGATATTTCAAATATCAGGTCTGTTGCACTGACGCATGGAACAATTTTTAGTGACCTCTTTATAAACGACAATAAATTCTGTTCATTCTCACAATCTGACAAAGCAAACAGAGAGATTGTTGCTCAAATTATCCAAGCGCTCATTGGCAAAGTGCCGCCTAACCATAAAACCAATGTTCCCCTATCTATTGACCAAGCACCTAAATATACTGATGCACAACCTGATGCAGTTGTGAGTGAACATTCTTTTAATAAAAATGGGAATTTGCGCCAGATGTGGAACGAGTTTTGGATTCGCACAATCTTATGGCACAAAATGTCAACCCACTCCCGACGCAACGTCCATTTCAAATTCTTCAATTAAATCTGTTTCTACATCAAAAACAATTAATGATAACCAGCAAACTTCTGTAATTGTGACTAGTTCATCATCCAACACAAATGGTCCTAACCCACTAATTCATTGGTTAATTTGGACAGCAGTAATCGCTATTATTGTATTTATCGGATCATGTCAATTAGGATTCTCACCAGACAACTTCTGGGATAACAATAATGCAATTGGGTATTTGGCAAATCAGCAAAAATCTGAAAACACAATATATAACATAATTTTGCTCACGATAGTAGTTCCATTATTTGTCTCTTGGTTGCCAGCATTAATTACTTACAAAATTGCTAAACATCTAAAAAAGTGATTATAAACTTACATAGAAATGATTGATAGCGGCATTGAAATGAATTTCAATGAGAGGGAATGAATTATGGAATACCACCTTTCCAAAAGTGGAAAACAATCTGGCCCATTTTCCTTAGAGCAGATTAAGTCATTTCTTCTGGCAGGCACTTATAATAAAACGGACTTAGCATGGCGTATTGGAATGGATTCATGGTTACCAATATCTTCCCTTCCAGAATTCTCGGCTGCTGACGAACCACCCCCAATACCGACCAATTTACCAATTTTTCCGCCATTGCCTCAAACACAAATCCCTCCTTTAGACAGTAATACATCGGAACAAATAACGCCGAGTGATGTAGAGAAGAGTAAATCAAAAAAGAAAATGTCTCCCAAGGTTTACGCCTTATTAGTAATGATCGGATTATTAGGAATTTTAGGAAAACAAATATTTGTTCAAAATAATGTTTCCAAAGAGCCTCTTAAAAGTGAAGCGACCAAGACTTCGTCCGAACCTGAGAATGCCGTAAAGAGCGGAATTCAAAATGAAGTAATCCCAAATACTGCTTCTAACGCTGTACCTGAACGTCATGGGTATGATGTGGATAGTGCATTTAAGATCGCAAATGCATTTGTGAATTCTTAAAAACTATGATAGTGCAATTATTTGTTATATGTCTATTGACAGTTTTCTTAAAGTGATATCAACAAATGATACTTCTGTTTCTTTTCAAATGCTTGCGTTATCAAAGTTGTCTTGGCTAACTTTTATTTCAAAACATTATGAACAATCTCTTTCTTATGCAAAAGATCTGGACAAAATACTATTGGAAAGGCATCTGATATTCTCAGATAGTATTGTAAATGAACATAAAAACCAATCCATATATACAAAAATATGGAGTAATGTTGCCCTTGGCAATTTAAATGAAGCGATTCAGTTATCAGAAAATAAGAGTAAGCTGGGTTTAAACTGGGAAAAACAGGTAGATGGTTTTAAAATTACTCAGATACTCGAAAATTCTCCTGCTGAACATGATCATTTGAAAATTGGCGATATACTTACATCCTTTAACAATATTCCCTTGGATAATATTACTATTGATTCTTTAGGTCGCCTTGTTAGCGCTTCTCCAAGAGGATCAAGAGTGTATTTGTCAATTATTCGAGACTCAAATAGAATGGCCGGATATATTACCATTGGCCTTATAGATATCCCATATGCAACCTCCATTATCGATTAACGCGGTTTCAATACGAAAAGTGCCCGTTCCCAGAATTCTTTTTGCCGTGGAAAGGTGAATGGTATCAAAATGTTTCAGTGATTTTCATTTTTTCACGAGAAGTCTTATAATTTGGGCAAGCGGTTGCTCATCTATTTTTTTCCATTGAATGGAATAGATATTTTAACATAGGAGAAACTTATGACTATAAAATTAGAATGGCTGGAAACTTATGCCAAAGGTTGTGTTGATGTTTTTAAACCGAATGATTTTGCAAAGAATGTAAGAAATATTTCAAGAAGCCATCAGGTATTATTTGCTCAAAATCAAGGCAAGGGGAAAGCCAATCATATCGTTTTTATTGAGAATAATGTCGCATTTTTAAATTATGAACCATTCAATGATAAGAATATTTTCCCTGGCATAATGATATTAATATTCGAAAATGTGAAGCGTCAAAAAGTAAAAGAGCTTTGGTGGAAGGATAAAGACGCATCCGAATACGCAAAGATCAAGTTTAGGCAAATTCCTTAAAATGATTTCATGCGAGTAATCTTTCTGTTTCCCCAAATAATTGCGCCTTCGCCATTCCGTTCTGCGCAAATGAACAAATTGAAAGAGGATCGCTGCAAGAAAAGGACATAAAAAAAGACGAATCGGCGGCGGCGGAAAGACATAAAATCATGGTAGCGTTCCAATTTACGTGTCCACAACACACGCATGCCGGGCGCAAAGCCGCCCCAAATTGCCGCAGTTTTCATTGGAAAAGGCTCGTGTCCGCGCTTCGCTGGCACGAGCCTAAATTATAGGCAGCAACTTCGGCAGTGCGTGGAACGTTGTGGTAATTCCTCACCGTATTGTACTGCAACACGGGGCTCCTGTGCGCACTCCACTTCACCTCCCCCGTTTCCTTCTCTTCCCAACTTAGCTTCTTTCCCGCAGACACCGTAAAAAAACACGGACCTCATTGTCTGCAAAAACCGCACAAATGTATGTTTTAAGCATACAAATGACAGATAGTCAATATCCTTCCGGAGATTCCGTCTTTAGGTGCAGTGATGGTATTCACCTGACACCAGAAAATGCCATGGGCTTGAATGGAACAAACATCTTTACTTCACAACTGCCGCTCCAAGGGTGCGCGCTTTTGTGTATCTAATTCCAAATTTTCACCCTCTCCGTGCCGGAGAGGGCGGGGTGAGGTTTTCGGTCTTGCCACAGGCCCCGCTACGCTGCACCCCGCGAAGCTCCCAAAGGCATTTTAATTTATTCATTTATTTATTGTAGAAGTCAATTGTCAGATAAATTCCGTATCAATACGCATCATTAAATCCCAACTTCCACCTTGTGACCTCCCATCACCTCACCCGCCTCCTTCTCTTCATTCTTCTCTTTTGTATATCCTCCTCTTCCCAACCCGGTTTCCTTCCCGCAGACACCAAAAACAACGCGGAATAACTTGTATGCTAAAACCGCACAAATGTATGTTATAAGCATACAAAGGAACGGACAATGAACACCCTTGCCATGATTCTGTCCTCAAAGGCCCGTGCCGGGATTTTCAAACTCCTTTTCGGTATTGAGGCGCGGGATCTTCATCTTCGTGATATTGAGAGACGAACGGGGTTTGCCATAGGGACGGTGAAACAGGAAACATCCAAGCTCGTTCGGACCGGATTGGTTACAAAACGACTGGATGGAAATCGCACATACTTTCGTGCCAACACAAGCCATCCGCTGTACCCCGACATCCGGAACATGGTTCTCAAGAGCATAGGGCTTGCGGATGCTCTGAAAGATGCTCTTTCCGACACGGCAATTCATTATGCTTTCGTGTTCGGCTCAATCGCCAGCGGCACCGAAAAGGCGGAAAGTGATGTTGACCTTTTTGTTATCGGGGACATCAGCCTCAGAGCTCTCAGCAAGTCGCTCAAGAAGTCTAGTTCGGAGATCGGCCGGGAAATTAACGCCCACGTAATGACCGAAAAAGAATTTGTCAAACGAAAGAAACAAAAAGAGCATTTTGTTTCGCATGTGCTCGAGTCTTCAAAATTGATGCTCAAAGGATCTGAGGATGAACTTGGCAGATTGGGCGAATAACGGCTGGCTTCGCTCTCATAGAACCAGTCCTCAGGAAATTCACAACCTTCTTGATATTGTTGACCGCGATCTCAATGATGCGCAGCAAGAAGGGATTTCCGCCGACTGGCGGTTTGGAATTGCCTACAATGCCGCGCTGAAGCTGTGCACAATTCTTGTTTATGCGGAAGGCTATCGGCCCGAAAAAACGCTTGCCCATTATCGAACGCTCCAAGCCCTGCCCTTGGTACTTGGCACGGAAAAAGAAGATGATGCTTCCTACCTTGATGCTTGTCGAACAAAGCGTAATACCGTTGAATACGATTACGTCGGCGGAGCGACCGCGGCAGACGCTGACGAGCTTGTCAAATTCGTTTCTGATCTGAAAAGCCAGGTGATCGCCTGGACAAGAAAGAATCATCCGAATCTGCTCGAGTGAACAAACTCTCAGCGGTGAAAATTGCCATGAACTCCCATCACCTCACCCGCCTCCTTCTCTTCATTCTTCTCTTTTGTATATCCTCCTCTTCCCAACCCGGCTTCCTTCCCGCAGACACCACCCCTGCCGCCGGAACGGGCGCGAGGATAACCGGCTACTGCCTGCTCGGGGTCGCCATTGCTCTTGCCGGATTTGGCGCGTACAGTTACTACGAATATATGTACACTCCTCTGACTCCGGTGACTTCGAGAGTGTATGACGAATACCCGTTCTTTCTGGTGGGAGGCTTCTGCTGCGGGTTCAGTTCAACAGTTCTTTTGCGCGCCGGGTATCACCAGAGAAGCGAATACAGGAAGTGGAAGAAAGGCGATAGCGGCGCTCTTACCCTGGCGATTTCGTTCGAGTATTAGCTGGACAAGAGGCAATCATCCTGAGCGACCTCCGGCGTATTCATTATGACCAGGATTGTTCGTGACAGAAGCGCATCTGTCAAATCCTCTTCCGGGAATTGTTGATTCCCGTCTTGTCTTTCGCGTCAGGCCGGACCGGAGGTCCCGCGAGAGCGGGATGCCGCCGGGATTTTCAAATGTAGATTGTAGAATGATGAATGTAGATTGAAAAAGTAGAACAATTGGTTTTGTTGCATTTCTATTCTACATTCTGCATTCTACATTCTACAATTATTGGGGCTGCCGTCTTCGGCGGGACGCCCAAATCTTCGTTTTTGTTTCAAAAGTCTTGGCGCAAGCCACCATTGTCCGTCAACCTTCCATCCCCTTTCTATTATATTATCCGCATGCGGCCGGATATGAGGTCTCCTGCGGTTTCAGGTATGCTCTTGGGGGCTCTCGCGCTGTTTTCGGCTTTTTTTTTGTCCTGCGCGCCTTCCCGAACCGTCAAGCCCGCGCCCGGCGATGAGCGGTCGGTCCCGGAGGTGCGCGGCGGGTGCGGAGACTGCAAAAGTTCGCCGGACAGGCTCAAGAAGATCGTCGACTCCTATCTCGGCGTGCCTTACAAAACCGGCGGCATGAACAGGCGTGGGTTTGACTGTTCCGGATTCATCGTGACGGTGTTCCGGGAATATAGCGGAGAGCGGCTTCCGCGCTCGACCAGGGAGCTTAAGCGGGTGGGGCGCAAGGTTTCCAAGAACGATGCCCGGCCCGGCGACCTCGTCTTTGTCAAGGGAGGCGTTTTCGGGTCCATTAACCATGTGGGGATTTACATGGGAAACGGCGCGTTCGCGCACGCAAGCTCTTCGCATGGCGTCCGTTACGACAGGCTTGACGACGAGTATTACACAAAGCATTTTGCAATGATACGGAGGATTTTCCAATGAAGATCGCGTTTGCCGGCGAGCGGGGTGCGTTTTCCGAACTTGCCGCGTCACAGTACTTCGGGCCGCGCCACGCGCTGTCGGCGGTGCCCGAGTTCGACGACGTATTCGCGGCGGTGTCGCGCGGCAGGGCGCAGCGCGGCATTATCCCCATCGAAAACTCCCTCACGGGCAGCATCCACCAGAACTACGATTTGCTGCTCGAAAAAGAACTGTTCATTACGGGAGAGATTTTTCTCCGGGTGTCCCATTGCCTTATCGCGAACCACGGCGTGCGGCGGCACGACATCCGCCGGGTCTTTTCGCACCCGCAGGGGCTCGCCCAGTGCAGGAACTTTCTCGGAAAACTCCCGCAGGTGGAACGCGTTCCGGTCTCCAACACGGCCGTGGCGGTGCGGAAGATACGCGACGCCGGGCTTCTTGACGCGGCGGCAATCGCCTCGCTCCAGGCCGCCATCGACTACGACATGAACGTGCTCGCGCACAACATCGAGGACAACAAGGCGAACATAACCCGCTTCCTCATCCTTTCCAACGACTGCGCGCCGTCCCCGCAGAAGACCAAACACTACAAGACCTCCGTGGTGTTTTCGCTCAAGAACATCCCGGGCGCTCTGTTCCGGGCGCTCAGCGTTTTTGCGCTGCGCGACATCGACCTTCTCAAGATCGAATCGCGGCCCGTGCACGGCAAACCGTTCGAATACCTCTTTTACCTTGACTTTGCGGGAGACTGCCGCGACGAGCGCCAGGATAACGCCCTCAACCACCTGAAAGAAATCACCATGCTCATGCGGACCCTGGGTTCTTATGAGTGCGGGAAATTGGTGGATCCTGATTATAAGAAGAGATAAGGGATTTGGGCGCCCCGCCGCTTTGCGGCGGCGGCCGTCCTTCCGGTCTCGGCCTTCGGCCTCGGGCCGCCTCGGCCCTATGCCGCAGTGGCGGCGGGTCCGGGCGGCACCGCGCTCTTGCGCGGCCTCCAGTTCTGCCTGGCGCTTGGCAGAGGGAACTCTGCACAATCTCCACACGTCTGACTCATAAGAATTCGCGTACGCTGTCTAATGAGGATTCGAGTTGGCGCAAAAATCAATTCTTGACAGAATAGATTTCTGTTACCGCGCGTTAGGTGGACCGGAGGGTGAGCGAGAGCGAATTGCCGCCCGATCCCTAGCCGAAGGCGGTTGGGACAGGCGGCAACGAGGCGAGCAGCCGAGTCCGAAGGGAGACCGACCCCTTTTCAGGGGTGCATGGATGCGCCCCTGAAAAGGGGGAACGCCCAAATCTTTTTTTCTATTTATTCCTTTTTCCTCTTCAGCAATTCCTCCGCATGCTTCCTCGCTATCGCAGAATCTCCCCCAAGCATGCGTGCAATCTCTAACATCCGTTCCTCTTTGCCAAGCAGCTTCACCATGGTGACGGTGCGGCCGGCCTGCGCCTCCTTGTACACGTGGTACTGGCGGTCGGCCAGGGAGGCGATCTGGTGCAGGTGGGAAATGCAAAGCACCTGATGTGAGGCGCTGAGCGACGCGAGCGATTTCGCCACTTCGCCCGCGAGCACGCCGCCGATGCCGGAATCGATCTCGTCGAACACCAGGATGGGGACGTTGTCGTGCGTAGCGAGCACGGTCTTTATGGCGAGCATGAGGCGGGAGATCTCGCCGCCCGAGGCGATCTTGACAAGCGGCAGCAGCGCCTCGCCGGGATTGGTGCGCACGAGGAACTGCGCGTCCTCCATGCCCGCGGGCTGCGGCGCGTCAAAGGATGTGAAACACGTTTCCCATTGCCCGCCGGTAAAGCCAAGCGTCGCCATTTCCGCGGTGATGGCGCGGTCGAACACCGCCGCGTGCTTTCTGCGGCCAGTCGAGAGCGCCCTGCCGGCCTTTACGCAGGCGTCAAGCGCGGCCTTTTCTGCCTTGGCAAGCTCCTCCCGGTCGGCGCCGGCGGCCGCAAGCGCGCTAAGGTCGGACGCCAATTGCTTTTCTTTCGCAATGAGGCCGTCGAAGTCGACACCGTATTTCTTCTTGAGCCGCTGGATTTTGGCGAGACGCGCATTGATGGCGTCAAGCTGCGCCGGGTCCATGGCGGCGCCGGCCTTTTCGAGGTAGGCCCCGCAATACGACTCAAGCGCCGAGAAAACCGAGGCAGGCGCCGCCAGGTCGGCAAGCCAGGGCAAGGCGGTCGAATCGTACCGTACAAGAGTTTCCAGGCTTTTCCGGATAACGCCGATCTGCCGGCCGATACCGGTTTCGTCGGCGGCAAGAATGTCGTTGATCTTCGAGACACATTCCAGCCGCTGCGCCGACGAGGACAGGAGCGTGAGCTCCTGTTCGAGCCTGGCCTCCTCGCCCGGAGCAAGGTTCAGGCCCTTGAGTTCGTTGTGGGCAAATTCAATAACGTCTCTGCGGGCAGCAAGGTCTGCGGCCAGTCTGTCGTGCGCAGCAAGGTTCTCACGTGCCGCCACGTACGCGCCGTACCGACCGGCATAGTCGGCGGCCGGACCCGCAACGCCCGGAAGCTCGTCGATGGTGCGCCGCGCGGTTTCCGGATCGAGCAACGACTGGTGCTCGTGCTGGCCGTGAAAATCGACCAGCAGGTCGCCCACGCTCTTGAGCACCGACAGCGGCAGCGGCACCTGATTGACATACACGCGGTTCTTGCCGCTGCGCGAAATCACGCGCCGCACGATGCACTCCCCTCCCTCGCGGGGAATACCGTTTGCGTCGAGCAGGCTGCCGAGCGGCTTTCGCATTTCGTTAAGTTCAAACACGCCGCTCACTTCTGCCTCGTCGAACCCGCCGCGCACCTGTTCGCTCGATGCGCGCTCGCCCAGGAGGAGCCCTATGGCGCCCACGAGTATCGACTTGCCGGCACCGGTCTCGCCTGTAAAGACGGAAAGCCCCTTGGAGAACTCAACGTGGACGTCCTCGATGAGGGCAAGGTTCCTGATGCGCAGTTCCCGGATCATTCCTCGGGTCTTTCGCTGGCCTTGTGGTCCTTGCCCCACCCGAGCTTGCAGCGGAGCAGATCGAAATGCGACCGCCCCGACAATTGCAGCAGGTTGGTCTGGTCTCCGCAGTAGTTGACAAGCACCTCGTCGCCGCTCTTGAGACGCATGTTGTCGATGCCGTCAGCGCTGAGCACGGTCTCGGCGCTGTCTTGGCTCACCACGATCCGCACCGGCTTGTCGCAGGGGAGAATAAGCGGCCGCTCCGTGAGCGAATGCGGGCATATGGGCGTGAGCAGCAGTGCCTTGACCGAGGGATCGACAATGGGCCCGCCCGCGGCGAGCGAATACGCGGTTGATCCCGAGGGCGAGGCGACGATGAGTCCGTCGGCCACGAATTCGGAGATGTACCGGTCCCCGCTCCACGCCTTAAGCGACATGAGCTTGGGCTTGTCGCTGCGGTTGACAAAAACGTCGTTGAGCGCGCGCATGCTTGTTATTTCGACGCCGGCCCTGAGCACCTTTGCCTCCAGCAGCATGCGGGTGAAGGTGGAAAAGTCGCCTTTCGCAATCCGGTCGAGGTCGGCCTCGAGGGTCTCAATGCCTATGTCGGTGAGAAAGCCCAATCCGCCGGTGTTGATGCCGACGACCGGCTTCCCGGAAAAATGCGACAGGTGCACGGTCGACAGAAACGTCCCGTCGCCTCCCACCGACACGAGAATGTCGCTTTTCGCAAGCAGCTCCTCCTCGCTTCGGCACACGCGCGGATCGTTCGGGATGTGGATCGCGAGCGCGGGATGAAACAGCACGGGCTTGCCGGCCTTCTGAGACCACGCGATGATGCGGTCGAGAGCGGAATTGACCTTCGGTGATTTTTTAAACGCAACGATGCCGAAGGAAGTGATTGGTTTCATGAGATGATCCTTGGCAGAAAAGAGAGTGATAAAGAGACAAAGCGACAATGTGAACAACCGTTTGACCTTAATTGGTTTTTTCCCTATAACCTCACCCCCGGCCCCTCTCCCACGGGGAGAGGGGAACTGTCATGTCAAAAATGTTTTGAATCCACTTGAGTGCATTGTCTTTTCTTTAACCGCTCTCCGTGGGTGCCGCTGCAGGAAGAAAGTGACAAAGTAACAAAGTGACAAAGTAATTCTTTGTTTCCAACTTTTCAACGCTTCAACTTTTCAACGTTTCAACGTTTTTTCAACTGCTCTCTGTGGGTGCCGCCGCAACAATGCATGGTCTTGCCGCTGCTTTGTCAAGGCGGTCACCCTGGAGGGGGTAGCGCAGGACCGGCCGCGCATGTTCAAATTACTGGTTTGTAAAGGAGCGCGGCCGGGCCGAAGCGAGGGGGACGACCCTTGGAAGTACCCGACGGGGTAAACTTCCCCCACAAGCAAATTTAAATCTAATCCCTAAATTCACAAATCGACTCAAGCATCTCCCTGAATCTCGGCCACCGCCTCACAATCGCCTCGTCATTGATTTTTGTTTTTCCCATGCAGCGCAGCCCGGCCGCGGCAAAGCTCGCCGCGATGTGCGCGGGCAGGTGCTCCGACATATCGAAGCCGTCGAACTGGCGTCCTCCGTCGACAACGAGGCCGTCGGGCATCTCGCCGTGACGCGCACCCAGAAGGTTTACACATGAGAGTATCTGGGCGATGCCGTCCGGCTCGTCGCTGCGCAGGTCGGCAAGTCCGCGGAACACCGTCTGGCCGTCGCCGTAGGCCGCGAGCACCACCATGGCCGGCAGCTGGGGCACATACTGGAACAGCGGCTCGCAGTCCACTTTCCTGCCGCTGTGGCCGCTCTTGACAATCGAGACGGTTCCGCACGATCCGAAAGAAGTCGCGCCCGTTTCCTGCGTGGCGATTGCGCCGCCCATCTTTTTGAACAGCGACAGCGTTGCCGTGTTCCACGATTCGAGCCCGGCATTTTCAATGATCAGGCTTCCCCTGGGGACAATGCATTTCGCAACGGCGAATATCGCGCCGAGCACGTCGTCCCCGGGCACGGTGATCTCGGGCTGCATTTCATCGCGCTTCGAAAAATCGGCCGCAACGGTGAACGTGACCGGCCCCTCGGACTTCTTGCCGGTCTGCATGAAGCGCATGCGCCGCACGAGCGGGTCCTCGTTTTTGTCGCGCAGGCTGTTGGTTACCGACAGCGTGTAGCCGAACGCGGGCAGCACATGCCGCAGCGGACTGGCAAACACCGTGTCGGTGGTAAGCGACACCGCCCGGCCGAGCCCCAGCGCAAGTCCCAGAATCGGGTGCGCCTCGTCGATGTTTCTCACCGTGTCGCGCACCCGGAAGGCTTCCCCTCCGTCAAGATGCATGGTCGTTTTTCCGTTCGTTGCGGCAATAGCAAGGGTGCAGCCGAGGTCGGCGGAAAGTTTTGTCCACGCTGCAAGCCTGGCGGGCGGCAGCGGGTCTACGACCATGGTCTTGCCCAGCCCCAGAAGCGCGAACACCGCGAAATCGCGATAGGGTATTTCGTCGTACGACAGCGTGACCGGCGCGGCATTCGCATCTTCTACGGGCCGCACGACGCAGCTTCCCGCGTCGCAGGCAAAGACGGCGTGGCCGGCGAGCGCCTTTTCCCACCACGGCACAAGGGGTATGTCGGCAAGCGGCGATATTCTGGCCGCTGTCTTCGCCGCGAGCGCGATGATAATGCTTGTGAAGAAAAGATCTCCCGACGGCGGAAGCCGCACCGATCCCTTTATCTCCCTTGCGGGCCTGATTTCCAGCACGCTACTCCCTTTCCCACGTCGTGATGCCGAGGTTTTTGAAAAGCTCAACCACCCGGCGCGCAGTGTCGCGCGATTCAAACGCCAGCCGGATCGTGCCGGCTTCGTTCTCCCTCACCTTGAGCACCTCGATGTCCTTGATGTTGATGTTTTCCTTTGCGCAGGCGTTGGCCATGAGCGCGATCATGCCGGGCTGGTCCTTTACAACTACGAACACCTCGGACAGCGCGCCGATGAAACCCTTGCTCGACCGCGGGATCTTCGCGCGCGTTTCGGCCGCGGCGTTGAACGCCTTGTCGAGACCGTCGCGCAGCAGGAGTTCCTTCATGGCAAGCAGCGCCGCGGCGAACTCGTCGATGAGCGGCGCGATGCGCTCCTTGTTGGTCGACAGGATGTCGCGCCACAGGGCGTACGGCGACGACGCGATGCGCGTCATGTCGCGGAAGCCGCCCGCGGCCAGCGCAAGCGTCCCCGGCGACCTGCCGTCCATGGCCGCGGCGGCATTCACCAGCGCGACGGCCAGGATGTGCGGAAGGTGGCTCACCGCCGCCGCGATGGTGTCGTGCGCTTCGGGCGAGAGCCGCACGTGTTTGCAGCCGAGATTTGCTTCGAGAAAACGCGCAAAGCCGTCCGCAACGGGCGCAGGAACGCTGTCCCCGGGCGTCAGAACGTAGATCGCGTCCTGGAAGAGATACGGGTCGGCCGACGACGGGCCGCGCTTTTCCGACCCGGCCATGGGGTGGCCGCCGACAAAATGCACGCCGGGCGGAAGGAAGCGCCGCGCCGCGGCGACGATTTCACTCTTGGTGCTCCCGACGTCGGTGACGATGCAGCCGGCGGGAAGCCGAAGCTTCCCCAGCCGTTCGAGCGCCGCAATGATGCCGTGTATGGGCGAGCACAGGAACAGGCAGCCGGTCGATTGTATCACTGTGTCAAGCGCGTCGTAGCCGTGCCCTTCGTCGATGCAGCCGAGCGACTTCGCGGCGCGAATGGCCTGCTCCGACGAAAGGCCGACAATGCGTCCCTTGTATCCCGACGCCTTGAGGGCAAGCCCTATGGAACCGCCGAGAAGCCCGACGCTGTAAATGGTGACGGTCTTCGGCGAGAATGCGTCCTGCCGCCGGTTCATAGCGGGTCCGGCGTCCTGTTGAGCAGATACTTCACTTCGCCCTCTTTGGTAAGCGGAATAATGCAATCGCGGTAGAACCCGAGCACCGTGTCCGGATCGACCACGTGCCTGCTCGTGCGATTCACGCGCGCCTGGGCCGAGCAGACCTTTGCACGGATCCGTTCAACGATGCGGTCTTCGATGTCGGGCCGCGTGAGCAGGGCGAGGAGTCCGCCCGCGTCTTTCGCGCGCATCAGCCTCGTGTACAGCCGTTTGTCGCGCAGAAACTTGCTTTCTGCGACGTACAGTGCGCCGTAGTGGATGCGGCGCGCAATGGCCTGCAGGGCGTACACGTCGTGCTCCACGCTCGATCCGTAGTTGGCGTCGTCGCCTTTTCTGCATAGCAGCGGCACCAGGCCCAGGTAGGCCGGCATGATCTTCGCGGAAAGGTTGACCGCATTAATGTCCTCGATGCACAGCCCCGTGGGCGGAAGGTGCACCTTCCGCCTCGGCCTTGGCAGCCGGCTGCAGAACGGACGCTCCTCGGCGACGCAGAAGCGGCCGAACCGCGCGTCCATTTCCTCCTGAAATCGGACCCTGAGCGAGAACAGGCTTTGCCGGGCTGCGCCGGTGAATCCGCTCCGGCCCGGCAGGTACACGACCGGATTGTGCCGGAATTGCGCTCTGTCAATGAGCTTGAAGATGATGGTCTCCTCGAGCCCCTCGAGCAGCGTCGTTATCCTTTCCAGGTCGAAATTGCCGCTTGCGGTCATGGTGCGCCTTGGGTACGGTTGGGAAAAGTGTAATTGTTAAATATAAATGTTTGCTGTTTGACCAAGGCGGTTTGGGAGGATCGAGAAAGGACCTCTTGTCCTGCGACCCCGGCCAAATAATTCGCTCCTTCGACCCGTAATTCAATGATATGAAGGAGTGGGTAAGGTGAAAGGGGGCGACGATGCGTACCGTAATTTACGGAATCTTGTTGTTGTTGCTCATAAGTTTCATTACGGGAAGTGTTCCCAACGAGGACCGGTTTGTGATACCTGTGGAGAACGGGACGCCGGTTTTCCTGAATAACCCGAGGGCAACTGATGAGCAACCAGTATTTGCCGTGGGAACTACCGACAGGCTCATGGTGCTCGAATCCAAGGCAGAGGTTTACAAGGTGAGCGACCTAAAGGGAAATGTCGGATGGGTGGACAAAAGGTCGGTAAGTCCGATTCATCCGACGGTGTCGATGGTCTTTGGTGACGCGAGCATCCAGGGATACCTTGATAATCCGGTGCCGGTGTACATTCTGGACGCCAACAATCCTTCAGCGGAGCCTCTGAAGCTTGAAAGATCGTTCGCGGCAGAATTGAAGGAAAATGTCGACCGCATGACTATCGAGCGGATAGTGGGCGAAGACGTGGCGCAATAGAGCGGACCACAACCTCGTTGCGGCGGACGTGATCTCATCGGTGCTTGGTAAAAACGGTAGAAAGCCGCACGTACTTCTACTCAGCCGTTGTTCATTTTGGTGAATATATTATATTTATTGAGGACAGGATCATCAATCGAACGGCACCAGTGAAGGAGCCACGTGTAATGAAGAAAACGCTCAAAACACTTTTCCTGATGGCCATGCTGCTCGTTGTTCCGGCCGCCTGCAAGACCGGCCCCCTCATCTCGGTTGATTCAGAAGAAGTCAACCTGGGCACCATCAAACAGGGGACCAAGGCGGCGGCGAAGTACGTCTTCAAGGTGAAGAACACCGGCGACAGCGTGCTGGTGATCAGAGACGTGAGGCCCGGCTGAGGATGCACCGTGGTGGGTTTCGACACCACCATCCTTCCCGGTCGGGAAGGTTCCATAACTCCGGAAGTGAACCTTACGAAGGCGCACGGCGGCACATTCAGCAAATGCGTGACGGTCTCCTCGAACGCGAAGAACAAGCCCGAGATGCATTTGTGCCTCAAGATGACCCTCAAGGTCCCGCTTGCCGCAATGCCTGATTACATCCAGCTGAGACGCAGTGCAAGCGGAAAGTTTGAGACCGAGGTGACGCTCTCCACCGACAAACCGGACCTCACGGTGAGGGAGGCTTCGTTCAAATCCACGGCGCAGCCGAACAACCAGAACCAGGCCGCGTGGATGTCGTCCCTGCCGGACCACCTGGAGTTCACCTTGACAAAACCGGACAAACCGACCGCCGACGGGTCGTGGGACTACAAGCTGAAGCTCTGGGAGGAACCCATGGAGCTCAAGGAAAACAAGTTCGGCGAGTTTACCATAGCCACCAATCATCCGGACATGCCGGAGCTCAAGGTGAACGGCATCATCGACGCGAGTCCGGCACCGAAGAAATAGGGACGTTGCGTCAGTCTGTTTTCTAGGCCGGGCCTTGAATTTCAAGGCCCGTTTCTTTTGGCAAGGTTCGATCCATGCCTTATGCATATCTTTTCGGCCCGGTCCCATCCCGGCGGCTCGGCCTCTCCCTCGGCGTGGACATCGTTCCGGCCAAGGTGTGCAACCTCAACTGCGTCTATTGCGAGTGCGGACAAACAACCAAGCTCACGAATGAGCGCAGGGAATGGGCGCCGCCGCAGGCCGTCATGGATGAACTGTCGGAGTTCCTGGGACGCTCGCCCGTCCTCGACGTCGTGACGGTAACCGGCTCCGGCGAGCCGACCCTTAACACCGGGCTGCAGGCAATAATATCATTTGTCAAAGAGAAGTTCCCCAACTACAAAACGGCGCTTCTCACCAACGGGACCCTCCTGCATCTGGACGACGTGCGGCGCGCGGCGGCGCTGTTCGATTTCGTGCTGCCGTCGCTCGACGCCGTCTCGGACGCAGTTTTCGCTAAAGTCAACAGGCCGCACCGCGGGCTCGACAATGGCCGGATCGTCGAGGGGATCGCGCAGTTCGCCCGCGAATACAAAGGCAGGCTGTGGCTGGAGGTGTTCATCGTGCCGGGCGCCAACGATACGCCCGCCGAGTTGTCGCTGCTCAAGGAAGCGGTCCTCGCCATTGCGCCCGGCCGCGTGCAGCTCAACACGCTCGACCGCCCCGGCGCGAGCGCCTCGGTGCGGCCCGCGACCGGCCGCGAGCTTCTTGACATTGCCGACTTCCTCCGTCCCGCTCCGGTGGAAATCATCTCGCGGTCATATACTGCAGCCGCGGGCGCCGCAAGCGATGCGGCGTTCGAATCCGTCGTGCTTTCCATGCTCCGGCGCCGGCCCTGCACCGTGGAGGACATCGCCGTGGCTTCGGGCCGCGCCATCAATGACATCTCCGGGATTCTGCCGCTCCTCCTTGCCGAAGGAACCGTGTCGACCGAGATAGTCCTGGGCAGGGTCTTTTACAAAGTGAAGTAAACGATGCGCTATCCGCTTTGGTCCGCGTGCGCCAAGGGTTGGCTGCAGCACGGCAGGCAAGCGCGGCCGGGGAGGTCAACCCTCATAACGAAAACCGTTCGGACGTTTTTTCCTTTGCAGCGAAGTTGACACAATTGTACAATTGCAGTATGTAGTGTGCTGACTTGTTGCGATTTAGTATTTTTAAAATGTAAAAACAATGTTCATTTCAGGGGGAATACCTATGCGGAAAGTCTTGGTAATGGCAGCGGTCCTCTTTTCCTTAATAGGCTGCTCCAACAATAACAAGATAACGATCGTCAATGATGCGCAGGCACCAATTTACTTCAATTTCCGCGCCAACGAAACCACCCTGGCAAGCGGCGCGTCAACGACAATCAAGAACATTCCAAACGGAACGTATAGTTACAATACAAGTTTTGAACTGCCGGATAAAAATGTGACATCCACCACTATTTCGGGCAATGCCGGAGCCGGCAGCTTGAGATTCGCCCAGGAAAATACTAATCAGCTTCTTATATTTTCCTCGACGTACTTGAGTGGAGTCTATACCGTCTATCTGAACTTCACGTCAACTGACTCCAGCGGTGCGACGTCAATACTGCTCGGGCCTTAGCGGCAAATACTTCCCCCGTCCTCACCTCAACCGCACCACTGTCGCGCCTTCCCCGCCGTCTTTCCGCATTGCCGTTGTAAAGCTTCGTATCCTGGGATCATTTCCCGCTTCAAGATATTGCCTCACCGCAGTCTTGAGCACTCCGCCCTCTCCCGGCGCGGAATGCAGGCCATACCCGTGGACCACGAGCAGTTCGGCAACGCCGCGCTGTGCGCAGTCGTCAATCGCATCGCGCAGCGCGGCGAGCGCGGGACCGGTGGTCATGCCGTGGAGATCAATGGTCGCGCGCACGCTTCCCCGCTTTGTCGTGCCGGCGGCGAACGTCTTTTTCTTCCTTCCGAGCGATGCGGCTGCGTCCTTGTCGCGGACCCCATGGCGGTCGAGATAATCGAGAATGGTTTTTTTTGGATCGGGATTCATGGTTTTTGCTAACGTTTCATGATACCACATCGCGTGAGGTAAGAGAAGGAAAATGCGGTTTTTCTGAGAACAGATGGCAAATTGTCAATTGAGAAGGCAAGAAGTATTTCTTTCTGAGGATTCCGATTGGCGCGAGAAGAGGTAGTTGACTGAATAGAATTCTGGTGCCGCGCGTTTGGGGGCGACTGGAAAAATGGTCCCGCTTGAGGCGGGATGCCGCTCGGACCCGCCGCTACCGCGGCATAGGGCCGCCGCGGCCCGAGGCCGAAGGCCGAGACCGGAAGGAGAACCGACCTCTTTTGTGAAGGCGCGTACCTGTGTGCCTTCACAAAAGAGGTAACGCCCAAAATCATGATACAATTCCAGAAATTACTTCCGCAATTATCACCTGGGAACCACGACCTGAAGTCTCTGAACTTCCTGTCCGTTTCGAACTTCGCACACATGCATTCCGGGAGCAGCGGCAATGGCGGCGCTGGCCCGCGTGCCGACCGTGACCCTCCCTGTCCCGCACACAACCTGCGCCTCTTTGACGCCGGACAGCGAGAACAGGGTGAGCACGGAGCCTTGTTTTACATTTGCAATCTGCATGAGGCCGTTGCCGCACGACACAGCCCGAAGACCGCTGCGCGTTTCCCTGCCTGTCCGCTGCGGACCGGCCGCAGGCGGCTGCACGGCCGTCGCAATCGTCCCGACGCCGGTGACGCCCCAGAGCACGAGATAGCTTCCCGCGGTTTTCTTGAGAAGTTTGACGCTGGTGAGCGTCTTTGCCGAATTCGCAGTGACGCCAAATCCGTTGAGGGCGTGACCGTAGTTGTCACCCGGAGAATTCGTATTGCTCCACTTTTGCATGGCAGAGTCGACATAGAAAACGCCGGTAGCCAGACCTTGATCATAGTCATTCAGCGTAAAAGTGGAAGTTGCCGGACCATCCGAATAGTTGAGTACGGCGTCGATTGTTGTGGATCCTTCTGAGCTTGTCAAGGCAAGGTAGATTTTCGAGTAATTTCCCTGCGGAACGGAAAAGGAGACAGAATCATTATTCTTTAGATAGTGAGTTTGAGGATCAGTGCTATCCACATTAGAGAAATTCAAAAGCATCTTTGGATGATTGGCATTAGCAGGATACAGGGCACTGTCGGGAAGTGTGTGTCCTGTATAGTTCAGATGAACAGCAACAGCGTGCGTCACATATCCGTCCCCGCCTCCTCCACCGTCAATACCCATTGTCCATGTATAGATTTTCCCGTTTGAAAAAGTGGAAACGGCCCGTGCGTTGAGAAGTGATTTGATATTCACCTGAACCGTATCGGCCTGTACCGCGGCCGCAAAGCCAAGCACCAGCGCGGCAGTCCAGCCCGCAACAGACATACCGCTTGAACCGTAAACATTCTTCATACCGCAAACCCCCTCGTTTCGAATAGTGAAATTCTTGAGAAATCCATCACCCATAATATACCTTTTTCACGTTTTTACGCCAGATTTTTTCGCCGCAGCCCGCGGCATTGTTTTATCTTGTAAAGGCTTTATCCGTACACAGGGCGATCTTTCATCCGGCCAAGAAAGCAAATCCGCATGTGCGAACTCTGTATGAAACATGGAGCGGGCGGCAAGTGGTATCTCAATGCCGCCCATTACGCGGATGAAATCGTTCGGAAATACAACCTGCGCGACTATCTGCTAGAGCAATACAGAAACTTCGAGCAGGTGCCGCTACGAAAAGTAAACGGGGTCAATCCGGTCGGATTCGATTACAAACTGAAAATTCCCCTTATCGGACGCCTTCTCAAGCGCATGGCCGAGCGCATGCTGCACAGCACGAGGCCTCCACGGAATCCATTTCGAGCCGAAGGCCACATCGGGCAGGTAGTTCCCCTTGAGGATGCCACGGCAATCCTCGAATGCTGCGCTGCGGAGCCCATCATAGAAAAGAACTGCATGTGCCGCTACATGAGCAGGGGAATCCAGGAAGCGTGCTGCATCAATTTCGGAGTGATGTCGGACATCATTTCGAAACTGCCGCGGTTTATTCCCGTTAAGGACAAGTTCTTCCTCAGCCGGAAGGAGGCCGTCGAAAAGTTCACGGCCTTTAACAACAAGGGATACATCGGTACCATCTGGTTCGGGCCTTTCCCGTATATCAACAACCTGTGTTCCTGCGCCACGCCCGAATGCGCGGGCATACGTCCCCGTCTCGACTTCGGCATCAAGTCAATTTACAAGGCGGAATACGTCGCCGATGTCCGCGCCGAAAAATGCAACGGCTGCGGCAGGTGCGCTTCGGTGTGCCAGTTCGGCGCCTTGAGCCGGGCGGGCGACGGACAAATAATGACCGTCGATTACAACAAATGCTACGGATGCGGCACGTGCAGGCATGCATGCGCGCAGGGCGCGCTGTATCTCCAGTCGCGCGACCTCTATCCGCAGATCGAGGAGAAATACTGAGGAGCCGTCTTGACAATGGGTAAACGGACCACCATTCGCATCGATTATTCGGTGTGCGGCGACGGCGGAAAAATAGACCCCCGTGCATGCGCCGCGTGCATGCGCGCCTGCGGGCCCGCCCTCTTTAGCCTTCACCAGACTTTCGGCGCCGTGGAAAAAGACACGTGCAATCCGCAGCACTGGAGGATAACGCCGCTGTGGGTTTCGCTTTGCACGCGGTGCAACAAGTGCGTGGAAGCGTGCCCGGAAAAGGCCATTACGGTAAAATGAAAAGTTCTGAGATCAACCTCGTCATCGGCGGCGCAGGCATGCTCGGCCACGATATTGTCGCCCAGCTGCTTTGCAGGGGCAAACGCGTGCGCGTGCTTGACATACAGAAATTCGACGGCGACCGGGCCGAGGCAATTGCCGGCGACATCCGCGACCTGGAAACGGTGTGCAATGCCTGCAAAGGGGTCGACGCGGTCTTTCAAACCGCCGCCGCCGTGTGGGACCCTGCCCTTTCTCGGCGCGCCTACGACACCGTGAATGTGGACGGAAACCGGAACGTAATCGCGGCATGCCGGCGTCTCGGCGTGCCGAAGCTCGTGTTCACAAGCACCATGGACGTTGTGGTGCACGGCGCGAGGCCGGTGGTTTACGGAGACGAATCGCTCCCCTATCCGCCCGCCGCTCCAAAGGACCATTATTCGCGCACGAAAATCCTGGCAGAGAAAATGATGCTTGCCGCCAACGGCCCGGACCTGGCGGTGTGCATCCTACGGCCGGCGGGCATGTACGGCCCCAGGGACAAATACCACGTGCCGAACATCCTGAAGGCGGCGCAAGGCGGAATGAACATCCGTCTCGGCAACGGTTCCGCAAAATTCTCGCACGTGTACTCGGAAAACGTGGCGCACGCCCACGTGCTTGCGGCCGAACGCCTTCACCCGGGCTCGCCGGTTGCGGGCCAGTGCTACTTCGTCACCGATCACGAGCCGGAAAACCTGTTCGACTTCATGGCGCCGTTCCTGCGGGAACTGGGATTCCCTCCTGCAAAGCTCCGGATTCCGTACCGGGCCGCCTACGCGCTTGCCGCCATAGCGGAGCTTGCGGCCCCGAAATCGACGTTCAGCCGTTTCTCGGTTGTCCAGACCTGCGTCGACCACACGTTCTCCCATGCCAAGGCGACCAGGGATTTCGGCTATGAGCCGATTATATCAAAGGAAGAGGCATTCAGGAGGACGGTTGCGTGGCTCAAGAAAGAATGGAACGGAAGTTCAAAGTTGAAAGTTTAAAGTTGACGGTTAGTGGTTGACGGTTGCAACGCACTTTTCTTGTTGAGCTGCTCGTCACAGATTTCGCTGTCGGTTTTCTTGCTTTTTGCGTTAGGGGCGACTGGAAGTCCCGCCGTTGCGGGATTGCCGGTCGACCCCGCCGCCAGGCATAGGGGCGGACCGGCAACGAGGCGACCAGCCGAGCTGGAAGGAGAACCGACCCGCCCCCGAGGCTTGCCGAGGGGCGGGTAACGCCCAAATCTAACCGGTTATCCTGCCCTCAATTCATTACCCTGCGAACTGCTTCTCCACGAATTTCCAGTTGATAATCTTCCAGAACGCCTCGAGATAGGCCTGCCGGTTGTTGCGGTAGTCAATGTAGTATGCGTGTTCCCACACGTCGCAGACCAGCACGGGCGTCTTGCCGTCCTTCTGGGGCATGGCGGCGTTGCTCGTGTTGACAATAGAGAGCCGCTCGCCGCTTTTTACCAGCCAGGTCCAGCCGGAGCCAAAGTTGCCCACGGCCGTCGAGACGAACAGGTCGCGCAGCCCCTCCGGCGACTTGAAGTCCCTTGCGATCGCTTCGGCGAGCGCGCCCGACGGCTGCTGCGAATCCGGGGCCATGCACTGCCAGTAGAACGAGTGGTTCCAGTGCTGCGCCGCGTTGTTGAAAATGGGGCCGCTTGCCTTTGCGCAGATCTGTTCAAGGGTCATGGATTCGAACTCGGTTCCCTTGATCAGTTTGTTGAGGTTGTTGACATATGCGTTGTGGTGCTTGCCGTAGTGGTATTCAAGGGTTTCCGGGGAAATCGCGGGCACCAGCGCCGTTTTCGCAAAAGGCAATTCTGGCAGTTTGTGTTCCATATGGTCTCCTTGCGCGTGTGAGAAGGTTGTTGTGGAGTGGCGGCCCGGCACCTCCCTCATTATCGGTACGCAATACCGACCCGCAACCTGGGATAATTTATAACAGAGTGAAGTAAGATTGCAAGAAGCTTGCCAAGACGGGTGCAGGCACAAGCAAGGCAGGCTATTTCGCGGACCTCCGAAGCCACGGTCGCACATGGGAAAAACATGCATGCTCGTTCTCATTTTGGGAATATGTTTTTGCAGAAAAGAGAAAGTCCGTCCGCTTGCATGATGCTTCGGCTCTGTCTCTATTTGCACCACGCTTATGAAACAAAATATGGTATATTTACACGATATGAACCACGATGTCTCCCACAACCCGGCAAGGCGCGATTTTCTCAAGACCTCGACGCTGGCCGCCGCAGGCTTGGCCGCCGCAACCACGGGCATCGGCAAAGTCTTCGGCACAACTGCCGGCTTCACGCCCGGCATGCAGATCAACCCCTCCATAGACAACCTCCGGGTGGTCGCGTGCCGCAATCCGGCCATGGAAACTTCCTCTCCCCTTTTGTGGGACACCGTCTCACAGAACAGCGTGGTTGATCCGGCGCAGGTTTCTCTCACCTTGGACAAGATGGCCTGCGCGCTTGCGCAGGTGACGGATGTTCAAAGCGCATGGTCAACGATACTCCGGAAGCCCGATGCGAAATCATGGCAGGATGTGATTGCCGCGATCAAGGTCAACTGCTCCGGCAGCATGCATCCCCGGGCGGCTATTATCGACAAAGTCTGCAGAGTGCTCAACGGGTTCGGCGTTCCGTTTCCCAACATCACCCTCTACGACACCACCGACCCGGTCGTGACGTATTTCGCCGGATTCAAAGGGACCCTGCTTCCCGCGGACATCGTGGTGAGCGGCGGGGGCGACACGTTTCCGGTCGTGGTGATGGGCGAATCGCTCAAATGCACCACGCTCATCCAGAACGCGGACATTCTTATCGATATCGCATCAAACAAGCCTCACATCGCAACGTGGGTCGGGCTCACCATGACCTGCAAGAACCACGTGGGCACCGTCAACCGCGCCCTGCCCACGGGCTCCAACTGCCCGCAGAACCTCACCCAGCTTTTCGAGATCAACAAGCACGACGCCATCATCGGCACTCCGGCCACGGGCGTCCCGTGCAGGCAGCAATTGTGCATCATCGATTCACTCTGGTCTTCCAACGTGGGCGACTGGAGCTCCCTGCCCAACTGCGCCCTGTATTACCTGGTGATGGGCACCTTCGGCCCGGCCGTGGACTACTTGACAACGAGGAAGATCCGCATCGACATGATGAAATGCACCACGCACCCGGACGCCCTGCTCAACCAGTTCATTACCTATTTCGGGTACTCGGATGCGGAAAGGGACAACCTCACCTCGCTCACGCCCGACCAGAACGCGGGCCGCGGGTGGGTCGAAGTCCCCATCACGCGTATCGAAAACGATCCTGCAAGCCGGCAATGGCCGGATGCCGAAACCTGCGAACTTGTCATTGGAGAAAACAGGGTGCTCAGGTTCTCCTTTCCCGCCTCCGAGCCCGTACTGGAAGCTTCGATCTGCTCACCCGACGGAAGGCTCGTCTGCTCCCTTCGGCCTCAGGCGCCGCGGCGCTTTGTCTGGGACGGCAGCACCTCCGTTGGCGCCAAGGCCGGCCGCGGCTGGTACTATCTTCATGTGAAGGGAGCGCGCACCACAAGGTCTTTTCATTTGGCGCAGATGTAAACCAACCTGGCCGTGCGTTTCCGTTTGGCCCCTTCCCCGCAGTTATGCGTTTAACTCAACAATCCCTCTTTTTCATAAAAAAAAGCAATCTCTTGCCGTTTTCGTTATATTAAAAATGTGAAGGGGGGGGCGGACTGGAATTTCTTCCGTGCCGGTGTTGCGCAATGCGACAGTGCGGCCGGAAAAAAGGTTTATTGCTTTTTGCAATTTGCTCGCATCGCCCGTTCTGTCCATTTGCCCGCGGGCATAATGTTTGCCCGCAACGCGCAGCACCCCCCCCCTTCCCGCACCACCGGATTGCTCATATGCGCGGACCGATTCAAATCTGCAATAGTCCCTTTTGTAAAGAGCTTTCCGCTGCCGCGCTCTGGATTGTCATGGCCGCGCACGCGGCGCTGCCCGCGCGCATGTATTGGACCAGCCCGGCGGGCGGCGACACGAGGTGGAGCAACGAGGCCAACTGGAGCGCAACCAGGGCGCCGCGACCGGGCGACACCGTGGTCTTCGGCGTCAAGGGAAAGCGTCTCGCGCCCTGCAACCTCGACGCGGATGCGGCAGTTGCGGACATTTATTTTCGTGCAGCGTATACCCAAAGGTTCGATTTCGGCGGTAATGTTCTTTCGGTGACCGGCGACACCTGCGACCTCCGTTCAGGCGGGGAAATCGGCGACGGCGATAGGCGGGGCGGCATAGTGTTCGAGCCGGCGGGAACGCTCGCCTTTTTTCCCGGATCGCAAGCAATCCTCCCGAATGTCACCGTTAGGTGCATGCCCGGCGGCGCGGTGGTCTGCCGCGAATCCGGCTTCCGGGCCGATACGCTTTCCTTTGTCGCCGGGACGTTCCGCTGCGGATCAAATCTGGCGCATCAGGCGGGGGTGGTTCAGTCGAGCGGCGGCGGCCTCAGTCTTGATTCCTCGGCGCTGGCGGTGTCAGGTGCAATTGTCAATTTCGCGGGACTTGCGCCCCTCTCGTCCGCAAACGGGACCCTTGTTTTCCGCGGGGCCGCGTCCCAGCGGATTGTCTTTCCGCCCGACTCGGTCCGCATCCACTGCTTGATCCAGGACGGCGGAGGGGGAACGGTGATTTCGAAAATTCCGGGCTCGGTCCTGTACGTGGACACCCTGACGATCCGCTCCGGTATCATGATGCTTGACGACTCGGCATCGCTCACCCTCGGCGCTTTCCAGTCTATGCACGGCGGCCTTGTGATTCCGGCTTCCGCAAGGTTCACCCTGCGCGGCAACGCCGATTTTTCCGGGCTCGACTCGCTTGGCGCGGCCGGCCCGGTGCTGTGCGCGGGCCTGCAATCGTGGGTGACTCTCACGCCGAAAATCGGGGTGCAGTTCCCGCGGGTGGAAGTAACTGCAGGCAGATTGCAGCTTGCCGGCAACGGGCTTTGGGCAGACTCCGTCCGGTGCGCCGCAGCATGCACGATTTCCCTCGGAACACGCCTCGTTCACGCCGTTCGGGCGATCTCTCTGGAGCAAGGCGCGGTTGTCAATTTTGAATCCTCGGTCCTCAGGTTCGCCGGAGGCAGACTCGACTTGTCGGGATGCGGCGGCATTCTGCCGGGAACGGGCTGCATCGAATTCAACGGTGCATCGCCCCAGGTCTTTGCGCCGGCCGCGGGAAAGATGTGTCCGTCGGTTTTTCAAAACGGAACGGGCGGAACCACGCTTTCCGGATGCGATCTTCTCGCCGGCAGTCTCGCTATCGGCGCCGGGACATTCAACCTGAACGGCTACTCTGCAGCGGTCGACACTCTCAGGGGCAATCCCGCGGGCGACAACGATTCGCTCAAGATAGGCTCCTCACCCCCGTCGGCAATAAATGCGCGGGGAAGCGTGTTTCTTGACCAGATGGCAGTTTCGGGAGACATCCGGCTCGAGCTTTCGGGTGCGAAACAGGATCTGCGGGTCCCCGGCAATTGTCATATAGTCAAGTTGACGCAATCCGGTTCCTCCCGTGCCGCGGTGAGCGCCCCCGCGGGAGCGAAGCTGGCCATCGATACGCTGTGCATCCGCTCGGGCACGCTCGATCTCGGCGGCTCTTCGGGCCCGTTCATCGCAAATGTCCAGTCGCTGTCCGCCGGCGGCGGCGAATCAGCTTCGGCGGCTCAATCGTGCGCTTTTCGGGCGACACGCTGGATCTCTCCCGCTGCGCGGTGCCGTCTTCGCAGCAGGACGGCGGCATCGAGTTCTGCGGAGCCAGACCCCAGGTATTCATACCGGCGCCGGGCGCAGTCTATCCGGCCATTATTGCAAGCGGGCCCGGCCCCACAACCGTTTCGGGATCTGGTTTTTCGTGCGCAAGGCTTTCGGTTGCCTCGGGCGGCACGCTGTTGCTCGGCACCGCGCTCACCCACGCCGTTTCCTCGCGAATCCAGATCGTTGGAACGATTGATTTCGGCACCTCAACGTTGTCGGTCGCGGCCGATTCCGTGGACCTGTCGGCCGCCGCATCTCTTGTTCCGGGCAACGGCACATTGTCGTTTACCGGCGCGAACGGCACGCAGATCTTCGTGCCAAAGGCCGGCGCGCTGAACCCGAACATCATCAAGCCGCGCAGCGGAACCGTTGTCCTGGGCGGGCCGTGCGCAGCCAAGAAATTATGGATTGCGGACGGCACCTTCGACTGCGGCAATTACAAATGCGAACTCACGGGATTCTCCGCGATCGGCGGCTCGCTTGCGGTCGGTTCGGACAGTCTCATCGTCTCCGGCAACGCCCTGTTCGCCGGTCTCACGGCAGTTTCCGCCGCTGCCGCGCCTATTGTGGTGAGGACCTCTTCCGCCTCACCCGTCTCGGTTTTCTCCACGGGCGACAGGGAAATAGGCAACCTCGTTCTGCTGGCCGCCGGTGCGGGAGGGCCGGCGCGCATCATTGCCGCACCCGGGACCCACCGCGTGAGCCAATGCACCTTCGCGTGGAGCAGGTCCCAGGACAGCGCCGTCTTCGATTTCCGCCAGAACAACGCCTCCCTTTCCGTAAGCGATTCCGCGGGGGTCCTCATCCGGGGTGCGGGAATTGACAAGGGACGCATTTACATGGGCAACGGCACGTGGACCTTTACGGGCAGCTTCGCGCTCGCAGACTACGAGCGCGACGGTTCGAAGATTGTTTTCACGGCCGACACGGGAATTCAGACCCTTTCGGCGCCGCTTCCGCTCGGCGACGTGACGCATTCCGGAGCGGGCAGGCTGCAGCTTCTCTCAAATGTCAAATGCCGTTCCTTCTCACAGACGGCGGGCATTCTCGATTTCAACGGGTACGCGGTTTCTTCGGAAGGCGACATCTCGGTTGCAAACGGGTCCGACTCTTCGATAGCGCCGTCCCCCCGCGGATGGAAGATGGAAACCCTCGGCTCCGCTTCGCTCAGCGGCGGCATAAGGAATTACCTCACCATTGCAAGCGCCGCGCAATGCACCCTGAGTGCGGCAGTCTCCCTCCGGGCCCGTTATGCGGTCCTCAAAAACTGCAGGGCGCTCCTGCAGAAAGGGACCGCGAGCAAATGCATCGACAGCCTCGGCAACAGCAATTGGCTCTTTTCAAACAGGCCGGCGCCGCCTTCCGGGCTTTATGTGCGGCGGGGAAACGGCGCCGTTTCCCTTCTATGGAACCGGAGCCCCGCTGCCGATGCGGTGCGTTACTTGGTTTATGCGGGAACAAGCGCTGCGGCCCTTTCGAAACGCGACTCCACCGACTCGCCTCAGGACTCGGCGCGGACAATCGCCAATTTGACAAATGGGCATTCGTACTATTTCTCCGTTACCGTGCTCGACAGCACCGGTTGCGAAAGCGATTTCTCGGGCCAGGTTTCGGCCATTCCCGATTCGGGATTGCTGGAAATCAGCGCGGGCCGCGTCTCATTCGGAAGAGTTACCGTCGGCACGGTGGACGACACCGCCATTTCGCTGTTTAACGGCTGCACCGACACGGTGGTTATAGCTTCCATAAAAGCAAGCTCCGCGGCCTTTGCCTGCAGCCTCACCTCGTGGCGGATTCCTCCCCGGCAGTCGGTGTCGGACACCCTGACGTTCAGACCGCTTCGGCAGGGGACGGATTCGGCAGTTATCGTGATTCGCAGCAATGCGATGTCGAGCCCCGACACCATCCGCGTGTCGGGCACGGGAACCGCCCCACGGCTGTGCGCCGTGCCGGATTCGGCCCTTTTCGACGTTCCCGGACCGGCCGCAACGGCCTTCATCCGCGTCATCGTGGTAAAAAACACTGGAAACGACACCCTCAGAATATCCCAGATCACCCGGCTGGTTACGGACGATTATATTTCGGACAGCCTGTTTACGCTGTCGCAGATCCGGGATCTTGCCCCCGGGGATTCATGCTTCGACACCGTGCGATTTTCTCCCGGGAAAGCCGGCACCTATGCGGCGAAGTTCCTTGTCAAGAGCAATTGCACGACCCCGTCCGACACCATCTTCGTGACCGGAAAATGCGGGGCGGCCGCAGCACAACCGGCGCCGGCGCCGGTCCCCAGGGATTTTGCGTTCCAGGAGGCCTCGGTTGAGGGCCGTACGGTTGTCTTCAGGTACGCGCTTCCCGTTGCTTCCCGGGTGACGCTTGACATTTACAACGCGATCGGAAGGTTCCTCGAACGGCCGCTGGAAAGCGAGCAGAGTCCGCATGAATGCCAGTTCTCATGGGACGGCTCGCATGTGTCACGAGGGATTTACTTCTGCAAGTTCAAGGCGGCGGATTCGGACGACGCGGACCCCAAGTTCATGAAGACGATCCGCATCGTTTTCTCCAAATAGCGCGCATAGCGCGCACAAAAAACACCCTCCGTACCGGCAGGAAAAAAAGATCCGCCGCATGCGTGCCCGGTCTGCTTGTGAGGGGGGGCAGTTAACCGGACAATCGCACACGGCGGACTGTTCTCTTTATGGCCCCGAACAAACCCGCGCGCACCGACGCTCACCTGAAGTCTGCGTCAGACAAACCGTGAATTATGATGTTGTCAAGCCCCATGACGACCGTGTCGCCCTTGTTTTCCCACGCGGCAAACTCAATTCTATCGATGCTGTCGCACACGGAGCTCCAGGTGAGGCCGTCGGCAAGCTGCTTTGAACCAGCCGGCGCCGTAATGTCCGCCGGACGAATGGTTATCGTCTGCCATGTAGGCGGACACAACAGCACCGTGCTCAATTGCCCCCACCACTGGGCCGCCGTGTATCCGGCAAGCGCTTTGTGCGACCTGAACACCACCCTGATGTGGCCTTTTCCCATCAAAGTAAACGTGAGCGAGGTCATCGCCGTAAGGTTCGCGTAGCCGCTGCCGCGAGGCGAAATCGGACAGGTAATGTAGGCGTAAGGCGCCGTCAGAGCGGGAGGCGTGATCCCCATGAGAAACGTCACAATGAAACTTTTCCCGCTGTAGGCATTGACATCCGTAATTCCCAGCGAGAATTGCTGTGCCGTGCCCGGCGGAAGCAGCTGCGTCGTGCCGCCGTCCTTTGCATCGGTCACCACCTGCCAGCCGCTCCGGCCGGTTATCGGATTAAGGCACGATAGGCTGTCTCCGTCGTCGAAATCGTCAAGCACGACAAAGACGTCACCCTCATCGTCCACCTGAACGAGCTGCCCATTCACTACCCGATAGTACTTGACTAGAGAGAAATCCTTCCCCGCATACCATGCCGGTGCGGTCAACGAATCGTATGCCGTGAACAAAACGGCAAACGTCGGCGACAGCGTGGTCTGGTAGAAACTGTAGGATACGGCCGTGCCTGCGGCGTTTTCGACAAAAGCAACGTCCCTGATATACAGCGTGTCGGCGGTTGCACGGTCGACCCGCACAGGGAGATAATTGACGGTTGTGCCGCGGTGGAAGCTGATGTCGTGCTGACCGACGGGAACATTCGGTAGAACATAGAAACCGCCTGCGTCGGGCTTCACGCTGCTCTGGCATCCGGGAACAAATACCGACACCGAGGTCGGATCGATACCGGCACTCACAAGAAGCCTGCCTTTATAGGTGATGGTAGGCTCCATGTACAGCACAACGATTGAATCCATATTGGACCGGACCTTGGAAACAAGCGCCGCAATCCCGCTGTCCCTGTTCCCGCATACGGCAACAAAGCTCCCCGAAGGAAGGCTGTCGAAACCGCAAAACCCATCCACGTCGGTGGTTTTTGTCCACCGGGTGAGCACACTGTCGTCATGCTGGGTTATTTCAATTCTCTTGAGTGTCACCTGAGCATTTGAGTAAGCGTTCCCGTTGTAGTCGGTCACCATGCATTCCACCCTGCCGTTCCCCGCCTGCGACCCGGTGCCCGCGACCGTCGCCGGAGAAGAACACTCGATGCATGCGGAAACGACCAACCCCGCCGCAATCGCAATTGCTAGACAAACGCGAGTCCTCATGATTCCTTCGGCTCCTCCGGTTGGGGCTGCGGCGGCTGTTTCCCGTCGCCTGCGGCAAGCGGGAACAGTTGAAAATTGAGCTGGCACACGGTCTGCGATGGGGTTTTGTCCTCCACGGCAATGTGCAGTATTTCCTCTTTGAAATCCCGTATCCTCTTTTTGATTGTTTCAAAACAGGGGCCGGACACGCCGAGCGTGAGCGAGCTCACCTCCCGCTTCTGCGGGTCGTATCGTTCCAGCGCCTCTTGTCCGAGCCGGATCATTTCGTGATGATAATTTCGAAGCATCAGCGAGTTCATTTCCGCCTTGGACGAAATAAGCGTGTCGCACAGCTCAAGCCTTCCGTTGTCGTTGCGCTTGACAAGATTGAGATGCAGCAGCACTTCCAGCGCCTTTTTCGCCTGGCTTGGTGTGATTGCTGGATTGATGCTCGTTGCGATCCAATCGCAGTCTTCGCGGAAATCGGGCAGGGTTATCAGTTCGCGGATCGCGCTGTAATACCAGTTCGAATAAAATTCGTATTGTTTTTCATCGAGATACGTCAGATTGGTGCGTCGCCTGCGCTGCATCATGGCGGCAAAGGCATTGTTTTTCGTCCGGTTGTTTCTGGCATTTACAAATTCAACAAGTGCCCGGAAGTAATCGGTTTCCTTGTCCGAGAGCCGCATGGCGCGAGCATATTTCTCCATCACTTTCGGAGAAAGCTGGCGCCTGCCGGAAATGATATCCTTGAATAGACTTGGCGATACTCCGGATTCTTTGGCAAAGGAACGGAAGGAAAAACGCCGGCTGTTTTTTTTCCGAAAGGAATAGAAATCCTTTAGAAAGAATCGGTAGTCGGTATATTCGAATATTTTGAGTGAACGAATTGCCATGGCAAGTAATATAATACAGAAAACGGCTTTTTGAAACAAGTATTTGATGGATATTGAACTATTTTTGCGAACACAAATAACCATAACTCATTGATATTAAATGCGTATGAATGGAATAATGTTGCGAACAAACTTCTTTTTGCGAACATAATTTGGGTGGAATTTAAGACATTCTTTCCGGCAGAACCAAAATACCCTTCTCATAATTCCAAGAAGACTTTTCTCCCATCCCACACTCCTGGCTTGCCTGCATTCCTATTGTTCCAAACCTTAAAACAAATTATTATGGCTCAAAGAGATGTACGCCTTCGCAGACCCTATATTCATCTTACTTCAAGTAAGAAAAAATAGGTGGTCACTTCACCAATAAATTGATAGATTAATCTATGTCGGAATTGATGAAATGTTTACACTGATCCGATCATGACGGAAAACTGGCATTGAACCTATAATAATTGAGCGAACCCCTTGATCTCAAATAAACATCGTGGTATGATTAGTGCAACAAAGTCACGAGGTTATGCAGGGCAGGTTGGAATGCGGTTGATGCGGGCAAAAGATTTCTTCCTTACGCCAGGCGAAATTTCCGGGAAGCAACCTTGACATCATGAAATCAACGCCCAACAAGAGCATCGTGGTCATTATTGCGGCAGTCGCGGTCTCGTGCATTTTTTGCTGTACTTTATTGCACCGCTGTGCAAGCGCACCTAATACGGTTGTCACACCGTGGGCAGCGGTGGGCGGATGCGGGTCGAGCGCAGGCAGCGCAACCGGCGACGTGCTGGTGAAGTGGATTGGAAACGGCGTGTCCGGAGCATTGTTCGACGCCGAACTCATCATGAGCGAAGGCGCGCTCACCGACAGTTCCCTTGTTCGCGGCTCCGAATACGACGGAAGGCTCCGCATCAAGACCACGACCGCACTCCTGAGCCTGTTCTATCATCCGCCAAGAATCATGGATATCAAACTCAGCATGCCTTTTCTTATGCGGGAAGGAATCAGCACGAATACCGGCGGGTTCGGAGACCTGCTTCTGGACCTGTGTCGCAAATGGGGCACGTCCGGCGACATCCAAACCGGCCTCTCGCTCATTTTTCCGACGGGCTATGCAGACATAATGAATACGGGCATTGAACCATTGGCATCCGACAATCAATTGGGCGGCGGACTGTTCAGCGCTTCGGCGCGCGGGAGCTACACGTTCGATTTTGACTGGGGAATCATCAACCTGGGAGCGACCTACTCGGCCGGAGTTTTTGCGATAAGAACAACCGAGTACGGATGCGATTCCACGGGCACGAAGATTAGTTCACAGCGTCAGGAATTTCAATTTGCCCGAGAAGGGTGGGGCGCGCGCAACGACGCGGGCGTGTTCTCCCCGGACTATCTGGGCGCGTTTGTAGACTTCGGAATCAGGTCCCAAGGCTTCACGCACGGATTCAGCATCAACTACTCGTACCCGCTTGCCCAGGGGAATGTCGAGATTTTCGACGTCCCGACAACGTATTCCCTTGCCTTGCCCACAAAGGCTGCGGCCCAGGCCTACGTAGATACCTCGGCTTCCGCGTCCCACGGGGATACCACGAATATCATCCTCAGGCAAGCCAGCGACGGGTCCTGGTATTATCTGAGAAAATCCCCTACGCCGAGGCCGACGCCGCCTTCGGTCACGTTGCAATACACCATTGAGAAAAGCGACATGATGTTCCCGATACTCGTTGGCGGCATTGTCAAACTGGAATATGCGAACAGGCTCAACCTTGCGGGTATTTCCTTTGGCGTTGGATTCAAGTTCCCGGTCTATTGACAAAAGCAGAGGGCCGAAACCCGACGAAAGAAGAAAGGACATGTGGATGCCACTTCAGCGCTGTACAATCATCACATCCCTCATTCTTGGGGCATTGGTTTTTTCAGCCTCCGGGCAACCGATGCAGGTTGGGGAAAACGGCCTCGGCCTGTCGGGTGACCTGCATCTGAAATGGATCGGCAAAGGCATTGCGGGAAAATTGATCGACGCCGAAGTCGTCGTGAGCGAAGCAATGATCGCCGACAGCTCAAAACTTGGCGGATCCGAATACGACGGAATGTTCCGCACGAAGATCACCCAGGCGCTGGTGAGTTTCTATGTCCATCCCGGGAAGGTCCTCGATCTCATGCTCAGCATGCCTTTTCTAATCAAGCAAGGTCCTGACGGAAAAACCGGGCCGTTTGGCGACTTGCTGGTCGATGTGAGCCGTTCCTGGGGCACCCTCAACATGGTCGCGGCGGGCCTTACCCTCAACTTTCCAACCGGATATTCGACAATCATGAGTGACAACACGACGTTCCTCTCTTCCGAAAATCAGTTGGGCAGCGGTCTCTTCGGTGCGACCGCGCGGGCAAGTTATGGATTTGCTCCGGACTGGGGTATCATCAACGTGGGAGCATCGTACTCCGCAGGGCTTTTTGCGATCAGGACCTCTGAGTACGGGTACGACCCCAACACAGACAATATTAACTTCGACACCAAAACCTTCCAGGTGGCACGCGACGGATGGGCCGCGCGCAACGACGCCGGCGTGGTCACGCCGGATCATGTCGGCATGTTTGCAGATTTCGGCATCAAGACGGAAACGGTCAACCATGGCATCAGCGTCGGCTACTACTATCCGACTGCACCCATGGGGTACGAAATACTTGACAAAGGCAACACCGCGTCCACGTTTTCCACAAAAGCCCAAGCGCAGGAATACCTCGACTCCTCAAACCACGCAAGCAGTACCACCTATTTTGTGGCCGGCCAGCGCGCGGACAACACGTGGGAATACCTCAGTAGAACGACCTTTACAACCAAGGCACTCCCTTCTCTCATTCTTCAATACAACATCGAAAAGAACGACATGCTATTTCCGATATTTCTCGGCGGCATGGTGAAAATGGATTACGACAACAGACTTAATTTCTCGGCATTTTCACTGGGGGTCGGGTTCAAGTTTCCGGTGATCTAGAATTGCAAAACACAACAATATTTCAACCTTATTGAAAGGACGACTCATGCGCACTGGGATTCGTTTTCGGAAAGTTCCCGTGGTTTTGTCGGCACTCCTTTTGTTTGTCTTAACAAGTCAGGCAGCACCCGGACTTACCCTGGGAGGACAATTTGTTCCACAGGAAAGCCTTATGGTATTCATCGACATGGGAAACTCCGCCATGTCGGGCCGCGACAAACAACCCGACCTTGCTACAGACCCTCATTTGTGGAAATTCGAAATGAGCCCGGCAAACTACGACTGGCTGCTGGCAAAGGAACCCGTCTGTGTCGACGCGTATAATGTGCTCGCGGCTCCCTTGGGCGGCCCCATCATGCCCTTCCTCAAGAGGCTCCACGTGGATTATCCGAATTACTACTTTGGGGTAATGCAATTGTCCAACTCCGGCTGGGAGCTCAAGGACCATTTCTCTCCCGGCAAAGCCGAAGTCACGGCACTCTTGACAAAGGCAAACATCCTCAAGGCCAACGTGACTATCGCGGGTATTGTCAGCATGCTCAACAATGTCGAAGTCCAGAACAAAGATACCGCCAACTACCTGCAGCTTGTTGCGGCCATGGTCAGTAACATCCGGACCAACCTGGGAACCTTGCAATACAGTGGCGTTACCTATACCGTGCCATACGTCCACGCCGGTTATCCGGTTGAGGCGAAAGACAGCCCGGATGGGTCGGTCCAGTACGATACCTCGCATATCCAGACCAAGAGCATCATGAGGCAGATTGCACAGATTCCCACGCTCGTCACGGATTGCGTGATAATTCCCACAAATGGATTGACGGTCTGCATGAACTGCACCCCTGCGGGCTACTACGACCATTACGACTCAGCCGGGAGCGCGGGGTGGGGACTCCGCGCCGCCGACTCGGTGCTGGGCCGGTGCTGGATACCTCCTGTCAACAATTGCTCCACACTTGCCACTGCCCCGCAACATCAGATTCCTTGTTTCATGTTTCCGCATTGCAGAAAGTCATGTTTCGACGGCGCCAACTGGTCCGTGTTTGACAATGCGGGAAAATCGTTCAGCGTGTATTCACCGAACGGAAGATCAATAGCAATCGCCGCTGGCGCCACAATTAGAAACCAGAAGCTGTTGCCGGGTGTCTATTTCGTCCGCGCCGATGTCAGATGATTTTCGGTTGGTGAATGAGGAACATTATAAAGGGGGAGCTTTGCAATGAGGAATTCGGTCGAATCAAAAATCAAGGCAGGAATTTTCCTGTCACTCATCACACTTCTCCCCTTTTCCGCGTTCGGGCAGGCCGGGCTCACTCTGGGAGGGAAATTCGTGCCCCGGGATTCAATCTACGTGTTCTTTTTCCTCGGGAATTCCGTCATGTCGGGAAGAGACACGCCGCCGGACACGATGGCCGATGCTCATGCCTGGAAATATGTCATGACGAATAATTGTTACGGCTATGCAAAGCCCTGCCCGCCGCAATATTCCTGGCAACCCGGTGTTGATCCGATGTGTTTCGACTCGAAAAATCCTTTGGGCACTCCTGGGGTGGTCAAGTACAGCCCAGGTACGCCTTTTCTCAAGAGAATGGCCAAGGACTATCCCGGCTACTATTTCGGCGTTGCTCAACTGTCCGGCTCTGCGTGGAAGTTTGACGGGCATTTTCAGCCGCCGACTGCCGGCGATTATAAAGCTATGAGTGACGCAAGCGCAACGCTCTCAAACCAGAACTGTCCATATTGCAGGAATGGTGATGATTTTCAACATAGTGGAAATTCAGTACAGTGACGGCGATTCCACGTACGCCGGAGTTGTCAATTATTGCGCAAATATCGACAGCGATCGCAACACTACATTCCGCGCCGATGTCGGCATCGACAGCCTTCCGCTTATTCAATCCGATTATCCGGTCTTAGCCGGCGACCCCAAGAAGCCAACCACCGACGACTACAGCATCACCGGTCCCTGGGCGGGTGCGATACGGGCGCTCATTGCCCAGAACAAACTTGCGGCGAAAACCATCCCGAACACCGTGCTCATTCCCACCGACAGCCTCACCATGTATACCGAGGACGGATTATATACTCATTACAACCACAACGGGGATTACAAATGGGCAAACCGTGTTGCCGACTCGATCTGCGCGCGAAATTGGGGACCTGCAAACCTGTGCGCCGCGACTCCGGCCTTTTCGGCAATCAGGAGTCAGTCGATTCATGGAACGTCACCTTCATCCTACGCGATATTCTTTGACGGCCGCAACTGGTCTGCATTCGACAAGGCGGGAAAATCGTTTGAAATGTTCCTGCCCAGCGGAAGAGTCGTCAGGAACGCGACAGGCGACCGGCTCAGGAACGAAAATCTCAGGCCCGGGATTTACATTATAAGGAACGTTGCGGACAAATAGGAAAATTATCAATTATGTATTCATGTAACATTCACAGAAAGGACCCCCCATGGTCAAACTCTTCAAGCCGCTGATGCTTTCGGCAATGGCGGTCACGTTCTTTGGCGGCGTTTGTGTTCAATCCGCGGAATACCCGAAAACCGGGGCTGCCTGCGCCACGCTGGCAACGCAGGGTTGCTGGACCTGGTATCACGATCCCAGGGCTGTTTACTATAAAGGAACGCAGGAAAAAACTTACGTGGGCTATTTCCATTCTGACAACAACCCGGGCGAGGCTGGAATCGCCTCATACGACCACGCAACAGGCGCAATCCAGACATTTAACTTAAAGACCAATTTCGGATTTGACGACCATAATACCACCACGTTGACTATTCTGCCCGACGGCCGCATCATCACCTTTTACTGCGTGCATTACGGCGCGGCATGGTACAGCCGCATTTCGACGAATCCGGAAGACATTTCAGCCTGGGGCGCGGAAAAAACGGTCAATGTCGCATGCACCTATCCAAACGTCTGTCAATTGAGCGCCGAGAACAACAGGCTCTACTTGTTTTTCAGAGGCCCCTCCACGGAAGGCGGCGACGCAGGAATGCCCTATTACCAGACCAGCAACGACGGCGGCGCAACGTGGAGCACGGCGGTCAAATACTTTTTCGGCGGCACCGAGGCGGCGGGCATGAGGCCGTATTGCAAATACTGCTCAAACGGAAAAGACAAGATTTACATGCTCATCGAACAGGACAACCGCAACAATCCGCCGCCGAAACCGACGTTTTTCATGTATTACTTTAACGGCGGGTTTTACAGGATGAACGGTACGCTCATCAAGACCGTTGCCCAGGACGCGGCCACGCCTATCGGGGTCAACGACGTCGACATGGTCTTTGATCCGGCAAACCCGCCGGACGGCTTGTCCAACGTCATCGGCACAGGCTGGGACGTGGCGCTCGACCCGGACGGCAATCCTGTTTTCGTCTATGATATTTATGACAACACAAACGGCGGCCCCAATCACCGCTATTACTATTACCGCTGGGACGGAACAAAATGGAACTCTCACTTCCTTGTCAATAGCGGAAACCCCATGACCGAAGGCAATGTTGAAGTCGGTTTCGGCGGCGGCCTCATTCTGGACCATGTGAATCCCAACATCGTGTATCTGAGCACGCATGTCAACGGCGTTTTCGAACTCGAACGCTGGGTGACCCCGGACAAGGGAGCCACGTGGACGTATTGGCAGATAACCTCCGGCTCCGCGGCCAAGAACTGCCGTCCCATTGTGCCGCGCAACACTCCCGGCGGAAAGATCGACGTAGTGTGGAATTACGGCACCTACACCACCTGGGGCGGCCCGTTCTCGATGGACGTGAAAATGTACACGTTCGACTCCACCAAAATCGCGTCCGGCATGACGCCAATCAAATCCGGATTCGAACGCCGCGCGCCGAAGGAAACCGGTTTCAACCTGCTGGCGAGCGGCCTTTCGTTTACGCTCGCCACTCCCGCTTCGTCAACGCTCAGGATTTACAACATAGAAGGCCGGATGGTGTCGGACCTTACCTCGAGCGTTCGACGCATGCAGGCCGGCGTCAACGCAATGCAATACAAGACGGTTGGCCTCGCCCGCGGCATGTATATAGCCCGGTTGTTCGACGGGGCGCAAAATTATTCGCAGAGTTTTGTAGTTCAGCGCTAAGCAAGCGCCGGGGCAAAGGAACCGGCCTTTCTCGATGACGAAGGACGGCACTTGAGGATTCCCTGCGGATGAGTGCGGGGAGTCCTCAAGCCATAGTGAAATATGTTTTCTTTCCATAGGGATGGAAGATTCTTCGCAGGTTCGCTGCCGCGGCTGCTACAACAGTAGTGTAGTATTGTATGCCGTCCCAGTCGCAGTGCTGCGGGGTTCTTCAATTTATTGACAGATAGAACTATTCTCAAGATTTGAAGAAAGGCACCCATGATTAGGATTTTCAAACCGCTCATGCTTGCAGCATTGACGGCAATGATCTTTGGCGCCGGTTTCACCCAATCGGCCGAATACCCGAAAGCAGGCGCAAGCTGCGCGACGCTCGCGACGCAAGGCATATGGACATGGTATCATGATTCGAGAGCGATCTATTACAAAGGAACGCATGAGAAGACCTATGTAGGCTACTTCAGCAGTTCCAGCAATCCCGGCGCTGCGGCAATTGCCTCGTATGACCATGCCACCGGGGAAATCGACACGTTCTCCCTCAAAACCAATTGGGGCTTCGACGACCACAACACGACCACGGTCCACGTTCTGCCCAGCGGCCACATCATAACATTCTACAGCGAGCACAACGGCGGAGCGTGGTTCACCCGCACGTCGACGAATCCGGAGGACATCACTTCGTGGGGCCCGGAATTAAAGGTCAACGTCGCCTGCACCTATCCTAACATCTGTCAATTGAGCGCCGAGGGAATAAACGGCAACAGACTCTATATATTCTTCAGAGGAGCATCAACGGAAACCGGCGACTTCGGAATGCCGTATTATCAGACCAGCGACGACGGCGGCGCAACATGGAGCGCGGCAATCAGATACTTCTTCGGCGGCCTCTCGTCTGTGGGGGGCGGCATACGGCCGTACTGTAAATACGTTTCCAACGGCAAAGACAAAATTTACATGCTGATCGAGGGTGACAACCGTAACAACCCGCCGCCCAAACCCACCTATTTTATGTACTACTACAACGGCGGATTTTACAAAATGAACGGCACCTTAATTGAAACAGTGGCACAGGACAAATCCTCGCCCATCACCACCGCACAACCGGACACCGTGTACGATCCGGCGAACCCTCCGGATGGTTTGAAAGGCACAATCGGAACGGGTTGGGATATCGCTCTTGATTCCGCCGGGTATCCGGTATTCGTCTATGATATTTATGACCCGTCCGGCGCCAATCACCGGTATTATTACTATCGATGGGACGGATCAAAATGGAACCACTATTTTCTCATCAACAGCGGCGGGCCAATGACCGAAGGCGGGAATGAAGTCGGCTTCGGCGGCGGGCTCGCTCTCGACCACGCCAATACCAACGTGGTGTACCTGAGTACTCATGTAAACGGCGTTTTCGAACTCGAACGATGGATAACGGCCGACAAAGGAGCAACCTGGAGAATCTGGCAGATAACCTCGGGCTCAGCAGCCAAGAACTGCCGCCCCATTGTGCCGCGCAACACACCCGGCGGAAAAATCGACGTTGTCTGGAACTACGGAACCTATACCACGTGGGGCGGCCCGTTCTCAATGGACGTGAAAATGTACACGTTCGACTCCACGAAAATCGCGTCGGGCATCACGCCAGTCAAATCGGGTTTCGAACGCCGCGCGCCGAAGGAAGCGGGATTCAATCTGCTGGCGGGCGGCCTGTCGTTCACGCTCGCGTCTTCCTCTTCGTCAAGTCTCAGGATTTACAACATGGAAGGCCGGCTCGTTTCCGATCGTACATCGGACGTGCGCGGCATGCCGGCGGGGGTGAATGCGATTCGGTACAAGTCGCTGGGCCTAACACACGGCGCCTATGTCGCCGGATTGTTCGACGGAGCGCATTACTATTCGCAGTGCTTCATCGTAGAGCGGTAACAATGGCGCCGGTGTGATAGAACCGGTTTATTTCAGATCATGATGAATTGGTGAGTGATAGAAATACGTTGTCTATTCGAGGACCTGCCGTAAACCGGCACTTCTTTAACAAGCGGGGGTTCGCCATGTTCAGGAGAAGCGTTGTTGCTTTCTCGTTGGCGATGATTTGTGCGGGGTTCGTTTCCAGTGTAAGCGCTCAGGGAATTCCAAAGCCCGGCGAGCAGTTCTCGTCCATCACCAAGGATGCAATTTACACATGGTATGCAGAGCCCAAGGCGATTTACTACGAAGGAACGCACAAGCGCACCTACATGGCGTGGAACACCTCGACGGGCACCAAGGGCATCGCGTACTACGATCACGACACTAAGGACACCCTTGTGACCACGCTGCCGCCCATGCCCTACGGCGCCGACGACCACAACCACCCGGCGATCATAGCCCGGCCCGACGGCAGGATCGTTATTTTCTGCACCGGCCATGACGGCGGAACCATTACCGAATTGATTTCCAAGAATCCCGAAGACATCACCTCTTGGCAAACCGCCATCAATCCGGGCGGCAACGGAGGATACTGCTATCCCAACGCGATCTTTCTCAAGGCGGAAGCGGACAGCGGGCGCCTCTATCTGTTCTTTCGTGACAACAGCGGCGGCTATCCGGACGGCACCGTGGTGTGGGAGCCGTGTTTCTGTTACAGCGACGACTGGGGCGTCACCTGGAGCCGGAAGTATCATATGTTTACCGGCGGAAGCTACAAACCCTATGTCAAGTACGCTTCGGATGATTCAACCGAAATCCACATGGTCGTTGAGCGCGAAAACCGGCAGGGCGATGCAACCGTCAAACCGATTTATTTCATGAAATACAAAAACGGAACATTCTATTGTGCAAATGGCAGGCAGCTTGCCACCATGGCCACGCTCCCTGTTCACGACTACAATATGGACACGATTTTTTATGCTCATCTGTCCGGCTGCAGCAACACCTGCTACGACGTCGCGCTCGACGCCAACAGGAACCCGGTGACGGTGATGGACATGTTCAAGGACACGTCGATAAACATTTACTGGTACCTGCGCTGGACCGGGACCTCGTGGTTCAAAACACCCTTTGTCAACAGCGGCATGTACCGCGGCTGCCAGAGCGGATTTGCGGCCGGCGTCACGCTCGACCACGAGAACCCGAGCAACGTTTACCTGTGCCGGCAGATGCTCAAGCCCTCGGCCACGCCGTTCAACATGGCCGACACAAGCTACACCAATTACAAAACCAACCTCAAGGCCACCTGCTGGACCGCGTCGGCGTATCCGCATGAGCTTGAGAAATGGACCACGCCGGACGGCGGCGCCACCTGGGATACCATGCCCATCACGCGCAATACCAATGCAACCGTCTACATGAACACGAACTGCCTGCCCTGCGTGCCGCGCCACCACAAGGCAGGCACCAAAATCGAGGTGATGTGGCTCAACGGCATCTATCAGAGCATGAGTCCCACTCCCATCAACGGGACTCCCGGTTATCAACTGGCGCTGCGGGTGTACCCGTTCCTCGAAACCACGGCGGCGCGGCCTCTGAGCGAAATCCGGACGGCGCACGTCCCCCAATTCATGGTGAGCCGCACCGGGATTTCCTTCACCCTTGCCGACCCCTCGCGATCGTCGCTTTTGCTGTATTCGCCAGACGGAAAGCTGGCCGGCAATTTCACCGCCAAAGTTCGCGCAATGCCTTCAGGAAGGGCGCTCGTCCCGTTCTCGGCGCTGTCGAACACCGGCGGGGTTTACCTGATAAAACTGAATGATGGAAAGTCAACAATTGCGGACAAGATAGTCATCTCCCAATAGAAGGAGTTAATGATGGCCTTACACAACAGATTGGTGCTCGTTGGATGCGCGTGCGCGGCGCTGATGGCCGCCTATGTCAATTCACCCGCTCAGCCGATCCCGAAACCGGCCGAGCAGTTCGGCGCCGTTTCCATGAATGGCATGTGGACATGGTACGGCGAGCCAAAGGCGGTGTACTACGAAGGCGCGCACCGACGCACCTACATGACGTGGAACACGCAGAGCGGGACCAAGGGAATCGGCTACTACGACCACGATACCAAAGTTTTGGCTGCCGACTCACTGCCGAAGATGCCCTACAACGGCAGCGACCACAATCATCCGGCCATCATCATGCGGCCCGACGGCAAAATCGTTACGTTCTGCACCGGGCATGACGGCGGTGAAGTTACCGAATACATTTCCAAGAATCCCGAAGACATATCGTCCGGATGGGACGGACCGTATTATCCCGGCGGCAACGGCGGCTACTGCTATTGCAATGCCGTTTTCCTCAAGAACGAAGGAACAAAGGGACGTTTGTACATTTTCTACCGCGACAATACGCAATACACCGGAGAAACGACCAATTACTGTCCTGCCTTCTGCACCAGCGACGACTGGGGCGTCACCTGGAGCGCCAAGAAACGGCTGTATGTCTATGTAGGCAGCGCCTACAAGCCGTATCTCAAGTATGCATCCGACGGGCTTTCGGAGATATACATATCCATCGAATACCAGAACCGGGAAGGCGACGGAAAGGGCAGGCCCGATTATTTCATGAAATACCATGACGGGACGTTTTACACCGTCGATAACAGGACGCTCGCCACCATGGCAACGTTGCCGGTTGTCAACACACAGCTCGACACCATTTTCTACCCCTATACCTACGGCGCCGGGTTCAGCAACACCTGCTGCGACATTGCCATCGACGCCAGCAACAATCCGGTGATCCTGTACTGCGCCTTCCAGAGCACGACGCTGTACGAGTACTGGTATATGCGGTGGACAGGCACTTCGTGGTATAAGCGGCCGCTTGTCAACAGCGGCGCCTATCGCGGCGCCCAGAGCGGATTCTTTGCCGGCCTCACCTTCGACCACGAGAACACAAACAACATTTACGTGTGCAGGCAGCTCTTGAAGCCTTCGGGCGCGGCCTTCAACCTCATGGATACATCGGTGGCAAACTACAAAACACTTTCCGCCGCCGATTGGGTGACGGTCGACACGGTGCATGAGCTTGACAGATGGACAACCGCCGACGGCGGCGTCACCTGGGACAGCCTCGCCATCACCCGGGGATCGCTCAACAAGAACATGCTTCCGTGCGTGCCGCGCAACCACCTACCCAACATGAAGGTCGACTGCATGTGGCTCAACGGCGTGTATACGAGCATGGACGCCGCCGGTTACAATTGCGCAGTGAGAATATTCCCGTATAAAGACGGGGAATCGCTTCCGACTACCGCCGCGCAACCCATGTACCAATCGACGTTCGTGCCGCGGGGAATGGTGTGCACCAAAACGGGCGTGACGTTCTCGTTGATACATCCGGAAAACGCTTCATGCAAAGTGTATTCGCTGAACGGCAGGATGGTGGCGGACCTGACTTCGCTTGTACGGGCGATGAACGCAGGCCATGTCACCCTCCCCTTTTCGGCCATGCACGTTTCCAATGAGGCCTGCATCGTTGACCTTGACAATGGAAGTACAAAAACCGTGGGGAGCTTTATCGTCACCAAATAAAAATGGGGGGCATTATGAAATGCGGAAAAACGGTTTCTCTGTTCCTGTTTGCGATTGCTCTGGCATTCTGCGTGTCGAATTCCAGGGCCCAGGCAATCCCGAAGCCCGGCGAGCAATTTGCCGCAATGTCAAACGACGCCATGTGGACCTGGTACGGTGAGCCCAAGGCGGTTTATTTTGAAGGCGTGCACCGGCGGACCTACATGGCATGGAACAAGAGTACCGGCGACAAGCAGGTCGGCTATTACGATCATGACACAAAGGAAACCCTGTCGGTGATCATGCCGAAAATGCCCTATGGCGGCGACGACCACGACCACCCCTCCATCATCATGCGGCCCGACGGCAAGCTCATCCTTTTCTGCACCGGCCATGACGGCAACGAAGTCACCGAATATATTATGAAGAATCCGGAAGACCTTTCGTCCGGATGGGATGGTCCCTATTATCCGGGCGGCAACGGCGGCTACTGCTATCCGAATGCGGTGTTCCTTAAGAACGAGGGAACACAAGGGCGATTCTATATTTTCTATCGGGACAATACGCAATACGCCGGAGAAACGGATAATTACTGTCCGGCCTTCTGCACCAGCGACGACTGGGGAGTAACATGGAGCGCAAAAAAAAGGTTATACCTGTATGTGGGCAGCGCCTATAAGCCCTATTGCAAATACGCCACGGACGGTCTTTCCGAAATATATATCTCAATCGAATACCAGAACCGCGAGGGAGACGGAAAGGGCCGTCCCGATTATTTCGTGAAATACAGCAACGGGACGTTTTACGCGGACGACAACCACGTGCTTGCCACAATGTCCACCCTGCCCATTCTCAACACACAGCTCGACACCGTTTTCTATGCATACGCGTACGGTGCCGGATTCAGCGGAACCGCGTGCGACATAGCAATCGACCCGAACAACAACCCCGTTATCCTCTATTGTTCCTTCCTCGATACGTCCATTTACGAATACTGGTATGTGCGCTGGACCGGCACATCCTGGTTCAAGAGACCCATAGTCAACAGCGGGGCCTATCGCGGCGCACAGAGCGGTTTTTTTGCCGGTCTCACCTTCGACCACGAGAACGCCAATAACATTTACGTCTGCCGCCAGCTCCTGAAACCGGGCGCCGTAAATTTCAACCTCCAGGACACGTCCGTAGCCAATTACAAGACCATCAAGGCATCCGATTGGGTAACGGTCGACGCGGTGCACGAACTTGAGCGATGGACCACCACCGACGGCGGCGTCAGCTGGGACACCATTGCAATCACCCGGGGTTCCGCGAACAAGAACATGCTGCCCTGCGTTCCCCGGAATCACAAGCCCAACATGCAGGTGGATGTCATGTGGCTCAACGGCGTGTACACAAGCATGAGCCCCGACGGATACAATTGCGCAGTGAGAATATTCCCCTACAAAACGGGAGAATCGCTTCCGACCACTGCCGCACAACCGGCGGTTCAATCAACGTTCGCGCCGCGGGGAATGGTGTGCAACAGCAACGGGGTGACCTTCTTCCTGACACATCCGGAGAAGGCGTCATGCAGAGTATATGCATTGAACGGCAGCCTGATTGCAGACCTTACATCAATGGTCCGTTCTATGAAAGCCGGCCACGCCGTGCTCCCCTTTTCGGCGTTGCACGTCGCCCGCGGGGCCTGCATCGTTTCTCTTGACAATGGCACTTCACGAATGACGGGGAACGTGTTCGTCACCAAATAAAACAGGGGGAGGAAGTCGTCGGAACGAGGAATATCTTGGTGATGCGATAGCCGGAGATTGATTCTTCGAGGCCCTAGACGCACGCTCGTCATTGCGAGCACAAAGCGATGCGATCTGATACAGACCGCATCGCTTCTCAGCAGATTGCCATCATCAAGGTCTGCAGCTAGAGATTGTTTCGTCGAGGACTCCTCGCAATGACACCAGGCCAATCGCCGAAATTGTTTTTAAACGATTTCGGCAGTCCTTGATAGACAGCAGGCGCAAAAAAATTCTGCTGCCGGTTTATCCAAAAGGGGGGATCAAATGTCGTTTCGCCACAGGTCAGCCATTCTCATTCCCAGCCTTCTAATAATTTTTGCCGCCGCCCACCAGTCCCCCGCTCAGACACTCCCCACCTCAGGCGCGAATTTCTCCAACATAACCAGCAACGGCGTGTGGACCTGGTACGGCGAGCCCAAGGCGGTTTACTATGAGGGAGCGCACAAGCGCACCTACATAGGCTGGATTTCCAACACAGGGACAGTCGCGGTAGCCTCCTACGACCACGAGACCGGCGACACGCTCACGCATGTCATCCGCCTCAACTACGATCTCGACGACCATGCGCACCCGAGTATTATCATGAGGCCCGACGGCAGGTTGCTGGTTGCCTTGGCCGCGCACGATGGCGCAATCCTGAGCATCTACATAGCCACGAACCCTGAGGACGTTTCGTCGTTCGGACCCGAAAACCAGGTCCATGCGGACCCGGGCGCCGGGTTCTGTTATCCCAACCTTTTGTGGCTTTCCGCCGAAGGCGACAGCGGCAGGCTGTACTGCTTTATCCGCGGCCTGGAAACGCTGCCCTCTTATTTGTACTCGGACGACTGGGGAACTACGTGGACGCACGCTCGGGTGTTTTTCCACAGCACCGACAGCACGCCCAAGCCCTATTGCAAGTATGCCAGCAACGGCAAGGATGAAGTCCACATGGTTATCGAGCGCGGCAACCGCCAAGCCAGTTATCCTTCATATTATATGAAATACAAAGCCGGTGTGTTTTACCAGGCGGATGGGACGCCGTATCGCCGACACGGCACATCTGCCCATCTGGAATTACCTCATCGATACGTTGCACAATCCGGCCCTTGCAAAAGCCAATGGATCCGTGTGGGACGTGGCGATTGACGCATTCGGAAGACCCGTCATAGTGTACGATCAATTCCCGGATGGCAACAATCATTACTATATGTATTTTCGCTGGACAGGGACATCGTGGTTCAAGAAAACCCTGCTCGACGCGGGCATGAACATGGGCGGGCAGGACGGATTTGCCTCCGGCATAACGCTCGATCACGAAAATCCATCCATCGTTTATCTTGCCCGCCAGATAGGGTCGGTGCCTGAACTTGACAAATGGGTCACGACGGACAGCGGGACCACGTGGGACACCATGGCGATAACACGCGGGCTCCGCAAAAAAGAATTGTCGCCCATGCGTGCCGCGCGGCCACAAGGCGGGCGGGAACATCGAACTGATCTGGCTTTATGGGGACTACACCACTTATGACGGCGGCGCCTGGAACATGGCGGTAAATGTGTATCCGTTCAGGCAGGCTGTTTCCGCGCAGGCGCCGGTCCGGGAACCAGGATCGTCCGCAGCAGCTTTGAGAGTCACTTCTTCGGGATTGTCCATGATTATTTCAGAGCCCGGAGCGTCATCGCTGCGGCTGTTTTCCCTCAACGGACAGCTTGCGGCCGACCTGACCTCGCGGGTAAAGGCGATGCGCGCCGGACAATCGTTCGTTCCTTACAGTGCATTTGGTCATGCAAACGGCGCATTTATTGTTATATTTGCCGATGGGAAACGTTTGATTTCAAAAACCATTATTCTTTCAAGGTAGTCACGGAGGTTTTCAATGCCTTCACGTAAATCAATTGTAACGGGCGCTGTCCTTGTCGCATCATTCGCCTGCCTGACGTTCGCCCAGTCATTCCCAAAGCCGGCGCGAACTTCACCTCTGCCACGGACAATGGTGCGTGGACCTGGTACGGCAATCCTGTTGCCGTTTACCACGAGGGCACGTACAAGAAAACCTACATGGGCTGGATCTCCAACACCGGCGTTGTCTCCGTGGCGACGTACGACCATACTGCGGGTACCATGGCCACCCATGTGATGGGGAGTATGGCGGCCGACGATCACAGCCATCCGAGCCTGCTGATACGGCCTGACGGAAGACTCATGGTGTTTTTCTCGGGCCACGACGGCGCCACCATGAATCTCTACATTGCCACCCACCCGGAGGACATCTCCGCGTTCGACTCTTTGATAAAAGTTGCGCCCGGCGTCACCTACTGCTATCCCAACCCGATGTGGTTGAGCGACGAGGGCGACAGCGGCAGGATCTACCTCTTCTACCGCAGCCTCGGACTCAAGCCCTGTTTTTCCACCTCGGACGACTGGGGGAAAACGTGGACTCCCACGAAGAATTACTACACAAATCCCGACAGCACGCCCAAATCGTATGCGAATTACTGCTGCAACGGCAAGGATGAAATCGATATCGTGATTGAAAAGGGACACCGCGCAGGCTACTGGCCGCTCTATTACCTCAAATACAAGAATGGCGCATTCTGGAAAGTAAACGGCACGAAACTGGCAACGATGGACCAGTTGCCTGTCATCAACACCGTATTAGACACCGTAATGGATCCCCAGGCTGCGGGCTGCCACGGCTCGGCCTGGGACATCGCGCTCGACAACTCCGGACTGCCCGTTATAGCCTACGACCAGTTCAAGGATGCAAACAACCATGTCTACTATTATGTCCGCTGGACCGGAACAACATGGTTCAAGAAGGCGCTTGTCAACAGCGGCGCCGACATGGGCGCGGAGGACGGGTTCGCGGGCGGAATCACGCTCGACCACGAAAACACCGGCAACATCTACATGTCGCGCCAGATAAACGGCCTGCATGAGATTGACAGATGGACAACTCCTGACGGCGGGACCAACTGGGATTCAACGGCCATCACGCGCGGATCAGCCAACAAGAACACGCGGCCCATTGTTCCGCGATACCACATCCCCTACGACAAGATCGACGTGGTGTGGATGTACGGAAGTTACTCCGCATTCACCGGCACCGGGTACAACACGGCGGTGAAGATGTACCCGTACAATGAGCCTGTGGGCTTGAGACCTTCGGAAAAATCGTCTTTTGTTGCTCATGGCGCGGGCATTACCGTTCAATCTTCAGGAATTTCTTGTTATCTCGTTAATCCCGGCGCATCGTCGCTCGCCATGTACAGTCTGAACGGAAAGCTTGTTGCAAATGTGTCATCAATGGTTCGGTCAATGAGCGCAGGGCGGGTATTTGTCCCCTTCTCCAAAATCCGCTGCGCATGCGGCGCCTATCTGCTTGAGTTCAATGACGGGAATTCAAGGACAATGAAGTACATTACAGTTTCCCGGCAGTAAGAAAACAGATAGTGCGGACATCCTTGTTTTTCTTTATTATATTGGGTGAATGATCAAGACAGGTACCCTGAATCTTCAGGGTACCCTTTTGTCAGGCAGCGTTGAAAGATGATTAGCACTTTGTTAATCGGTTAATACGAAAAGACCATCATCAAAAGGGGGAATCTCATGCGATCCATTAAACTAACGGCTCTTTCGTTTCTATTTCTTGCAGTTGTCTTTGCCTTCCCGCAAAAGCTTCATGCGCAAACCATTCCCCAACCGGGTGAAAACTTCACCGCAATCACCAACAACGGCATGTGGACATGGTACGGCGAACCAAAAGCTGTTTACTACGAGGGAGTGCACCGCCGCACCTACATAGGCTGGAACACCAATATAAGCAGCGGCGCCCAGTATGTCGGATACTACGACCACGACACCAAGACGACCGCCCAGGTAGAGCTTCCAAGGCATTATCCTGCGGACGACCACAACCACCCGAGTGTTATTGTGCGGCCCGACGGCCGTATCATGATCTTCCATACCGGCCACGACGGCAAGGAAATTTCCGAATATATTTCAAAAAACCCCGAAGACATCACGGCTCTTGATACTTTTACGGTAACCATACTTGACTGGTGCTGCTATCCGAATGTCTGCTTTCTCAAGAATGAAGGCACCCAGGGAAGATACTATCTCTTCTTCCGCGACCTGAACCAGGAACCGTGGTTCCGCACCAGTGACGACTGGGGCGTTACCTGGAGCAAGGAACTCAATCTCTACACGAACAACCCGCACGGCTACAAACCGTATTTCAAATGCGCCTCGAACGGCATTGACGAAATCCATATCGACGTGGAGCGCGAAAACCGCGCCGGCGGCGGCAACATCCCCACCTATTACATGAAATACAAGAACGGCTCTTTCTATCAGGCGAGCGGCAAGCTGATCGCCACCATGGCCCAACTGCCTATTGTCAACACCGTTCTCGACACCGTGATATATCCCGGCGCCTACGGCGCAGGCGGCACGGTGTGGGACATCATGTACGATAAAAACGACAATCCGGTTATTCTGTACGATATGTTCTTCAACAACAACTCGACTCATGTGTACTGGTATTTGCGGTGGACCGGAAGCTACTGGTTCAAAAGGCCGCTGGTGAACAGCGGCAACAACATGGGCGTCGCCGGGCAGCAGTTCTGCGGCGGGTTTACCTTCGACCACGAAAACCCGAACGTTATCTACGTGTCGCGCCAATTGTTGAAACCCAGCGCCACCCCGTTCAACCTTGCGGACACGAGCTTTGCAAACTACAAGAAGATTGCCCTAACGAATTTTGTGACCGTCGATTCCGGGTTCGAACTTGACAAGTGGACCACCGCCGACGGCGGCCTTACCTGGGACTCGATCGCCATAACCCGCGGTTCGGCCGCGAAGAATATCCGTCCCTGCGTGCCGCGCGGCCACAAGGACAGTATGAACATCAACCTCATCTGGCTCGACGGCACCTGCACGAGCATGGGCGGCACGGGATACAACATGGCGGTGCGGATGTATCCGACCGACCGGGCCGACAATGCCGCGCCCCTAGCGAATCCCGTGCGGGCGACATCTTCCGACATCCGCATGGCAGGCTCCGGCATGGTGGTGACCCTTGTTCGCCCTGCTGCCGCATCCTTGAGGATCTACTCGCTGAACGGGGCTCTTGCCGCCGATCTCACGCCGGTGATACGGAGCATGGCGGCCGGTGCACAAACGGTGCCGATGTCGGCGCTGAGGCTCGGCAAGGGGACCTATGTTGCAAGGCTTGACAACGGGAAATCAATAATCGAAAGGAACGTGGTCGTCAACCGCTAGGCAAGGCAGGGGTCTTCGGATCAACGTTACGTAACACGAACCGTGACATCTGCTCATCCGGGAAGAGGAGCTTGTATGCGCAATCGGATTCTTGTCCTCGTGGCGGCAGTTGTTGCGCTGTGCCTGTCCGCCTGGGCCCAGCCCGAGTTTTCCCCCGACAGCATCAAGGGCGCCTGCAAACGCGTGGCAAAGGCGCGCCTGAAATCGACCCAGGACAACGGTTGGCAGGGCGGCACCTACTACGAGGGCGTGATGGCCCTCTATTACATGACAAAGGAGCAAGGCTACCTCGACACCACCGTAGCATGGGGCAAATACCACAACTGGATTTCGTCGTCAGGCGACAGCGCACCCACCAACTCGGACAACGTGGGATGCTATCAGGCATACCTTGAAGCCTACATGCAGAACCCGCTCCCTGCAAACGCCGGCTGGATCGCCGCGCCTATTGTGTATGTCAACAGAAACACCTACCAGATTCAACCGTCGTGGCCCATCGTCGACCAGTACCACATGTCGGCCGCGAACTTTGTGCGCGTGGCCGCGATCAACCACGACAGCGTAATTCTCGATTCACTGTACAAATTCTGCACGACGATTGCAATGCGCCATTACAACGTGAAGGACAGCCTGTTCAACAGCAACTGCAGCGACACGTCCCAGCCGCGCGACGCCTACTGGGGCCGCGGATGCGGCTGGGGAGTGATGGCACAGTGCCGTATCCTTCAGATGCTTCCGAAGTACCACTATTCGGCACCCTGGTACAAGGACAAGCTCCGTGCAGTGCTCTATCGACTCCTGCGACTCCAGAACCAGACCGACGGCATGTGGCGCAGCGACCTGATCAACCACCCAGAATGGAACAAGGAAGCAAGCTCCACTGGGTTTTTCGCGTTCGGCTATTTCTACGCCATCCGCAACGCAATCATCGATAGCGCGACCTATATTGGTCCGGCCAAAATGGCCTGGAAAGGACTGCTCGATTGCATCGGCGTTGACCCTGCCCAGCCCAACCTGATCGGCTGGTCCCAGGGCGTGGGCGGTTCGCCTTCCAACAACTTCGGCATCACCAACCACGACGAATATACCGAGGGCGGGTTCTTCCTTGCGGGCAACGAATTCTACCGGCTGCTCACCGAGGGCGTCGACCGGACGGCAACAGGCGTGTCGAACAATCATTTGTCAACAACCGCCGGTGTTACCAAGAGCGCTGCCTGCAGGTTGCTGCTGTTTTCTTCCGTAAACGGGCGGATTTCGGTCCCCGCGGCCACGCGCAGTTTTGAAGTGTACAGCATGAGAGGACAACTGCTGTACAGACAGGCGGTCGAGGTGACCAATAGTGAACAGACTGTCACCCTGCCTGAAGCAGTTCGGCATGCACCGGCGATTGCGGTGAGGTTTACAGGCCGCTCAGCAGGTTGCTGAAGCGGAATGTGATTGCGGCAGCGTCCCGAAGCGTTGCAGCAGAAAAGGCCCCGACGTCAAGCGGGGCCTTTTCATTCTTGCTACACCGTATACCGGGTTTACCTGAGGACAAATTTCTGTTGATGGACCTGGCTGCCCACTGTCACCCGCATCAGATACACGCCCCTGAGCCCGGACGGAAGCGTGAGGCCCACCGAAGTGCCTGACATCGAAGGTCTTTCCAGTCTGTAAACGAGCCTGCCGCTCATGTCGACCACGACAATCGAAACCGGCCCGTTGGGCATCTTGCCGAATTCGACCGCCACACGGTTGCCGCCGAGGAATGTTATCTTGAATTCCTTGACCGCGTCTTTGACGGCGGTTCGCACGGGCGAATACTCGAATATTGCGTTGTTCGCGGGAAGCACGGGCATGTCGGCAGGCACGACGAAGATCTCACTGGGCAAAAGCGGCGGGACCCCGCCATTCTGCCAGGCAAGAGCATCGGCCGCGCTGAGCGAGTCCTTTTCAAGAGCGAGAAGGTCCATCTTATCGTCCACGAAACCGAACACCCCGCCGTAGTTTCCGGTGTTTCCGGAGAGATTGTACTTGCAGGCCCAGATGAGGGGCACGGACCCTGCAGTCGCAGTAGACGTATCGGGGGAAATCGCCTGGATCATTTGGTACACAGTGGTTCCGTCGTTTCTGTAAAGGCTCCAGTATATGTTGCGATCCCATGCGTCTGTGGACTTCAGATAAACGCCGAAACAACCGATATAGGGAATATCCGAAATGTAACTCTTGTCGCCGGTGACGACTCTTGCCTCGGCCGTGTAGCCGGTCAGCTGGAGTTCCTTGATCATGCCGGTAATCGTGTCCGGAAACCCGGCGAAGATCGCGGCATACCATCCACTTGCGTTTGTGGAATCAACCTGGTACTGATATGCGCGGTTCAGACTCGTGGAGTCGGGCGCGAGGCTGAGGCTTGAAGAACCGGACGGCGTAACATTGCCGTACCAATCGGTGGTATATTGAACGAGATTGGCAATCGGGACCAGGTAGGTGGATCCGAGCTGAAGGGTTTTCTTCATGGTGCCGTACGTCAGCACGAAGGTGAACGGAACATTGGTGGCCTTGTCAAACTCGATTGGAATGGTGGCCGGGGTCTGTGCGCACCCGTAGGTAAACGCGGTTTTTATCCCGAATTGCGGTCCCGCGCTGTCTGCGGTGAGCGGGACAGTATAGAGAATCCGGATCTTCTTGGAATTACCGATGGTGTCGGGAAATATCTTAAATTGATAGATATTGTCGCCCACTTTCTGGAGCAGGCCAGGGCAAGGAGGACCACCAAGCTGTCCTTCCATGCTCCTTTCCCTCAATTTCGCCTTAAGCAGCACGTTTCCGTTCCACACAAGCATCGAACGGACCGCCGATCCAGACGTCAGTTCGAACTGGCCCTCAATCACAAGTGTTGTCGGATCGCCGCCCGACTGTACCTGTCCCTGCGCGGATATTACCGCCTCTTCTTCAACATCGACATAGAAGGGATGGATGATCATGTGTATAGTGTTTGATTCCAGCTTGCACGGGCCGGACGAACTCCAGTAGGTTGCGTTCGTGGTCTGCCACGTGATCTGGCCGAAGACTGCAAATGCCTGGGCAAGGACAATGAGGAAAAGGGCGTGTAGAAACCTCATACTCAGCCTTTCTGTTGAATCGGTGGCATAGCAAAGGCACTTTGATATTAATAATATATCGTCTTGCACGCAGGATTGCCATCCATGCATGATAAAAGTGGTTTCTGACAGAAAACACCATACTCCTGTTTGGAGACTTGACCATTGATACTGGTGACAAGGTAGATTATGGATGAAGACCCTGTGGCATGGCGCACCGGCAAGGCCTAAGGCGGACCCGAAAGCCTGGCGCCGTCGCGATAAAGGCTGCAGGGTTGCTGGTTTGAAGCTTCATTAATCATATCAATCAACCATCTCCAACGTAAAGTTCACCATTTGTCAATAACCTCCCCTACCCTTCTTCTCATCACGGCATCTTCCCCGGAAATCCAAAGGGTACGGCGGCCGCGCGTGCTCAATTTTCAGCAGATCACCATGCCCTATCTCGCCGCCTTTGCGCCGCCTCACTGGACTGTGCGCCACGTGGACGAGGCCGTGGAACCGGTCGATTTTGAAGCAGCCGCCGATGTGGTTGCGATCACCCTTCACACGCCGAGCGCGCCCCACGCATACGGCCTCGCCGACCGGTTCCGCCTGCGCGGAACAACCGTGGTGCTGGGCGGACCCCATGTCACCCTGATGCCCGACGAAGCGCAGGCCCACGCGGACGCGATCTTTTTGGGAGAGGCCGAAGAGAACTGGCCGCAGTTTCTTGCCGAATACAATGCACGCAAGTTCCGGCAGCGCTATTATTCCGCCGAGCCTCCTCTGCTCGATCATGCGCCGATGGCCCGCAAGGATCTGTTTCACCGGCGCGATTATACGGCCGGGGTCCTGTTCGCCGGACGCGGCTGTCCGCACCAATGCGATTTCTGCGCCATTGCGGTGATGTATCACGGCCGTATGCGCATGCGGTCGGTGGATGACATTGCCCGCGAATATGCTTCCTTCCACGGCAAAGTGATCATCCTGTGGGACGACAATATCGCGGCTGACATTGAGTTCGCCAAAAAGCTGTTTCGGGCCCTCGCTCCCCACAGAAAATGGTGGAGCAGCCAGGCAAGCATTCATGCGGCCGACGATGACGAGTTCCTCGACCTGGCCGCCCGCAGCGGATGTAAGCAGCTGTTCATCGGATTGGAGTCGATATGCCAGGCAAGCATGAATGAAGTCTCAAAAGGATTCAATCGCGTGGACGACTACGGCCGAGCGATCGAGCGGATTCATTCCCACGGCATTGCCGTGCAGGCGGGTATCGTGTTCGGATTTGACAATGATGCGGAATCGGTCTTCGGCGAGACCCTCGATTTCCTTGAGGCCGCTGGCGTGCAGAATGCGACATTCAACATTCTTACGCCCTACCCCGCGACGCCTTTGTACCGCCGCCTGGAAGCACAAAACCGGATCCTGACCCGCGATTGGACAAAGTATAACGGCCGTGAGGATGTGGTGTTCTTGCCCCGGCGCATGAGTCCGGAGATTTTGCTGGAAGGGTACCGGTACGCAAACCGGCGGTTCTATTCTCCGAAGAGCATCGGGCGGCGCCTGTCGCGGTCGCCGGTGGGGCTGTGGTGGACCTTGCCGGTGAACCTTGCATACTCACTTGCACTGTGGTATTCGGGGCCAAAGCCGTGAGCACTTCGAACAAATCGCCGTCGCGTCTACAGGCCGTCTGACGACAGTTCTGGCATCATGCGTTGATTTTTGTGCATGCAGAATGACCGCCGGCCTGCCGAAGAAAAACAAAAGCCGCCGTGACTTCCCGGCGGCTTTCTCCGTAATGTCAACCAGCCCTATCTCGGCAGCATGGAAAGCGGAGATCGGGGACCGGCAAGCATTTTGGCCGCCGGATTCTGAAGCTTGTACTCTTGCCAGGTGTTCCACAGGTGGCACGCGCTGCAGAGGCCGGGGTCGAACACTCCGTTGATGTGCGTCGCGGTATCCACGGTGGCGGATGCCATGTTGTAGGCGCCGCCGTGGCAATTGTAGCATTTGTTGACATTGCCGCCCACGAGAGGCGTGCCCGTCGCGGGATACCGCTTGAGCGCATGGCCGAAGTGGAACGTGTAAATGCTTGTGGAATCCGCGGTGTTGGTCGAAAGATTGTGGCACGCGCCGCACGACCTGTCGATCGAGTCGGCGTTCCACGCGACCGTTGCGTGCGTCCCCTGCGGAATGCCGCCGTGGCAGTACACATTGCTGCACTGCATGGTTGATTTATCGTAAGCCGCCTTTCCGCTGTCGTTCCAGGGAGGGGTGAAAACAACGTCGGTGTCGCCGTTCATGTGCGTAACGTTATTGACGGAAAAGATGTCACGTGCGCTGTCCGCCTCGTATCCCGCATGGCAATACGAACAGCGGTACCCCAGCGAGTCGACATGGTACAGATGCGCCCGGTCCCTGGGAGGCAGGTCGTGGCACAGGCCGCAGGTCCTGGCGGACACTACTTCCGGAGCTTCCGCGCGCTCGCTGCAGCCGGTGACGGCCAGAGCGGCGACTGCCGCCGCCATGCAAAGTGTTTTTCTCATCGCAGCCTGTTTTCGTGACATTGAGAGCAGAAATTCCTTGTCTCGTGACACATTACGCAATTGGAAATCCCCATCCGCACATCGTTGCCGTGCATAAACCGGTATCCCGGCGGATGGATACGGCAGGCCGTCTGGCCTAGGTGGCACCGGTCGCATTCCTGTTTGTCGTGACACTGCATGCATTCCGCCTTCCCGTACTTGGCCTCCATGCCGTGGCCGTATCGCCCCACCCACAGGTAGGTGTGCGTCTTCGGCTTGATCTGCGCGACATCGTTGTGGCACACCGCGCACTGGCCCGACGCCTTGCGGTCCTCGTGGCAGTAGAGGCACGTTTTCATGGGAGGATAGTCGTCGTGCCGCATCCACTGGCCGCGCTGGGGCTCCGCATGGCAGTAGCGGCAGTCCTTTATGCGGGCGTAATGCTTCGCATGAGAGAATTTAATCTTGAAAAGGTCGGCCTGCATGGACTTTTTTTCCGGAATTTTGTGGCAGCTCGTGCAGCTCATGTCCATGTTGAGCCGGACTTGACATACGCCGAATCCCTTGTGCATGGTTTCCATGCCCAAAACGCCTTTGTGGCACTGGCTGCATTGCTTGATGCGGCTGTCGTTGCCCTTGCGGTGATGGCACGTGACGCACGAAATGCCGGCCTTCTCGAACCCCCGGTGCGACATTACGACTGGCCCCGGCGTCCAGCCGACCTTGACGGCGGAGAGACCCGTGTCTTTTGCGGTCACGAACGAATCCACCGAGGTGACGATGACCGTGTCGGTGGTAATGGAATCGTGGAAGAAGACATCGAGCTGGGAATATCCGGGCCGCGCCGACGAAAGCACCATCATGCATGCCGCGAAAGCGACAAAGGAGAACGTCATTGTCGAAGTACAGCTGGGTTGTGTCATATCACTTCACTTTGACCGGGACAGGGGGCTGGCCCGACTGCCAGAACCCGTGAAAATTGAAACGGGACATGAACATGACGCGAAAATCGCTTTTGTAATAGTCGTTCACCAGATACTCCACCTGCGGCTCCAGCACAAGACTCACCACCGGCGTGAGCCACGGAACGAACCACCGGCAAAAGGCCAGCGTTGTATAGGCATTGCGCCAGTCGGTTACGAGCAGCGTCTTGTACCGGTCGAACTGGAACGCCGCCCCTATATCGAAGACCTGGGCGTAGGCAAACGTGTAGCCCGGAACGATTTCATAGGTGGTGCCGTGGACGCCGGTGTTTACGTCGAGCCGCAGCGATGCGCCCTTTGCCAGAAGATTGCAACTCGCCAGGTGGTCTGTTCCCTCGCCGAACGCCCTCAGCGAATACGCGCCGAGAAACGAAACATCGCGCAGGAAGCCCAGGCCGATCACCATGCCGCCTTCGTTGTACTTGTCAAGGACCAACCGTTCGTAATAGTTGACCGAATCTATCTGACTTGCCCGGCCCGCGGCATGAATGGCAAGGTGGAGCATGTCCCAGCGCACGAGGCCTGCCTCGAGGTAGTATTCGTCAAGGGTTTGTGACGTGACGTCATAGCGGACATGGCCACGGACGCCCACGACATGGCCGATGTCGGACCGCAGGCTCGCGGCGGCTCGGTAGTGGCGGTCGAGATCGGAGTCCTGCTTGTCGGCCGAGACGCCCAATCCCACTTCGGTCCCGCGCAGGAAGCGCGCGCTGCCGTAGAAGCCCGCCTGCACTCTTTTCGGATCGAGGCTCGCGATGCTGTCGGAATACCTCGACGGCGTGGCCGTGCCCCCGAACGCATAGAGCGAAAGCACCTTGCCCGCATCGTAGCCGAGGCTGAGCCCGTCGAGATAGCCGGCGTCCAGGGCAAAGGTGTTGACAAACTGTCTGCCGAGGCTCGCGCTGAGTCCCAGCGGTTCGTGGGTCCAGTCGAGGCTGGTTGAGCGGAGCTCGTACTGCTTGGGCATGCCGCTCGTCTTGTCGTTGGTGACGCTCACATCGGACGAAAACGAAAGCGCCGATGCTCCCGGGTTGCGGACCGCAAGACCCACGTCCTCGTAGAAATTGTTCCGCCTGGCCGTTGCGCTGGATACCGTATCTACCCTGTCGTCCCTGGCATAGTAGGTGTTGCCTTCGTAAACGTTGAGCGAAACCCCGAAGACGGCGGAACAGACGGCAAGAAAAACGGCAAGGACGGCGCCTGGTTTTCCGCGGGTGCAATTGCGGCAGCGCATCAGCATGCATGCCCCTAGCATACCCTGAACCTCGCTATTTCCGCGCCCGCCTTTGCGCAGTGAATGGCGCATGCAAGGCATGGGTCGAATGTCCTCACCACCCTCGCGGCCTCCATGGGGTTTTTCTCGTCCACTACCGGCGTGCCGGCGAGCGCCTGCTCCATGGGGCCGGCCACGCCATTGTCGTCCCTCGGGGACGCATTCCACGTTGTCGGCACAATGCACTGGTAGCGGGCAATTTTTCCGTTTTTCACCGAAATCCAGTGGCCGAGCGCTCCGCGCGGCGCCTCGCCCAGGCCCGCCCCCTCTCCGCTTTCGGGAACGGCGCACTCCTGTCTCGGTCTTCCGCCTTCTTCTATTTCGTCAAGCCAGCCTGAGATCTTCTTGCACAGGAGCCTGCTCTCCACGGCCCTTGCCGCGTGTCTGCCGATTGCGGACTGTAGTTTTGCAAGCGTGAGGCCTGTGGCGGCAAGGAGCGCATCGACCTCTCGCCGTATGTCCACACTGCCTGCCGTGTATCCCACCATCATGCGTGCCAGAGGCCCAACCTCCATCGGCTTGCCTCCGTACCGGGGCGCCTTTATCCACGTATATGCTCCGGCCTTGTCGACAGAGGGCTCGGTCTGCCCCTGCGACGGATGAAGGTTCGTTGCCGAGGAATAGCGCGAGTGCAGGACCTGCTCGGTTATCCTGGTCTGGTCGAATGCCACTCGTTTTCCCTCCGACACGATGCCACGCGGAAAGTAAAGGTCTGCAGTCTCGGGACCGTCGGGAAATTCCCCGTAGGCAAGAAAATCGCCGAACCGGCCGAGCTCCGCATACCCGGGAAGCGACTTCGCGAGCGCAATCACGTCGGGCACATAGGCGAAATTGACAAATTCGCCTATTTCCGCAAGAATGGTCCTGGCGGACGCTACGGCCGCCTTGTCGGGCGTCTGCGCCACACCGCCGGGCACAAGCCCGATTGCATGCGGGACCCTTCCCGCGAACAGCGCCACGAGCCGGTGCGCCTTCATGCGTATGTCAAGCGCCTTTACGTAGTGCGCTATCGCGGCGATGTTGAACGCAGTGTCCTTTATGTAGAAGCCTTCTCCGGCGTACCTCGGCAGAAACGGCGCACACGCCGTAGCAGCTTCGACACCGGTCTTCTTTTCCGAAAGTTCGCTCTTCGCCCATGCCTTGAGATACAGGAGCTTCTCGTCGTTTCCGGAATATGCGAGGATCGCAGTGATATCGACGTAGTCGAGCGCGGCTAGATGATAGAAGTGCAGGATATGCGACTGCAGAAAGTTGGACGCCAGCGCAAGGTTTCTCAGGAGCCGCCCGTTCTTGTTGGGCACGACCCCACAGGCGGTTTCCACGCACCGCGACGATTCGATGCCGTGTGAAACAGGGCATACGCCGCAGATGCGCTGCGCTATCTGCACCGCGTCGAAGGGATGCCTTCCGATAAGGATCTGCTCGAAGCCGCGGAACATGTCGCCCCGCATGCGCGCCGACGTAACCCTGCCGGCATCAACGTCGAGCTCCACCGACAGGTGGCCTTCAATGCGGGTGATGGGATCGATGACGATTTTCGACATAATATTCTTTAGCTACGAGTTGACAGTTGACGGTTGACAGTTGACGGCAAGAATCATGTGACAATAACGACCACGTGCAAGCAAGATACACCGCTCCGGTTACAAATTGGAAATTGCAGGAACAACTTCATTCGGAATTTTGTACTTTGCTTTCAACTGAAAACTGTCAACCGTCAACTGTCAACTTGTTTGTTTATGCCTTCTTCGCCGTAAACAACCCCCGCTCGCCCGTGTCCGGGAACACCGGCTCAGTGCAGCCGATGCACCCGGCGCCGCACCCCGTGCACGAATTGACGCCGAGCCATTTGCGGACGGGAATGTCGCAGTTCGAATCAATGCCGAGGCACCCGAGCTTGTACAGGCAGCCCTTGTCGCCCCAGGAGAGCGCGAACTCGTTCTTCCGGTATTCCTGGAGGTGTTCGCATTTGTCGTGCACCGTGGTCTTGAAATACAAAAGCGGCCTGCCGTACGCGTCGAGCTTGAGCCTCTTGCCCATAATAAGGTGCACCAGACTGCCGATGATCCAGTCCGGGTGCGCAGGGCAGCCGGGAATGTTGATCTGTTTTACGCCGGGCAGCACGCCCCACACCGGCATGGCGCCTGTGGGGTTTTCCCCGCCGCTCCGCATGCGCGCCGCGGGAATGCAGCCGTAGGCTGCGCAGGTCCCCACGGCCACCACCGCCTTCGCGTTCTTCGCAAGGAGCCCGACCCACTCGCGCACGCCGCGCGGTTTTCCGTTCACCTCGCCGATGGTGCAGAACGTCTCGGATTTTGCCGGAATGGAACCTTCGACCACCAGCACGTAGTTCTTTTTGCCTTCGTCAAGCGTTTTAAGAAGGATGTCGATGGCGGTGTCGCCCGTGGCCGTGGAAAGCGTCTGGTGGAAGTGGAGGCTGATATGGTTGGTGATGAGCGTCGCGATGTCCGGGTCGCCGGCGTTGAGCAGGGACACCGAGTCGCCGGAGCAGCTCTGTCCCTGGAGCCAGATGACTGGGGTCCGCTTTGAGGCCTTGCCCAGGGTGATCTTCGTGCCGGCGAGCACGACTTCCGGAAACGCCAGAAGCGCGGTTGCGCCGCCCACGATGCGGATGAATTCTCTTCTGTTCACGTGGCTGAAGTTTCCCCGCCGGTTCCCAGCGTCCCCGTTGATTCCTGATATTCGGCAATAATCGTTTGAACCATTGCAACGACCCTCGGCAGGACCGCTCTCACCGCCTGCGTCGGCTCCGGGTTCATGCTCTCTGCATCGGCCGGGACAATCCCCAGAATCTCCGTACGCGGCCGTTCTCCCAGCAGACGCACGGCGGAAAGCGCATCGCGGATCCCCGCCTCGTGAACCGAAAACATGCCGTCTGTTGTATTTGTCAAATACGATGCCGGGAACCTGAAAACGCTGCCGGGCGGCGCATTCGTTTTAAGGGCGTCAATCACCAGAATGCGCACCCTCCCGGAAATCAAGGCCGGCAGGTCGAGTCCGTTTGCGCCCGCGTCAACCGCCTCAACCCCGTCGGGCAGTCGCCCCGAGTCGAGGAGCAGGTTAACCGCATGAACTCCGGCGCCGTCGTCGGAACGAAGCATATTCCCCATTCCCAGGATAAGCACAGGTTTCATACGGCCGCGATGCCATCAAAAATATTTTTCCTGCGGACTTTTTCCAATTCTTTTTTCTTACCTGCACGTAATCGGTTATCCCATCCGGGCAAGACCGATCCGAGTTAAGACTTTTTTCACGCCCGTACCGAATAACTATAATATCACTTTGCACCATCAGGTGCAAGTCAGAATTGTCCCGCCCCTACCTCTGCACCCTCGCGCTCCCGCCCTTCATGATCTTTTCCACTTCCTTGAGCGTGGCGGTCGACGTATCGCCGGGCGTGGTCATGGCGTGCGCTCCATGCGCCGCACCGCAGTCCACGCAGTACTGCGGGTCCTTCCCGGAAAGGAACCCGTAGATGCAGCCGGAGGCAAAACTGTCGCCGCCGCCCACGCGGTCGCAGACGGCAAGATCGGGGTATTTGCGGGACTCGTAAAACTTCCCGTCGCACCAGAGCACCGCGGCCCAGTCGTTGACGGATGCGGTTTTCGCGTCGCGAAGCGTGGTGGCAACCGCCTTGAAGTTCGGGTAGGCCTTCACCGCCTTTTCGATCATCCTCTTGAAGCTCGCCGGATCAAGACCGCTCAGGTTTTCGTCCACGCCCTCCACCTCGAATCCGAGCGCCGCAGTGAAATCCTCCTCGTTACCGATCATCACGTCGACGTAGTTCGCGATTGCGCGGTTGACTTCCTGCGACTTGGCCTTGCCGCCTATCGACTTCCACAGCGATTCGCGGTAGTTAAGGTCGTAACTTATCACGGTGCCGTTGGCCTTGGCCGCCTTCATGGCCTCGATCACGACATCCGCCGTGGTGGCCGAAAGCGCCGCGAAAATGCCGCCGCAGTGGAACCAGCGGGCCCCCTCCTCCTTGAACAGTTTGTTCCAGTCGACGTCGCCCGTCTTCATTTGTGAAGCTGCCGAATTGCCGCGGTCCGACACGCCCAGCGCCGCGCGTACGCCGAAACCGCGTTCCGTAAAGTTAAGTCCCACGCGGACATTGCGGCCAATGCCGTCGAACGGAACCCATTTGATGTGCGACGCGTCGACCCCGCCCTGATAGACGAGGTCGAGCAGAAGCTGGCCCACGTCGTTTTCCGGGATCGCGGTGACCACGGAGGTGGCGCAACCGAAGCAGCGCTTGAGCCCCCGCGCCACATTGTATTCGCCGCCGCCTTCCCACACCTTGAATTCGCGCGCGCACTTGATGCGGCCCTCGCCCGGGTCGAGCCGGAGCATGATTTCGCCGAGCGAGACTTCGTCCCATTTGCAATGGGCCTTTGGTTTGATGGTGAGGGGCATCTTGGGAACTCCTGTTGATGAGTTGAAGCGTATTCGCGTATATGCGTGTATGCGTTGATGAGATGATGGGTTGATTTGCGCAACAGTAGTATTGTCACTCCCGCGGAAGCGGGAGTCCATCATCCTTTACTATCATCCATATATAGGGGTCTACTTCTTCACCCCCGCCGCTTTCGCAATCTCCACCGCGCGTTTCGTGATTTCGGCTATCTGGTCAAACGCTTTGGCGTTGATAAGATCCGCTTTGGCTATCCATGTCCCGCCGCAGCACAGCGTCTTTGCAAACGCGAGATACGCGGCGAGGTTCTTTTCTTCTATGCCGCCCGTGGGCACGAACCGCACCTTGCCGTACGGCGCGCTCATGGCCGTAAGCGTCTTGAGCCCGCCCATGGCTTCGGCCGGGAAGAACTTGAGCACGTCCACGCCCAAGTCCAGCCCCATCTCTATTTCCGTAGGCGTCGCAACGCCGGGCGTCACCGGGATGTTGTTCTTGATGCAATGCTCCACCACCTTTGGGTTGAACCCCGGCGCTACGATAAACACCGCGCCGCAGTCAACGGCTTTCTTCACCGTGTCGACGTTCAGTACCGTTCCGGCGCCCACGAGCATGTCGCCCCGCGATGCCATTTTCGTTATCGCGTCCGCAGCCGCCGCGGTGCGGAAGGTGATTTCGGCGCAGGGAAGGCCGCCCTTTACAAACGCGTCGGCAAGCGGCGGCGCGTCGCCGGCGTCGTCGATCTTGACGACCGGGATCACCTTCATCTGTTCGAATTTCCTGAAAAGTTCGTTTTTGTCCATTAAAGCTCCTTGCCGCGAATGTTCCCTTACACGCCCTTGTTCTATGATCTTCAGCAATTAAAATCTACAATCTACATTCTACAATCTACAATTTATATATCTCTCCGCTCCGGTACGCCTGCCACGCAGTCTCGAACCACGCATCGGCCTTGGGCAGCGGCCGGCGGGGCACCCATTGGTGCGAAAAGATTGCTTCTCCGGCCGAAACCACGTCCGTTTCCATCACCTTGTCGCGGAAGCGCTCGTCCAATGGCTCGAACCGCCATTCGTCGCCGAGGTCCTTGTGAGCGGGCAGTCCGTTTTTGTCAAGCACCACGGCCGATCCCCTGCTGCCCGCGCCGCTGTCCACCGCGAACTTCACGGCGTCAAGATACGCCGCGTGCGCAAAACACAGCTGCAGATTGCGCAGGGATTCCACGGCATCTTTGACCGTGCGGCAGGCGTTTCCTTCGGCTGCGAGGCGCAGGTACTGGTCGCGCGCTTCCGGCACGGACGCGGCCAGCACGGCCGAGCTCCTGATGTGCGCGCCCGCCTTGGTCATGCGGCCCTGGAACTCCGCGCGCTCGTCCTGCCATCTTCTGTTTCGAACTTTTGCATTTGTCAATCCAGCCGAGCAGCCGGGCCGCGGTCTTCCCCGCCTCTGCAGCGGCAGCGCTTTCCCCCAGATCCTTTGCGGCATAACGGTGCGCAATGTACTCGGCTGCACGGAACCCGGCAACCTGCCCGGAATTGAGCGCCGAGCCGCCCGGCCGGTAAATGCCGTGCGAGCCGTTCACTTCGCCGACCGGAAACAGGTGCTTGACATTCACCGATTCCCACCACAGGTTTCCGGCCAGCCCGCCGTTGTTGTGCTGTGCGCACACCGCGACCTCAAGCGGTTCCTTCGCGAGGTCTATGCCGTGCTCTTTGTAAAGGTCAATTGCGGGCTGGTTCATTTTCGCCAATCGTTCGATGGGCGTAGCGAGCAACGCGCCCGATTTCTCCAGGTACTCGCGCGCCTCCTTCGACAACGCCGCGAAATCGAATCCTTCCGGGTTTTTCGTGTAGTCAAGAAACACACGCCGGCCCTTGACAACGGTCTCGATGTAAACGAGGATGTCCACGATGGACGATCCGCCTGCCGCCTTCCGGGGGTCGAACGGCCACTGGTAGCCCTTGAGGAACACCATGCTGTTCATGGCGCCCGCGCTTTCGAAGAACGGCCTCAAAAATTCCCGCGCGTCGCTTTTCCCGTCGGCGGCGGTGCTTACAAACTGCGGAATCACCTGCATGTAGGTGCCGGATACGTTCCACCGGAACTTGATGGATGCGAGGCCGTACTGCGATTCGGGCAGGCTCTGCGCCTTTGCGCCGGCCAGCAAAGCGAGCCCGATACCGCCGGTGTGCACCGTGGGATACACGCTCGTTGCGTACAGGCCGCCCGGACCGCCCGCGGCGAACACTACGTTGTCGGCGAGGTAGAGCTCGAACGCGGCAGCGGTGCTCTTCGCGGAAGACTTCATCACCACGGCGCCGGCCGCGCGCCTGGCCTCGCCTTCGCCGGTTGTCAACAGCGACACCGCAATACGTTTTTCGCGCACCATAATACTTCGGCGTTTCACTTCGTCAATAAGCACGCGGCACATTTCGCGCGAGGTGTAGGGTCCGAACGACGTGGCGCGCTGGCGCGGGTCGTGGTCGGTCTTGTAGCCCACGAACTGGCCGTACTTGTCCGAGGGGAATTTTACGCCGAGGTTCACAAGGCTGAGGAAGGCACGCGCCGACAGCGACGCCTCCACGAGCGCCAGGTCGCCGTGCATGCCGCCGTTGTCAAAGAACGATTCGGCAAGCGCCATGGGCGAATCGTCCTGGCTGCCGTACATGCCGAGCTTGTAGTAGGTCTGCTTGTCGCTTCCCGTGTTGATGGAGGTCCCCATGCGCAGGCCCTCGGTCACGATGCACAGGTCGGTGATGCCGTTGGCATGCAGCTGCACCGCGGCATTGAGCCCCGCCGCGCCCGAGCCAATCACCAGCGTATGGACGCGGAAGCTGGGAATGGAAAATTTTCTGCCATTATATTTGACGATTTGTTTGGTGGTCTTCATTTGAGGATTTCCCTTGCGACAAAATTACAATGCGATTTTCCGAGGAACCTTGACCCGTAGTACCGTTTCAACCTCACCCCCGACCCCTCTCCCACAGGGAGAGGGGGACAGGCACACTGACCCAACCCGGTTTCTTTTCAACTATCGCTCGTGGGTGCCGCCACAACGATGCATGGTCTTGCAGCCACTTTATCAAGGCGGTCACCCAGGAGGGGGTAGCGCAGGACCGGCCGTGGACATTTTGAATACTGGTTTGTGAAGTACGCGGCCGGGCCGGAGCGAGGGGGAAACTTCCCCCCTTGTAAAGCTATCTATTTAAATCATAATCTTGATATCGAAAATCCCCCGTCCACATTCACCACCTGCCCGGTCGAATACCCTATGTCGCCGCGCGCCATCATTGCGGCGCATTTCGCAATGTCTTCGGGCATGCCCCAGCGCTTCTGCAGCAGGACCCCTTCGGCGATGAGCTTGTCGTACTTCTCCTTGACCACCGACGTCATATCGGTCATGATGATGCCGGGCCGTATCTCGTACACAGGAATATCTTCCTGGGCAAGGCGCACGGCCCACAGCTTTGTGGCCATGCTCACGCCCGCCTTGGAGACGCAGTACTCGCCCCTGCTGATGGACGCGGTCTCCGCCGACGTCGACGATATGTTGATGATGCAGCCGCTCCACGACTTGTCCGCTTTCTTCTGCTCGATCATCCAGCGGGCCGCATGCTGCGTGAGGAAATACGGACCCTGCAGGTTGATCCGCATGACGCGCTCCCAGCTCTCTTCCGTTGCGTCAAGCACGTCAGCGCGCACCTTGGGGGCCACGCCCGCGTTGTTGACCAGCACGTTGAGCCCGCCCATGGTTTTTCTTATTGCGTCAAGCGTGTTGCTCCTGTCGAGGGCGCTGCTCACGTCGCCCATCCAGTACAGGACCTTCGCGCCCGCGGCCTTGAGCGCGGCCATGTTCTTTGCGACATCGTCCTGCGGCAGCACGTCGAACACCGCGACATCGTATCCTTCCATAGCGAACTGCCGGGCGATGGCAAAGCCTATGCCCCGCCCCGCGCCGGTGACGAGGACTGTTTTTTTCTTCATAGCAGGCTCCTTATCCCTTTAAGAACGCATCCACGCTTTCCGCGGCTTTCATGCCCTCGATAACGCCACGGACCGCGGTTTCGCCGCCGTTCACACAGTCGCCCGCGGCGAACACGCCCTTCACGTTTGTGGCAAAGGTGACCGGGTCGGCCGCGATGAGTTTGTCCTTGGTGATTGCCACGTCGCCCAGCGATCCCGCGACCTCGCTCGAAAGCTTCTGGCCTGTCGCTTCAATCACAAAGCCCGCTTCGAGAATGCTCTCGCTGCCGGGCACCGGCTCAGGCCTGCGCCTGCCGGAAGCATCGGGCTCGCCGAGCATTGTCCTCACCACCCTGAGCCCTTTCAGTTTCCCGTTGTCAATTACATAGCCCGCCGGCTGGGTGAGGATCATGAGGTGCACGCCCGCCTCGAGCAGGCCGTCGCGCTCGCCTTTCCATGCGGGCATCTGGCCGAATGACCTGCGATAGATAAGGTATACGTCCCGGACGCCGAGTTTTTTCGCGGTCATCGCCGCGTCGATGGCCGTGTTTCCGCCGCCGATCACCGCCACGTTGTCCGGAAGTTCCGGCGGATTGCCTTTTTTCGCCTGCGACAGGAACGACAGCGCATCGATCACGCCGTCGCGCTTCTCGCCGCCGGCATCGAGACCCATCGCAAGGACCAGGGCATCGTGCCTGTTGCGCAGGTCGTCGAGCTTCTCCTGCGCGCCCAGAGAGTGGTTGACAAGGACTATGCAGCGCTTTTTGTCAATAGCGGGCCTGAGGACGGCGTTCACTTCGTCCGTTGCATCGCCGAACCGGTGCAGCGGGATGATGTTCGACGGCGTTCCGCCGAGCGTGCCGGTTTTCTCATATATGGTTACCGAATGCCCTGCTTCAATAAGCCGGATTGCGCAGGAAATCCCGGCCGGTCCGCCGCCCACGATGCCCACCGACCTGCCGGAGGATTTTTCCGGAACGTCAACGCCGGTTATTCCCTGGAACCGTGCCGTTTGTGCGACCACAAGCTGTATGTCGGCGACCGATACCGGGTTGAGGCAGAAGATTTTTTCGAGGCATCCTCCCTCGCATTGCTCCTCGGCAGGGCACACCGACGCGCACATTTCGGGAAGCACGTTCGACCGGCGCAGGATGCGATAGGCTTCCCGGATGTCATTGCGCAAGAACGCCTGGATGAACCCCGGGACGTCCACGTGGGCGGGGCACGCCTCAGCGCATGTGGGCTGCGTGCAGTTGCGGCAACGGGACGCCTCGGAAAGGAGGCGGTCGGGCGAAAACCGGCGCGCCTGGCGGTATTCCGGTCCGTAAACCTCCTTGTCGCGCACCACGCAGCCGGTGCGGCCGCCGTCGCGCATGATCTGGGTGCAGGCCGAACAGGTGACGCAGCATTTAGCCGGATCCATCGCGCCCTTGGTGAGAATGTCGTTCACCGAATCCGGATACGCGAACATTCCTCTGCCCTGTCCGACAAGCGTCGCGCTCCCCTCGCGCACAAGGGCTGCGGCGACAGGCGGCATGAATTCCCTGAGCCAGCCCAGACCCGAGCCCACCACGGGAAGCGCAGGGTATTTCTTCTGGATGGCACTGTAGACCTCGATGAACCGCACCAGTCCGAAAAGCGGATGCTCGTCGGGCGCCTCGATTCCCTTGATGGGAAAATCGTAGGGCCTGCCCACGTGCGGATTGAAGTAGGGATTGCCTATCGAAACGTTGAGCGCCGAAATCCCGATCTTTTCGAGCAGGCGCACAAGCTCCAGCGGTTCGGCAAGGTCGGGTTTGAGAAAATCGTTTTTGTCAACGCCCCATCCGTACGGATACCGGTACGCGTCGAACGCGTTGAGGCGCGTGGCGACGAACACCTGCGGGACCTCCTGCGAGATCCTTGCGAGCGTTTCGCGCAGCATGCGCGTGCGGTTTTCAAAGGAGCCGCCGTACCTTCCCTCCCGCGTGTAGCAAGCGAGCATTTCTGAAAACAGGTACCCGTGACAGCTCTTGACATCCACGCCGTCAAAGCCCGCGGCGGCGGCAAGCCTGGCGGCCTCAACGTAGCGGTCCTGCAGTCTGTCGAGATACTCGTCGGTCACCAGAGGATAATCCGGCCCGAGGTTGTGGCGTGAGTCCAGGACGTCGCTGTGGTGCGCGATAATGGGCGCAGGCACCCCCGCGGGCTTGCTGTACCGCCCGGAGTGGGTGAGCTGCATCACCATCACCGCGTCGCGGCCGCAGGCGCGTCTCGCCGCCTCCTTGACATCTGCAACAAGACGCTTGAACGAATCGGCGTTTTCCCGGTGGATGTGCATCTGATGCGGATTCGATCTGGCCTCGGGCATCACTGCCGTCGCCTCAAACCAGATGAGCGCCACGCCGCCGCGCGCGTACCGAACGTACCTGCGCCACGTAAGTTCCTGCGGGGTCCCGTCGGCATCCGCGTCGAAACCCTCCATGGGCTGGGCCACAAAGCGGTTTGCAACCGAGAATCTTCCGTTGATCACCCGCCCGCCGAGAATCGACACATCATCGTCGAACGGCAGACGCAGGCCGAGCTCGGCACAATCCGCCTTTAGGTCTTCAATATTCTTATAGTGAAAACGACCGTGCTTTGCCGACATGTCGGACTTCCTTTACAAAAAAAACACCTTGTGCATGCCGCGTCCTCATGGTAATATTACATTAACTATCGAAGGCCGGTGCGACGAATGTAACAGGGGCGGCTTGCAGGCGGTCCGAGTTGACGTGAGGTTGTGCCTGCTGCTTGACATAGTACTATATGCCGCCGGTGAGGATCGGTTTTTCATCGAGCAAGTCGTGCAGGAACCACTAAAAAAATATAAGTTCGTAATATCTTATCGTTCATCAAGATATATCTTACCACAGGTAAGAAAATACTTTTGGCAAAATGTCCATTTATTCATATATTAAGAGTTGAAAATATGGGGTGTTGTCCTGTTATTGGGTGGTACATGCGTAACCGGTTAATTATCAAGACATTATAACTTATTCCAACAAAAGGAGCGCGTCATGGAAAAGAAGAAGAACGATGTGAGCAGACGTCAATTCCTTGCAAGCGCCGCAGCCCTGTCTTCGGCGCCCATCATTGCTTCATGCAGTGGCGACGGCAAAGCGCCCTTGTCGGCAAACATCCAGGCGCAGGACCCCAACGGTCCGACCGCAAAGCCACAAGCCTGCCCTAATATCATGCCCACGCGTATCCTGGGCAATACGGGTCTTAAGGTCTCCTGCCTTTGTTTTGGCGGCGGCACAAAGTTCGCCGCACTTTCTGCAGCCGATAGAATTCTTGCCATGGACGCCGCTATTGACGGCGGCATAAACTACTTCGACACATGCGTTGAATATGGCACGGCCGCCACGTTCGGCACCTACTTCACCTCCGCAACTGCCCATACAACGCGGGACAAGGTTATCATCGCCGACAAACTCGACGCGCGTGACTATGCCGGCGCCAAAACATCGCTCGCGAGCGAGCTTAAGAACCTGCAAACATCGTACGTGGATATTCTTCTGTGCCACAACATCGGCACGGGCGACAGCCTTGCAACGATCTCGGCCACCACGGGTGCATGGACGTATCTCAAGGAAGCCAAAGCCGCCGGCCTTTGCAAGTATATCGGATTTTCAAGCATGGACAACACCGCGGCAACCGGAATCCTTATCGATTGGATCAATACGCTGCAGCCTGATGTGTGCACTCTCGCAATGAACATCACGGGCTATGGGAACCTCAGGACCACAACCCTTGCTGCGGCAAATGCGAAAAACGTCGGTGTGACCGCCATCAAGACGGTACTGGGCGTAGTAAGCGCGGCGCATCCCATAGACCAGGTTTTCGGCGGCCTGCTCAATCTCAAGGACGTCAATGGGAACTATGGCGTCACTGGTCTGATTGTGGGGCATGACGGCGGCGCCGCCCAGGTCACTGCAAACTGCAACACCATGAAGGCCCTTATTCCCACCCCGGATCCCAGCTGCACAAGCGTGCTGGAGTCCTACAATTGCGAGGAGCTCGAACGGAGCACAAAGCATCTGGCTGGCCCCCACGCGCTTCCGTGGGCGCGGCCTGGATTCAAAGATGATGGCAAGCCGTATTTCTGGGCATAAGGGAGAGATATTGTTGACAACGAAATTCCGGGGTGCAGTCATTTTTACTGAACGGTGCTTTTTCAAATGATCCTCTTGAAAGGGGGCTGCAATGCATAAGTCAAGATTCTGGGGCATGGCTGTTGCCTTGGTGGTAATGGCGTTTTGTGTAGGTGTTTCTTTTGGATATCCAAGGCAAAATGGTCTCAAGAGCGTGTTGGACCTTTCAGACATGGGCCCTGTGGGACATCCGGTTGCCGACGGTGATACGATGTTAAAACACCTGTCCCTCAAATTTGGTTTTCAACTCACCATTGTCAAAACCCCCGTGCCAATCACCAGGGCCAATCTCCAGCAGTACGACGTGGTTATTTTTAACCAGACATCATATGCCGGGACAACTCTTAACGCAGATGAACAGCAGGCATTGCATGATTACCTGTTAATTGATCGCGGGAGCTGGATCGGCTGGCACGGCGCAGGGGCCACTCATGGAAGCTGGACGTGGTACATTGATTCTCTGGTCGGCGCTGATTTTACGAATCACGGCGGTGTTGTAAAAGGAATGATGTACACCAACTTTGCACAATACGCTACGAACGATACATTTAAAATCTTCTTCGGCAATGTGCCGGATACCTTCTATACCAGCGAGGAATGGTATAATCTGACTCCCAATCCGTACAACCTTCCTTTCTTGCATATGCTCCAATACGTCGACGAAGCATCGTATGGCGGCACGGCAATGGGTCCGCATCACCCCGTTACATGGTGCCAGATTTTCCCTTGTGGGGGGAGAGCTTTTTATTGCAGCCGTGGACATACGTCGGCCTGTTTTACCGAGGTGACAATGGACTCCACGATCTGGGACGCCTTGCAATGGTGCGGCACACAGGTGCCTGCCACTAATCCCTGTATCACTGAGATTGAACAAAAGCTGCCAAATTCAAGGTTGCTTCAAAATCTTGCAACATGGAATTTTAATGAGCCGACGCGTTTGAATTTTTACAACCTTACAGGACAACTTGTAGCCTCAAAATCGGTCAAAAGTCTTGTTGAGGCTCAGAATGCGATGCCTGCGGGTTGCCATATTGTGCGCATCATGGATGGGTCGGGACGCACTGCGCGGCAATTCACAATAGTACGATAAGGTTTTTCAATCGTATTTGATTTTTGTGCATTTTTTAAGGGGAAGCTCCTTGAAGCGGAGCTTCCCTTTTGTGTTGTTTGATGCTATGCCGATGGCATTTCGCGGATCATCCGCGCGTTCAAGAAATGAAGAGCGTCGCTGCAAGGACAACAAGAACCTGTGGAAGCATGGCCCGTACTATATTTTCGGTGTGCGTTCAACTAGTTTTCCGATGTGATTGGAACATTATTTCTTACTGGATGCGGACAAAAAATCCCGCAGGTTTGAGTTCATACAAAAATCAAACTCCTGTAATTTCCATAGGGATGTATTGATGAGCAGCTTATTACTAAAATCCGGCAAAGCGGTTCTTATTTCTCTATTATTCGTGGCGTTGCCGTTTAGTCATGTCTTTGCCCACAATACAAGCTGGAACAAGGCGCTTATCACACAAAATGGAAATCAATTAACCTTGAAATTGCGGGTGGTTCAGGTTGATCTTCTGGGCGAGGTGGACAAAGGAATAGACAGCACGGCAGTTCTCAGCGCCAAGGCATGGAACGAATTGCTTCCTAAAATCAAGAGCTACGTTTTTGACAATATTACTCTCAACATCGACGGCAGTCCGGTAACGAACGTCGTCGATGAAAGCTGGAAGCTTGAAGACAACTCGAACGGCGCCGCGGCGGTCGACACTCTCATGCGCGTCATTGAAATCTCCCGATCATGGAACATAACCGGCGTTCCGCACAACGTTGAATTTAAACCCGATCTGCTGGAAAATGTTGTGCTGCCGGTCAAATGGGTTGTTGTGCTGGTTACCGATAAGACGAAAGGTCAAAAATTGTTCAGGGTAATTTCACGCGGGGAAACGGTCTGGTTCGATTTTGACAAGAGTGCATTCGTCAACCAATCGGGCAAGTCCTTGTCCGGCACAGACGAAAGTACGTTATGGGGTAAGATTTCACAGTTCGTAAAAATAGGCTTCAATGCCATCAGCTTGGAAAAGATATTCAAATCAGGCGAAAATCCCCGTATTCTGATTATGTACCTGTTCCTCGCAATTGTGATCGGCGCGCTCCATTCACTCTCCCCTGGACATGGGAAAGCGCTCATTGGAGCATATATCATCGGGAAAAAAGGCACTGTTGCCGATGCCGTTACGCTGGGAATCGTTACGGCGCTCAGCCATACCGTCAGCGTTCTCATCCTCGGCATTATTATTTTGATCGGGTTCAATTCCGTCGTCCCGCCTCAGATCAATATGTATCTCAATATCGCATCAGGATCGATCATCATCATCATCGGTATTTTCATGTTTAGAAAACGTCTCATGGAATTGAACAACGCCGACGATCATCATGGCCATTTCCATGATCATCACCCGCATTCGCATGACCATGACGAGGCACACAGTTCATTCGCATGATCATCATAACGATAACGGGCATTCACCTCATGAACTCGACGAGCACCACCATTCTCACCATGATCGTGACGGGCACGTACATTCGCATGACGCACATGACTATTCGCACGCACACGACCACTCGCACGGACATCAGCACATCACGATGGAATCGATCCAGAAAAAAGGTTTCACGACGAATGTAATTATGGGGATTTCCGGCGGCATGGTTCCCTGTCCTACGGCTCTGGTTGTTCTTTTCCTTGCCGTGTCGGTCAAGAAAGTGGCTCTTGGTCTGTTGCTTATCGTTTTCTTTAGCCTTGGCCTGGCCGCAACGTTGACCGTCTTAGGAATTCTTTTTGTAAAAGGTTCATCGCTCATTAACAGATACGACAACAACAAATTCATACCCAAACTGCCTGTTCTCAGCTCGATACTAATTATGCTGCTCGGCGCGGCAATCGTGATCAGAGCGATGCTTGCGCATGCATGAGTATCCCTCCTTGGCGATCCAACGCCGGCCGTATGTCTAATCCGGCAGCTTTGCGAAACGATAGGTTAATGTTGCGCCCAAACTGAAATTTCCGTGGTATCTTGCCACGACGGATTGGCGAAGAATCGGACTATCGTAAAATGCAAAAGCGTATGAAGCCTGGATTCTAAGCATATTGGCCCACTCAAGTGCAACAAAAGGAGTGATCATATGCGTATTAACCGCCTCCCTTTCCCACTTTGCAGGATCGTTGTCGACAAACCCGAAATCGTTTCCATTCGGCTCCAATATCGTATAGTCGTTCACAACCGGCTCGATATCGGGAATATTTGAATGGGCATCGGGGTTAAAAAAGTGAAACTCATCATAGCGTGCACCAATACGAAAGTTCTTCATGAGAGGATATGAGATTCGAAGCGCGCATTTTATCGCCTTGAAATCCTGGGCCGTGAGGGTGGCTGTGTCTTTATACCCACCGTATTGGTAGATAGATGCGGAATCCAGGTAATAATAGGTATGATCAAATGCGTAGGTAACGCTGTTTTTTGCCGGAATTTGCCATGTCCCGGCTACTCCTCCGTCAACTTCCAGCTTCTTCCATCGCCAATTCGCCCAGTACATGCCGTTTAAGACCGAACTTCCTTCCATTGAGAAATTCGGTATCATTTCGTTCCAGTTCCAGCTGTCAACAACAGATCCAACGTTGGCACTGGGTTTGTTTACGTAATCGGGCGATCCGCTCGCCAGGAAAACAGTCCCGCTGCCATAGGCAAGTATTGCTTTCTGGACCAACCCCTTTGTGTTTAAAACAAGTTCTGTTCCGATGTGCCAGCCGCTTGTTTTAGGCAGGTAGTACGTTTTGGTGATGATTGCATTTCCGGGGTAGTCAAGAATATTCGGGTTGCCGATGCTGGTTTGGGTTGAATCTGCCGGGCATTGCTGGTAACCTCCGATTAGTTTGAGGCCGAAGGTCCTTTTGTACCCGTATTGAGCCCGCAGGAAAAGGTGATTGAGGTTTCGTATATTGTCAAGTTCTTCAAACAGCAGCTGCTGATTGCCGGTTGTGTCGCTGAACCAGAGGGACCTGCCGAGAAACTGCTGGCCGGCTGCGGCTTCCCAGGAAAAAAAGTGGGTCTGCCGGATATCACAGCCGTAATTGAGAGCCAATCCATCAAAATTCCAATTTTCGAGCGGCATCTGATCAAAAATAGGGCAATAGGAACCCGAAATGTTTATCCGGCCGATTTCTCCGGAAAAACCTTTAATAAAGGGGGGCGCCCACTTGATTTCGAGCGAGCCGATCTGGACATAATTGCTCACGCTTTGCGCGTTTTCCGCGAGATTGTCCAGATTGCAATTCAAGGACATGGTTCCCCAGACATCGGGAAGGAAACGATACCGCAACCTTGAGCTGATGGAGTTCCCTTGCCAAAGCGGAATGTACCCGAAATCGCCCTGTGAAATATAATCATCGGTTCTGAAGGGGGTTGGAGTTTTGCCGGTCGATTCCAAGTAGAGAAAGGAATTATACACATTTGAGATGTCCCCTCCCGGCCCGAGCGGTTCTCCCCCATGCAGGTCTTGGCTGAGCGAATGTCCCAAATTGGCATACAGGTCGAATGCCAATTTTAGGGAGTCATTGAGATCATAGGTGGATACGCCGGAAAAGCTTTGGCCGGCTCCCGGCCCGCCGAATGCGCCTCCTTGCCCATTCATGGATTGATGAGCAAATCCTTGATGACACGTGAGAATAATCAGCAAACAAAAGAATGCGGCTTTTCTCATGAGTGCCCACCCGTTCTAGAATCATTCGTTTTGAGCAAAGGTTGTTATGAAGCATGAAACCAGGAAATATCCGTGCATTGTCCCCTGCCGTCCGGTATGCTCGACCTAAAACCAGGCAGGCAGGCGGCAACGATTTGCTTACTTAAGGAGAATCGTATCTTTCTTCTCCTTTTTCTTCTCGTGTTCCTTATAGTAGAAATAACCCCGCATCTCCGTTTCCGATTTCTTCAGTTCGTCCGTCAACCAAACCAGATCCTGTGTGCTGACCGCAAATTCTCCAAGGTCAAAATACTGATGTATCTTGGTCGTCTTGTTCTTCAGTTTGTCCACCTCTTCGAAAACCACATTCCACATTTTGGCGCCCGTGGTATCGGGAACGATCTCAAATTTGAGCAAATATTTCCGGAACGAGGTGTCTTCCCAGGAGAATGCAAGCGAGGAGACGTTTCCAACGAAGCTGCTGTCTTTCTGAATCCGTGAAGGATTGAGGTTTTTTAGATCAATGCGGGGGCCTATTGATAACCGTTGTGATGCAGAAGCACCCGACAAATTGCTGGTGTCAATCACCATGGTCACCGAGGAGCCATAACGCGTGGAAAGGCTGTCCATGCCGGTTGATATCTTGTAATGAGGTGAACCCGAGCTCCTTTTCAATAATGTTGAATCTATTTTCCCGGGGTGGGCGACCAAACTGTCGATGTTATCAAGGGACAGCAGGCGTAATTCATTATAGAGAGAATAGATGATCTTCAAATGGGGATGAACCTTATCGAAGTTGAATTCCTCCATGTCATCATTCATTGCCCGTAAAACTGCATTCAGGGCTTCAAAAATCTCCTCAGGGGTCCTCTTTTTGAAATTCTCTTTTTCAATGTGGCTCGAAGTGGTGGGAGTTACGGATACCTGCGGCTTAAGGGTCTCTTTCGAGGCATTATTTTGCGCTTCGGAGTGCACGGAGAATAGGAAAAGTAAAACGATTGCCGGAAGCGATTTGCAGAGTCGGGTAACTTTGAACATATATGAAGTCGCATTTCTGAAACACTGGCCGTTCCAACCGACGGACAGGTAATCACTTTTTCTGCGAGAGTTTCGCGAGAGTTTTAGGTATATCAAGAGACTTTGTACATGCCACATTGTCATCGCGTTGATACGGTTGGGTGAATTATTCCCCTCCGGATCCGATGCCACACGAATATCCTCATGGTTGTTTAATTTATCAATATACTTCTTAAGAAACGAAGGTGGCTTTTCAACTTCCGTAAAAGACATGTGCATGGGTGACATTGTGGACTAATTCCTGCTATGGTGAATCACTCGTAAAATAAAGGAATACCAAGAAATTCGCGGTAATTCGTGTGGAAACATATCTTACTTACAGGAAGAAAAATGTTTTGGAAACGCAAGTGCGCGTTTTTATATTAACTCATATAAAAAGCCCCTTGTTTTTGCCCTAAATTCTTGACAACTAATAGGAAACAGCGCCCGGTTTTTTTGCCGTTGTCATTAGGTTGTAAGAAACCACCGTCACCGGAACATTATCTCTTGACTGCAAATCAAGCAATTTAATTTCAAAGGAGGGTCTGTACATGAAGCTTTTCACAAGCATGGTGTTGTGCGTTTTTTGGGCGGTTGCGGCTTTTGGTCAGTCTGCAAGGGACTCATCCGCAGTTGAGCCCAAGCCTCTTGAGCCTGCAACCGACGCATCTGTCATTGAGCAGAAGCCTCTCCTGTCCGCAACCGACGCATCGGGCATCGAGCGCAAGCCGCTCAAAATTGCCGCGGGAATGGACGAAGGTCAGATTGTTTCAGGACAATCCAACTATCTGAATCTGCAGTCCGGCGTTAGGCAATGGATTTCCCGCTTAAATACGTTTCTGAACGAGGAAGTGGACGTTAATAAGCGCCTGGCACTAAAAGTCGGGGTCGGCGCATTTATCTGGTATCCTTACCCGGAATCAAACACAGACCAATATCTCGTCCCAAAATTCTCTCCCGCGGTTTCCGAAGCTTCCGGAACGTACAAAATCGGGGACATTGCCAATCCGTTGTTCGAATTTCAATTCGGCTATTTCCCTTTCAAATACAACCCGGACGCATACGACATGGGTGAATATCTCTTAAAATCGGGAGCCTACCCTGGTTACCTGGTGAACGGCAGATGGAACATCATCGGTGACAACCTCTACAGGGCGCAGGGAATTCGCTTCAGCAATTATCTTCTCGACAGGACCATACAGCAGCATCTTCTTTTCACCATGGAGCATGATTACCCGCCCATGTATGACATATCTCCTTCCTATATTGTAACAGGCAACATTGCAAAGATGTTCAATGTCGGAGCCGGCATCTCGTTTGCCCATTTGATTTCCATGAATGAAGCCAAGACAACGCCACAGGATCCGTATAACCGGTACCTTGGCGACAGTGCGCTTGATGGAACCGAAGGTTTCAACAATAAAGGCGTGGATACACTCCAGGGCGTTCACTTTTACACCTTTAGAGGCATCAAGCTCATGGGCATGGCCTCATTTGACATTAAACCAGTGATTCCCACCACTATTTTCGGCAAAGAGGACCTTAAGATATTTATTGAAGCGGCGGTGCTTGGCGTTCAGAATTACCCGTTCTATTACGATGATATCACAAAACGCATTCCGGTCATGTTTGGTTTCAATTTCCCCACATTCAAAATCCTTGATGTGTTGTCGTTCGAATGGGAATATTATGGGAGCCAATTCGACAACAACATGCAGAACTCTCAGAACGGCCAATTGCCGACATGGTACATTAATGCAGACTACAATCCTAGAGAATACGACGACACAGCTGCTTTTTCATCTTCGACCAAACCAACCGGTTTTAACGCTAACGGCGCCACAACCTGGAGGCAGTATTTCTCCCAGGACAATTGGAAGTGGGCGATCTACGCAAAAAAGAGTCTGGGAAAGTCAATTTCCCTGCATCTTCAACTGGCCAACGATCACATGCATATGATAACATACCAGGTGCTTCCGGATTACATCGATGCAACCCATGGAGTAGACAGCTGGTATAAAATGTTCCAAAAAGACTGGTATTTCGATTTCAAGGTTCAAATCGGAATATGATTCTGGTTTGTTACCATAATGCTATGCATTGAACAAGAAACTGGGCTTCCGGAAGACTTTTTCGGAAGCCTTTTTTCTAATGACTTCTTTGCAAAGAAAGGAACATGATCAAATGACCTCAGCACCAACAGCAACACCTAAAGCCGACACCCCCTGGGTCAACCTCACCGTTGCGTGGCTCGGATGGCTGTTTGACGGAATGGAAATGGGGATTTATTCCCTCATCGCGGTCCCTGCCCTCAAGATGCTCTTGCACACCCAGGACATGGGGCTCGTACTGCCCAAGGTGGGGCTCCTGTTCGCCCTGTTTCTTCTCGGCGCCGCGCTCGGCGGCTACGTGTTCGGCGCGCTTGGCGACAAGATCGGCCGGGTAAAATCGCTGGCAGCGACGGTCATCGTGTATTCCCTCTTTACGGGCCTCAGCGCCGCATGCACCGATGTCTGGCAGTTCGGTGCGTGCAGGTTTCTCGGCGCGCTCGGGCTTGGCGGCGAATGGGGGCTGGGTGTCGCGCTTGTCATGGAATCCTGGTCGAACAAGAGCCGGCCCGCTCTCGCGGGCATTCTCGGAGCGGCCGCGAACATCGGGTTCCTCGTCTGTGCGCTCATCGGCATCGCAATGGCGAAATATGTTTCCGGCGGCGTGAGCGAGCACTGGCGCATGATTCTGCTTATTGGAATTATACCGGCAATCACCGTGCTCTTCATGCTTCTTGGCGTGCACGAACCCGAGGCATGGAAAAAATCCAAGGCTCGCGGCGAAAAGGCGGAGTTCAAGGCGCTGTGGCAGCCCGGGCTCGGTTACAAGACAATCATGGGATGCTTCATCGCTTCGGTAGTCGTATTGGGAACCTGGGGCGTATTCCAGTGGATTCCGTCGTGGGTCGACCAGCTCGTGGGCGCCGACAAGACTCCGTTCCAGAAACCAGTGACGCAGATGTTCATGGCGTTCGGCCAGATCACGGGCGCGTTTGTCGGGGGCTTCATTGCAGAATGGATAGGGCGCAGAAAATCATACGCCCTGTTCTGCACCGGCAGTTTTCTCGCCTCAGTCATTCTGTTCTATTTTGTCAAGTCGTACGGTCCGCTGCTCTGGACCCTGGCCGCGGTGGCAGGCGTTTTCAGCACCGCGTTCTTCGGATGGCTGCCCCTGTACCTCCCCGAGCTCTTCCCCACCCGCATCAGGGCGACGGGCGAAGGCATCACCTACAACTTCGGCCGCATCCTTGCCGCGGTCGGTGTTTTCGCCGGCATAGGAAACCTCTACCATTTCTTCGGCACCGGCGCGAGGGCCTTTGCAAAAGCGAGCACCGTCATGGCCACGGTATATATCGTCGGTCTCATTCTCATATGGTTTTTGCCCGAAACAAAGGGACAGAAACTGCCGGAGTGATTTTTGGACCTGCCACGCGGCAAAAACACGCCCTTATTGACCGCAGCAAGCGCGAGGAATCTTCCATCCCTATGGAAAAAAATACGTAGCGCTCGCTAACCCCGAACACACGACTACAACTGCATACAACACTGCAGGAGTAGACGCGATAGCGAACCTTAGGAATGCGCTCGCTTGGGATCAAAGGGGCGCTTGCGTTTGTGCGAGCAACCGGCAACCGGAAGATTGAAGATCATCTGACGACCGTCATTATTTTTGTTTCGGAATAGCCCGAAGTTCGCAGCCGGTAAAAGTACTGCCCGCTGCGCACTATGGTCGCGGAGAAATGAACCTCGTACCAGGTGCCGCCGGCCGTATTGTTCTCCGGAACCGCAAAGTATCCCACCTCGCTCCATTTCGCATCGTACAGCTTAAGGCTCACCGGGCCCAGTTCCTTGACAAAGTACCAAATGACGGTGCCGGCCGAGGCAGGATTGGGGTTGTTCTGGAGCAGCATGGAACTTGCGGGCCTGTACTGGGTCTTAAAAGGCCGGACGATGGTCGCCCCTGCAGCAGGACCCCGGCATGCGGCAGAGGAACCCGCGCGCGCCGTGTCGGCGCACGGCGACGATACCGCCCATTCCGCGCACGCTATCGACAGAACGACTGCAAGCGGAAATCGCATTTGTCTACCATGCTTCCGGCGGGAAGCAAAGAACCCCGCGGACCGCCGCGGGGTTCTTTGGGGGACGCACTCCGCCTCTTCTCCCTTGCGCCCGATGGATCGGCCTCCGCTGGCTGCTACTGGTAACTTATGACCACGCTGTTAAGGCCGTCGAGCGCCGTGCTCGGGTCCTTGGATGGAATATACGTCACGTGAGGAGTGTAGGAACCTGCCGCTCCGCCAAGCGGGATGGTGTCGATGTAGAGAATGTTGTAGACGCCGGAGACATGCGCCTCAAAGCACATCCGGAACGATCCCGCCTGCGCGCTGATTGAATCTGGATTGCAGTCGATAGACGATTTTCCCCACATGGGAGTGGCGCTGGTCACGGCGTCGACCGCGGGCTGGTTGGTGGCCACAAGATTGTCCCATTTCGCGGTGTCCACGGCCGTGAGCCATGCGCCGCAGGCGTTGACCGGATCGGTAATTCCCGTGGTGGAGAGCCACGGCGTGACGTACAGGGTTCTTATGTATTTCGCGGTCATGTCTTCGGCCCAGATCGCAAGCACCTGGTCGATTGCGTCATGCGAGGAAACGGTGTCCTGAGACAAGTTGAAATTGAAGGTAAGCAGTTTCTTTGAAGCCTGGGCAGCGGTTTTCATCATAATCACGTGCGTTCCCTGAAAGGAATCCAGCGGCAAACTCACCGAACTGAACCCGCTCGCAGTCACGTTAAGAGTTCCGACCATAGCGGCCTTCTTGGCAGAAGGGCTTGCGGCGGCATTGCCCGCAGTCTTGCGGAAAACCGCCTGGCCTGCCGCCAGGCCGCCTGCAAGCGGTACCCTGAAATGTGACACCTGATCCCCGATCTTCACGCTCATCACATAGGTCTGGGAGACCGAAAGCCCGGCAAACGGGTTGACCCGGTAGCTGCCGGACGACATCACCCGGTTGCCGACGGTGAGCACCTGCCTGCCCTGCAGCGTGAAAACGTCAATCTTTACAAGCTGCGAAGAAGGCCCCACGAAGAAGTGAAGGCCGTCGGAGCTGAGCACGGGCCTGGAACCGATGGCGGATTTGACAAGCGGCGTGCGGACGCCCACGGTCGCCAGGGCGTCGAACTTATAGTTGCCACCCGAATCGGATGTGGTGTCGAGGTTAACCTGGGGGAAGGCTATGGAGGCGCCGAAGATCCCTTTCCCGGTCAGGTCGGTGATTCTTCCGGTAATGCCGACATACACGGTGTCTGCGGCGCACGGCGCGCAAACCACGGCCAAGAAGATCGCTGCTGCAAAGAACGCGGTTTTTTTCGACATGTACTCCTCCTTCGGTTGATCGTTATGTGCTCGGTATAATTATAATTATGCCTTGATTTGCATGTCTTTTTCAACAAGGATCATGATAAAATATACTTGGAGGAACTTACCATAATTTATCATTATTTTCCGCGCGGCACCCGCATTTTTTCTTACCTGGGGTAAGGAATAAGAAAGGGACTTTTGCGCGGAAAGGGTGAACCTGTTTGTATATTTAGCTCGGGAACCAGGAAAGGGGCGTTAGATGAAAAACCGATTCTTTTCTCTCATTCTGCTTGCTGCCGGCGCACTGTCGTTTGCCGCTGCCGCACCAAAACCGGTTGTCGCCCTGGACTGCTACCACAATACCGAAACCCCGGCGCATTATACCTGGCAGAAGGTGGGCCTCGGCGGATATTCGCAGTTTGCCCAGATACTGTTGACGCTCGGCGCCGACACCTCCACGATTACGACTCCGCTGGATTCCCCGACCCTCTCGCGAACGAGCGTTCTTATGATCGTTAATCCCGGCACCGTGCACCTTATCGCTGCTGCGGAAATCGACGCTGTTGACAAATGGGTCCAGCAGGGCGGGAAGCTCATGTGCTTTGCCAACAATACCGGCCACGTCGAATTCGTCAACTACAACCAGCTCATGGCGCGCTTCGGCATCACCTTCAACGACACCACACAAACGGGCGGCTCCAACTTCGGGCCGGTACCGCAGAACGAGGTGTTCTCGGCCTGCACCACGTTTTACATCGTGGACATGTGCAACCTGTCGATCGTCTCCCCTGCCGTTTCCATTTTCACGTTTCAGGGAAGCGTGCTCATGGCAACCTCCCTCAAGGGGGCAGGGAAGGTTTTTGCCGTGGGAGATCCCTGGGTCTACGACGAACATATCGCCGCAAAGGACAACACAAGGGGAATTACTCAGGTGGTCCAGTGGCTTCTTGGCTTGTCCACCGAAGTCTCGCGGCAACCAATCTCCTCCGCGCTTCGCCCCGAGAAATTCCGTTCGGTGAAGGCCATCACGGTCCTCCCCAATGGCAGACTGCTTCCGGCGCAATGGTCCGGCATTGCGGCGCAGGCATCGTACGGTCCCTCCGGCGGCCGCATGAACGTCACGGTTCGTTGACAAAAACAATTTGCCGGAGCCTCCCACCCCGCGCCCGTTAATTATTTTTGATTTCGCCCCTATGAAACACCGGATTGTCCGAACCTGCCGTGTCGTCCCCGCTGTCTTCATTCTATTCCTTGACTGCTTCCACGGGTCCCGGGGCATACCGCAGGCGTTTTTCGGGCTTGCCGACGACATCACCCTCGAGCAGGCCTGCGTGCAGGTCTCGCGGTATTGTGCGCTCTGGCTTGACAATGCGGACACTGGTTCGCTCGGGTCGTTCTACCGAGATCTCGACTCCTCTGCCGACTGCCTCGGCCGTTCGCTCGGGCCGGCGAGGACGTCTCGTGCGGCCGTCGATTCGATCGTCGCGCTTGTCTACGGCCGCTGGGACATCGGCTTTGACGCACGCGACACGGTAGCGGAAACGCTTCTCCCTCATCTCGTGTACAAAAACAGGAAAGGCGCCTGCCTTGGCGTCTCTCTCATCATGCTCATGCTCGCGGAACGGCTGCAGTGCCCGATATACGGCGTTATGCTGCCGGGCCATTTCTTCTGCAGATTCGACAACGGGAAGATCCGCGTCAACATCGAACCGAACAAATCGGGGTTTTGCCACCCCGACGAATACTATCGGGAACGCTATCCCTTCGCAACCATGCCGTGGTACGACCTGGCGAACTTGACAAAAAGTCAGACGGCGGGCATGCTATGCTACAACGCGGGGGTCCTGTGCCTTACAAAAGGCCGCAGCCGACCTGCGGTTTCCCTGTTTGCGGAAGCGTCGCGCCGCCTGCCGGCGTTCGCCGAGGCGCAGGGCAACCTCGCGCTCACCTATGCGTTTACCGGCATGCTTGATTCGTCGCTGGCAGTTTTTGCAACCCTGTTTGCCGCCCATCCTGATTTTGTCAACCTTGCCGCGAATTACGGCAACGTTGCAATGGCCGCAAGACAGTTCGAAAAGGCGGCAAACATCTTTCGCAAAGGCCTTGATTATTTTCCCGAGGATACAATGCTCTTGACCGGTCTGGCGCAGGCATATGAGGAGTTGGAGGGCGGAAAAAACAGCCCCTCGAGTCCGAGGGAGTAATGGGCTCATGAATTCATTGAAGAACCTCGCAGCAAGCTGCGAGGAATCTTCCATCCCTATGGAAAAAGAACATACTTCTAGTCGCTCGCTTACCCCGAAGCAAGCTTCGAGGAATGCGCTCGCTATGGGATTCAAGTATTACATTCCCATAGCGATGTGCGCGGCGCTTGCCGCGTTCTTCTGCTGGTTTCCCATCACCGACACCGACATCTTCTGGCACCTTAGCGCGGGCAGGGAGATCGTGCGCACCGGCCATTTCCTGTACACCGACCCGTTCAGCTTTACAAATGCGCTGCCGCAGTGGACCGATATCCACTGGCTGTTTCAGGTGGCAATGTACGGCCTCTATGCGCTCGGCGGTTTTTATGCGCTCATCTGGTTCAAGCTTCTGGCGGTGGCGGCGGCCTGCGTACTCCTGTGCGGAGCGGTCCGCTCGCAGCGGTATGCTTGCGCAAGCGCGTTTGCGTGCGCGGTCCTTTTTTATGCGGCACGCTACCTTGTGTGCGAGAGGCCCGTGCTCGTCACCATGGTCTGCATGGCCGCGTACATCTATCTCTTCGAGCGCGCCCGCGAAGGCATGAACGCGCGCTTCCTGTGGCTGTGCGTGCCCCTGCAAATGATCTGGGCCAACTCGCAGGGCCTGTACCCCATCGGCATTTTCGTGATAGGCGCCTACTGGATCGAACTTTTGATTTCCCGGCTGCAAAAGCGGGAGCGGTTCCCTCTTGTCATGACGGGCGTACTTATCGCGTGTGCCGTTTCATGCGTCGCAACACCCTATGGAATCCAAGGGCTCATCCTGCCGTTCAGATTATTCACCGGTATAGCGCCAGCGGCCCGCAGCCTTTACTCACTCACCATTTCGGAGAACGTGCCGCTGCTCGCGCTTTCCGGCTACGACGCGACCTACCGCGCCGCGGTGATCGTTGCGGCGCTCGCCGCCTGCACGCTGTTCTTTGTCAACAGGCGCCGCGTGCGGCCCGCCCACGTTGTCCTGTTCCTCGGGTTCCTGTTTCTGGCCTACAGCGCGGTGCGGAACGTTCTACTGTTCTTCCTCGTGCTTGTCCCTATCGCCGGATACGGCGTGACGCAACTTGAGGTGCCGGCCCGACTCCTTGCGCTGTTCGCCGCGCGAAAGCGGCAGGCAGCGTTTGTCGCCGCGGCATGCGCCGCTCTGCTGCTCGCGTTTCCCGTTGCGCAACACGCCTCGGTGGCCGCCGTCTATCCGCCGCACCGGGCCCTGTCGCCGTTTCGGTTCCCCGAAAAAATCGCCGACTACCTCGATGCGCACCCCGTGGCCGGCGAGATGTTCAACGACATCCGCTACGGCGGCTACCTTATCTGGCGGCTTTCCCCGGCTCATAAGGTGTTTGCCGACGGCAGGATCATGATTCGGCGGCCGCGGTTCTTCGCCGACTACCTTGCGATATGCGAACAGCCGCTCCTGTTCCCCTTTGCGGCAGCGAAATTCGACATCACGTACGTGATCGTGCCGTCGGCGGTGTTTTCGCAGTACCGCAAGCTTATCCGGTTCCTGTATCGCTCGCCCGACTGGCACCTGGAATACACCGACGGCACGTCGTTCCTTATTGTTAAGAACAGCGCCTCGACAAGGCCGGCCGTGGACCTTGCCGATCCGACAACCGTTGCCGCGATCGCCGACAGCATGTGCGTCCAGTGGCGCGACGCGCCCTATGTGCGCAGCGAGGCGCTGGGGTATTTTGCGGACGAGCTGGAGGACCTGGGGCTGGCAAGGTCGGCGCTGAAGGTGAAGGAACAAAACTTCACCACAGAGACACAGAGGTCACGGAGAAAAGAATAGCCTAACGAAAATCCCAATCCACACACTCCAATGTGTTATATTGTGTGTGGAAAGGAGGTTGTCATGGCAACAAATCTGGCCTTAGACGACAACCTTATAATTCAAGCGCGAAAAATCGGTCATCATCGCACCAAAAAGGAAGCGGTGACGATTGCGCTCAAGGAGTACATAGCACACAAAAAACAACAGAAAATCCTTGACCTGTTCGGGCGCATCGATTTTAATGAACGGTATGACTACAAAAAAGCGAGAACACGATGAAAGTCCTGGTCGATACCTGTATTTGGTCCTATGCGCTTCGCCGTAAAAATCCAAACGTAGAAATAGAGACGGCATTGAAGGAAATTATCAAAGATGGTCGTTTGGCAATCATTGGCCCTATCCGCCAGGAAATCCTTTCCGGCATATCTAAGGAATCCCAATTTGAGTCCCTCAAAGAATACCTCTCTGCTTTTGAAGACGTCCCATTGATTTCCAGCCATTTTGTCAAAGCGGCGGAATTCAGCAATATCTGCATGAAAAAGGGCGTGCAAGGCTCAAACACCGATTTCCTGATATGTTCCGTAGCACATTTGGAAAACATAGCAATATTTACCACAGATCTGGATTTTAGGAATTATCGAAAATACCTGCCGATAGAACTATTTGAAAAGTAGTAGGACGCCAGTTCCGTGTCCCCAAAAAGAAGATGCCCATGTCCGTTCGTGCTGAGCCTGTAGAAGCATGGATGCCATAGTGAAGACTTTAAAATACGCCTGTAAAAGTCCCTGCGAAATCATTCCTAAGATTTTTGATTGACTTCTTCTTCCGCCATCATTTAAACTATGAGAGGTGTTACATGCCTTTCCTTCTATGCCGGGTGGCCCTATGATTACAGATAAGATCACCATTCGTGTCAAGCCTTCAATTGCCAAGGCTTTCAGGAGGGCGCCCGCCCGCCAGAGAAGGAAATTCGAGACGCTTGTCAACCTACGGCTGCTGGAAGCAACGAGCGCTCCATCTTCTCTCAGCGAAATCATGCGTCAAACAAGCCGAAATGCCAGCGCAAGGGGCTTGACGCCTGAAATCCTGCGGGAAATCCTCAATGAGAAATGCTGACCGTTTCGTTTTCGATACGAATGTGCTCGTCAGCGCGTTGTTGATCGATGGTTCAACTGCAAACAGAGCCTTTCGGCTCGCCTTGGACATCGGCTCAATTCTCGTATCTTCCGCCACTCTCCAGGAATTGAATGAAGTTTTAAGCCGGAAGAAATTCGAAAAATATATTTACCCCTATGAACGCGACGAATTCATTGAGTCATTGATTTCGGAAGCGACACTGATTGATATCACGAATGAATTGCACATTTGCCATGACCCGAAAGATAATATGTTCCTAGACCTTGCAGCTTCCGGGAACGCCGCATTCATCGTAAGCGGCGATGTCCACTTGCTGGAATTGAAGACGTTCCGTAAAACGCGAATAGTAAGGCCTGCTGAATTTATTTCCATCTGCCAATAACTGCCGGGCCAGAAAATTTCCCTTTCTTCCTATTCCTGAGGCGATCGAGGTTAACTTGCGCCCCGCGTGGCTGAGGGTCTAGGACGCATCCCTTTTTGAAACGGCGAAAACAGCCCATCTTCCAAGGTCGGGGCGGCCGGCAATAAAAAGGGGGAGTTCGGTTGAACGCCCCTTGCTTTTTAGGAAATACCGGCGTCCCGGTTCAATTGATGTTCCCGTAGCTCCGGCGCCAGGAAATCTGCTGGCTTTGGGCCGGTACATAGAAAAGCATGTTGGTGGTGATTTTGATGTCCGAATTCGAGGAATGGCGCTCGGCGTAGAAAAAGTCGAAATTATAGGTCTGGTAGTTCACCATCGTGTCCGCAGGAACTAGTGCTCCCAAGGCACCTGTGTGCTTGAAACAGGTATCAATAAGGACCGTCGCTTGCCCGTTAGTCGCAGTATTTTCATGAGGGCCTCCAAGGTCCATCACGAGCCTGTTGTTGAGAAACAGCCATATGTCGTCGTCTCCGATGAAATAAAACGTGTCATTCGGCGTCTTGACAAAGGTGCGGCTCATTGTCATGGTGAATGCGAAGTTATGGGGCCATACCCCCGGCGGCAAGTGGGTCTTGCTTGTGTCTGGATCCGGAAATGTATCGTTCGTTTTCTGATAGGCTGCGGCCCACTCAGTCCCGAAACCTCTGCCATCCAAAGGCCAGAAACCTGACTGGTCATATTTGTATGTGCCTGTTGCGGCGTTTACGAGGGTAAATGTCAGACTGTCATTAAACATGATATTCTTAAAGGCCGTGTCATTGGGGGGTGACGTTCTTTCAAATATAGGGTGTCGAAAATTGTCACTCCCTTCCACCTCACTTGCAGATGCGTTTCCCCATTCCCCCGAACACCCTGCTTTCCCAGCGTCTGAAGTCCCATTGTTTACTGGACAGTCCCAGGGTTCGAAGGGGGAGCAACGCCTCCACCGCTTGAGGGTCTTTCCACAGGCGGAGCTGTCCACCGTGGTATATTGCAAAGTCGTGTTGTGATAAACCGGTATTATTGTATCTGCCAATGTATCTCTCGATTTCCAGGGACGGAACCATTTCGCGATATTAGCGCACAAAACAGTATCTGGTCCACAAACCGGTTTACGGTCCGAATCCAGGAAAGTTCCGACCATGTTCTTATTATTAGTATCCGTACATGGCTGCTCAAACTCAGGGTTTGTCCTGTCGGAATGAAAATCGTAGTAGGTCACCGCCACTTCTGCCGTGGCTCCGGGGGTTGTGAATCCGCCCCCATACGACCGGTCGATATCCTGTGTAAGCGGTGTCTCGAAAATGCTGCCCCACTTAGAATTCAATTGGAGGGACCTCACATTGATGGTATAGTCGTTTGGATTACCAGCGTTCCCGGCTATTGTATAGAATACATAAAAATTGCCAACAGTTACGGTGCAGGGAGCAGCACTGAAAGTAGGAGGAGTGAGACACGGTCCTTCATGATTGTTAAAAGCTTTAGTCCCATAACATACGTTAGGTGCCGAACCTGATACTAGAGTGATCGAGAGACGCAAACGCTGATTGGAAAAGGCTATTGAGCTGGCACTTGTTGTCAAAGGACACCTAGGTTGTGTCCGGTACCGGTGCATGTCAATTGGGCTGCGGTACCAATCTGTGTTGGACTAGTCCCATCACTAGCAGTTTGATAGAGGTCAACTTCCATTATTCCTTAACCACTCGGCTCAGTGTAAGTTAGAGAATCTATCCAAGTTCCTGCAGAATAAGTTCCGTTTAAAACGTTTGAGTACCAATGGGAGGCGTGCCGAGGGAGTAAAAATTTGCCAGCCGGTTGTAAAGCCAGAAGTGTCTGCTTTCAAGATACCTTTTGCACTGGGACTGACTCCCGTAGGAGGAGTCGCGCCGATGTACAATGTGGTGCCGAGTGTCCCCGTCCAGTTCGACATCTGCGAGTCTATTACCGCCTGCGAAAGCACGGTCATCATTCCGTCCGCAGCGTAAAACGACTGAAGCTTGCTTCTGTAATTTTTCGCGATGGTGAGTTCATGGCCGCACTGGTGATCATCCCGATGCCAACCGCGACAACGGCCAGCATGATAAGCATGGCCACCACCATGACCACACCCGGTGAATTTTTCAGGGTTTTGAATAAGGATTTCATCGTCTTCCTCCCCACGTTGGAAATGTCAGAACCTGTTCCTAAATCTTAAGACCATGCTGAGCGCAAGCCGGTGATACCCGTCGCCAAAGCCGGGGCACTTGTACTTGGGATCCTGGGACGCGGTTCGCGCGCGTACGTAAAGTGAACAGGAGCTCATATGTGCCCAGTCGGTTGTTGCCACATGGGTGGAGTCGAAAAAGGCCATGGCGAGCAAATCTATGTTTTCCGCCAAGACCGTGGATGTTGAATTAAGGCAGAAGTCCGTATTGTTTGTGAAAAAACGTTCTGTTGAGGCTGCATAAACAATATCACCGGATTTGAGCGTTGTGGTTGCCGGGGATTTGAGGTACACCGTATCGGGTGTTGATGAGGTTTTGACACTATCGATCTGTTTGGTGACTGGAACTCCCCTGCCCGTATCGACGACTACGGAATCCGCGCCTATGAAACTGGTTCCGCTGTCAACAGGAATTTTTGCCGACCCTGATAAGGAAACGACCATCTGCTGCGCTGCGCCTTTTCTATTCACCCTGAGCGTTACATCATTGGTGGGCGAACTGGACGCATAGATTACTGTGTAGAGTGAATCCGGCAGTGCACCGCCAGCCTGGGACATTTCCTCGGTTAGTTTTTTAATTGTGTACGTCGCGTTCTGGTACATGTCGGTCATCTGTTCCTGTAGGTTATAGCTCCACAAACTCTGGGTCAGCAAGCGGTACACGCCGAGAATGACAAGCGCTCCGGCGGCCATGGTAATGAGGAGCTCCACCAAGGTAGTTCCACGCGCTGCTTGTTTCCCTTTTTTCGCCGCACCGCTCATCTGTCAAGCTCCGGCGATCTTGTGATCAAAAATTCTTTGCAATGCGAGTTTCCACTTTCAAGCTGTCGGTTGGCTTGCACCCCGCCCACCATGCAGTAAGATTCACCTTGAATACATCGGTAATCAAATGCCCGTGTGGATCATGCAATGTGTCGTATGCATGCCATCTCACCGACATCCACGGGATTACACTGTTGTCAACGACAACCGAATCCCTGTTATCAAAGCCCGTTTTGAACGTCGTGAAATTTGTTACCGGGATTCTTGGCGATGAACATTCTCTGCTTTTCGATCTGTTTTTCCACCACCTGGCCCGCCAGAATAAGCTTGTTCGTGGCCGACGACTGGGACCACGAAGTCTTTTGCCACATGAGAACGGCAACGGCGCTTGTCGCGATTATTATCATTGCGAGAAGCACTTCCACCATCGTGAACCCGTTTGCTCCCTTGGGGACGGCGTTCGTCATTTCCATTGTCTGTTTCCTCCTATTGCACTTTATACCGACCAGTGCTCGGCAAGACACTTATGGTACGGATGGTTCCCAGCGAGTTCTTTACGATAATTGAACCGCCGTTCTTTGCGGACCCGTCGCCGCGGAACACCACCACGCTGTCGGTGATACCTCCTGCGGCGACCGGCGGCAGGCTGTCCACTACTCCGTTGGGAGCATTGTATTGACCCATGTACATAGGATCGCTGTTCCAATCGTAATGGTTCAGTATGCCGGCAGGAAGGTCCAAGAAGACAAACGACCTGTTCGGTGTCACCCTCCTGTCAATATAAACTCCAACATGTATGTTAGGGTCCGCAATGGCACGTGTTCGCGCAATTATAAGCTGACGTTTGATGGCGTTGGCTGCCGTACGCAGCTTGATGGTTCCGACCATTACGGACATCTTCGGGAGTGGCAAGCGCGGCAAGCAAGCCGATAATGAGAACAATTACAAGGAGTTCTACAATAGTGTACCCAAAACTTCCGTTGGCAGGTTTCATATCAGACCACCCAGCACCAGACATTCGGGACGTATTCTCCCATTTTATTACCAAATAATTATACCGCTAAGCCTGCCTTTATTCAACAAGATAATCATATATTTTATGGCTTCTTTGGGAACAAATACCCAATATTAATCATATTTTCAAAGTATTCCTGATGTTTTTTCAATATATTTAGTGTGAAACGGGATCTTTTAACGCGTTTTAATTGAAGCGATTAAGCGGTATTCGCAAAAGGCAATCAACGAAAAAAGTTGCTTCATTTTGCAATGGTTAAGCGATAAAGCCAAATGTCCAGTTCTCTTCCCAGGAGGCGATCCACCATGAAGTTGATGCAACAGCTCTTGCTTGCGGCCACCACCATCTTCATCTTTGCAATTGCCCCCGCGTTCCCGCAGGTCCAGGTCGGCGCCGGGTCCTATGTGACAACAGGGAATTTCACGGTGCCGGACCATTCCCCTTTCATTACCTCGGATTTCTCGCAAAAAGTGATCTGCGACAAGTGGTGGGTAACGCTCATAAACCAGCAGTTCTCGTCCCCCATGTGGGCGCACCCGATATCCTACCAGACAAACGCCGGCGGGCTCGACATGGGATACCCGGGCCCAGCCGTCAACACCGGCGGCGGGTACTCCAATTCGCACAACAGGGACATCACCGTGGGAATCGACGGCCTTAACGCGACCTCGTCGCCGGTCGCCGGTTACTCGCATTTCAGCGTGACCGCGCGGTGGACTTCGGGCGCGCTCACCATGGAAGCCACCATGCCCCAGGGAATACCGTTCGCCTATTTCAAGATAACGGGCGGCAACGCGAAGATCACTTTTGCCGGCACCCCGACAATCTGGTACAATCAGGGAGCCGTGGTGGCGGCGACCGTAAACGGCCACAACTACGGCATCTTCGCGCCCACGGGCGCGACCTGGAGCGGAACCGGGACTATGACGTCGTCGCTCGCGGGCAAGGACTACCTTTCCGTGGCGCTCCTGCCCGACAACACCCCGGCGACGCTCACGTTCTTCCTGAGCTACGCATACACTTTTGTCAAGGAAACGCGGGTGAACTGGGTGTACAACGAACCGGCCGCGATCCTCACCTCCACGTTCAGCATTGTTCCGGACATCAAGGAAGGGTCCGAGACGGGAACGATTTTCGCCGTGTTCCGCCACCAGTGGATCAGCATGCCCGGGCCGTTTCTGAGCTACACCTATCAGAGCGCACGCGGGATCATGAAGGTGGTTTCGGGGCCGAGTTTTTCCACGCAGATGAAATTCAACGGCATTCTCACGACAATGCCGGATGTCGGCGTCGACATGCCCACCCTCAACGGGCTCGTCCAGGGCGAAGGCGTGCCCACTTCCGTGGGCTCCGGCGGATGCACCTACAACAAGGACATGGGCAGGTTTGCGCAACTGTGCGAAGAGGCGAACCTCGCAGGCAACACCGCCAAGCGCGACGCGATACTCGCCGGCCTCAAGGCAGGCCTTCAAAACTGGTTTACTGCCGACGGCAACCCGGAGTTCTATTACCACAAGCCGTGGAACAGGCTTATCGGGTATCCCGCTTGCTATTACTCGGATACGCGTCTCACCGACCATCATTTCCACTACGGTTACTACCTCCGCGCGGCGGCCGTGGTTGCGCAGTACGACACCACATGGGCCAAGCCGTCGAACTGGGGCGGCATGGTGCAGATGCTCATCCGGGACGTCAATTCGTGGGACGACAACGACTCGCTGTTCGGCCGTTTCAGCTACTTCGAGCCCTATGAGGGCCACGGATGGGCCGACGGCATAGGCTTTACAACCGGCGACAACCAGGAGTCGTCGTCGGAGTCCATGAACTTCAACGCAGGACTTATTCTCTGGGGAGCCATGACCGGCAACAAAACGCTCCGCGACCAGGGGATTTTCATGTATGTCAATGAAGCTCGCGCCATCGAGCAATACTGGTGGGACGTGGATCATGTCACCTTTCCGACGGGATACACCCACACGTGCGTCGGCATGGTGTGGAGCAACGGCGGCGCCTACGGAACGTGGTTCTCCGGCGGGGGCAGCGCGATCCACGGCATCAATTTCCTGCCCAATACTGCGGGGCACATGTATTACGGTCGATGCCCCGACTACATCCCTCTCAACTACAACGAAGGATTTGACGGCGGGTGGTCCGATCTCTTCTACGAATTCCTCGCCTATTCCGACGCTGCGACCGCAATGCAGAAGTACAACGCCGGCACGAGCATCGAAGGCGGCAATACCAAAGCCGCGTGCTACAACGAGATTGCATCCCTCAACACTGCGGGAAGGCTTGACACAGCGGTAACCGGCAGCACGCCCACCTATGGAGTCTTTGACAAGGGAAACGTGCGGACCTATTGCGCCTTCAACCCGGACAACGCCGACAAAACCGTCGTGTTCAACGACGGCTTCACCATGGATGTGCCTGCAAAAAAACAATTGTGCACCACGGGGCCGGTCAGGCCGGTTTCGGTGCGGAACAGGGTGATGGAAGGGCAGTCGATTATCCCGGGGCTGGAGAGAATCTTCTGTTCTACCGGTGAAATCCGTCTGCCCCGGCTCAATGCGCAAACAAAGTCGGCCGTACTGTTCGATGCGCAAGGAAGGGCGGTATGGATGTCCGGCGTGCGTTCGGGGATACCGCTTTCGGAACCGCAATCGCTTGCAAACGGCGTGTACCTGCTCAGGCAGTTCAAGTAAGACGGATGGTCGGGAACGATGTTGACATGATAAGAGCCGTCCCGCGCTGGGACGGCTCTTCATTTTTCGGGCAGCACTGCCGCGCTGTTCGCTATGCGGCGATCTCAACCGCCGACTTGCGCAGGTTTCTCTTGAGAAAATGTATCCTGCGGCGGATGTGCTTGAGGTCCTGGTGCTTTCCTGCCTTGACCGCTTCTTCACGCTTCGCCTTGAGGGCCTTGATTTTTTCCTTGAGCCTCACCTTGACTCCGCCAACGGCGACCTTGTGATGGGCCAGCATGGGAATCGAAAGAGCCGTGCAGAGCTTCTCGAGGAGATGCTCTTTGTTAAGCTGGGAATACCCCTGCAGCGCATCGTGCTGGATGCCTGCTGCGATGTCGCGAAGTTCGGCCACCGTCTTCTTCTTGAGTTCCTCGTACGTGTGGGACATGCGTCGTTCTCCTTCGTGCTGGTGTGCGGCCGGCATGGCCGGAATCTGTGCATTAAAAGTAAGATTTGCGACCGGCGAAAACAATACCTTCTGAGGCAAAAAAAATGCCGGCCCGCGTTTCCCGGACCGGCCCGGTCATCCTGTTGCGCAAAAGTGACAAAGTAACAGAGTGACAAAGTAATTCTTTGTTTTCAACTTCTCAACTTCTCAACCTCTCAACTCCTCAACTTCTTCACGGCAAATACGTCATTCTCTTCTCAAAGATCCCGCCGGGCCTATTGCTTTCGTCAAGCGCGGTCATCCGCACCACATACATGCCCGCCGCCACACGACGCCGGTCGAACGAACGGCCGTCCCAGTCGATCTCACGCATCCCAGCTCGGCCGCGCTCGTCCACCGTCTGCTGCCACACCATTCTGCCACGAAGGTCGTATATCGCAAACTTCACGCTGCTCACCCCGGAGCCGGGAACCGAGTATCTGATCCGCACCAGCGAGGATGCCGGGTTCGGAGAAATTCCCACAAACGCCAGCGTCGCGCTCCTCAGCACAAGCGCGGCTTTGGCCAGGTACGCAGGCGTGCCCACGGCCAGAACCCTCAGTTCCATGCCGCCCGCGGCTACGGTCACCGTTGCCGCGCCTGAGGAGAAATTCTCAACCGAACCGGTCTTCTCGTTGAATGCCCGCGCCACCAGACCCTTGGGAAGCGGGCTCTGGTTCGCAAGACGGTACGAAATGGCGGCCGCCTGATCGCCGTCGTTGACAAACGCAAGCGTGAACATGCTGCCCCCGCCCGCTGTACCGTGCGCAAGAGCGTGGCCGTACACCTTGTTCTTTGTGCCGTCGAGCACGCCCACATATGCCTTCTCGAACGTCGGCGGCACCGGGAAATAGCTCGTCGCGGCGCTCTTGGCCTCGCTGTACCCGCAGAAAACAGGGCTCAATTTCGAACCGTCGGAAAGATTTGACGTGACCGAAACAACCCAGCCGCTCCCGGCGGTCCGCTTTGCCACGCCGTAGCTGGACATGGTTTTCGGGATGGGCGGCACCTGGAGCGTCACCGGGACCGACAACGGGTTGAAAACCGTATAGCCCGTAAAGTCCTGCGAGCTGAGCACCACACTCTTGTCCACTATTGCAAATGCCTGGAAGAAAATGGGGCTCGAAAGGTACCGGTGGCTTGCCGAGTCCTGCACCCACGAATAGATCTGGAGGGTGTCCGCGACCGCGCCCGTTGAATCGATGATCTCGCCCACCCGGACGTCGAACCGGTACGGAACCGTAAAATCGGCCCAGCTGTTCGCAGGAAGCTGAATCGCGTACGACGCGCGGAGCGTGGGCGTCACGCCGGAACCGAAATTCACCGGCACGCTCGTCCGGCCCTTCTCCCACACCAGCGTGCCCGGGCTCATGGCGAAATCGTTTGCCGTGGCGTCCGAATATTCCACCCAGTTCAACGTGCTCGAAGGGTTTGTCTGGCCGGGATTCCACCGGAACAGCCGCATCTGTTGCTTGTCGTACTTCCACCCCGCCCCGAACGCCGGCGCGAGCGCGCTGTCCTTGAGCCACGCCGTCACCCGAAGCGGCATCCACGCATTCTGGAGGGTCATGATAAAATCCGAACTGTCGGGCCGCAGCACCTGCCGCGAAACGTTCTGCGTGACGGTATTGACGCCGTCGCTCACTACCACCATCGCGCGCAGACCGTTCTCCTTTGTAACGTACGGGCTGGGAATCACCACGGGAATCGTAGCCTGCAGGGCGGCAAGCGTGCCGCTGTCCGCGTCCCCATTGGAAAACGCATCCCCGCCCCTCGTGAACGAATACGCATACGTCACGTTGGCGCAGTTGTCGCTGATGTAAAGCGTGTCGAACACATCGGTCAATGGCGGCAGCGTATCGGCATGGAACCCCCGTTTCACCGTGGGCGCCACGGTGTCGATAAGCGCAACGTAGGTATACGAGAGCGTGTCGGCGGGTTTCGTTCTCGTCGACGCAAAGGCGCTGTTGGCGCTCGACGAGCGGTCCACGTACCACAGCCCGTTCTTGAGTTGATAAATGCGAACCGATGACGCGGTGTAGTTCGCGGGAAACGCGAAGAGCTTGAGATCGATGGTGAACGGCGCCGTCGACTGGTATTTCGAGAAGTAGAACGGCACGCTCATCTGCACAAAGCCGGGGAGGCTGGCCGGGGTGAGCCCGCTAAAGTAGCGGATGACCCCCACCGTGGGCGTCACGTCGGCAACCGCAACCGAATCGGTGACGATGAGAATGTTGCCGTTGAACACCGAGTTCGTGTCGCCCGGCGATTTGGTGAAATAGGTGACCTGCTGCCAGTTGTACGTCGGGCTCGCCACTCTCATCTCCGAGCTGTCGGTCGGATCGGTGAGCGTCCCGTTGACCCGCCTTTCCCACAGCGCAACATAATAAAACGTAGTGTCGGCAGTGCTCGCGCTGAACACGAGCGGCTCGCGGAGCTTGACAACCGTGTCGCCCGTCGGTGCATTGACGGACACTATCTGGTGAACGCTCGTGTCCGCCGTGGGATACCCGCTCAGGGAATACGAAATGCCGATTTCCAGAGTATCGAGAACCGTCTTGGTCACATTCCATTTTACGTGGATCGCGTTGTTCACGGTGTCGAACGTGAGACTTGTGATCTTGACGGTATTAACGGGAAGCTTGCCCGAGGGGGGCGGCGTGGTGGCGCTCGCGCTCGCCGAGTCGGTCACAAAGGACCATTGCCCGTCCCAAAACACCTGGCCGCCGAAGTAGTACGTCGTCGGGCCGGTAAGATTCGAAACCGCAAGCTGCGTATCGAGCACCGAAACCGCGCTTATAGAATCGTACGGCGGCGACGTGAAATCGGTCTGGTTCACCGGCACCTTTCCTGTGGTGCTGTACCAGAAGCGTATGCTGCTCACCGAGTTGCCGACCGGCCTCCAGGATAGAAGGATCACAGAGGGGCTCATGGCCTTTGCCGTGAGGAAAATCGGATTTGCCGGGCGGTTCTCTCCCGCAAGGAAGTAGGAGGTATTCGCTGAGCTTTGCTTGTGATTCTTTCCTTTAAGGGCAACCGCGCAGAGCAGCTTCTTCTGCGTACCGGTATTGAACAGAGCATTTGCGACGCCGATGGTGTCGTGGCCGCCGTTGGCGGTTATCATGGCAGACAGTGCGCTCAGCTTGAACCACCGGGTGTTTGTTGCATTGCCGAAATTCGGCACCGTATCGGTGGTGCTTGTGCCGAACCATATGCCGAAGGAATCAATGCTCGCCGCGTCAAGGCCGTTCAGGCCGGATAGGGAAAAATTCACCGAGTTGGTCCCCTGGAGCCAATTCCCGGCAATTGAGACGATGTTCACCGGCGTGGCGGTGTCGCTCATGATCACGAGCGTGCCGTTTCCCGGATCGAAATTGCTCCAGTACCACGTGGTTCCGTCGTTCCAGTGCACCTGCGTCATGAACCCGGCGGCGGTGTCTGATCCGGCAAGCGTGACCGGCACGGTGTCCTTGAATGGCACCGGCGCCGCCTGCATGGCGGCGATGCTCACCTCGGCGCACGGCGTTGCTCCGGTCGCGGAGGTCGGGACCGAGCCGGACAGGTACCATAGTTTCATGCTGTCGGCGTAGGGAAAAGAACCGATTCCGGTGGAAATGAGCTGGCTGCCGTAATTCGAAAAGGTGATTTCCGCTTTCCCCGAAGGCACATATCTTCCCTGAATTGCAATCGGGTTGTCCTTGTGGGCCTTGACATACCGGATCATGCTGTCCTGGCGCACAGCGCCCTTCATAACGACGAGCTTTACGGTAAACACGCCCGTTGAATCATACTCGTGCGTGGGGTTGAGATCGATCGAGTCAACCGCGCCGTCGCCGAAGTACCATATCCTCTTTGTAATCTGCGCCCCTCCCGTCGACTGGTCGGTGAAGGTGATCACTTTCGGCACCTTGATAATCGAGTCGCTCATGATGAATATCGCCTTGATCGGCGTATTGACGACCAGAACGCCTCCGCTCGAGGTGGTGCTGCCGGCGGCATTGGTCACCACCGCCGTGTAGGTGCCGGCGTCCAGCAGGACCGCCGAGGCAATGGCGTATGTCTTGGCAGTCTGTCCCGGGATGGTGACGTCGTCTTTCCGCCACTGATAGGTAAAGGGACCCGTGCCTATGGCGGGGTTGACCGTGAAGGTGACGCTGCCGCTCACCAGGAGCGTGTCGAGTGCAGGGGTGACCGTTGCGTTTGCCGGCTTGGCAATGACCGTGACCGTCGCCTGCTGGCTCTCTACGCTGTCGGTGGCATTCTTGACCATCACCGTGTAGGTGCCCGCGTCGGAGACGGCAACGGGGTTCTTTGTGTACGTTGTGCCTGTTGCTCCGGCGATTGCGACACCTGCTTTTTTCCACTGGTATGCGGTGGCATTCGTGGCTGTCACCGACAGCGTGAGAGTCGCGCCTTCGTTGACGGTAACCGAAGCAGGGTTGGTCTGGATCGCCGGAGTGTTTGCGTTCGCGACCTGCACCGTTGCCGTGGCGGAAAGAGCGCTGTACGGAGTCACCGTTCCGTTCGGCGCCACAATCTGGCCCACGCTTCCGTTGGCCTTGCCGTCGGTCTGGTTCCATGCCCGGAAAATAAAGGTTGACGGACCGGAATACGCGGCAGCGGGCACGAACCGAACCTGGGCCGCGGCGTTGAGGAGCGTGGCTGAATTGTCGGAAAGCGCGCCGAACGGCGTCCAGGTGGTTCCGGCATTTGTTGAGAACTGCCACGCGCCGTTGGTGTTGTCCGCGCCGGTGACGGCAATGCCCCGGTCGGCGAAGCCGGTGACTTGCACATTGTCAATGAGAACCGAGTCGATGGTGCCGTCGGGCCCCTGGATCACCCACGAAAGCCTCATGGCGAGCTTCTTGCTCGCGGCGCTCACCGGACTTACCACGCCGCTCCCGTAGTTGACGCTATGGAGCGAGTCCCAGGTGAAAACAACCAGCTTCCATGTCGCAGACGCCGGAACGCTGTCCTGATAGTAGCTGGCCGCGCCCGGATTGATGTCGGAGGTTTCCATTTTGAAGTAGTGCTTTCCGCCCTTGAACCAGTACTGGAAACCTGTTGCTTTTGTCAAGTCAACCGGCAGCGTGGCGGTGGGATTAAGGTTGACGGTCAATCCGACATACGGATTGTATCCCACGATGAGGCCCTGGTGAAGCGCCGCAGTGACCTTTCCGCAGTACGCCGAATTGTAGCCCGGGGCCGAAGCCGTGAAGGTAAGCACGGGAGGCGTCACAACGCTGAGCCCTCCGCCCCCGGCGTCGTTGAACGTGAGCCACGTTCCGCCCCACTTGCTCACTGCGGTGTTGTTGTCAAAATTGTCGAGCAGCGTGCCGTCGGTCACAATGGGATTGAGGAAGGTTGAATCGGTGTATCCCGGAGGGTTTGGGTTCCCCATGGCAATGGACGGCGTGAGCGTCGGGTTCACGCCGGAAAGCACGGGCGCGCCCGCGAAGACGGTGACCGGAAGAATCAAGACGACTGCCGCCCGCAGGAGCCGGGAGGAGACATTCGCGCGCCGGTTCGCTTTTTTCATGAAAATCAATCCTTGTGTGGAGATGACGACCGATCGCCCTTCGGAATGCTTATTGACATGAGGGAAGCCTCCGCCGCCCTACAAGCGGTTCTGCTCAAAGGGACAAAGCCCGCTTAATCGCGTAAGCTTCCGCGGAACCCGAAGTCATCAAGTTCCTAAGTTATAGTCGTTTAAAGGCATTCCAGGGTTCTCGAAATCCGGAAAGATACCGTAACCCATAAAAGAAGAAGCCTCACAATTGCACGGTTTCGAAGTCTTTCAGGTTCCGGCTGACGCGCAAAATTCCAACAGCGCAACACCATCCAGCCCCCTAAATATATATATAAAAAAACGCAATACTTAATAAAAAAGTGACCTGTGGAACACAGTAAACAACCACCGCCACAGGACATGTCCGCGCAGGAAGATCCCGAAGGGTTTTCAGACCGCAACACTCCGGCGCCTAACTAATTATATAGGCTCCCGGCGGCTAATTCAAGATAAAATCCAATTGATCGACAATATTGTGGGATCTGAAGGGTTGAGAAGTTGAGAAGTTGAGGAGTTGAGAAGTTGAGAAGAAAAAGCCTTGAAAAGTTGAATGGTTGAAACATCGAAAAGTAGAAAATGCAAAGAACAGCTCTGGCTGATTATTGCGGATGCCGATTGGCGCGAGAAGAACTAATTGACTGAATAGAATTCCGTTACCGCGCGTTAGGGGCGACTGGAGGCCGTGCCAGAGCACGGTGCCGCCCGGACCCGGCCCTGTGGGCCATAGGGCCGTGGCGGCCGGAGGCCGAAGGCCGAGACCAGAAGGAGAACCGACCCCCAGTAGAGCCATGCGGCTCTACTGGGGGAAACGCCTAAATTCCAACACGGAATTATTATTTATCAACCAAACATCTCGCCCTCAACCATCGCGCACAGGCAATGGTACACGGGCTGGTGGAGCTGCTGCACCTTGTACGTAACCTCTTCGGGAACGCACACAAGGACGTCGCAGCCGAGGTCTTTCACTTTGCCGCCGCTCTTGCCGGTAAGGCACACCACGCCAAGCCCGAATATCTTTGCCACCATGATGGCGCGGACCACGTTTTTTGAACTGCCCGACGTGGTGAGAGCCAAAAGCACGTCCCCTTTCCTGCCGTAGCCGAAGACCTGCTGCGCGAAAATCATCTCCGCGTCCTCGTCGTTCGCGATGGCGGTGAGGAGCGGCGAATGCGCCGACAGGGAAACGGCGGGAAGCTGGCGCTGGAGGTGCCTCAGGAGAAACTGCTTGTCATTGAGCGACGACTGGCTTGCCTTGATTCTTTCACAATCCGCGGTCGTCAGCTTGCGTTTGAGCGCGAATTTGTTCATCAACTCGCCCACGATGTGGTCGGCGTCGGCCGCGCTGCCGCCGTTGCCGCATGCGAGCACCTTGCCGCCGTTCTTGAAGCAGGCGACGAGCAGGTCGAACGCCCGTACAATATCGCCTTCGAACGGCTCAAGCGCCGGATAGGAAGTGAGGCATTCGTCAAGATACTGCTTTGCGGATGATTTCATGGGGTACTGCTTTCCAAACAAGAATAAGTAATTGAGTTGGGCGTTACCCCGCTACGCGGGGTCGGCCCTCCTTACGGTCTCGGCCTTCGGCCTCGGGCTGCCTACCACAAAGGCCCTGCGGGCCGTGGTCAGGCAGCACCGCGCTCCAGCGCGGCCTTCAGTCCTGCCTAACGCAAAAGACACAACCTGCAATAATCTACCGCTCTTTCGCTCTTAACTGTCAACTGCCAACCGTCAACTGTCAACTTCTATTCTCTAGGCAATTCGCGCACCGCCCCCCTGTCGGCCGAGGTGGTGAACAGCGCGTACGCCCTGAGCGCCTCGGAAACCACGCGCCTGCGTTTCGGCTTGAACGCGTTTTTCCCTTTTTTCAATTCGGCCTTCCTGCGCTTGGCGAGCTCTGCCGCGGAGAGTTTCACGTTGACTTTCCGGCCGGGTATGTCGACCTCGATGATGTCGCCGTTTTTGAGCAGGCCCACGTCGCCGCCCGCGGCGGCTTCGGGAGAAACATGGCCTATTGACAAACCGGACGATCCCCCGGAGAACCTGCCGTCGGTGAGCAGGGCGCAGGTGTCGCTCAGATGCATGGACCGCAGATACGACGTGGGATACAGCATTTCCTGCATGCCGGGCCCGCCCTTGGGGCCTTCGTGGATGATGACTACAACGTCGCCGGCCTTCACCTTGTGCCCGAGGATGCCTTCCGCGGCCTGGTCCTGCGAATGGAACACCTTTGCCGGACCGTGAAAAGCGGAACATGGACGCCGCCACGCCGGCGGCTTTCACCACGCAGCCTTTCCGGGCGATATTGCCGAAGAGCACGGCAAGCCCGCCGTCTTTGCTGTAGGGAGTTTTTGCCGACCGGATGCAGCCTTTCTGCCGGTCTTTGTCGAGTTCCGGATACATCGTGTCCTGGGAGCCGAGCGCGAGGTTGCGCTGGCCGCCGCCGGGCGCGCTGCGGCAATTCTCGATGGCAAAGGGCAGCACCCGCGGGTCGAGAATGTCGTTCTGCCGGATCACTTCGCCGAGGCTGGCTCCGGCCGCGTGCGGCACGGCGCCGTCGACAAGGCCGGCGCGGGCAAGCTCGCCCATGATCCCCATGATGCCGCCCGCGCGGTTGACGTCCTCGACATGGAAATGGGAACTCGGCGCCACCTTGCACAGCACCGGGATCTTCCTCGAGAGCGCGTCGATGTCCTTCATGGTGAAGGCGACGCCCGCGGCATGCGCGATGGCCAGCAGGTGCAGCACGGTATTGGTCGAGCCGCCCATGGCGATGTCGAGGCTCATGGCGTTGACAAAAGCCTTTCGCGTCGCAATGGAGCGCGGCAGCACCGAGTCGTCGCCCGTTTCGTAATACGCATTTGTCATTTCGACGATGCGGCGCGCCGCGTTTTCAAAGAGGCGCAGCCTGTTGGTGTGCGTCGCCACAACGGTACCGTTGCCGGGCAGTGCAATGCCGAGGGCCTCGTTGAGGCAGTTCATGGAATTGGCGGTAAAGAGCCCGGAGCACGACCCGCACGACGGGCATGCGGCAAACTCGATGTCGCGGATGTCCGCGTCCGGCACCGCGCTGTCGGCCGACATCACCATGGCGTCGATCAGGTCGTACTTTCTTCCCTTCCACGTGCCGGCCTCCATGGGCCCGCCCGAGACGAAAATCGCCGGCACGTTAAGCCGCATCGCGGCCATCATCATGCCGGGGGTTATCTTGTCGCAGTTGGAAATGCAGATCATGGCGTCGGCCATGTGGGCGTTCATCATGTATTCGACGCTGTCGGCGATGAGCTCGCGCGACGGCAGCGAGTACAGCATCCCGTCGTGGCCCATGGCGATGCCGTCGTCGATGGCGATGGTGTCGAACTCGGCCGCGAAACACCCCTGCGCCTCGATGATCGCCTTGATGCGCTGCCCGATGTCGTGGAGATGCACGTGCCCCGGCACGAACTGCGTGAAGGAATTGACAATTGCAATTATCGGCTTCCCGAACTGCTCCTCTTTCATGCCGTTGGCCCGCCAGAGGCTCCGGGCCCCGGCCATGCGGCGGCCGGCCGTGGTTGTCGCGCTGCGCAAGGTATGCGTCATGCCTGTTCCTTTCCGTGAATCGGCGATTGGCGGAACGATGTCTGCCTCATAAAATCGTTGAAAATCGGCCCGGCATCAAGAAAATTCGGCTGGGGCCGGCGCGCCGCTACCGTTGTTCCAGGCTGTCAAGAAGCCGGCGGTATTGCCGCGCCCTGGGACTGTCGGAGAAATCGATCTGGTCGGGAGAAAACACCTTGTCGATGCGGTAGAACGGCGTGAACGTGCCGTGCGGACGCGCGGTGGGCCTGCCGCATGAGTCCGCGAAGCAGAAATCGCGCGGCATAAGCACCGGGGAACTTGCGGGAACAAACTGGTCGGCGGTGAAATCGAGGATGTACTCCACGCCGTCGACCACCACCAGGTCGAAGCTGTGGAACGCGGTCATGAACAGGCCCTGGGCCCGGTAACAGGTGATGCCGCGTTTTGTAAAGTACTTCGCGACGATCGTGGAAAAGGGGACGCACGCCCCCTCGTCCTTCGGGTCTATTCTTGATTTGTAAAGTTCGAACACCTCGCGCGCCGGACCGCCATAGCGCAGGCAGAAGCTTGCGCGGTCGGTCGAAACGGCGGCCGGAAAAATTCTTTTTCCGGCCTGGCGCGGCTGAAGGACCCTTGCGCAGGTGGAATCGGCAAGGACGCCGCAGAAGCCCCGGAAATAGTCGTTGCGCACGCCGCACCCCGCCGGCCCCTCGGTAAGAACGGTGTCCCTGCCCTTTAGCTTCGCGAGCAGCGGAACCACGCGGCATTCCACGCGGTTTCCCTTCACCACGCGCTCTTTCTTTCCCGCAGAGTCGATCCACAGAAAGCTGAAGCGGTTGCGCGAGGCCACCGGAGCGAAATTCACCTTCTTAAACCCGCTGCCGCAGTCCGCGTAAACGTTGTACGCCGACGCCCCGGCGACAGATCCCCACGAAAGCGTGACCATGTCTTCACCGAACTGCGCGGCAACCGGAAACCGGCATTGCGCCGTATCGTTTCCCCCGCAACAGGCAGCCGCGGCGGCCAGAAGGCAAAGCAGGGTTCTCAACAATCGGCAAAACATCCGAACAAAATAATAGAAGGGCTGCACGACAGGATGCCGCGACTGTGTACCGTGCGTAAGAGCCGACGCCCATTGCGGTTCGGAAACAGGGAAACGTTTTTGATGCTATTGAGAAGCTTCCTGCACCTGCTGCCCGCCCTCGTCAACGGCCTCGTCTTCCGCACCCGAATCATCGGCATCGGGGACGTCGGCGCCGGCGCTATCGGCGGGTTTTTGGGCAGTAACGGGAGGGGGCGGGAGCCTGTCGCGGATTTCCTTGAGAATCCGGATAATGAGGTCGTTCTGCTTCACTATTCTGTCCGACATGTTGCCGCCGGATTCCCGCTTGAACCGGTCGTTGCGGTGCCGCGGATGCTGGCCGCCGTTGAATCCGGTGGCAGGGCTGTAGTTATAGCTCGTGCTGGGACTGTAATTCGGCATTTTCTCGGGATACTTGGGCTGGCCCATTTTCCTGTTGCCCATGTTGGACATGGCGGCTCTCTGGGAATCGTCGGTAATCATGCCACGGTCTCCTTTCGTTCAAGCATCTTCGCTGCCGGCAGGGTGTTGCAGCGAACCGTCCATGCGTTGTCGGGCACGCTTGGGAAAGCCTGTCCTGCCCGCGCTGGCGCGCGGGCACTCCGCGACATGCAGCGTCGCGGTGGAACTCTTCAGAGGAGATTATACCACGGCCGGAGCTTTGTTTCCAGTAAAAAAAAACGAGGGCTGCGCACTGTGGGACGTGCGCTCAGGGGTTGAGGAACCTCCCCACAATGCCCGCCGCTTCGTCGCAGGCGCGCTCGCCCGCCGCAATTTCCCTCTCTTTCTCCTGATGGCGGAACCAGGTGATCTGCCGCTTCGCGTAGTTGCGGGTGTCCTGTTTTACCTTCTCAACGGTCTCGTCCAGGGTCGCCTCGCGCTTTTCAAATGCGAAGAACTCCCGGTAGCCCACGCACAGCATGCCCGGCGACTTTTCGTTGTACCCCCGCCGAACGAGCGAGTGGAATTCGTCAAGCAGTCCCCTCTTCATCATGTCGTCGACTCGGGCGTCGATCCTGCGATACAGCGCTTCCCGGCCAAGGGAAAGGAGCATGACGTCGAACTCCAGGTCGCCGGGAGGGACCGCGAGCTTTTTAAGCCGTGAAAGCGGTTGTCCCGCGGCGTGGAACACCTCGAGCGCGCGGATGTTCCGCTGGAGGTTTGAAGCGTGGCTGGCCGCCGCCGTGGCCGGATCAACGGCCGCGAGCTCATCGAACACCGCCTGCCTGCCCTGCGTTTGCGCCATGGCACGGTACTTCGCGCGGACCCTGGGGTCCTCGGCAACCTGCGGTCCCAGGCCGCGGCTGAGCGCCTGAAAGTACAGACCGCTCCCGCCGCACACTAAAACGCATTTGCCAAGTTCTGCCCTCTCACGAATGATCCGCCCCGCCTCGCGGCCGAATTCATGCGCCGAGTACCGCACGTCCGGGTCGATGATGTCGATCATCCAGTGGCGAACGCGCGCCATGTCGGCGGCCGGGGGCTTTGCGGTGCCGATGTCCATACAGCGGTAGATCTGCCGCGAATCGCACGAGAGCATCTCAAGCCCGAGCCGTTCGCATACCGCAAGTGCGATCGACGACTTGCCCGACGCGGTGGGTCCGAGCAGAACGGGAACCTTGAGTTTATCGGGAGCGGCCAATTTGACATACTCCAATACAACGGGTATTTTTACTGCTCATCTTCTGGTATGCGGGAGAAAAACATCGCCCCAACGCAGTCATCAAGGCGCCGGCATCTGTTCGCACCGCGGCGGCGGCCGCGGCCTGTATCATTGCAATCGTGTGTTTCGGCGCGCTTGTCGCGCGCAAACCGGGTTTGCTCGGCACCGTGCTTCACTGGCCGCGTTCGGCCCTGCTTCATCCCGGCCCGGACGCTGGAAAAAATACAACACAGCCCGGCCGCCTCCCCATTGAATCGGCGATACGGAAACGGCTTGCAGAACTCGAAGTGCGGCCCGGCGACATCGTCGCGCAGGTATCCCCGCAGGACCGCTCGCTTTCGCTCAAGGCCGCGGTGCCGAAAGGCAAACCGTTCGAGTGGATCGTGCGGCAGCTGTCAACCGCCGCGGAAGGCACGCCGTACCGGGTGTCGGACTGCGTCGTTGACGAAAAGAAATCATCGTGCACCATCACCTTCTCGTCTCCCTCGAAGCGCGACCCGGCGGTGACGCTCGCCGTCTCGACCGCCGAAAAGTTCCTCACCGGCACGGCCGATATGGCTGTGGTCGTGGAAGACCTCGAGGATACGGCGTACCCGATTGCCGTGTCGGTGCTTTCGTTTTCCGAACCGCTCACCATATCCCTGGCGCCCGCGGGAAAGAAAGCGTCGCTCATCGCGCAGCTCGCCGAACAGTACAAAAAGGAAGTGGTGGTCCGGCTTCCCCTGGAACCGCCCGGAAAAGTGCCGGCCGAATTCCAGAAGTCCGTCATCATGATCCATTACCCGGAACGGACCATACGCGGCCTTGTCGGCGACGCCGCGCGGCGTTTCCCTGATGTCAAGGGGTTCTCCAACCTCTGGGGCTCACGGGCGCTCGAAGACACCCGGGTGATGACCTTTGTGCTGGAAGAGGCGCGGAACCGGGGCGCGTACTTTGTCGAAACGAACCCGGCAAAGAACTCGATAGCGGGCGCCGTGGCGGAGCGGTTGGGCGTTCCGTACGAGAGCCTGTCGCTGCGGCTCGAAAAAACCTCGGCGCCGGATATTGTCGCGGAAATCAAGCGGCAGTCAGCCGCCGCCCAGGCAAGGGGCTCGCTCGTGCTGCGCTGCGCCGGCAGCCGCGCCCTGGCCGACGCGCTCAAGGCCGCGCTGCCCTACCTCCGGCAGAGCGGCATCAGGCTCGTTCGTGCTTCCGAAATAGTCAAGTAAGCGCCCGCCCCGTTAAAAAAGTATATTGAAATCAGGAAAGGAGCCTTCCCATGGCAACGCTTGGAGTGAACATCGACCACATCGCCACCATTCGACAGGCCCGCGGCGGCAAGGACCCGGATCCGGTCCAGGCCGCGGCCATCGCCGAGCTCGCGGGCGCGCACGGCATCACCGCGCACCTGCGCGAGGACCGGCGGCACATGCAGGACAGGGACATTTACCTGCTCAAGCAATCGGTCTCCACCAGACTCAATCTGGAAATGGCCGCTACACCCGAGATCGTCAAGATCGCGGTCGACGTGCTTCCCTGGATGGTGACGCTGGTTCCTGAAAGGCGCGAAGAGCGCACCACCGAAGGCGGCCTGTCGCTCCAGGGAAAAGAGCGCGACCTTGCGAAGACGCTTGAGTCGTTTCGCAACAACAATATTCTGGTGAGCCTTTTCATCGACCCGGAAATCCACCAGATCAAGGCGGCAAGCAAGACCGGCGCCACACACGTGGAGCTGCACACCGGTTACTACGCAAACGCAAAGGGACAACAGGCGCAATCCGACGAGCTTGCGCGCCTGCGCGACGCGGCAATGGTCGCGGTGAAGCTCGGGCTCCACGTGAATGCCGGGCACGGGCTCACCTACCAGAACGTGACCGCAGTGGCCGACATCGACGGCGTCGAGGAACTCAACATAGGCCACAGCATCGTGGCGCGCGCATCACTGGTAGGACTTGACCGGGCCGTGAGAGACATGCTTACGCTGATTGAGTAGGCGATGAATTGTAGATTGTGGAATGTAGATTGTAGATTTTAATTGACGGATGCAAGGTGTTCACAATCCGCATTCTGCAATCCACAATAGAGAATTAAAAAAAATAATAAAGAGTTGGTAGGAGTTGCATTGATTTAGGTGGAACTCCCTCACCCCGCCTTCACTTTCCCCTTCACCTTCACCTTTGCGCTTGCCTTCGGAATAACCTCTTGCTTTTCGCTTATCCCCGCGGCTCTCGGAGGCTTTATATACTTGATCTCGGTCGGCAGTCCCATGTTGTCAAGAAGCCCGATAAACGGGTCCGGATCGAGCTCCTCTACGTTCACCATGGTCTTCGGGTTCCACGTTCCGTTCGCGACAAGCATGGCCGCAGCAGCGACAGGAACGCCCGCCGTATAGGAGATAGCCTGCGATTCGACTTCCTCGTAGCACTTCTTGTGGTCGCAGATGTTATAAATGAAGATTTCCTTTTCCTTGCCGTCCTTTTTGCCTTTTGTAAGGTTGCCGATGCAGGTCTTTCCGGTGTACACCTGCGCCAGCGTGCTCGGGTCGGGAAGGCAAGCCTTCACCACTTTTAGCGGAACGGTCACGAGGCCCTCGGCCGTGGTCACGGGCTGGTGCGACAGCAGCCCGATGTTCTTGAGCACGGTGAATACGTTGATGTAGTGGTCGGAAAATCCCATCCAGAAGCGGATGCTGTTCGCGTCGATGTTCTTTGAAAGCGAATGAAGCTCGTCGTGACCGTTGAGGTACACGGTCTGTTTCCCCACAACGGGAAACGTGTAGACCATTTTCTCGTCGTGGATGGGCTTGCACACCCACTTGCGGTCGATCCAGGTCCACACCTTGATGAATTCCCTGAAGTTAATCTCCGGGTCGAAGTTGGTGGCAAAGTACTTGCCGTGCGACCCGGCGTTGACGTCCATGATGTCGATGGTGTCGATGGTGTCGAAATGGTGTTTGACTGCCAGGGCGCAGTAGGCGTTCACCACGCCGGGGTCGAACCCCACGCCGAGGATCGCGTTGATGCCGCGCTGCGTGCAGCGGTCCCTGCGCTTCCATTCGTAGTTGGCGTACCACGGCGGGTCTTCGCACACGCGGTCGGGCTCTTCGTGGATGGCGGTGTCCATGTAGCTCACGCCGGCCTGGATGCACGCCTCCAGCACCGACATGTTGACAAACGCGGACCCGAGGTTGAGCACGATCTGCGAATTGGTCTCCTTGATGAGCTTGACCGTTGCCGAAACGTCGAGGGCGTTGATCTGGCGGGAAAACAGCTTGCCCGACCTGTTCTTGATGTTGTTCTTCCGCATCACGCTGTCGATGATCGCGTCGCACTTGTACTGCGTGCGCGACGCGACGCAGATGTCGCCCAGAACGTCGTTGTGCTGCGCGCACTTGTGCGCGGCCACGTGCGCCACGGCGCCCGCCCCAATGATCAATACGTTTCGTTTCATGGTACTGCGCCCTTCTCAGGATAAGTTGTTCTTGAAATCGTTGAACGAAAACCGTTTTATCACGTCGATGGACCCGTCGAGCCTCCTCACTGCGATCGACGGCATGGAAAGCCCGTTGAACCAGTTCTTCTTCACCATGGAGTAGCCCGCAGCGTCCGCGAACCGGACGACGCTGCCCGCGCGCAGCGGCCTTTTGAACCGGAACGTCCCGAACACGTCGCCCGCAAGGCACGACCTGCCGGCGATTGTGTATTTGTACCGGCCGGTGTCCGAATTGTCAATCTTCGCCGGTATGCGGTAGATGAGCAGGTCGAGCATGTGCGCCTCCATCGATGCATCGACGATGGCAATGTTCGCCCCGTTGCGGACAATGTCGACCACCGTGGTCACAAGCTCGGCGGACCGGGTTATCGCGCTCTCGCCCGGTTCAAGATACACCTGGACGCCGTGGCGCGCCGCAAACGCGCGGAGCCTTTTGCAGAATGTGTCGAGCGGGTATCCCTCTTTGGTGAAATACAGGCCACCGCCGAGACTCACCCACTCCATTTTATCAAGGAGCTTCCCGTACCCGCGCGTGATGCGGTCGAGCGAGGCGCAGAAACTTCCGACGCTGTCGTTTTCGCAGTTGAAATGGAACATGAGACCGCTCACGAGATGCGACACCGACGCAAGATCCTTCTTGTCAACAACACCGAGCCTCGAATGCCGGCGGGCGGGGTCTGCGAGGTCGTAGTGCGAGAAGCTGAACCCGGGGTTAACCCTCAGGCCTATCTTTTTTCCGCGGACAAGAGGGTAAAACCGCCTAAGCTGGGACGCGGAATTGAAGATGATTTTGTCGGCGTATTTCTTGACTGAAGAGATGTCCTCCTTGGTGTATCCGACGCAATAGGCGTGGGTTTCCTTTCCGAAGGTCTCGCGGCCGAGCCTCGCCTCGAACAGCGAACTGCTCGTCGTCCCGTCCATGTACTTCCTCATGAGAGGAAACACCGACCACGCCGAAAAACACTTGAGCGCAAGGAGGATTTTTGCGCCCGATTCCTCGCGTACGCGCTCGATCTTTTTCAGATTGCGGAGCAGTTTCCGTTCGTCAATAAGATAGTATGGAGTCTTGAGAATCATGACCGCCCGGTGGTTGCAGGAAACAAAACACTTCAATTTGATTGTACATAAATTAACATGAAACGGGAAAAAATAAAAGACTTTTTAGCGGCAGTCTTCTGCTTTGCGGACGCCGCCATGCGCACGGGAGAACGCCATTGTGCAGAAGATTTGTTGTGAGAAAACAGGTGCCCCCGCAGACCCGGATGGCTCTTTACTTTTCCTTTCAATCGTGGTACTATTTTAGTGAGCCAATATCATGGTGCATATCCTGCAATCCGAGGCAACCATCAACCATATTTCGGGAGGTGTCATGAAGAATATGCTGCTACCGGGCCTCGCGCTGATACTCTTTTTATCCTTTGCCGTTTTCGCCCAGAGTGATTCTTCCGCGTCGGCGGACAGCGTTTCAAAAATTCCGAAGGTCTGCAAACTCGACAGCATCGCATTTGGAACAGGCGTTGAACAGCGCACGCCGCAGGGCGTTGCCAATGAATTCGGGCCCTCGCCTGCAAAGGTATTCTGCTGGACCAAAATTTCCATCAATGCCGCTCCCGTGAACATCAAGCATGTCTGGTACAATGGCGACGAGAAAGTGCTCGAGGTGCCGCTCAGGTTGCGGTACGCGTCCGGGCGCCTCTGGAGCTACAAGACGGTCACGCCGGGACAATGGAAGGTGGACGTGATCGGAGAGAACGGGGAGGTGATCGGGACGGGGAGTTTTTCGGCCAAGTAGGATGCGTCCCGATAACGTTGCGCTATCCGTCCGCAACGCCGTGGGTTTGTGCATCGGCGCCCGCGATGCCGTGACCAAACGAGGTATGGTATTCGCCGGAACATTCCCGCCCCGGCTACCGACAATGGCCAAAGCGTTCTTCGGCTCTTCTCTCCTGCCAACGGTTATCCGGCAAATCGCATACCTCTCAACAACCCAAGCAATAGCTTCCCCAACCGAATAGTATTTTCTTTTTTCATGAAGTGCATGAATTGTGATCTACGTCACATCCAGGTTTAGGGCTGCGTTTTATTTTTATGCAAGTAACTATTTGTCATCTCACTTTTCCGGGAGATCGGGTATTATGATTCTCAAAAGTCGTCTGTTCCATTCCGTTGTCGCATACGCCGCCCTTGCCCTGCTCACCTGCACCAGCCAGGAAAACCCATTCAAGCCGCAGGACGCAAGAATCAATCTTGTCGTCGAGAACTCATCTCACCATATTGACACCCTCACCGTAACCGACACCGTTGGAAACCGGGTGCGGATCGGCATGAGCGCCTATCTTCCCTCTTACATCAGCCTTGTGACGGTCACCGTTACCAGGGGAACCACCGAAACGGACACGACCACTACCTTTAACAACGCCTTCGCCTGGACCGATACCCAGTGGATCGATCTTGCCTTCAATTCCGCCGGCACGAAAACCGTAACGGTTGATGTTTCCCTGCAAGGCGCTCCGAACAAAACATACACCGCGACCATCACCATTGTCGGCAAGACCGTCAATCACAAGCCATTGCTCAGTGTTTCCGGCGTGCGGAACATCGTGAGCGCCCAAGCCTGTTCCCTTTCGCTTTCCGCAACAGACCCGGATTCCGGCCAGACGCTTACCTATGCAATGATCAAGGGTCCGCAGGGTGCGACCCTCACCGGCACCGTTTTCAGGTGGACCGCTCCGGCAGCATTTACGGGCATAGACACGGTACTATTCACCGCCACCGACAACGGCACTCCGGCAATGTCCGACACGCAGAAGGTGATTATAACAGTCAGCTCGCAGATAATTGCACCTGCCCAGGTCCAGGGCGTTGTGACTGTATCAAAAGTTAACGGCTATTTCGTCCTCTCGTGGAACAAGGTTTCCAACGCGGATTCGTATAACATATTCCGCTCTGCAGATACCGTTGCCGCAGACTTCCAGAAGGTCGGCAGCACATCGGATTCGCTGTTTGGCGATTCCGTCAAGACAGGCAATTACTACTATTATGTGGTAACTGTCAACACAGCAGGAACATCTCCGGCGTCGGCGATGATCTTTTCCGGTTCGATTAAGACACCGCCGGTCATCATGGTGCCAACTGTCGACACCACGGTGTCCCAGGGCAAGACCCTCAGCTTCATCGTGACAATCATTGCTTCCGCTCAGGACACGGTAGTGCTGGGCGCAACGGATATTTCAGGCGCAAAACCGCCGGATTCCGCGACATTCACTCCGAAGACCGGACTTTTCACCTGGACCCCCACGTTTGGTGAATTGGGATTGTATAGAATCGTTTTCACCGCAACCGACGGGAATCTGGTTGTCAAAGACACGGTGAAGATTACCGTAATCAAGACCGACCGTCCTCCGGTGGTGCAGGCGCAATCGATAAACACGGGCACAAACCAGGCAATTACGGTTTCCCTGGTTGCAAGCGATCCGGACAACGATCCCATCACGCAATGGCAGGTGACCCAGAAACCGTCCAATGGAACGGCGACGCTTGCCGACTCCACAAAAGGCAGCGTGGTGTACACGCCGAATGCCGGTTTTGCCGGCGTGGACACATTCGCGGTAAAGGCCTTCGACGGCACTTTGTGGAGCGCTGGCGTCGGCGAACGTGATTGTCACCGTAAGTTCGATCAAGGTTGCCCCAAAAATCCAAACGCAGCCCCGGCCGGACACTACCGTAAGTCAAGGAGGATCGGTCGCGTTCACCGTCGGGATAAACAACGCCTCTCCGACGCCCACGTTTATCTGGTATCAGGGGACAAAGGGAAGCGGGACGGTAAAAGATTCAAGCACCAATCCGTTATACCAGAAGACAGGCGTGACCGCCGCAGACTCGGGAAATTATTACGTGATTGTGGTGAATTCCTCCGGCGCCGATACGTCGGCATACGCGCACCTGAACGTGAATGTGCCGCCATCCGCGCCGACGCTGTCGTCGCCGGCAAATAGCGCAACGGGAATAGCCGTGAGTCCCACGCTGACGTGGAATGCCGTAACCGGCGCAGTCACCTACCGGGTCCAGGTTTCAACGGCATCCGATTTTTCAACCGGCATTGTTGTTGATGATTCAACATTGACGGCCGCGTCGAAAGCACTGAGCTCCCTTACCAACAGCACGCTGTACTTCTGGCGGGTGAATGCCAAGAATGCTGGCGGCTCAAGCGCATGGTCTACAGCCTTTAGCTTTACTACAATTGTCGCAGCGTCCGGAGTACCGGTACTTTCAGCACCTGCCAATGGCGCCACCGGCATTGCGGTAAACCCGACGCTGACATGGGGCGCAGTGACCGGCGCCATCACCTACCGGGTCCAGGTTTCAACGGCATCCGACTTTTCAACCGGCATTGTTGTTGATGATTCAACGTTGACAACAGCGTCGAAAGCCCTGAGCTCCCTTGCGAACAGCACGCTGTACTTCTGGCGGGTGAATGCAAAGAATTCGGGCGGAACGAGTGCATGGTCTACGGCATTTAGCTTTACTACAATTGTTGCTGCGCCTGCAGTGCCCGTGCTTTCGGCTCCGGTAAACAATGCCACCGGAGTTGCCGTAAATCAGACATTATCGTGGGCCGCCGTGAGCGGCGCCGCCACCTACCGGGTCCAGGTTTCAACCGCATCCGACTTTTCAACCGGCATTGTTGTTGATGATTCAACCTTGACGGCCGCATCAAAAGCCCTGAACTCCCTCACGAATAGCACCGTGTACTACTGGCGCGTGAATGCCAAGAATGCCGGCGGAACGAGCGCATGGTCTACGGCATTTTCATTTACCACTGTTGTTGCAGTATCCGGTGTGCCTGTTAATATGAACCCGGCCAACAGCGCCACCGGGGTGGCGGTAAATCCGACCCTTACGTGGAGCGCCGTGACGGGCGCGGTCACCTACCGGGTCCAGGTTTCAACAGCATCCGATTTCTCAACCGGAATTGTTGTTGATGATTCCACGTTGACAACAGCGTCGAAAGCCCTGAGCTCCCTCGCGAATAGCACCGTGTACTACTGGCATGTGAATGCCAAGAATGCCGGCGGAACGAGCGCATGGTCAACGGCGTCCAGCTTTACCACAATTGTCGCTCCGCCGGGAGTGCCTGTACTTTCGGCCCCGGCAAATAATGCGACAGGTATTACAGTGAGTCCGACATTGACATGGAATGCCGTGACCGGCGCGGCCACCTACCGGGTCCAGGTTTCAACCGCGTCCGATTTCTCAACCGGCATTGTTGTTGATGATTCCACGTTGACGGCCGCGTCAAAGGCCGTCGGCACGCTGTCCAATGCAACGAAATATTATTGGCGTGTCAATGCAAAGAACGCGGGCGGCACAAGTTCATGGGCTTCTTCCAGTTTTACGACAATCGTGAAATTCGCCCTTTCAATAACGGCAACAAACGGGACCGTGACGCCAAACCCCGCCGGGTCTCCGTATGATTCGGGAACGGCCGTATCACTGACGCCGGCTTCGGCCACCGGTTATCAGTTCACGGGGTGGAGCGGTGATTTGACCGGCACGGCAAACCCGGGATCAATTACGATGAACAGCGCAAAGAGTATAACCGCAAATTTTGCGAAAATCACCTATCAGCTAACGGTAAGCCCTGGAGCCGGCGGGTCAATCACAGCGCCTTCGACGCCGACGGTGACCGTAAATTATGGCGATCAGACAACCATTACGGCGACACCGAGCACGGGGTATAAGTTTGTGAACTGGACCGTCACTGCGGGAACAGGGGCAACAATTGCCAGTCCGACGTCCGCATCAACCACGGTATCCCTTACCTCAGGGCCTGCAACGGTGACGGCGAATTTCCAGGCATTGGCGTGTTCGTGGACAGGGGTGAACGATTTTAGCATTACACATAATACGCCCTTTTCAATTGCCACTTGCGGGGACACGGTGGATGTGGGACTCCAGAAAAATGGAGTTTCTCAATCACGGATAATGGAACAACGTGGCCGGCTAATGGAGGAGCTTTTGGACCGCGCTCATTCTATGTAATTGCTCTTTCCCAGTATGGAAATCTTACTCTTGCAGGAACAGATGGCTTAACTACCCTCCAGGAGGCATTTATTCTACAACAGACAATGGAAACAATGGGAACATTGGAATCCGATACCTTCGTAGTCCTGCTCGTCAACACATTTTACAATAATGGATACCATTTATGCAGGGACCAGCATTGGTATCCTTTTTTCCACCGTAACGGGCAAGACTGGGCTATCGGAACAAGCTTCCACCACTTTGACGGGAAGTGTAAGCGCCATCATGGTTGTCGGTACGGGTATTTACGCAACGTCAAATGGAACACTCTATTATCGTCTGCTTAGTGGATATACATGGTCATCTGTCTCAGGCGCACCAAGCGGTATTATATCATTGTTCATGTGTGGAGGTACGCTGTTTGCCGGGACAAACTCAGGCATTTACATGCACGACAATAGCACCGGCAACTGGATCGCTGCAGCAAATTCCGGGCTCGCCACCGGCGTGTTAGTTATGCCGTAAGCGGAAACGAAATTTTTGCCGGAACTGGTCAAATGGAGTATTCTGTCTCAACTGACAATGGTGCACATTGGATTGCGGTAAATGGAGGACTGCCGTCCGGCGGATCAACGGCGCGGCCGGAATTGCGTCAAACAGCAAATCGGTCTTTATAATTTCAGACCAGGCTGTCTACGAATCGCCGCTTCCATAAAGAGAAGGCCGAGAAACCGATGCAATTTCTCCAATTGTGGATTAGCGCCCCGAATACCTCAACTTTTGCGGTATGAAACAATAAAGAAAATCCCCGATTCTCTTCACGAGAACCGGGGATTTTTTTTACAAATCTTCAAACTACATCCGGTCTTTTTTCTCCGACGCTCGCAGCCTCAATACCCTACCGCAAGCTCCAGCCACGAAACACTGCCATGCTCTATATATGAAGACCAATTCGCATAATCATCGTACGGAAATCCGTAACATTTTCTGTCAAATGCACGCCTGTGCAAAAAATATGAATAGAAATTGCATGGGGTAGCTTTATAATGATAGTTCCAATCCGCCTGTTGTGCGGTTGTCAACCCGATCACATGCCTGTTGCGAGGCGGCGGAAGGCTGCGGTCCAAGATCAGCATTATATGGGTTGGCCCATAACTGCCCCAGTAATTGACATATGTTCCGCCAGCGCCGAATCCGCCGGAGTTGTGTCTCCGCCGGGATTGGGGATCCGGTACGGGGCCTTGACTGTTGCAAGGTGCGTAAATTCCCCGGGCACCTCATTCTTAAATTCATCAAAAAACGACTGGCGCGTCTGGTAATAGACATGAGGGACTTCACCGCGACAGGTGTCAAAACCATCCGTGCAGTGCAGCCGGTATGCGATCGGAATCCGAAGGCGTCGACACGTGTGGTATTGCCATGAAACCATAGTCCGCGCCGACCGTTTGTATGCTCTTCAAAATCCCAAACATGGTTCGAGTCCTGGCCGGTAACCGCCGGAGGTCGCCGGCTTATACCCAACCATTATGTAAAGCCTGCCCGACGCACTGGTAGTGAAATCAACCGTATTTTGATCGCTGAGCCGAAATGGAACACCGCCATCCCCTATGGCCAAGTAAATCATGCTGTCCGGAATCAGGCCATTCGTCCTGTTGATGACCGTATACCAAATTGTCCGGCCTCCTTCTTCACATGGGCCGTGTCCCAGAACGCGTCGGTGTCGCCGTTGAAGGTGTGATTTTTTGTCAACACGAAATCGAATTTGCCCTGCCAGCGTCTGTATCGGCGTTACGCCGAGCGTATAGCCGGGCTCGGTGGCATGCAGCGTGTCCACCACGGCCGCGAGTTTTTCCAACCGGGTCTGGAATTCGGGCGCGTTTTGAACAACAGCGCCTGCCGAACGGCGCGACGCGGCTGGAGCATCAAAACGGGCGAACGCCGTTGATGGTCACGCGGAGCATATAGAACTGGGACGAAATGCCGCGCGTGTCAACCGACACCGGAATAATTGCCCTTGGACAGGGGTCTGTTCATCACGTCTCCCTACAAACCGGCCTGCAGATCGTACATGCCCATTTTCACCTGAGCATTGTCCTGCGGCAGGCTGAAAAGCACTTGCCCGCCAATATATATCGGCTTCGAAAAGGCATCAGCCCTCATCATTTTGTCCTCTGTGTAAACGTTGAACGTTACAGTCCCCGTTCCCAGCTTGTACTGACCGTTGGCATCGGTTGTGGTATAGTATGGGTCATTGCCCCAAGCATCGCTAAATCTTGTCTGGCCCAGTCTGACCAGAGTGTTGGTCAAAGGTTTGCCGTTCTCGATCCGTGACTTTTCCGCAGAGGTTGACAGTCTGGGAAAAAACCGTTCCGGCAAGAAACGCCACTACCAGAAAACTAAAAGCTGCTTTTTTCATTTCTCTCCCCCTTTTTTTTAAAGTAAAGAGGCTGCCTCACACTTTAAAGAAATATAAAGCAGCCCCCTAGAGTACTAATTAAAAAATTCTAATATCCTACAGCAAGGATAAGCCACGACACATTGCCATGCTCTATATACGACGACCAATTATTGTAATCATCGAACGGAAAAGCATAACATTTGCTGTCATATGCGCGGCGATGCAAAAAATTCGCATAAAAATCACATGGCGTGGCCTTGTAGAAGTTATTTCCATCGGCCTGCTGAGCTGTTGTCATTTCAAGAACATGTCTATGAGCATTACCTTCGGTTTTGGGCCCACCAAGATTACTCAAATATCCTGGATTTACAGGAGCGCCGAAAGCTTGCAGGTATTTATCGGAGTAGTGTGCATATGTTCCGTTGGATGCCAACGCTGTGCCGGGATAGCCGGGATGCGGAATCTTCATGAGAGTGCTAAGTTGGGCAAGGTCGGTAAATTCCTGAGGTACTTCATTCATAAACTCATCGAAAAACGACTGGCGCGACTGGTAAAGACATGAGGGAATTCACCGCGGCAGGTATCAAAGCCATCCGTGCAATGCAACCGGTATGCTATGGGAGTACCAAAAGCGTCTACACGGGTGGTATTGCCATGAAACCAGCCGCCGCCGTTCGTGTGCTCTTCGAAATCCCAAACCTGGTTCGCCGGCCTGTAGCCCGGTGGTAGCCGGCTTGTACCCAACCATTATGTAAAGCCTGCCCGATGCGCTGGTCGCTGAAATCAACCGTATTTTGATCGCTCAGCCGAAACGGAACACCGCCATCCCCTATTGCCAGGTAAATCATGCTGTCCGGAAACTGGCCATTCGTCCTGTTGAGAACCGTGTACCAAAAGTGTCCGGCCTGTTTCTTTACATTGGCCGTATCCCAGAACGCGTCGGTGTCGCCATTGAAGGTGTGATTCTTTGTCAACGTAAAATCGACCTGTCCCGCCAGCGTCTGAATCGTCGTCACGCCGAGCGTATAGCCGGGTTCAGTGGCATGCAGCGTGTCGACCACAGCCGCGAGCTTTTCCAGGCGCGCCTGGAATTCGGAAGCGTTCCGGGAGACAGAGGCGGTTGCACCGCGCGCCTGCGGCTGCAGAAGCATCGCGGTGGATGTGCCGTTTATGCTTACGCGGAGCATGTAGAACTGGGACGAAATGCCGCGCGTGTCAATCGATGCGGAGTAATTTCCGGTTGACTTGGTGCAGTTCAACACATTTTCCACGAACCGTCCTGCAAGGTCGTAGAGGCTCATCTTCACCGACGCGTTGTCCTGAGGCACGCTAAACAGCACTTTTCCGCCGACATACATCGGCTTCGAAAACGCATCCCCGCTCAGCAGCGTGCTCTGCGGGATGACGTTTACGGTACACGTCCCCGATCCCAACTGGTAATGGCCGTTGGCGTCGGTCGTGGTGTAGTACGGTTCATTGCCGTACGCATCGGTAAACCTTGTCTGGCCCAGCCTGACCAGCGTGTTGGTCAAAGGCTTTCCGCCCTGATCAGTTACGATTCCGCAGAGGTTGACGGTCTGGGAAAACACTGATCCGGCGACAAACGCCAGCAGCAGACCTGCCAATGATACTTTTCGCATTTCTCCCTCCCCTTTTTTAGTGATAGGAACTTTCGAAAAACAGGAAAAGGTTGTCGCGTCTTTCCAAAAAGGAAAAACGCGGCAACCCGGTATTGTTCGATGAAAAAGGACCCTTACCAGCCTATTGCAATGGCAAACCACTGGACGCCGCTGACGCCGCCCACAATTCCCGAGTACTTGTTACAATCGTCATCATAGGGGAATCCATATTCCATACCTTGCTCGGACCGCAAATGGACCCACTTGGAAAAGTAGTTGCAGGGGGCATCCTGGTAAAACTTTGATGAGTCACACCATTGTGTCGATGCAAGAGTGCCGACATGCCTGTTCATGTTGCCGCCCCAGGTTGCGCTGTTGCCATAAGGCCCTGCACACGCAAAAATGTTCCAAGCGGTCGTTTTGGCAGGCACACCCGTATTATGAGCAATACACGAGTCCTGATAACGGTCGAAATAGCTCACGTAAGGCCCACCAGTGTTAAAAAGGGTGGGGCCTGTCCGTTCTATCATGTGGGGCGCATAAATATTGGCGAAGTCTGCCGTGGCGAGCTTCGTGAATTCCTTTGGCACCTCGTTTATAAACTCGTCAAACTTCGCTTTGCGCGGTTGGAAAAACATCTCGTACAGGTCACCGCGATCCGTATTTTTGCCTGTGGCAAAATGGATTCTAAACATTATCGGTAGTCTCCATCCGTCTACCCGGGTTAGGTTGTTGCCGTTAATAGTTCCGTCCCCGACGGCTTCTTCGACCCACTCCATGTATCTTGAGTTGGAGTCGTTGGGGGCGATAAAGATGTAGAATCTCCCTCCGCCGCTAACCGTGACGGTGCGCTGTTTGTCAAGCCTGGTTTTTGCTCCATTTTGGCTTAGGGCCCAATAGATCTGGCTGTCCGGCCAGACGCCGTTGGTCCTGTTCAGGACAACGTAGGTAACTCCTCCAGTCGCCACCGGGTACCCGCTCCCCCAGAAGGCATTCGTGTCGCCGTTCCACGTGGTATTCTTTGTCAATTTGAAATCGAATTGTCCGGACAGCGCGGTTATCGGCGTGTCCGCGATGGCGTAGCCCGGCATAGTTGCACGAATGGTGTCCACCACTGCGGCAAGCTTCTCAAGCCGGGTCTGGAATTCGGGAGTATTCTCTACAACCGCACCACCTGCGTTGTGCATGGCTGGCTGCAACTTCAGTACGGTCGCCGCGCCGTTGATGGTTACGCGGAGCAGATAGAACTGCGAGGAAATGCCGCGCGTGTCCACCGACACCGAGTAATTGCCCTTTCCGAGGTTCCTGTTGAACACATCGCGCACAAACCTGCCTCCCATGTCGTACAGGCCCATTCTCACCAAGCCGCTACTCTGCGGCAGGCTGAACAGCACTTTCCCGCCCACGTACGCAGGCTTCGCAAATGCGTCGGCCCGCATGACCGTGGCCGGAATTATGGTATTTGTGATGCAGTTCCCCGTTCCCAATTGGTAATGTCCGGTTGCATCGGTTGATACTAGGTACGGCGCCTGGGCGTAATATCCATTGTCATACGTTGCCTGGCCCAACCTGACAACGGCATTGATGATCGGCTTTCCTGTCGCCCCATCAGTGACCAATCCGCAAAGGCCAACCGCCGCCTGTGCAAAAGCAAAACCAGTACAAACCGCCACCATCAAACACATCACTGCTGCTTTTTTCATTTTCACCTTTCCCCCTTTTTGGTTTTTTAAAACTTCAGGCCAGCCGCAAGAGGCTGCCTCGCACTGCCGGTTCTCCGGGAAAGCGAGGTAACCTCGTTATTTCCGAACGCTTGATCCGCTTACCACCCTATAGCGATGGCCAACCATTGGATATTGGATTGGCCCAAATACGCAGCATGGCCGCCGTCGTCGTCGTAAGGAAATCCGTAGCATTTGTTGTACAACGACCTGCGGTGGCACCAATATGAAAAATAGTTGCACGGCGGCGCCTTGTAGTAGTTAGTGTCGTTGTACCAGTTCGCATTATTCGTGCCTTTCGGAAGCGTTCCGACGTGCCTGTTGACGGCGGCGGAATAATCAGGCGAGGCGCCCATTCCCGGCCCCGCACAGGCAAAAATGTTTACGGTAGACGATACGGCTTGCCCCGGGTTATCGGCGACAACCGAATCCTCATACTTGGTGAAGTAATCCACATAGGGGCCGCCAGTGCCGAAAATGTTGACAGGCGAAGTATGGGGCGCCCAGATGTTGGCAAAATCATGGGTGGCAAGGCCGGTAAATTCCTTCGGCACCTCGTTCTTGAACTCGTCAAACTTTGCCTGGCGTGATTGATAGAATATTTCATAGGCATCGCCGAGTGCATTATCCTGACCGTTAGAGCTATGAACCCGGAAGGTTATCGGGAGCCTCCACCCATCCACCCGGGTGGTATTACCAGCCCACGTACCGTTGTAATTGATTTCGACGAAATCAAAATATCTGTTTCCAGAATCATTGGGAGCAACCCAAATGTAGAATCTTCCATTGCCGTTGGGGATCTGTAGCGTGGGGTTCGTGGCAATGGAGGTTTTTGCTCCGTTCTGCTGAATGCTCCAGAAAATCTTGCTGTCCGGGAACGCGCCGTTGGTCCTGTTCAGGATCACGTACGAGGCATTCGTCGGATAGGTGCTCGTGTTCCCCCAGAAGGCGGCCGTATCGCCGTTATACGTGGTGGTCTTTGTCAGTGTGAAGTCGTACTCCCCCGACAACGCCTGTATCGGCGTCACGCCGATCGAGTAGAAAGGCTGGGTTGCATGCAGTGTGTCCACCACGGCCGCGAATTTTTCCAGCTTGGTCTGGAATGCGGGAACGTTTTGAGCAACGTTTACGCCTTGAACGCGGGAAAGCGGCTGAAGCTTGAAAACGGATGACACGCCGTTGACGGTGAGGCGCAGCAGATAGAACTGGGACGAAAAAGTGCGGGTATCTATCCGCACCCCGTAATTGCCCTTTGACAAACGACTGTTCATGATCTCTTTGACAAACCGTCCGGCCAGGTCATAGACGCCCATTTTCACCTGAAAATTGTCCTGCGGCAGACTGAAAAGGACCTGCCCGCCGATATAGCACGGCATCGAAAACGCACTTGATCTCACCACTCCATCTTCTTTAAAAACAGGAGTGCAACCTCCACCCAGTCCCAGTAGGTAATACCCTAAACTGTTGGTTTTGGTGATGATCGCATTTTGCCCAAAACCGTTATCATAGGTCGTCTGGCCCAACCTTACTATCGTGTTGGTCAGGGGGACTCCCTTATCGTCCTTGACATAACCGCAGATACTCACCGTCGTCTGGGAAAAAATAGACCCCGCGAACAACCCCACCATCAAACACATCACTGCTGCTCTTTTCATTTTTATCCTCCCCCTTCTGATTGAGATGAACAAAACTCTTTGCCAATGTGAATCCGCTACTTTACCGCCACGGTCTTCTGAGCAAGCAACTGCCTTCCGCTCCTGAGCACCGCAACGTAAACTCCTTTGGAAACACCGGCCAGGGTCATGGCGCCGGAAACCCCTTTCACTTCCGATTGAGCAACCAGCTGTCCGGAACAACGGTACAGCCCGAGCCACGCACGGCTCGAATGCGTGCCGCTTATTGAATATCTCAGGACATTGTCCCTGCCTTTTTCTATCGCATCGCCATTGACGCTCAAAAGCTTTATGGATGGCTTCCATTCCACGGCGCTCCCCTGGTCGTTGAAATAGCCGAATTCGATGACGTAATCCGGCCCTATGCCGTTGGCGTAGGTGCATTGGTCAAGGCTGGCCAGATCGTCGTACGCATAGCTGTAGGCCCATGGGCACGCATCCTTGAACAGCTTTGAGTACGAGGTGGCGTGGCACGTTTGAGGCGTGCTGTAAGCTCCGGTACAGCAGAATGAATCTGCACGGAATTTCGAACACGCGCTGAGACATTGGACCACGTCCCCGTTGGTGCCTTTCACCTGCAATTCCGGCGGACAGTTTGGAAGAAGGTCCTTGGTGCAACCCACCGTATCGCACATGTATGCGGTAGTGGTCGTTGTGAACGTGCCCTGGATCGGAAACATCCTCACAGGAAGATTGTATCCGTCGACGAGGCTAACATCGTACCAGTCATCGTTGCCGCCTGCACCCAAGGTCCATTCGGCAAGCGAAAGCGCTCCCATGTTTGTGGTGCCGGGATAGGTGCCGGAACAGCGCGCGGAAGCCCAGCCCATTGCGTGTTCGATGACAATGCTGTCGCCGGGATTCATCGTCTGATTGGCGTAATTGGAAAGCTCCAGCGTGAAGGACTTGTTCAGATGGTTCATGATGATAATATGACGAACGGTCTGGCCGGCTGCATTCTTGTGCGGCCAACCTGTTGCGTCCTGAGAGAATCCTGTACCGGCAAGAACCCCGCACAAGAAAATGCACCCGAAAATCTTTCGCATTTTTCCTCCGGTTCGGGAATGCCCCTCATTTTGTTTTGGACTTTGAGCGCTTGACAGAACCGAACTTCGCCTCTTGGCGACTGCGCTTTCACCTGCAGTCGGTGCGCCTCACCGGACCTCTTGGACTTAATCGCTAAAGCAACCATATATTGACAACCATCCTTGCGTCTTCCTGGAGAACGCACAAACCTCGATATAATCGGCCCGCTCCGGAAGGTTGCCAGTAATGTAAAATTTAACTTAATTTTTGGGAAAAAACCTGAAAAAACGCAAAACCGATTATAAATTGTATACACGGCGGATACGGAATTGCGGTCTGCGTCCGGGAAAGGCTTCCTGCGGACGATGCCATTCCTTGCTCCGGCTCACGCAGCCCCGGACCAGCAAAGGTCTTTCGGGCAGAGCGAAGCAGCGGCGGACCGCTATTTCCCTTTTGCCTTGTCAATGTCGGTCTGCCGCATGCCGGGGACGGTTCGCGACTCGACAAGAAACGTCCGGAGGCTCGCCTGGTCCACCAGAAGCAGCGGGAATTCGTTTCTGACGATCACGTTGTACGTGGAGTCCGCATAGGTCTGCTGTCCCACGATCCTCCAGTTGTCAAAAAGGCTGCCCTCGGCCTGGCTCGACTGCTCTTCCTTCGCCGCCTTCTTTTCCGGCCTGTAAACATACCCTTCGCGCTCGGGATTCGATTCGTACACGAAGGTGAGATTATCCGACGGCTCGAACGCGACCTTCACCCTGTCAGCCTCGGCCTCCACGGCGATGCAGGGCGTCTGGCGCTTGAAATACACCCGCTTGATGTACTGGTCCTCCACCTTCTTGAGCGAATGCGTCTGGTCGATGTCCTTGTTGACGTTCTTTGCCTCCTGTTCGAACAGGATGTCGTCCGATATGTAAAGCTGGAGGCGCTTGATGTCGGCATAGGTAAGATTGTACTCCCTGATAAGCGCCCTGGTGAGCGGCACGCGCGAGGCGCAGCCCGAGAAGAGGACCGCGGCCGAGAGAATCGCCGTTTGCAGACAGTATCTTTTTGAGGACCTCATCCGTCGCCCCCGTTTCTCATGACGTCGTATGGCGGCGCTACTTTGCCGCCGGTTTCTTTTGAGCCTTTTTCTTGATTCCCGCTGCCTTCCCCGTGGAATCGGCGGCCTCATCTGGTTTTTTCATTGCGCAGTCCGCGACAGCCAGGATGCTTCCCCTGTCCACGAAAATCCGCACCGAAACGTCCCAGCCAACGCCCTGTTTGAAGTCTTCTTTTTTGGTAACGTCCTTTTCAGCCCGCTTCACGCAGTCGGGAAGCAGTTTCTGGTCTATCTTCAGCTTTGCAAGCGCGTTCCTCATCTTGGTATTGACCTGGGAAATCGCCTGCTTCTGCGCCTCGGCATTGGCGGCCATCACGTCCTTGTTCACCGAATGACCGTTGCCGACAATCGAATCCGTCCTGACCTGGTCCTCCTGATAAACGAGCTCCTTTTCCACAAAGCCCCAGGTTCCGTCGGTGGCGATAAGCACGAACTTGCCGCCGCTTACCGGTACGGTGAAATCCCTTTCGAAGCTCGGTTGTTTTCCGCTCTGCAGCACCCAGGTGTTGTCTTCCTTGAGCACGATCTTGATGCCGTCGAGCGTGGTGAGGATCATCTCCTTTGCAAAGAGCGCGCCGCACAGGAGCGAAAGAAAACAAAACGACATGACTGCGATCCGGAATTTGAAACACCCCGCAGTCCCGCGGGACGAGGAATCTTCCATCCCTATGGAAGGAAAACATACTTGTAGTCGCTCGCCAACACCGGAGCAAGCTCCGGAGAATGCGCTCGCTGTGGGATCCACCATGCACCTCCTTCGGTTGTTTGTCACTTCATCTCGGCGCCGCGTCGGGCAGGCCGCCGTCCACCGGAATGGTCGCGCCGGTGGTGGGCGTCTGGCGCGTCACGAAAAACAGCACCGCGCGGGCGACATGCTCGGCGGTCACCTTCGCCTTGAGCAGGTTTCTCTGGCGGTAATATTCCTCGAGCCCCTGTTCGTCGAGCCCGCGCGCCTTCATGCGGTCGGGCCCCACCTGCTGCCACAGGCCGGACTTTGTTGACCCATGCGAAAACACCGCGTCGGGCGATACCATGTTCACGCGCACGCCCATGCCGGCGAATTCGAGGCTTGCGATGCGTGCGAGCTGGTGGGCCGCGGCCTTGGTCGCGCTGTATGCACCGAACTTCGCGCCCGGCGCGAACACGTTCTTGGTGGAGATCAGCACGATGTCGCCGCCCGTGTTCTGCAGCTTGAAAAGCCTGCCCGCCTCGGCAAGGACCGTGAGCGTGCCGTCGACATTGACGCGCTCGATTTTTCTGAAGGACTCCAGGTCCATGTCGACCAGCGGCGACACATGCGCAATTCCGGCATTGGCGATAACGATGTCAAGGCCGCCAAAAGCTTCCGCCGCTTTTTCGAATGCTGCCGCCACCGACAGCGGGTCGGTTACATCGAGTGCCGCGCCGGTCACCTTTCTTCCATACCTGGTTTTCAATTCCTGAACCATCGAATCAAGCCGCTCACCCGCAAGGTCGGTGACCAGCACGTTGCATCCCTTTTCGAGCAGCGCCTCGCAGATGCCCGATCCTATGGCGCCGGCCGAGCCCGTGACAAGCGCCGAAGCGCCGCGCAGCGGAAGTCGGCCGCTGTCGGCCACTTTTGCCGTCTGGAAAGGCCGAAACTCCATGGCCGCAAGGTGGGACTCGGAAAGCCCTTTGTAAACGCCTCCTGTTTCGTAAATCATCTTCTTGACCGACAGCGCCTGCGCCGTGATGTCGGACGCAACGGCCGCTGCGTCCGCATCGCGTCCCGCACACACCGCGCCCAGGCCCGGAACAAGGACCACTCTGGGCAGAAGATCGGGGGCATACATCCCCTGACCTGAATGCGCCTTTGCATTCTTCTTAACATATGCGCCATACCGCTCCGCGAAGGAGGCGACATCGCCGCTGAGTTTTGCGCGGAGCGCGTCCATGTCGCTCAAATCCGGTTCGTCAACCGACAGAGGATACGACTTGGTGCGCACGCAGTAATCCGGGGTGAGGGGCGGCGACACGAGAAACTGCCGCGCTTCCTTGCTGAAGAGGAGCCCAAGCACGTCTGTGTTGATAAGCGGGGAAAGCGTCACAAACGTGTGCGGCGAGTCCGGGTTGCCCGAGGCAGGCGACAAAAGGCCTCGCAGCACGGGTGCAAGTTTCGTGTACTTCTTCCGCGCGCTTTCCACCGCGGATTCGGCGGCCGGTGCGATGGTGCGGATGCGGGACTTTTTCAGATACTCCTCGGCCCGGCTGACCGCCTCGATGGCGGCGTCGTACGCCTGCTTCGGACCGGCACCCCACGTGATAAGCCCGTGGTGCGACACCACGACGCCGCGCAGGCCTTTATTTTTTTTCACCGCGGCGGCGACCGCGCGGCCGAGGTCGAGGCCCGCATTGACATGAGGCAGGACCGCCGCGGTTTTTCCCAGCGCCGATTGCGCGATTGCTTCCCCGTCTTCCCTGTTGGTAAGCGCCAGGATCGCGGACGGGTGCGTGTGCACGATGCAGGGCTTGTCGACAAACGCGTGCATGAGCGTCTCGACCGAGGCAACCGATTCAGAAGGCTTGACAAGATGCGTTCGGAACTCGTTTGCCATTGTCTCGTCGTCAAGGGCCCGGACTTTCTCCAGTTTCCGTATGGCGGCGAGGTCGAGGCACACGAACCCCGACGAGTCTAATTGAGTCAAGCGGAACTCCCGAGGCCTTTACAAACAGTGCGTCCATGGCGCCGGTGAGGGTCTTGACCGTCGTCTTGATTGATGTGTTCCCGCCACCGTGCAGGGCGAGGTCCGGTTCGCTTCCGACAAGCCGCGTGGCATAGGAGAGAAGCGCAACGCTGTTTCCGCATTCCGCAGCGTGCTTTTTGACGAATGCCTTTGCCGAAGAATCGGACCATTTGTTTTTCATGCGAATTCCAGTCCGTACTTGATTACAATGATCTCTCGCAAAGATCGCAAAGAAAATTTCAGTGTTTCATCGCTTAAAACTCATCTGGCGCTCTTCTTTGCGTCCTTTGCGTCTTTGCGAGAACTTTTCTATATCCATCTTCTCAATTTCCGTGAAGAACGCTCGTCATCACCGCGAAATTCTCCCTCACCGCCTTTTTCTCAAACACGGCGCTGCCGCTCACCACGATATCGGGCCCCATGGCGGCCACTTCTGCGATGTTCTCCTTTGTCACCCCGCCGTCGATGCAGAGAAGAACCTGGCGGCCCGCCTTTGCAGCAAGCTCGCGCACCTGAGCGGCCCGGCGCCCCGTGTCGGGAAGCAATTTCTGACCGCCAAAACCCGGGTTTATGGCAAGCAACACCACCATATCCACGTCATCGAGGAGCGGCTCCAAGACTGCGAGCGGCGTTCCGGGATTGAGGGCTATGCCGCGCGCAATCCCGCGGGTCGCATCGTTTGCGTTTTTCTGGCTCGCTATTGACTGCAGGGCGTACCGCACATGCGTGCATGATTCCACATGCACCGTGATGATGTCCGCGCCTGCCGCGGCATACTGCGGAAGAGTTTCCGCGGGATTCTGTATCATCAAGTGAACGTCCTTGAGCATCGCGGTCTTCACCGCCTTTACAAACGCGGGCCCCACCGTGAGCTGCGGCGCGAAATGCCCGTCCATAACGTCGAAATGGAGCAGCCGGCAGCCGCACTGCTCGAGCAGCGCAATGTCGTCTCCCAGCGCCATGAGGTCGGCGCTTGTCGCGCCCACGCTCAGCGCGGGCGCGTGTTCCTTGACAAGCCGGCAAACAGGAGCGCTCATGCCTTGTGCTTCTTGAGGTTCGCGTGCGCGAGATACAGCTCGAACGCCTGCTCGGGTTGCATGTTGTCGTGCACCACCTTGCGCACGGCCTTGATCATGGCGATTGGCGCCTCGGACTGGAAGATGTTGCGGCCCATGTCCACGCCCGGCCGCGCCCTGCGCTATGGCGTCGTGCGCCATTTTGAGCGCGTCGAGCTCGGGCAGCTTCTTGCCGCCCGCGATCACGATGGGCACCGGGCAGGCGCTCGTGACGGTGTCGAACTCGGGCACGAAATAGGTCTTTACAAATGCGGCGCCCAGCTCGGCGCACATGCGCGTGGCCAGCCGGATGTACTTTGCGTCGCGCACCATGTCCTTGCCCACCGCGGTCACGCCCAGCACCGGCATGCCCACCCTGTTGCCCGCGTTGACGAGGTTGGTGAGGTTCATCACCGACTGCGTCTCGTTTTCCCCGCCCACAAACACCTGGGTCGCGACCGCGCACGCGTTCACGCGCACCGCGTCCTCAATGTCCATGGCGATGTGCTCGTTTGACAATTCCTTGAGGATGCTGGGCCCGCCGCTGGCGCGCAGCACGGTCGCCTTGTCAAGCGACGGCGGGATCACGGAGCGCAGGATCCCGCGCGTGAGCATGAGCGCGTCGGCGAACGGCGCGAGCGGCAGGATGGTGATGTCGGGACGCTCAAGCCCGGTGGTGGGCCCCTGGAAATACCCGTGGTCGAACGCGAGCATCACGGTTTTGCCCGATTCGCAGTTGAAAATCCGGCCGAGCCGGTTCTTCATTCCCCAGTCGTAATTGTTGGAACCTTTGAGGAAAAAGACCTCGCTCTTCTGGGGCACGTCGGTGTAGAAATTCTTTTCGGCTTTTGAGACGTCTGCTTCGGGCATGGGGCACTCCTTTGGGCATTTTGTTCGGGATGTGGTGGGCGAACCATTAAAAATAATTAGTACGGTATGGACGGGGAGGAAAAGAGATTCAAAGAGATCCAACGAGGTCAAATGCTGGGCGTTACCCCAAGTGGAGGCGCAAGGCCGTTTGCCTCCACTTGGGGTCGGCCGTCCTTCCGGTCTCGGCCTTCGGCCTCGGGCCGCCTCGGCCCTAGGCCGCAAAGCGGCCGGGTCCGGGCGGCATCCCGCTATGGCGGGACCTCCAGTCCTGCCTAACGCGCGGCAGAGGAATACCCTTAAGTCAATTACTTCTTCTCACGCCAATCGGTATCTACAATAAATCAAGCAAGGACTCCTCTTTGAATTTGAAACTATTGAAGAACCCCGCCCCATGTGGCGGGGATTCTTCCATAGCTAAGGAAACAGAACAACAAATATTCGCCCGCTAACCCCCGCGCCAAGTCGCGGGGAATGCGCGGGCTGTGCTATTCAACTATTTCTTTCTCGGTGCCCCCGCAGCCGAAGCTTCTTTCTCGCAGCCACATTTCTTGGGGGCTACCCACGAGGGGGTAGCGGAGGACCGGCGTGCGAAATAAAACGTTCAGAGATTTGACGGCGCACGCCGGGCCGGAGCGAGGGGGAGGCCTCCCCCCATGTAAATTGCTGATTGCCGATATTTTCCCCGGATTATTTTTATGATACAACAATTTCAAGTCTCACCAATAGCTGGAGCCTCCATGCCTTTCTACGAATTCTTCTGCCCTGACTGCAACACGATTTTCACCTTCTTTTCGCGCCGTGTCAATACCGAAACAATCCCGGACTGCCCCTCGTGCAAAAAGAGAAAGCTTGATCGAAGGATCTCCCTGTTTGCCGTTGCCGGAAAAACAAAAAAGAATGCAAGCGAAGACTCCGGCGACAAGGGCGAAGACGACCTTCCCGTCGACGAGGCAAGGATGACCAAGGCAATGGAGGCGCTTGCAGGAGAAGCCGAGCACCTCAAGCGAGGACGACCCGCGCCAGGCCGCGAACCTCATGCGGAAGTTCTCCGACATGACAGGCCTTAAGTACACCGACAAAATGAACGAGGCGCTGAACCGCCTGGAAACCGGAGAAGACCCTGAGGCCATTGAAGCGGAGATGGGCGACGCATTCGAAAACGAAGACCCGTTTATTCTGCCGGAGAAACAGGAAGGCGCGAAGAGTACAATATCAAAGAAGAAGCCGCTGAAAAGGGATGAGACAGTGTACGAGCTATAATACAATGTTCGAAGATACGTCAGTCTTGGCGTTGGGCGCCTGCCCTGGGCACCGGTTCTCCTCCGAGCTCGGCTATTCGCCTCGTTGCCGGTCCACCCTATGCCTGGCGGCCGGGTCGGCCGGCAATCCCGCTTTGGCGGGACTCTCCGTCGCCCCTGGCGCAAGAAACTGCCTCCTTCGTTTTAGTGTAATCAGTACTTGTCCTATTGTGAAGGCAGTTCTTCCCACAAATGCATCTGTCTTTATTGCGCCACCTCACCTCATCACCGTGAACCCCTTCACCATCTCCCCTTTGTCCAAAATCGCCTTTGCAAAGTACCGCCCCGTGGCGTGCTTTGGCTGCCAGATTGCCTGATCCGCTTTCACGGATAAGGTCTCCAGCAGTTGACCTCCCAGGTCGTAAATTGCGAGCGACGATGTGCCGGAAGGAAGCAAAAAACAAACTTCCCTGGAAGAAAGCTGACGGATAGCGATGTCAACGTGCCGGGAATTGACTGAACGCGAGAGCTGATTGATCGTCTTGTTCGGATGGTCTTTGCTGTTGACAAAGATATTGAATGTCAACGTATCCTTGTTTCCGAAATCGTCGGCAACGAGAAATTCCGCGTGGTCCATATAGACGGAATCGGTTGTTGGGGTCCAGGAGATGGTTCCGCCGGGAGAGACCGTCATGCCGGCAGGGGCCTTGAGGGGCGAGTAGCCGTGGTTGAGGGAATCACCGGAGACAGGGATTTTGAAGGTAAAGGGGACGGATTTGTAGGCATAGCGGTCGTTGACAAGGTACATAAGAAAGGAAAAGCACGTGTCGTCGGTGTTGGGACAGGACCTGCCGATAACAAGCAGGTCCCCGTTCGACGTGGCCGCGCCCCCCACCGCCTCCATGGAGCGCGATGGGCCGGTCGCCAGTGACCAGACACTGTCTCCGTTCGGCTTGACATTAAGCAAGTAGAAGTTGTTCTGGGGAACAACGGCGTTGCAATGTGCGCTGCCCAGAATCATGAAATTGCCGTCCGACAGCGGAGCGATGGCATTGATGCCCTGGGCGAACATCACCAGTCCGCCGAAGGTTCTGAGCCACAGGCTTTCGCCGTGTGCGTTTGCATCGACTTTAAAAAGGTACATCTCGGTCCCTCCGGAGAAGGGGCTAAAACTCCCGCCGACCAGAAAACTCGTGCCTCCGGCCGGCACGATTGCGCATGCCCTGTCGTTACCGGGGCCTCCGTACGTTCTTGACCATGGCGAATTTCCATTGGCGTCGGTTGCCATCAAAAAGGCGTCGAGCCCTCCCGCACCGGCGGAAGAACCGGACGCTGCCACTATGAAACTTCCGTCGCCGCCCGCGGGCGCGGCGCATACGTCCCCGTCGTAGCTTCCTTGAAATGTCTTTGTCCAAAGGGTGTCTCCGGCGGGAGTTATTCTCAGCAGATAAAGGTCGTATTGGCCCGTGATGCTGGAATACCGCGGCCCTGCCACGAGAAACGTGCCGTCTGCGGCGGCCTGTATTGAGGTCGCCCACGCATTGCTCTCCGTGCCGGGCATCTCCATTCCCTGATACGTCCTTGTCCACAGCGTATCCCCGGAAGGCGTCACCTTGAAGAGGTATATGTTTCGAACAGCCTGACCGTGCGAATCTGTGGAGCCAGCAACAACGATGTTGCCGTCCTGCGCGGGTGCCATGCCGCCCGCGGTCTCGTTCCCGCTGCTGCCATAGGTTCTGGTCCACAGCGCATCGCCGCTGGGCGTGATCTTCTGCAGGCAGATGTCGGTTGTGGGAACGCCGGGCGAAACCCTCGATTCGGCAAGCATGAAATTGCCGTCGGCCGTGGCCATAATGGCGCGGACAACATCAGAATGCCCGAGGCGAAGATCCCTTTTCCAATAGGTCTGCCCCATGCCGGCGCCGGCCATTATTGCCACCGTAAGAGCGCCGACCGCCATTCTCACTACAAACGTCCTTGTATCCATTGTCAATCCCCCGTTCTTGCAACTTTCCCATCTTCTTTCTTTCTCCGCCGGCATCGCTGAAGGCGGATAGCAAAGCAACAAAGTAGTTGACCGAAGAACCTTGTGATTCATTTTTTCGCTCGACCTCACCCCCGGCCCCTCTCCCACAGGGAGAGGGGGACTGCCATTCCACATTTTTTGAATTTGTCAATGTTCCAGCGACTTTGTTGATTCCACAACTCTCCTCGGGTGCCCCCACACAGGTGCATGGTTCTGCCTCTGCCTCCTCTTGGGGAGCACCCAGGAGGGGGTAGCGCAGGACACCGCAGGCCGAAGGCCGAGGAGGCCGGAGCGAGGGGGATACTTCCCCCCATGAATATTCTTGACAGAAGATTGCTTCGTCTCCGGCTCCTCCCAATGACACTCTTCTCATTCTGCAATTAACAAGGCCGGCGCTGGAACCTGGAACTTTTCCATCCCGCCGGCCCTGAACTAACACCACCCTACTCTACTGCAAACGCCATGCAGCGCGAGCTACCTCACATACCGCATGGTAATCATCTGGCGGGTCTGGCCTACCTGGAGCACGGCAAGATAGATGCCCGCCGACAGCCTGCGGCCGTTGTCGTCGGTGGCGTCCCAGCGCGCAACATAGTTACCGCCCATGGTCGCTTCGTTCACCAGCGTGCGGACCAGCTTTCCCCGCGCGTCGAAGATCTTGATGGTCATCTGCTGCGGAACGGCAAGCGCCGGCACGCCATACCGGATCTGGGTCGCAGACGTAAACGGGTTGGGCAGGTTCGCTTGCAGCGTGACCCTGGTCGGGAGGCGCGCCGTCTTGTCAAGCATGTTCCTGTTCGCCGTGGGCTCGGTTACCAGGGCCGCGGTGTACTTGGTGATGATGGCGTATCGTATGCCAAGGTACTTCACCGCATTCACGAGCTCAGGCAGTTCACCGTAGATGCTGATTTCGTCAAGAAGGTAGTCGATCTTTGCCGACGCCCACATGCGCGGCACAAAGGGATGGTTCCCCGCGGGAGAAGGAAACGCAAGCGTCTGTTTGAGGATAAGCGAATCCGTGCCGCGCCTGCCGCGGAAGGTGATCGGATACTGTCCCGACGTGCGGTATCTGCCGAGCACCGAAAGCTGGGAGCCGGCGTACAGGCTGGGCAGCGGATTCGGGTACAGGTCGTACGCAGAGATCCCGCCGCAGTCGATCGACAGGTCCCTGAGGACCGGGAACGAAATCTTGTTCATAAAGCTCTGCATGATGACGCTGATGCTGTCGTCGGCAAGGATCATGGTGGCAAAGCCGCTGTTCTGTTTCGCAAGAAGCGTGAGGAAGTCGGTGCCGACCTGGTCGCCGATGCCGAAGGTGAAAATCTCGACGCCCGTGGTGTTGTGTTTCGTCACCGTGTCGATAATGCTCGCGGGCGTGGAGCTGACGGGCCACGTGGGCTGGCCGTCGGTGAGGAACACGATGGCGTTCACCATGGCGGCGTTCCAGCTGCTCTGCAGCGCGGTTTTCAGGGCGTCCTCGATGTCGGTGAGGCCCGCCTCGGAAAGCTGGTTGACAAACACATGCGCGGCCGCCTTGCCCGCGGAGTCGGCCGGCACAAGGTCGGGCGCGTAGGGTTTCACCGCGGTGGAAAACGCGACGATGTTGAAATAGTCGCCTGGATTGAGTTTGTCAATCATGGCGTTGAGCGAGGCGCGCAGCTGGATGATCCTGGTGCCCGCCATCGAACTCGATATGTCGGCGACCAGCACGACGTTCTTGGCTATCGCCTTGGCGGTGTCGGGCGGCGTCACCCACAGAAGGAAATAGGGGTTGTCGCCCAGCGTGTCGAAGAACTGCATGGTATCGGGGTTCACCACGTAGGTGAGACGGTTCATGGAGAAGTCGGTGAGCGCGAGCGTGTACACCAGCTTCAGGTCTTTCTGGGAATATGCGTTCTCGTCCCCGAACGTCGCGGTATAATGGTTGTCGGTGAGCTTTGGTGATTGCAAGCTGAGGCGTGCCGCCATGCGACGGCGAAACCAGGGACAGGATCTGGTTCTGCGCGGTCAGATCAAAGGTAAGCGAGGCGCGGGTCACCGGTTTCGGAGAAAGGTTGACCGTCTTCATGAAGAACATGTACTGGACCTGCGCTGCATCGTAGGGCAGGAGCTCCGCGTAGGTTACTTCGATGCGTCGCTCGCACATGAGGTTGCCCACGGCCGCTATGGGATACACCGAGAGCTTGAATATGTTGTTCCCCATGTCCTGGAGGAGCGCAGGATCAATGGAGCGGCTCACAATCTGGTTATATATCTGCTGCGCGGTATCAGAGGACATGACTTTTGCGACCACGCGCTGGCCGTTTATCCAGAGCGCCAGCTCGGTGACGACCGCGTTCTCCGGGAGCGGGAACACGAAAACGCCTTCCATCGTCTGGTTTGTTTCGTTCTTGAACGTCTGATCAACGTGGGTCACGGCGATCTGGTCGGTCACCTTCACGCTCACATCGTAGTTCTCCAGCCACAGCGGCACACCCGAATCGTTCGAGAATGCCCGGCGGGCATACAAAGCACCCACCGCGGACGCGGAGCCGGCACACACCAGCACGGCCATCAGCACGCATAAAAGTTTTTTCATCGGTCCCTCCCTGGGGAAAGTGATTTCGAAGGTGATAAAAGTTGACCCTTCCCTTTGCTGTATCTAATATACCGCCATATTTCGGCATGTGCAAGGGGGAGTGAAAGAAAGTGTTTTCTGGCAGAAAACTTTGGGGGTTGGAGAGGAAGAAATCAAGGAAAAAACTTGGGCGTTCCCCTCGCTGTGCTCGGGGTCGGTCTCCTTCCGGGCTCGGCTATTCGCCTCGTTGCCGCCTGCCACAAGGGCCCTTCGGGCCGTGGTCAGGCGGCAATCCCGCTATGGCGGGACCGCTCCAGTCCCCCTAACGCGCGGCAAAGGAGATTTATTCAGTCACTTTTCTTTTCTGACGCCAATCGGTATCCGCAATAAATCACTCAGGGTTTCTTATTCGCATATTCAACTTCTCAACTCCTCAACTACTAAACCTCTCAACCAATCTCCGTGGGTGCCCCCACACAGGTGTTTGATTTTCGCAACTGCTTCCACTTGGGGTGCACCCTGGAGGGGGTAGCGGAGGACCGGCCGCATTGTTGTAGGCTTGGACAATTGGATACCGCGGCCGGGCCGGAGCGAGGGGGAAACTTCCCCCCATGTAAAGTCTTCTTCTTGTAAACCCGGGGATTATCTTACCAGCAGAATTGACTTGCAAACATTTGACCCATCGGAGAACAAACACCTCGCATATACAATTCCCGACGCGCCGGCATGGCGCGCGACAAGGCTTGTTTGGTTTCCGACAGGCAGGGTTTCGAGCATCTGTCCGGCAACATCGTACAGCGAAATGCGCGTGAGCCTGTTGCGCCCAGCCTGCCGGACGAAAAACACCAGGGAGCCGTTGACGAACCTGTGGGTTATTGAACCGTTTTCATTGCCGGGGAAAGCAAGCGGACCGCTTGCCACCGTAGCCATGTTGTAGTACAGGATGCTCAGAATGTCGGTCCCCGCCTTTATGGTGAGCATGTCGGGATTTGAGTAATTGAGCGCCCAGGCGTGGGTTGCGACAAAGGGATAATCCACCCGCATGCACCTGAACACAGGGCACGAAAGGTCTCTTTCGCAAAGCTCGCACTGCGCCGACACCTGCACCGAGCTGGAACTCAGAGAAAGGGAAATCACGCCGGATTTGAGCCGCAGTGAATCCACCATGCACTGGGAATCGGGCGGCAGTGAGCCGATGGTGTACTTCCCATCGCTCTTCAGATTGTAGTTCGTGCCGTTTCTTGTAAGGGTGATCGTCACGTCAGTGTAGCTTCCGTCAATGTCGCTCAGCACGATGGAATAGACGGAAGTCCCGTTTCCGTTATAGATGAACGGCGATCGGTTGACCGAATCCTTGAGCGCGGACGGAACCGTCGCGGCGATGCTCGAAGGATTGAGACGGTACGTGGCCGCGGTCCTGTTCCACTGGTTGTCGAGCAATTCCACGCCGGACCCGTCCCACCGGTTGATGAAATTTGCGAACCGGTAGTCGGCCGTGCCGATGGGACGGTAGACCCACGTGGTCCCGACCCGGTCCACAAACGTCCCCTGCCTGCCCGCGGCGCCGCGCGGGGAGATAAAGGTTATGGCCTGGGTGACGGGCGCGTTGTCGTAAGTGTACTTTGCGCCGAGAAACTTGTAAATGGCGCCGCTTGACGTTCCGGCAAAGCCGCCATTGACGCACAGCACGGTGTCGGTAACGCCCGTGCCCAAATCATAATTGGTCTCGGCCCATGCGCCGGGGCCGATGCGGAAATACCGCAGGAGCCCGTTCGATCCCAGGAGCCATACCGCGGTGTCGGTCTGGGCGGTTGAATCGTGCGCGCCCTGTATCCGGAACACTTCCTCGCCCGCCAGAAGGTTTGCCGGCTTGAGCGTGTCCGCGTGGAGCACGGCGAGCGTTGTCGTGGAGAGGCTGACGGCCAGGATGTTCTTCTGGCTGGTCTTGACAAGAAGCTTAACGCTGTCGCCGCCGTACACCGGGTTTTTCACAAGGTATACCGGCGAGTTCGCGGAAAGCGTGATGCCGCTCAGCGTTATTGCCGCGGGATCGAAGTAGTCGAGGAAGCAGCTCGTGCACAGCGGCTTGGGCTGCGGGCACTGGTACTGGGTCTTCATGAGGTACAGGCCGCCTGTGCCGGAAGTAAACACCGCCACCGCCGACGCGGCCGGGCCGCAGATGTCGTACTGCGCGGGCTTGAGTCCGAGCTCCGCACATCGTGTCGGGAATGGTTATGGTGACGCTGTCGTACGTCGCCTTGCCCCAGTTCCTGTTTGCAAACGCAGGATGCAGGTACACGTACCCGTTGCTGTCCGGATCGCATTGCGGGAAAGCGGACGCGGCAAGCAAGAGCACTCCAACGGCTGCGCATGCGCAATGCAGCAGAAGGACTCTCTTTTGTGTACTTGCCCGCCTCATTTCAGATACTCCTGAGTTGGCCATGATGAATGCCGTTTGCCGTCACCATACGCTACGGATAAAAGATCAGAACGGATTTTGTTTCCTTGTTGCCCCCGGTTCCGCCTTCCACGCCGCCAATGACGTAGATGAGATCATTCCACGAAGCTGCGGCGCAGCCGTACCGCGAGTTGGGCAGGTTCTGGCGGACCGTCCACGTATTGAGAACCGGATCGAATTCTTCCACCGACGTGAGGGCCGTGTCGCCCTGATCTGTTGAAAAAAGCCCGCCGATCGCGTAAATCTTGCCCTTTGCGGTTGCAGCGGCAAACGACAACCGAGCCGTTGTGAGAGGCGTGGCGGTACCAATGCTGTTGGTTGACGGATCGTACACTTCAACGCTTTTAAGCGGCGCGCAGTCGCTCTGGTTTGAAGATCCTCCAAGACCTCCGATGATGTAAATCTTACCGTTAAGCGCAACTGCCTGAGGATCGCTGCGTGCCACGTTCAGCGAACATTTCGGCGTCAGGGTTCCGGTCGCCGGGTCCCATGCGTCTATCTGCGAGGAGACCACAAAACTCTGACCCGAATACACCAGGCCGCCAATCAGGTACACGGTATCGCCCATGGCGCACGCTGCGGCGTCGTAGCGGTATGCCGGCATCTGGCCTGCCGAACCCCACATGCCGCTGGAAATTCCAAACGAATCAACGGACTGAAAATATTCCCGCCCGTTGGTTCCTCCGAACGAATAAATCGCATTTTTTGCGGGTGCAATCGCCGCATAAAAGCGGGCGCTGGGAAGAGGCGTAGCAAGCGTCCAGGTTCCGTTTCCGCCGGCTGCATTATATGTTTCCACGGTGCTGTACGAGGTGATGGTGGCGCCGATTCCGGTGTTGAGGCTCGCCTCGCCTCCCATGGCATAGATAATGCCGTTGACCGCCACCGCAGACAAAAGTCTGCGCGCCTTTGACAAAGAATCAATGTACGACCAGACATTGACGGGCGTTACGGTCACATTCCACGCAATCGTGTCGGCGCCGCCGAAGCCGTCGGTCACCTGGATCACAATGTGTTTTCTTCCGGTGTCGGCGACCGCGGGCGTCCAGGACAGCGTGGAGTCGGCAATTGACAGGCCGGAAATCTGGGAAAGTTGGTTGAATCTCAGGGTGTCCTTGTTGACGTCTGCGACTGCAAGTTTCTGGACGTACGCCGCGCCCACATTTGCCGATTTCTGGATCGCGGCCGTGTCGGTGAGAAAACGCGGAGGCGTGTTTATTATTCCCCCGGAACCCATGCCGCCGGGAAGCGAAGGAAAAATCGCATACACGATAACATTGTATTTTTTGATTCCGTTTTTCCATGTTGCGATGGTGTACACGGTGTCGGCAACGGAGGGAATGGTTGCGATGGAAGAGAAGATGTCCGTTCCGCCGCCGATGGAATCGGCCGCATAGAGCTGGTACTGTGAAAACGCGGGGTCGGTTGATTTGTGCCAGATTACCGTCACCGTGCTGTCGGTGGATTTTACGGCAATGACGTTTACCGGAGCGGGCTGGATGTGGACCGCCAAGCTGTCCCTCCATGTCATGCCGCGGTCGTCAAGGGCATAAACATAAACTTCCTTCACGCCGGCATTGTTCCAAATCCAGGAAAGCGTATCGCTTCCCCGCAATGCATCAACGGCCGATTTCTTCATGAACGTCGAATCCGGGGCCTTTGCAAACCAGAAAAGGGTGTCGGTCCGGGTTATGGCGCTCTGGAACGTGGCGGCGATTTTCACCGTGTCGCCTGCGCTGGCCGTGACAATAGTCGGGCTCACCCTTGACAGTTGTATAACGGGACGCACGTACGACGGCGGCACGGTGTGGATGGAATCTTGCAACGAAAACGCGCTCGGATTCGTTCCGTTGTCGAGGGCTTTAACCGCATAAAAATAGTTGTGTTCGGAAGCATCGAGCACGTTCCGGTACACGGAGTCGACGAAAAACGTGTCTTTCACCGTGTCAAGCGCTGTATAGCCGGCGGAGACGGAGTCCTTTCTGCCGACAATATACCCGTAAAGATCCGAGACACGCACGCTGGTCCACGATAGCTTGACAACGCCGGAAACCGTGTCTGCGACAAGTGAAAGTCCGACGGGCGCCGGCGGGTCGCCCGCGGGATCGAGGGACAGGACCTTGTCCGGGAGCACGGTTGTCTGCCCCGACGCCACGTTCACCGGTGAATCGATGCCCGTGAGGTAGCCTTGCGCGGAGAAATAAACCTTGTAATTGGTATCCTCCGGAACATTCGAAATAACGTATCCTCCGGTGTCGTTGGCTATTGCCATGAATGATGTGCCGGGAATAAAGCAGAACACCGGCGCTGTGGAGGAGCTTCCAAGGGTGACTTTCCCGGCGATGTTGCCGGGAGCCTTCATGGTGATCTGGCCCAGCTTGATCTGGTAAATCTCGGAATAATTTTTGGGGATGTCGTTCTTGATATCGGAGACGAATGCCACCAGCGCCTTGCCATTTGCTTTGCAAATGAGATTGTAAGTGCCGCCCCTGAACTGGGAATCGATGAAAACGGAGAAATTGCCGTGAGCATCGCTGGTATCGGTACCGCGAAGAGTTGCCGTGGAATCGGCCGCGCCCGTGGAATCTGAAATGAGGGTATCGAGCTTGACAATTGCACCCGAGACTTCGTGTCCGCTTTGGTCGACAAGCACGCCCACCACTTCGGAACCCGATCCGCCGACGTTGGCGACGGGCTGCTTTGTGCAATACAATACCACGGCCGCAAGGCTGCACAGGAGTACCGCTACCAAAACACGTGAGCGCGTCATATCGTTCTTACTGCGGCTTTGGTACGACGACCGGATTGGACATTGGAAAAACATGGAAATTTATATGGTACACCCTGTCGATGTCCTTGTCGGAACGGACGATTTCGAGAATCTCCCGCCTGAACCGCTTGAGCCGCTCCTCGATCTGCGCGTACCCTTCAGCCGAGCAGCTGAACGTGAGCGACGACATGCTCCGGCGCTCGCGCGGATACCGGTCGATTGCCTGGCGCGCGAGCTCGGTGGTCGAAATCAGAAAGTTGGTAATCGCCAGGGATTTTGCATCGTATCCCGTGGTGATGATATCGTCGACCAGCCGGTAGTACCCGCGTTCGTTTTTCTTGACAAATCCCATCTCTTCGAGCAGCGCCACCGCTTTTTTCGCTTCGGCCGGCGTGATGGCGGGCGACACCTTCTTCGCAAGCTCGGCGAAATTGCCGTCGAACCTGTAGAAGTTGAGCACCTCGCGCACCGCGGTGTAATACCACTTGCTGTAGAACTCGTAGTGCTGCGCGTCGGTGACTTTTACCTTCGACTTCTTCGACGCGAGGATCTTTTCAAAATAATACTTCTTCTGGTCGTGGTTCTTTGCCTGGTCGAACATGACCAGCAGTTCGAAATACTCGGTCTCCGCGTGCTTCATCTTGAAAAGCTGCGCAAACTTAAATATAAATTCCGACGAGATGTTCCGCTTTCTCTGAACAACGTTGATGAAGAACCCTGCCGAACTGAACCCCACTTTCTGGGCCATGTAGCGGTACGAAAAGAAAGAAAATTCCTTCTTCCTGTCTTCATACAGATCGTTGAGCAGTTTCCGGTAGTCGATGTACTCGTAAATGTCTATCATGACGTACTCTAATCCTTCCAGAGGTCGGGTCGGCCTCTGATGCAAAATATACAGTAAACAAAAACCCTATTCAAGTGATTTCGACAGAAAGCGTTTTCCTGTAGAAAACTTTGTCTGAGAGCAATCTTTGTAACTGGTTGTTTTATATGATGATTCAACCTAACTCGGCGATGCACGTTCTGCCATGATCTGGTTCATGAATGCCGGTAATTCGATCGCGGGAATTCTGGAAGAATCTTCAAATTGACAAATAAAAAAGCCCCGCGCTCTTGCGCAGGGCCTTGCAAAACACCGCTTTCGAATCAAGCCCCGGCCTGGGGAACCCAAGCCGGATGTTGTTTCTACTTTGCCAACTTCTTTGCCAACTTCTTGGCAGCAGGAGTGGCAGTCGCCGGCAAGGTCCAGTAGATGTTATCCATTACCACAGTCTCTCCGGCAACATAGGGCGCCAGGTTAACTCCAAGGAAATAGTCAACATTACTCAAGTCGCATGTCGCGGCCCACGCGGACAACGGTATGGCAATGTCGTGCCACACACCGTCAGCTGCATAACCATAGGTTGAAGCGTTCACCCATGTCTGACCAGTATGGGCAAGATTTTCCACCAGCAGGGCCACGTCTTGCGCGGAGCTGCTCTTTATCGACACGTGAAGCGTGCAGGCCGCATACGCCGTCATGTCCATGCTCGATAAAGTGCCGCTTCCGGCAGCAGTGACTGCCGCCCATCCAAATCCTCCCCACGTAGCACCTGATCCCGTGACCGCAACCGCTGGCGTCACGCCGTCTTCTCCCATTGAGTCGGTTTGATCAATCGTAACGCCGCCACCCGCACCCGTCCACGGGATGAGCTGGAGAATGAGATTGGGACTTAAGGTAGTGGCATCGGTGTAATGCGAGCCCAGGAGTCCGAATGCCGGCACCTGCGTCGAATACCAGTTCACCGTGCCGCTCTTGGTTTCGTTCATCACGGGGTCGACGTATGAAACCGTAACCATGTCGCTGTCCTTGACTCCGACCGCTGTTGCAGTCGCGGCGCCAAGGGTGAAACCGACCGTGCCGGTGAATATCGAGGGTGTGGCGGCCATCGCGGTAAGAGTGATGGCGACAGTGTCACCCGCCTTGGCACTGCTTACATCCACAACGAGCGTCGCTGCGGAGGTGTGGTCGTTCGTGAGGGAAATTGCTATTTGGTCCGCTGTTCCGTGGTAGTCGGCGGAGTCGAACGCAAATACGACCGAGGTCGCCAGCCACTGGGCGGAAGCGGAAGTCACGACACTGGGAGTCACCAGACTGGAGTACGTTACAGTGACTGAGTCGGTGTTTTTTACGTGGACCGTGTCTTTGCTTGTTATGGCGGTGCTTGCGGTGAAGTACACACTGCCGGTGTACTGACCATAGACGCCGGAATTCGTAAGCGTCACCGGGAACGGCGTAGGATAAGAAGTGCTCATGACATTGACCGTGGCAGTCTGGCTGGAGATGTTTGGATCGGTAAGCGTAATCATCATCGGCGTCGTGATGCCCTGGTACGAAGGATGGTCAAGAGCGACGGTCATTGCCCCGGCTTTCCAGATAATGGTCTGCGTCCGGGTCCCAGCGGGCTTGGCATCCTTGTACGTAACCGTTACTATGCAGTTCTGATTCACCTGGATCGTGGTGCCCGCTGCAGATGCGGCGGTGGAGAATCCGAGTGCTGCTTTGTAAACGCCGCTCTTTCCCGTGAGCAGGACGTTTATGCCAACAGGATCGGCGGTGCTGGTCACCTTGACGGTCTGTGTGTCGGCGCCAAGATCCGCGTCCTTGAGGGTGATGGTGTCAACACCAGCCGTGCCCATGACCAGAGTGTCATTCATAATGATCTTGCCTTCCGTCCCTTTTGGCTCTGTTCCGCAGCCCGTGGAAAGGAGAGCGGCAAGTATTGCACTCGCGCCAAGAACTGAAAACAGTACTTTTTTCATCTTTTCTTCCCCTTGATTAAGAATGTTATTGTTTGACGGTTAAAAAACCAAAAGTGTAATCACGTGATACCAGCGCGGGCTTTTACCTCCCACCACCCCCTTCTTCCAACAGTTTCCCCCGGCAGAAGCTGTAATCTGGGCTTGATTGTTTGATCAATATATTTTGTTTGGTACAAAGAATGAAATCGGAATTTTTGAGGACCCCTCTTCGTCGCAGCACGTTTTAAGCCCACCTCCGGAGAATCCATTCCACTACGTTTTAGCAGGTTTCTAATATATGTAGGTTAAGTTGGCTTAAGCAAGAAGAAAAAACTTCCTTTCCGGAAGGTCGCCCTGGTCGCGATTATTGCGGGCTGCGCCGAACCTCAGCCTCCTTGAACGAGTGTCCGGTTGATATTCAATCCGTTCCGTCCCCGCTAAAAACCCGGCAATCGCCGTATACAGCTTGTATACACTTTTTCCCCAGCGGCAGCGGATCCGATTTCAGAAGATTCCCTTCCCCGTGGCCGGTCTCAAAGGTACCGCCAAAAAAAAAATAGAACCTGTCGTATATTTCCTTCAAGTATGCGATTTTTTTTGTATATTATAAGTTGGTGTATCGGGGGGCATACTTTTATCCCTAATTATGAAGGAGGGCTATGAAGTAATCCACCGCACGCTTTGTGATGTTCCGCAGGAAAATAATCATACTTATTCCAGGAGGTTTGTTTCTATGAGAAGTGCAAAGAAAATTTATGCGGTCGCGGCGGCTCTCATGGCGTGCGCCACCGTATTCGGTCAGAGCGGCGACTTTCAGACCAAAGGCCAGGTGATGTCGGGCAACCAGCCGGTCGCAATGGCCACCGTCACCTACCTCAATATGGCACAACGTCTGTCCTGGGATTTCTCGCTGACAGACGGCACGTTCGGCGGCGCCACGGTGTCGGCAAAGAACCCGCTTCCGCAGGACGCGACGGTTTTCCTTCCCTCAGAAGGGAACATTGCCATCGACGTCTTCGAGATGAGCGGGAAACTCGCGGGTACGGTGAGCGGCAAACTTGACAAAGGCACCTACACCCTGCGACCCCTTGCGGGAAAGCTTGCCCAGTCGATGTACATGCTCCGGATCAGGGCGGGCAACACCGTAACGTATCAGAAGATGCTCAACGCGGGATTCAACAACGCGGGCTACACCATCTCCCTGTCGACAAAAAGAGAGCCGCTGGTGATGGCGAAGAAGCTTGCCGCCATCGACTCGATCCGCGTGGGAAAAACCGGCTACACGCCGGTGGTGGTCCCCATCTCCGCATACACCGACAATGTGGGTATCGTAACGCTGACCCCCGTGGACATTGAAGGCGAGGTCAACACGGAATTCGCGAAGCTAACCCAACTCCAGAAATACGGCCAGCTTTGCATGCCGCCATTTACCAGTGTGGGCACGGCTGCAGCGGCGAGCAACTTCTGCGGCAGTATCTTTGGCGGCGGCGGCTGTTTTAACGGCGGGAACACGCCCTCTTCATGCGCCGACCTGTTTGACGGTTACCAGACAGCAGCGATGGGGAATTCGTTAAAAATCCCGCTCCTGATGTCGTACGACGCGGTTCACGGCGCCAGCGCTGTTCCGCAGGTGACCTTTTTCCCGCACAATCTGGGTATGGGCGCAATCCAGGACACGCTGCTGTTGCAGAAGGCCTTCCGCGTGTGTGCGCTTGAAGTCCGCGGTTCCGGAGCAAACTGGGGCTTTGGACCCTGCATTGCGGTGATCCGCGACGACAGATGGGGACGCTCGTACGAAGGGTTCTGCGAAACGCCTGAGCGCACCCAGATCATGGCACGTCATGCAGTACTCGGGTGCCAGCTTACCGACATGTCCAACCCCATGTCCTATCTTGCCACATGCAAACACTTTGCGGGTGACGGCAACACCGTAAACGGTGTGAACCAGGGTGAGACTGTTGGGCCCGATGCAACGGCCCGTGCAATCAATCTGCCTGGATATGCTTCCGCGGTTGCCGCAGGTGTCGGATGCATCATGCCCTCATTTTCAAGCTGGTGCGACGGCACTCCGATGCATCAGAACAAGACTCTCTTGACCGGTTGGCTCAAGTCGACCACAGCCGGCCCGGGATTCCAAGGGTTTGTCGTCGGCGACTGGGAAGCAGGCTGGCCTCTTCCCACCTGCATGGATGCAGGTCTCGACGTGCCAATGGCGCCGGGCACTAACATTGGAATAATAGCTACTAACGATCCCACCAATAACAATAATTTTACGAAATTGGATGCTTTGGGCGGGACCTATCCGGCGCGGATCGATGACGCGGTAAAGCGTGTGCTTCGCGTAAAATACTGGATGAACCTGTTCGACCCGAAGAATTACATGACCGACCGGAGGCTCACGGCACTTGTCGGATGCGCAGCGCACCGGGACGTGGCCCGCGCATGCGTGAGGGCCTCGTGCGTTCTTCTCAAGAACGCCGGTCCTGTCATTCCGATTCCCAAGACCGCGAATGTCGCGATATTGGGCCAGGCTGGAAACGATGTCGGTATCCAGTGCGGCGGATGGACCGTGAGCTGGCAGGGCCAGCAGGGTGCGATACCCGGCGGCGGCGGCACCACAATCTTGCAGGGTGTCCAGTCGCTCTGCACGGGCACGGTGACCAGTTCTGGGACTTCCGATTATAATATTGTAGTCCTCAGCGAAAATCCCTATGCGGAAACGAGTTTCCCCAACGTCGCCATAACCGGCAATGACGCGACCGGCACGAACGCATCAGTCATTACGCAGGCCGCCGCGGCGCATGCCGCCGGGAAAAAGGTCATCGGCATTCTCATTGCCGGAAGGGCGCTTGACATATCGGGAATCCTTCCCAGCTGCGACGCGTTTATCTGGGCCTGCCTGCCCGGCTCCGAAGGCGGACTCGGCATAGCGCAACTGCTGTTTAAGGACCAGGGATACGCATTCTCCGGCAAGCTGCAGGTTACGTGGCCCAACAACTCGACCAATGAACCCATCAACGCCGGAGACGGACAAACCGGTTTGTTCGCCTACGGCTTCGGACTCACCGACTAGCGTTGTCCGATTTTCCCGCCCTTTCTCGCAGCCGCGGAATCCTCTCCGCGGCTGTTTTTTATTTATAGGTCATGTTTTGGTGGGGGAAGTGTCCCCCTAGGGTGCAGCCTCCTCGGAAAGGTCTTGATTCGTCTGGTTTGTTAACCTTTCCTGCTGAGTCTGCACCCATACCCCCTCGTGGGTAGCCCCCAAGGAAGTTTAGCGGCGAGAAAAATGCCTCGGTTGGGGGGCACCGAGAAAAATTGTAGATTGCGGAATGCGGATTTTGGATTGAAAAAAGAAAGCAAGAAGTTCATTGCGATCGAATCTCCCGAACTCGCACTTAAAGCATTTTGCTCTTCAGCCACATCGTGGCGCAATATTTATAGCCCGGGGCAACGCCCCGGGAATACAAAAATATCAATGCACAATTCCCCTCTCCACCTGTGGAGAGGGGTGGCCGCGACAGCGGACGGGGTGAGGCGACTGTGCACCGCGGGCTTGGCGTAAAAAGAAGTAATTGACAGAATAGATTCCCTCTGCCGCGCGTTAGGTGGACCGGAGGGTGCGCTGGAGCGCATTGCCGTATGACAGCGGCCCGAAGGGCCATCGCGGCAGGCGGCAACGAGGCCGAATGGCCGAGCCCGGAGGGAGACCGGCCCGAGCGTGGCGAGGGCAACGCCCAGATTTTTCTTTAGTATTGAATGAAAAGTCTGTTGTTATTGCTGAGCGAGCGCATTTAATCCATTGTTCGCATCGACATTGTTCGGGTCGATCCGCAGCGCTTCCCGATATGCCTCTTCCGACAGCCGGCGTTCATTTACGCTGCGATAGAGCTCACCCAGGATGCACCAAGCAAAGACATTGCGGGGCTGCAGCTCCACGACCCGGGAAAACTCCATGATCGCAGCGGTGTCTTGACCTTTTGCGAACAGCGCCATGCCGCGTATGTTATGGCTTCGCGCATGGTTGGGCGCCAGCCGCACCGCCGTATCACACAAGGCAATCGCTTTGCCGTATGCCTGGGTCTGCATCAGGAATGTGGCGTAATTGTCAAGCGCCGCCAGGCTCCAGGGCGCCCTGGCAACCGCTGTCTGGGCGACCGCGATGGCCTGGGAAGTTTGACCGCTGCGCTGGAGCGTCCACGAAAGCAGTATCCAGCCGGCGGCCGTGCTCGAGTCCCCGGCGATCATAGCATTGGCAATGACATTGACAAACGTCGTTGTATCTGCATTGAGCAGGCGCTGAGCCTCCGACAGGTCATTTTCCTCTTCTTCCAACAGCACCTGGTTGCGCGGCACGAACCGGAGCCCTTTTGAGCAGATCGAAAGCTTCTGCCAGGTGTCTTCCTCGCCGATCGATTGCAGCACGCATGACGTAGCCTCGTCCGCGATGCGCTGGTCGGCAAGCCACCTGTTTTTCTGCTCAACGGAGAATCCGCTCCAATCGATATGATCATACAGCGAAGCGCTGCGAACCGTGTTTGTAAAAAGCTTGAAGAACGGCCGCAGCGCCAGCGGCTTCTGATCGATATTGAATTCGATATACGGCTTGTTGTTGGTGTTGCTGTGATAGGTCGTGAGGTACCTGGCAAGATCGGTCCGGTCGGCGATGTAACAGCTCAGCACATCATGGCTGGTGCGGAAGCGCAGAAAATCGGAGGCGGCCCGAACGGTATCCGCGGCAAGGATCCTGTCGATGTTCGCGGGAGAAAAGAGGATCTCCTGACGCGAACCGATAAGATAAAAAAAGATATAGGGGCGCGTTACGGGAAACCAGAGCGTTGCGTGGGGGAAGGCGGCCCAAAACGTCCCCAGGATGCTGTTGAAAGTGCTTTCGGAAATATCCGCCAGGGGCAGCTTGGTCACGAAAAGGCCCCGGGGATTAAGGCGGCTTGAGCAATTTTGGAAATGTTCTTTTGTAAAGAGCGGCGCGCAGCCGGAATGCGAAGGCAGGTTGGCGTCGTTGATGATCACGTCGTACATCCGGTTTGTCACATGCATATAGTTGAACGCATCCATGCTGATAAGCGACAGCGCGGTGTCCTTCCGGTCTCCCAGATTGATATGACGGAAATACCGGGACGCGAGATCGATGAGTTCGGGAGCGATTTCCACGCAATCAATTTTTTGCAGGTGATATTGGGAAAGGCACTTCACGGTTTCGCCCGAGCCGAATCCGACCGACAATACCCGGTTCGCACAGGGATGCAGCAGGACTCCCATATTGCCGAGGATCTGCTGCGCCGAACGGTGGATATCGTCGCCGGCAATGCGTATGCCGTCGGACGTAAGCTCCATCGCGCCGTCCATGGGCCGCCGTGTGACCGATACGGTTGCGGTAATGCCTTCCCGCACCGCAACAGTTTGCAGACCGGGAATCGCGACAATGCTCTTTACAAATAGATCCGAGGGCATCACAATGCCGCAGGCGACAATTGACAGCGAGAGAACGGCAAAAACAATCCGCCCTATGCGGTTGCGGGGCGCGCAGAACACCTGGATACCTGCTGCGCCGAGAGCAACTCCCAGCAGCCCCAGACCGGTGATCGACCACTGCGCTCCAACCATGGGGATCAGCAGGAACCCGGTGACGATACCGCCGCAAATCGCGCCGAACGTATTGATGCCGTACACCGAGCCGGTGGTGCGGCCCGCTCCCGGCCCTCGTGTATTCCAGGCCGAAAGCGCCAGAGGAAAGCCGATGCCCATGATGATTGCCGGAGGCAGAAACAGGACAAAAGAGAAAAGCAGCGGCCGGGCCAGCACCCAGATGTCGACCAGCGGAAGAAGGACGACGTTTGAAAGATTGAACAGCGGTCGGAGCCAGCCGACAAGCCAGGGCATAAAAAAGATGCCGCAGATTCCCAGAAACGCCAGGCAGAGCGCGGCACCCAGCGCAGGATTGCGCAGCCGACGCGACAGAAAACTGCCGATCCATGCGCCGATGACGTTTCCCAACAGATAAATGGTCAAAACCGCCGAGAAGACATAGGTGAAACCGCCCAGCGGGATAACGATGCTTCGCATCCAGACAAGTTCGTAGCCGATGCTGATGCAGCCGCTGGCAAAAAACATCGAGCCGAGCAGCCAACGGCGGCCGTCCGCCGCCGCAGGGTTGCTCACCGCCTTATGGGCAAGCGCCGGGGCGCCTGCCTGCGGCGAGGCTTCGCTTGCACGCGACAGCAGCCATCCGGTAAGGGCGACCAGCACATTGACAAATGCGGCGACATACAGCGTGGGTATCACGCCGATTGTCCGCATAAGCACGAACCCGGCCAGAAAACATCCCGCTGCGGCGCCCAGGGTGTTTATCGCGTAAAGCCGGCCCACGCGGCTGCCGATCTGATCCTCCAGCGTGGTGACGAATCGTCCCAAGAGCGGCAGCGTGCTGCCCATGAGCATGGTCGGCACCAACAGAATGGCCGACGACAGGAGCACCTGCACAACAAGCGTGGCCTGCGGCAGCGACTGGAGCCTAACGAAGAGAAATCGGTAGACGCCGTCGGCGGCACCGAGCGCAACGGGAAGGGCGACGGTGGCCGACGCGACACCGATTTCAAGCAGGGCATAAAGCCATAGCGGCCTCGCGACACGGTCGGCCCTTCGCGACATGACAAGCGCCCCCAGCGCCAGCCCCCCCATAAACACCGAAACAACGACGCTCGACGCATAGACCGTATTGCCTAAAGTCAATTTAATGAGCCTGAACCAGACCACTTCATCGATAAGGGAGCACATGCCCGAGCAGAAAAAAATGAGCATGACCCACCGGATACTCGCATCAACAGAGAGCAGGGACGGTTGGTGATCTTTAAGGGGCAAACCGTTTGCTGTCATGGTCGGGCTTTCAAAATGGGAAGCGTCGCGGGCCGGCTTGGTGAAGATGTCGCATCAATCGGCGGCAATTTTCGCCGCATCGACTTCAATTTCGAAAAGCAGGTTGTCCCTGCACACTTCACTGTGCGTTGTGATCCACGGCAGTGCGGGCAAGGCGGAAGACGCGAGGTAGTGCGAGAAATCCTCGGCGAAGCCGGGCTGTTTTACATAGGCAATTGCGCGGATCACATTTGACCACGACATCTGCCGGGAGCCAAGCAGCGCCTCCACCACCTTCATGGTGTGGCGTATCTGCGCACCGATATCGCCTTCGTAAACCGTTTTTCCCTGTTCATCTATGCTTGCGGTGCCCGAGACGATAAGGCGCCGCTCCCGCGGTGTTGCAATTTCCACGGCCCGCGAAAATGCGCTGCCATACTTGAGGGCCTGGTTCTGGAGCGGAGATATCACGGCTTCCACGCGGGAGTCCGCATGTTTGAATACGATTGCTTCCGCGCCTGCCACGAGTGCGGCCTCATGGGGGTTCTTCCCGCCTATGCCCGTGCTTGCCGGAAGGACCTTGTCAAAAACGCCGCGCTCCCGGTAGAAACGGGTTCTTGCCGCGTTGAACGCATCGTACCACTCAAGCAGGTTGTTGTTGTAGAACCATGTGCGCGCGATATTGGTCATGTCCATTCCCGCGGCGTTAAGGGCCGCTTCGAGCGCCTCCAGGGTCATCTGGGCCTGCCGGCCGGGCATCATCGTCGGAGCATTGGCGTGAATGCCGCCAAGCAGGCAGTAGCGGCCGAAGGCATCTTCGTAAAGCCGGCCCACAGGCCATGCCCCGAGCATTATTGTTTCGGGATGGACGCCCGCGCCCGTAACGCAGCGCACTGTTGCGCCCGCGAACGGGCCGCCGCCGCAGGCGGCGCCTTCGACCCAGGTCACGGGAAGGCCGTGCGGCGGCAATGCGGTTTCGAGAGCACGCGCGAATCCGCTGTATGCCCCGCAGGAACCGAACACGTCGCATTTGACGAATGAAGCGTTGTTCTCTTTGAGCAGATCAACAAGCCGGCCGGCAAACGAGGTCCCGTCTTCGCCGGCAGCAGGCAGCAGGGTAGTATAACTATTTTTTACGTCGCCGCTGCCGAAAGCAACCGACCGGCCGCCTTCCTCGCGGGCATGAACGCTATCGATCATGGCTGGTTTCCCGACACCCAAAATACCCGCCAAGGCGTGCTAATATTGCAGCGCTTCCTGCTTGGCGATTGTTTTCCTGTTGTTGCGCACCGTTTCAAGGTTTTTCTTCGTGACGCTGTCCGGATGAAGTTTATATGCCGTCTTCAGTTCTTCCACGGCCTTGCCGACTTCGCCTTTGTCAAGAAGACACTTGGCGTAATTGGTGTGCGCCTCGTAGTGGTCTTCGTCGTCGATCTTGAGATTGATGGCCGCCCTGAATTCCTCTTCCGCCTCTTCCTTCTTTCCTTTTTGAAACAAAAGCGCGCCGAGATTGTTGTGCGCGAAATAATTCTTCGGATTGTACTTGATCGCCACCCGCCAGGCGGGGATCGCGCGCTCGAAGTCGCCGGCGAGATGAAAGGCCTCCGCGATCCGATGGTACGAATACGCGTCGAGGTAGTCTTCACGGATCTTGAGAATTGCGTCGGCGGAGGCATTGACAAATTCCGGAATGTTGGCGGCACGGTCGTTGCCGGAGAAATTCTCGAGCACCACGGCCGGGCTTGCGTTGCCCTGTTCGTTGATATGCGTGAGAAAGAGCTGGGTGTACGGGCCGTTTACCTTTGAGGAAAACACCAGCCACCTGCTGTTGGGCGACCAGCTGTGCCACGAATTAAGGATGGACATGTTACAAGCAAGCTCGCGCGCCTCGCCGCCCTCCGCCGGTATGATGTACAGCTTGGCGTCGGGCTGGAGGAATATGTAATTCCGCGCCTTGCAGAAGGCGATCCATTTTCCGTCGGGAGAATATTTCGCAAAATAATTGCTCATGCCGTTGTTTGATGCGCCTTTGATCGGCTCGGGAACGCCGCCTTTGCCGTTGTTGAACGGCACGCGGACCAGATCGTATTTGATCAACGGTCCCTCGTTCGCGATGAAAGAGTCGGCGTCGGGACCGTTCACCAGGGCGCGGCGCTGGCGGTTGAACACATCGAGGTTGTAGGACTTGTTCCGCACGAACACCAGGTACTTGCCGTCCGGGCTCCACGTTGCGTTGGTCTGCACGTACTTCCTGTCGTTCGCGCCCGGCAGGACAAACATCGCCTTGGTCTGCCGGTCGTATATAGAAACCATTCCCTTGACAAAAAAGAACAACTGCGAGAACATGAGGTTGGGACGGTACACGGCGATCGCCTGGTCCTTCACCGTGCCCGCCACGAACCTCCCGTCGGGCGACACCTGGTTCAGCAGCCCGAAGGTGGGCTCTTTGTCTTCTCCCGGCATTTTGTAGTTGGACCAGCTTATGATTTTCGACCTGTCGAGCACGATGTCCTGTTTGACCGGCATGATGGCGTAGGCGCCCTTGTCGTTGCCGCAATCCGCTTCCATTCCCATGGTCTTTGCGTCCCTGGAAAACGAATGGCAGTTACCGCACACCGGCAGCTTCTGCAGCACGATTTTGGGCCGTTCTTCGGACGAGATTGCGCCGAACCGCCACCGGATGTTGGTGGGGTCCTTCACCGCCTCCATGAACGGCAGGTTCACTTCGCGGTAGAAAATGGGGGCCTTCACGGAATCGGGCGAAACGGAAAACACCACCTGTCCTCCGGAGAGCGTCTTCTTCCAGTGCGCCGAGTTGACGCCGCGGAATTCCACGACCACCTGTTTTCCGACCGCGCGCTGTTTGATCTGTTCCCAGCTTTCCTGCGGCACTTTCCACGTCTTCTTTTCCGACGAAAACGTGAGCATGTCCCGGTCATTCTGGAATTTGAACGCGATGTGCCATTTGTCCGCGCTCCGCCTTGCATCCTGCCACCTGAATACCGGGGCCGCGATATCGGGCGGGAACACGGCGCCTTTGAAGGGATACTCAATGGTAATGCCGCTTTTCGCCGCCTCTTGATCGGCGCGCAGCTGCTGCGTCCGGTAATACACGACTCCGATGAACAGCGCAAGAACGGCAAGCGCCGTAATCAGAATGGAAAGGTAGCGTTGGGAAAGACTCATGTGACCCCTCCTGCGCCGGACGGTAGAAAACTATCCCGGCGCGACGAACCGTAACCCTCAAATATACTTCTTCCCTATTTATTACGGCCAGGCAAGGCAAAAAATGCCGGCCCGATTGTCCCTATTCCCAAATGTATTTTTAGGTTCCGGGGCTCCATAGCGGCTTCCGCAGATTCCCCGGCAACAAGGAACGCTGCATGGCACGATTCGCACTCGCCTTCGCATACTACGTCTATAACACCATTGTCACCCGCGTTCCTGCATATGGGGTGCGGCACTGGTATTTGCGGACCGTGTTCGGCGTCCGCCTCGGCCCGGGAAGTTCCATCCACATGGGATGTTTCGTTACCGGCGGGAACATCACCATCGGAAAGAACAGCGTCGTCAACCGCAACTGTTTCCTTGACGGACGCGCAGGCATCGACATCGGCGACAACGCGAGCATTTCCGCCGAGACGTGCATTATCACGCTCGGCCACGATCCCCGGTCTCCTGATTTCTCCACCACAGGCGAAAAAGTCGTGATCGGCGATTACGCGTGGATCGGCATGCGCGCGCTCATTCTGCCGGGCGTGCGGCTGGGCAGGGGCTGCATCGCGGGCGCCGGCAGCGTGGTAACCAAGAGCTTTGACGATTTCTCCATTGTCGCAGGCAATCCGGCAAAAAAAATCGGCCAGAGGCCCACGGACCTGCGGTACGACCCCCGATATTTCCCGTACTTCAACACAGACCTTGCGCCGCAACGGGCGGAGACCCAGCCCCGCCGCGCCGGTCCTCGGCTCCCGCCGTGAAGAAGCTCCTCGTTATTTCCCGCTTCTGTCCAAGCGACGCCGCCCGTTACGCGGGAAGCAAGACGCACAATTACTACCTGAAACGGCTGGCGCTGGACTTCGAGGTCAAGCTTATCTCGTTCACCGCGCCCAACGAGTGCCCTTCGTTCGACCTCAAGGATTACGGCATCGACCACGACGTTTCGCTCGTGGACGGCGGCCCGAAGAACATCCCCCTGTTTCTTCTTTACAACTGGTGGAACGCGCCGAACTATTTCGGAAAGACCCTCGGCCTCATCAACGGCTACCTCCGGCACATCCTTGTCAAAAAGCTCCTTGCGCTGCGCGACCGGAAGTACTTTCCCGACATTGTCCTGCTGGAATGGACGCAGATCCTTTTAATGGTGCGGGAGATCAGGAAGGTGTATCCGGCGGCCCTCTACGTTGCCTCGGAGCACGACGTGACGTTTCTGCGCCTGAGGCGCCAACTTGCGGCGGCCCGCGGCTTTGCATGGATACGGGAGAAGCTCCGGTGCGAGAGTTGTGCCAGGGCGGAACTCGCATCCCTGCGGCTGGTGGACGTCATCGCGCCCCACAGCGCGGCCGACGGGAACCTCCTGGTCGCAAACGGTCTGCCCGCCTCGAACATCCGCACGATCGCCCCGTATGTCGCCGATTTCTCGACAGTCAATTACCGCCCTGCCGGCAGGCAGATCCTGTTCTACGGCGCGATGGACCGCGAAGACAATTACAAGGGGGTGATCTGGTTCATGGAGCGCGTTTTTTTCCCGCTCTTGCCCTTTTCCTACACGCTGTGCATCCTTGGGGGCTGCCCGCACCGGTCGCTTGACAAATACAGGTCCGAGCGCGTGGTTATCACGGGGTTCGTTGCCGACCTGCGGCCGTATTTCTCCCAAAGCCTGTGCATGGCGGCGCCCCTGCTCCTCGGCGCGGGGATCAAGGTGAAGGTGATCGAAGCCATGAGCGCCGGGCTTCCGGTGCTGGCAAACCGGGTCGCCATCGAAGGCATTCCGGCCGTGCACGGCGTTCATTATCTCCATTGCGAACAACCGGGCGACTACAAGGAGGCGCTCGACGCCATCGCCGAGGGCCGCATCGACGGTGCGGCCCTTTCGAAGAACGCCAGGGAGCTGGTCGCCGCGGCATTCAACAGGGACGCCAGCTACGCCTCGTACAGGGATTTCATCCTGTCAAGGTTCGAACAAACAGCTTCACCAAGGACGGTGCGGCCGTGATCATCAGGTCCAAGGCCCCGCTCAGGCTGGGGTTCGCAGGCGGCGGCACCGACGTGAGCCCGTATTGCGATGACTATGGCGGCTACATCCTCAACGCCACCATCGACATGTATGCCTACTGCACCATTGAAGCGACCGACACCGGCACCGTGTGCTTCCGCGCCGAGGACCGCAACGAACGCGCCGAGTTTTCCAGTATCCCGCGCCTCGACCTCAACGGCACACTCGACCTTCACAAAGGAGTGTACAACAGGATCGTGGAGGACTACAACGGCGGCAGGCCGCTCTCCTTTGTCATGACCACCTACTCCGATGCGCCCGCGGGCAGCGGTCTCGGGTCGTCGTCCACCGTGGTCGTCGCCATGGTCGCCGCGTTCGTGGAATGGCTCAATCTTCCCCTCGGCGAATACGACATGGCCTCCCTCGCCTACCGGATCGAGCGCCTCGACCTCGGGCTGGCGGGCGGCAGGCAGGACCAGTATGCCGCCACCTTCGGCGGCTTCAATTTCATGGAGTTCTACAGGGACGACCGCGTCGTGGTCAACCCGCTGAGGATAAAGGACGCAACGGTGAATGAGATCGAAAGCTCCCTGGTGCTCTACTATTCCGGCGCGTCAAGGGAATCGGCCGCCATCATCGGCGAGCAGATCGACAACGCCCGCGCGGGGAGCAAGGCCGCGGTGTCGGCCATGCACCGCGTGAAGAGCAACGCGCTTGCCATGAAGGAAAACCTTCTGCGCGGCAACATCGCGGAATTCGCGCGCTGTCTGACCGCCTCGTGGGAATCGAAGAAAGGCATGGCGTCCTCGATTTCCAACGCGGCGATCGAGGAAGTGCTGGCATTCGCAAAAAACAACGGCGCGACCGCGGGCAAGGTCTCGGGCGCAGGCGGCGGCGGCTACCTCATGTTCATGGCCGACCCGGCGAACCGGCTCGCGCTCGCCAGGGCGCTCTCCGGCCTCGGCGGAAAGGTCGTGAGCGTGCATTTCGAGCGCAGCGGCGTGCAGTCGTGGATTGCGGAGCGTGTCTGACATGGACGCGCTCGTGCTTGCCGGCGGATTCGGCACCCGGCTCCGGCCCCTTGTTTCCGGCGTTCCCAAGCCCATGGCGCCCGTGCACGGAAAACCGTTTCTCCATTACCTTGCGGCCTATCTGCACCGCAACAACGTTGCGCGGATCGTTTTCTGCGCGGGCTACCTGCACGAGGCGATCGAACGCTATTTCGGCAACAGGTATCTGGGCATGGACATCGGCTACTCGGTCGAGCGCGAACCGCTCGGCACGGGAGGAGCTTTTGTCAACGCATTGCCGCTCGTATCGGGCGACTGCTGTCTCCTTCTCAATGGCGATTCCTTTTTCAACGTTCCGGTCGCCGACCTTCTCGACGCGCACCGCCGGCGTAAAGCGGACCTCACCATCGCGCTTGTCAAAAGGCACACCGGCGGACGCTTCGGGTCGGTGCGGATGCGGGAAGACCGCATTGTTTCATTCAAAGAAAAAAGGAGCACCGGCCCGGGGCTGGTGAACGGCGGCGTGTATGTGGTGCGAAGGTCCGTTTTTGACAAAACAGACCTTCCGCGAGCGTTCTCGCTGGAAAAGGATTTCCTCGAACAATACTGCAATCGCCTCCTGTTCACGGGCGTCGCGGGAGACGGCTACTTCGTTGACATCGGCGTTCCGGAAGACTACCGGCGCGCCCAGCGGGAGTACCAACACCTTGCGACGGCGTGAACAACGGCGGGAAAACGTTCGCCGCGCCCGGAGATGATGCAATGACTTCTCCCCTTGTCTCGGTCGTGGTGCTCAACTGGAACGGCGCGTTCCTTCTCGCAGAATGCATCGATTCGCTCAAGCGTCTGTCCTACGCGCCCGTCGAAATCATCGTTGTCGACAACGGCTCCACCGACGGTTCGCTGGCGCTTTTGGAAAGCATTTCCGGTATATCGCTTGTCAAGAACAGCGCCAATTTGGGGTTCGCCGCGGGCATGAACGCCGGCTTTGCGATTGCCCGCGGCGCCTATGTTGCGGCGCTCAACAACGACGTCACGGTCGCGCCGGACTGGCTCAACGACGCCGTTGACATAATGGAACGCGATCCGTCGGTCGGCATCGTAAGCTCTCGGCAGATGAACTACGCCGACCGGGACATCATCGACTCGCTGTACTGCTACCTCCACAAGAGCCTCATCTTCTTCCAGGAGGGGTTCCGTGACCGGTTTCGGCCAGGCACCGCGCATGCCGCGCCCTCGCGCGTGCTCGGCGTGAGCGGGGCATCAACCTTGTACCGGAAACGATTGCTCGACGACATGAAGGGGTTCGACGAGACGTTCGGCTCCTACCATGAGGAATCGGACCTATGCATGAAGGCATTCTGTGCCGGATGGAAATGCGTCTATGTCCCGACGTCGGTAGCGTATCACCGCAGGAGCGAAAGCTTCGGCCGGATCAGGGGCGCAATGTTCTACTACCAGACGCGCAACCGTCTCTGGTTCATCTACAAATATTCTCCGCTTTCCGCGGTTCTCACGAACCTCGGCTGGATCCTGTTCACGGAACTGCGAATCCTCCGCGTGGTGCTGTTCCGCGAGCGCGTGTTCCTCTCCTATTGCAAGGGCATCGCCGACGGGTTCGCCGGCATGCCCCGCCTCAGATACGCCCGGCGCGAAAACATGAAGAAGCTCGCGCAGCGTTACGCCGAATACCGGCTGTTGGTGAAGCGAAAAGCCATTCCGCTTTAAACAGCCGCCCCAAGTAAACGACCACCGCCATAGGCGGTGGCTTTTTTTTGAAGCGGCCCATAGGTCGCGAAAAAAAACGGCACCTGTGCCGTTACGTAGCCGTCCAGCTCCCCCGCCACAGGCGGGGGTTTCTCTTAAAATCACGGCCGTAGGTGCAGCTACAAATCTTCATTCATGGTAGCTGGAAATGAAACGGGCGCGCAGTCGTTACGACGCGCGCCCGCAGCGCTATTGGCCCGCCGTAAAAATCGGTTAAAAAGAATACCCGGGCATAAGAACGCCTTTCGCGACCAGCGCCTGCGCGGTACTCAGGACCACCTGGTCGGTTGAGGCATACAGGGTGTCTCCCGCATCCATGATCTCCGACTACGCCCGCGATGGTCGCGGAGTCGAGACCGCTGTAGCGAATGTCAACCCAGTTGAGGTTGTGCAGGTTTGCCAGCGACGGCGCACTCTTGATCGAGGAGCAGTAGTTTACGTTCAAATGCGTGAGCGACGTGAGCTGGGAAAGGTCGGTAACCGCGGAATCGAGCCCGCGGCAGCCGTTCAGGTTGAGGTACGCGAGCTTGGTGAGCCCTGCGATGGGGGCCAGCGACGTGATTTGCATGTTGTTGTGCGCGTCCAACCATTGGAGATTGGTGAGCGACGAGAGCGTGGAAATGTCGGCGATGCCGCCGCAGTTGTTAATCTCAAGCCTGGTGAGATTGGCGAGCCCTGCGATGGCCGAAATGCTCGTGATGGCGTCGCCGTGCAGCGAGAGACACTGGAGGTTCGAAAGTCCCGCGACTGCGGAAATGTCGGAAAGGGTCTGCGAAAAAATGCTGAAGGTGTCGAGGGTTGTCATTCCCGTCAGGAACGCCAGCGTGGTGGTCGCGCAACCGTCGATGGTGAACGTCTTGATGCTCGACAGTCCGGAAAGCACGATGGTGTCGAGGTTTCCTGCAGCGCCGAGCGTAAGACTTTTAAGCCCGGGAAGCGTGGTGAGCCTGAGGGCAAGCAGCTGACCAAGATTAGAAAAATCAAGAGTGTCGATCACATCCATATTGGAAAGTGTGACCGATTTCACCGAGTCGGACATGCTGAAATCGATCATGTGCACTTTCGGCAGATTCGACAGCACGATCGACGGCAGCGCGTTGTTGGCGATAAGGATGGTCTGAAGAACGGGAAGCCCGGAAAGTGCGGACACGCTCGTGGCCTTCATGCCGGCAATGCGGATCCACTTAAGCTTGGTGAGTGCGGAACAGGCCGAGTAGTCTTGAATATTGTTGGCCCAGCCGAGATCGAGCCAGGTGAGGTTCTTGAGGGTCGAAATGACCGAAATGTCGGTGACCCCGTTTGCGCTGTGGAGGCTGAGGCTGTCGAGCTTGGTCAGGTTTGCAAGCGAAGAAATGTCCGTGATTTGCCAGCAGCCCTCGAGGTCCAGGGTCATAAGATTTGGAAGGTGCGAAATGGGCGTAATGTCCTTTATCCCGAAGCAGTTGAAACAGAAGAGCTGGTTAAGGCTGTCGAGACCGGCCAGAGGCGAAAGATCGGTGACATTGTAACAGCTGTTGATGCTGAGGTAATTGAGCTTGGTCAGATGGGACAACGGCGTGAGATCGGAAAACTGGTTCGAATCGAGCCAGAGCTTTTCGAGCGAAGTGCTGTTCTGCAGGAACGACAGGTCGTTCAGCCCCGCCCGTGCAAAATAACCGTAGACCTGCGTACCGACGCCGACCGTGTCGAAAATGAACGTTGAATCCCGTTCAACCTTGGTGGTCTGCGTGCATCCCATAAACTGGGTCGTCGCAGACATGAGTGGCACCAACAGAGCGAAGGTGACAAGGAGTTTTTTCATTAAACCCTCCTAAGGAGATTAAGGTAAAATGGTACCTGCGAAACAGATGATTTCTCCGAGAAAAATCCCATAAATAATAAACAAATATATGTGCCACAGATCAGAACAGGCAAGAGAAAAATTGATCCCGGCCGCAAGCAGTGCAGACAATTTGGTAGTATATTATAAGCTGTTTTGGAAGGGAGGGAGACCAGTGCGACCGCCGTGTCTGTTTTTGTCAATACTTCTTGCAGGCGCTTCGCTTTCCTGGCCTCAGGACAGCCTGTGGGCCCTTGTCTGGTCGGATGAATTCAACGCACATTTTCTTGATACCGCCTCGTGGAGCTACGACGTCGGCACCGGCGACAACGGATGGGGCAACAACGAACTCCAGTATTATACGCCGGGCAACAACCTCCTTTTTAACGACACGTGCCTTGTCATCGAATTGCGCAAGGAAATCATGGGCGGGGCTCAGTATACATCCGCAAGGATCAACACCCGCAAAAAAGTGGAATTCATGTACGGAAAGATCCAGGCGCGGATCAAGGCCCCGTATTCACAGGCCGTATGGCCTTCATTCTGGACCCTGGGCACCGACTTCGAACAGGTCGGCTGGCCGGCCTGCGGTGAAACGGATATTTTCGAAATGGCCTGCGGCGAATATTATCCCGACAACCGGGGTGACAATACCAATTTCGCTGTTGTCCACTTCAATGACGCGGGCGGGTTTCCCGTGGAAAAGAAAGGATATGTTTCCCTCCCGACCAAAATGGCGGATGACTTCCACGTGTTCACGCTTGTCTGGGACCCGGATTCGGTCTGGTTCTTCTTCGATTCCGCCCTAGCGCCCTATTTCAAGGCTGAAATATCGGATGCGGGCATGGACGCGTTCCGGCAGCCGCACAGCCTTGTGATCGACATGGCGCTGGGAGGAACCGGTTTCGCCGGATTGCCCGACGGCTCCACCGTGCTCCCCCAGCGGCTCTATGTGGACTGGGTGAGGTGGTATCAGAAGAAAACCGGCGTGCTGGGTGAGGCCGGTCGGGGAAAGGCGGATGCTCCGCAGATTTTGCGTCTCACGTCCCGCGGGATCGTGGTGAACCTCACGCGACCGCAGGATGCTTTTGTCAAGATATACCGTTGCGATGGAAAGCTCGCGGCCGATTTGACAAGCGCTGTCCGCTGTATGAGTCCCGGCACCCACTTCGTTCCGACGGCCGGCCTGCGGCTCCGCAGCGGGACCTACCTTGTTCGATCCGGCGACGGCGGCAGGGCTGCAACGGCAAGGGTTTCGCTGATCCCCTGATAAGGGCGCTATCCGGTCCCGCGCTTCACTGACCTCCACAGCCCGCCGAAAAAGAAAGGCCCGCAAAACGGCGGGCCTTTCTTAACATCCGCGAATCGGAAAATTTCAGGCCTAATACGTGAGTCCGAACCCGTACGGGAACAGCGGCGCCCCGCCGCTTCCGGTAAAATCACCGTAGGGCTGGCCGCTCGGACCGTAGGGCGAACCGACCGGAGCATTGGCGTTTATGGGATTCTGCGCAAGGGTGGCGGGCCATGTGTGAGAGAGTTTGCCCGTCGGCTTCTCGCCGTTTACGGAAAAGAGAATATCGGCAATACCCTCGCCTTCGGGTCCGGGCAGCCAGGCAGCCACCCATGCGGGAACCTTTGCAATATCGGGCGTTATGATAAGGGGACGGCCAGAATAAAGCACCACAACAACCGGTTTTCCCGACGCCACGCACTGGGTGATCAAGTCCTTATGTGCCTGAATAAGTGTGGAAGGCTGTGTTGGGATGTCGCCGCCGCCTTCGGCATACGGCACCTCGCCCACGCAGACCACGATAACATTGGCGGTTGCGGGAATATTTGTTGCGTCCGCCGAATAGGTGGCGGTCGGGCACACTGCCTGAATAGCTCCCCGCAGGGTTGTTCCGGTAGGAGGCGTCCTCTTCGGGTTATCGTCCCATCCGCTCGGCCAGTCCATGCACCAGCCGCCGCACTGCATGTACATGTCGTCGGCAAACTCTCCGACAATATGGACGCTGGCCGTCGTGCTGATGGGGAGCGGTTTTGTCCCGTTGAACACGGAATCCTTGAGCAGGACGATGGACCTTCGCACGCATTCGCGCGCGACCGCCGTGTGTGCGGGACACTTGATAAGAGGGAGATACGCGCGATTGGAAAGTGAGTTCTGCATCAGGTTGAGGCGCAGCTTGACGCGCAGGATGCGCTTGCACGCATCGTCGAGGCGCCCTGCAGCAGCACCCTGCACGGCGGTGTTCACCCCGCCGGGGCCTGCATTGTCGGGTTCCATGATGTTGTCAAGGCCGTCGTTGAAGCTGCCCACGATGTCTCCGCCGGATGCGTCCCAGTCGCCCACGACAAAGCCGTCGAATTTCCATGCGGTCTTGAGCGTGTCGGTAAGGAAGGGCTTGTTAAAATGCATGTAAACTCCCTGCCATTGGCACATGCCCGCCATGGTAGTTGCAAGGCCGTTTTGAATGGCGACCTTGAACGGCGGCAGGTGGATGCTGCACAAAATGTTTTCGGCATTCGCGCCCGAGGCCGTTGCGCAGTTGCCGGCATTGACGCCGCCCACCGCGCCGCCGCCTCCCGCAAAATGCTTGGCGGTTGCGGCCACCACGCAGGGTGCGGAAAGATCGGTGCCCTGGAAACCGCGAATCGCGCCCTTTACCATGGGAACCGTGCCGTCGGGAGATTCATCCCAACCCTCGTAGTAACGTCCCCAGACAATGTTTCGCGGAACATCCACCACCGGCGCAAACGCCCAGTTGATTCCCATGCCGCGCAGCTCGATCGCGGTGATCCTTTCTTCCATTTCGGAAAGAAGCGGGTTGCGCGTGCATCCCATGCCGATATTATGGGGGAACATGGTGCCGGTCGGCGGAGAAATGAATCCGTGCACCGCATCAATGCCAACCATCTTCGGGGTGCCCTGGGATGCTATGGTGCCGGTTTGCCAGCTGTCCGACAGGTTGGCATTGTCCAGACACCCGGGACCGCCGTTGCCGACGCCGTAGAATACGGTTCCCCAGGTGTTGGCAGTGTTGTACTGAATGCCCTGTGTTACCTGATTGGCTTTCCATTGAACGGTTTTGCCGTTCATTATCGAATCGATCTCACCTTCAATATCACGAGTGGCAATGGCAATGTCTCCCACACTTCCGGTGTACGCGTCAATGGGCTTCAATGCGGCGAAATAGTTGGTCTTTCCGGCCCGAATCGTGTCGATGCTCGCCAGTTTTTTCGGCGCCGGAGTATTCCACGTATTGTGGTCAATTGCGGTCATCGCGGTTCTGCCGAAGGTTCCTGAGTAAACGAGCGCCTTTGATTCGGCGGTGCGGCCGTTGGACACGCGCACCACGCAGGTCTGGTGCGCAACGCCCTGCTTCACGAGCGAAAACGGACTGAGCTGGTAGCTGCCTTTTGTCAATTGCCCGCTGAAGACCGTCTGGATCCTGCGGCCGTCGAGCGAAAAGAGGTCGACCGAGATCTTCTGCAGCTCCGGAACGTGAAACCGGATCATGTCGCCCTGGGCGGCGAGATCAAACGAGGAGCCGAGGATGGCGCTGCCGGCCTTCGGTCCGTTGATGACGCCCTGGGCGCAGTTGTACATTTGAAGATTCTTGACGTCCCAGTCGGTCGGCGCGATAAGATAGAAGGTGCCGTCGGTGCACGTGTATGCATAGACCAGCCTGTTGTTGATGTTCGTGTACATCACCATGGCATCGCCCACGGGATTGCCCGCACCGTCAACCACTCTGCCGGTCACCGCGGCGAAAAGCATTTGTGACGGAAACAACACCCCTGCGAGAAACAGGAAGCAAAGACGCCTTACCATACTTCCCCCTGCCTGTTGAAGTGAGAAAGAAAAATCAAATTGTCCTCTGTCTCAGCGGATTTATGTAGTTAAAATATGAGAAGGGAGCGGGTTCGTCCATATAATATAAGGAAAAAAAAAGGTTTTGCTGTGCTTATGTTCGTGGCCGGCGCTTTGTCCGCCGCACAAATTTATCACCTTGATCCGAGGCTTGTTTCTTGCATTGTTACCATCAACGTCGAACAGAGGGGCGATCTTGCGAAGGTCGGAGATTTTGACGAAGCGGCCGCACATGGGGAGAAACTTTTCTCACGCATCAATTGATGGATGATTGAGTAGTCAGATTCATCGCTGAACAATCTTTTCATTTCCTTACGAAACACTACGCGGGCATTGAATTCATGCAAACAAATTTCATCTTTCCCAGATTATACTTAACAACATCTCCCTCACTCGTCGTTAATGAGATTTCGAAAAGAATTATTCCAGAAGTTCGCGGTATGGAAAAATTCTGTACAGAAATTACCAAGTCCACGTACTTAATATCATTATTGCTCTTTAGCCTTCCTTTGCAAACGACTTTGGAACCTTCATTCTGATCGAAAGATGCAGTGAAAATGAAATCCTCAGGCACAGCTTCCTTCTCATCATCCTTCAGGAACCGAATGAAGAAAGCCAACGGCAGGCTTACGGCCAAATTAGTGTCCGCAGGTACCACAATAATCGAGTCGCTGTAAACACCCACCAAAATATGCTTGTTGGTTCTCTCCTGTCTTACTGTATCACAAACGATGAAGTTATTTAGTTTCATGCTTCCACCCTTTGCTCTAGTGCACCTGCAATTGCAGTTGTTGTCATAGTTGCACCCACTATACAACAACAGTCAATGTGCTCGTCCGTTCTTGTCGCTCGAACAAAAACACCCTTTCTTTGAGGGTCTTCTTCGTTAGCCTTTCTCAAACGATCAAATTCATTGAGAGCAGCATTTACGATAGCACCCCTCGCGTATACAACATCAAAATCATTATCTCCAACCTCGATCAGCCATGGCATTAATCTGATAAACTTGAAAAGCGTTTTCCCAGCCGCACTCGGCAAGTTTCCCGCGCTCCACCTTGAAATCGTTCTGACAGGCAAATCCAGCGCTCTCTCCATTTGTGCCAGGGAATAGCCCTTCTTGAGCAATTCGGATATCGTTACACCAAATGATTTCCCTTCGTATGCCCTGATGGCTTTATCTGATTCCTCCTCGTTCGTGATATCATTATCCTCACCGCAATTTTTGCACCTGCAAATCTTCTGATCGTACGCTATCTCTTCGCCAAAAGAGCCTTTTAGTGTCACCCTCTTGGTCACAACTTCAGTATCTTCAGAGTCACAAAAAATGCACTTTACCTTCTTGGCAATATTTTCCATTGAATCACCCCGTTTTGAAGTTTTTCGGCAATCCCAATTCCTTCAGTGTCCTTAGCATCGGAGGAGATTTCGATGGATCTCCTAGCTGTAAGTCATTTTCCTTGAACGACTTTACTTTCCAAATTCCCCTGCGTTGAAAAAATGCAAGATACCCTGTCTTCCCGCCAAGCTCAAAATAGTAGACATCGATCGGAACCTTAAATATTCGATGCTCCACCTGCTTTTCGTGCCGAAGATTCCTCAATTCGTCATTTCCAATGCTTCTCTTTATATCTGCTTTCGTTTTTATTTTGGGGTAAAACTCGTTCGCCTCTTTTACCACAGTCACCAACGACCACCATATCCGGCGCCGACAGGCAGGCTGCTTTCAACTCCTCGTAGCAATACGCCCTGTCAGGATTCGCCTGCGACATTTCTAAATACTCGCGCCAAGGCTAAATATTGTATTATTATACTACGTGAAAGTCCATATGTTTATACAATATAATACATATGCTTTATCCGATAGCAGGGTATTTGTAGAGCACTTCTGTTACCTGGAACATTCTATCTGCGAGCGTTATCTTCACACAAAAACTCCCGCATTCACCTTGAATATCCCGGCAAACCTCTTCGCGTTCTTCCTGCTTATCGCCCGCTGCCCTGTTTCCAGGTCGGACAAATAATTCACGCGAACGCCGATTTTCTCCGCAAGGTCTTTTTGCGTGATGCCGTGCGCTTCCCGGAAGTTGCGCAGGTAATCGCCCGGCTTCATGCCTGCGGCGATTTCCTTGTGCAAATCGGTCTCGAACCAGTCCTCGTATTCGTCGCTCGAATCTATGATATACTCGGAAAACTGCCTTTTTACGGAACGAATTATCCTTGCGGGAGTCCGGGGCCTTAACCGGATATTAATAGGGTGCATCCTCACGGCTACCGACATAGTACACCTCAATGGTTATGGTTTTCTTTTCGTGCCGCCAGCAGGCGGCGTAATGATAGGTCAGGTGACAATGATATTCGTTTTCACTTAATTTTCCGTAATTCGGCCATCCATGCGGCCCTGTTGGACCTCCATCGCGGAGCGCCACCGCAAGGGCTTCGAACCGTTGCCGTACGTTCAACGGCAATTTCCAAAGCTGCTTCTTTATCGCCTTTTTCAAAACAACCGTATAGACCATGACAAAATATACCCTTTTTTGGGGTGACCAGCAACAATTATTTTCTTCAGCAGTCGCCGGTGCACATGGAAACAAGCTGCACAACGTTTGAAGGCATATTATTTGTCAAACAGCATCTAATGCTCCACGCTGTTTCCTGTATCCTGTGCCCTTCTATTGAGCCGTCAACTTCTTCTTTGCCGCATCTCCCGGCGACCAAAACCATCCCTTCGGGTCCCAGCAGCGGCCGTATTTGAGTTCCGCAGCCCCCTTGAACGCTTCCTGAGACATTGTCTTGTATTTCATGGCTTTTGACGTTTCGTAAAGATGTTCCGCGGATTCCCCTTTTATCCAATATGCCGTTGCGACGTCGTTGAGAAGACCTCTTGAGAAAATCAGATTTTTCTGCGCTTCATCCTCAACCTTGCCGGCTGGCGGAACCGGGATGTTGTCCTTTTCCAGCTTTGCCTGCTGGTCCCGCGCAAGGGCGCCGAATTTTTTTATGCAGGTGTCGCAATACCCTATCGCGCTCCTGTAATCCTTCTTGCCGAACGCGGACCAGGCGTTTTTAAGACAACCTTCCTCGGAAAAAGAGAAGAAACAGCTGGAGGATGAAAGCAGGAGAAGAAAGGCGAATGCAAGACGCATGATTGACCTCCTTGGAAAACGATAAAAGCATTCTTGGCTTGATTTCCGAGTATAATCACAAAATAGATTTAGCTGAAGCAATGGTACGCGGGAATACCTATATTTTTCCGGGAAAGCATTAAATCAATACTTTCGGTGGAGCCCGCCGACAGGAGTCGGCGGCACCAAAAATTTCCTTCGGCTCCGGGAGCCGAATGCTACTTGTGCGACATCCCGAAGCAGAAGGCGCATTCATCCCCGACAAAATCGGGGGCCTTCTGCATAGTGGGTAAAATGGTGACGCATGATCCTGACGAAAAACGAGATACTGAAACAAATAAGGGCTGGTGAGCTGAAGATAACTCCCTTTGATCCAAGGTCTGTCGGCCCTGCATCCATTGACCTGTCTCTGGATAAACACATCCGGGTATTTGACGAACAGAACGTGTCGATAATTGATGAATTGATCAATTACAAATCAATCACAAGGGTGGTTAACATTGCCAGGGGATATATTCTCAAGCCGGGGGTACTGGTGCTTGGAATAACCAAAGAGACAGTGACGCTGCCGGGCAATGTCTGCGGCTGGATAAACTCCCGATCACGGTTTGCTCGAATCGGCTTGATGAGCCATATTGCCGCCCCATTCATCAGCCCGGGAGTTTCCAACAAACAAGTCCTGGAAATATTCAATGCGGGCAACCACCCGATCAATCTGGTTCCAGGGGTAAAAATCTGTCATTTGGTGCTGCAGGAATGCAAAGGCTCTGCAATTTATAAGGGAAAGTTCATGAAGCAAACCCTTTAAATTGAATCCAAGAGCAAGTGCCCTGACGATTTTCCCTTGAAAACAACCACTTTTTTGTGACTATATCCCCTCTATTTCCGTATATTATTAAATACAAACAAAGGACAGGGTATGAAAAATAAAATGTGGTATGTGGTGATGGGGTTGAGCCTCCTCATTATGCTCTCCGCAAATGATGCATCTGCCAGAAATTCATCTACTGCCCAGAATGCATCTGTTCGGAGTTCCTCAAGCGGATCTCAAAGTGGCGCCAGGGCCGCTGTTCGGGGAGGTTCTTCCAGTGCCGGATATCGAGGAGGTCTTGCCAAAGCCGCAGCCACGGGAACTACCTCTGGCGGAAGTGGGTATCGAGGAGGAGGGAACCATTACTATTCCGGTTCCTATCACAGGCATTATCATGGCTACTACGGATGGGGATCATATTGGCCCTATTGGTCTACGGGTGATTATCTTGCCTACATTCCCGACTACTACACCACAGTTTATGTTGACGGGACTCCATATTATTATTGCGATGGATCCTACTTCATGCCCTATTCGAATGGCTATATGGTTGTACCTCCGCCTACGGCGGCAGTATCTGAGGACCAGGAAGCGCCAGCACAGGCTCCTCCAGAGGAAAAACCGGTTGCAGCACAACCGAAATCGGCCTCAAACGACACAACAACAGTTGGTGTCCCAAATTCAAAGGGAGGATTTACACCGGTGCGGCTGGTGAAACACAAGAATGGATATATAGGGCCTCAGGGAGAGTTTTACACCGGCCATCCGACAGTAGCTGCGCTCAAGGCATTGTACGGGGATTGACAGCAGCTAATTCGGAGGGATAGCGACAGATGCATGATCGGAACCAGGTACTGAAAAATCACCCGACAAAAAAGACAGGGCTCATTGCGCTGGCAACATGCCTTTTTGCCGCAATGTTTCTCTCGTGCATGATTCCCCCAGGGTTCCGTCATGTCCCTCTTGTCCCTCGCAGTTTTCCTGTATTCCTCAAACCATTGTTGGTTGCGGGGGCTTTCGTTGCTCGCCTGCCACGGGGGTGTACCGTGGTTGTTGTGGGAAATGCTTCTTACTATTACCATGACGGCACCTATTACCGGCCCGAATCATCGGGATATGCGGTCGTCCCTAATCCGACGGTAAACACTGCCCCAACACCGGCACCAGTACAATCCCAAATGACATCCGAAGACACGGATACTGATGCCAAATCACTATCGACCACCAACGCACCCCAGACAACAACAGATCAATCGGCATCGGACACGACCGTGGTCAATATCCCGAACTCAAAAGGCGGGTTCACACCGGTGACGCTGATAAGACGGGGAGACGGATACGTAGGGCCTCAGGGAGAGTTTTACACCGGCCATCCGACAGTAGCTGCGCTTACAGCATTGTATGGGAATTGATAGTATTGCCCGTGTTGCTGGAGATGAAGCTCATCTGCATTTGATCCCGGAAGTCAAGACCCGTTTTCAATCGCGGCAAATTCCTCCGGAATCCGCTCACGCCGCGTTATCTCGCTTGATTCAATTCATTCCATAACAGCTTCTTGCCACCATCCTACGATTTTGCCAGTTTGACGGCAAATTCTTTTGCAGCGGATAATTCCTGATCGGTTGGATGCGTCCGGTTGAGTATCCACCACGATTTCCCCCGGCAAGAAAAGCATTCCTGCGCAACCGGGACTCCCTGTTCCTTGAGCAATTGTTTCAGAATCGCATTTGCAATATCCTGTCCGCCAAAAGTGCTGAACACGGCTGCTTTCTTGATGGTCGATCCCTTGAGCGATTTGATGAATTTCTTCGTTTTCCTATGAACTGTTCCAGCGTAAACTCCATCGCCGATAAAAAGCAAATCCGTGCCTTCCACGGCAGGGAAGTTCCGTATAGGCGTTGCCACAGCTCCAACGGCCGTCGCAATCGCTTCGGCAACTTTCTTGGTGTTTCCCGTTGTCGTATGATAGATTACCTTGCAATTCATGTAGCTACCTCCGGCTCACAAATATTGTATGCCAATTGTGTGAAAAGTAATGAAAAAAGGCCCGACATTTCTCTCTGTCAAGCCTTTTCCTTCGAAAACCGCAGAATGAACGATTATTTTATTGGGGTGGCTGACGGGGCTCGAACCCGCAACACCTGGAACCACAATCCAGGGCTCTAGCCTGTTGAACTACAGCCACCATGAGCCGATGTGCTATTTGTCCAATACGACGCTCGACCACGATCCCGGCAGCAGCAGCTTTGCCTTGTCCGGATAAGCGGCAAGCGATGTTCCTTTTTCGTCAACCGAATATGCCGAGAAGCCGATCACACGCTCGTCCTGACCCACCAGGCCGATGTCGTACATCGGAATATTGACAACCACAAATTCCTTTGCGGTGAACGTCTTGATCTCGGTCGGCCACTGCTTCGTGGGATAGCTGATGCTGTCGGTCACGGCCAGGCGGTTGTGCATGAACGAATTGACCGAATCCTTTGCCGTGAACAGGTCCACCACCCTGTCCGAATAGGCGATAAACGCGTTCTTGCCGTTCTTGCCGTCGAACGCGAATCTCAGAATGCCGCCGGCCTGGCCCTTCTTGCACACGATCGAGAGAACCGTGGGGTTCCAGAACAGCGCGAATTCGCATCCCTTGAGGGGTGTGAACTTCGCCTTGGCGCAGAGATCCGCGACCGAATTCTGGTCCACCGGCGCGGCGACTTTGGCCGCGTGGAGCGGCGCTGTTTTCGCAAGCTTGTCCACATCGACGATGCCCACGGGAAAGAGCGAACCCTTGTCCTTGGTGCCGGGGAGCGACCATTCGATCTTAAGGAAATCCTTGCCGCCCAAAAGGCTGGTGCCGGCGGAGCCGAGCGCGAATTCCTGGGAATAATCCGTCACCTTGAACGTCTTCTTCGCCACGACCTTCTTCTTGCCGCCTTCCACCTTCGAGAGAACAACGTCAACTTTCTTCTGCGGAATCTTCGATGTGTCAAGCTGGACCTTGAGCACGATCTTGTCGGAACGTTCGGTGAGCCACTGGCCGGGGCTGTTGAAGGTCACGATATCGCCAAAGGCCGATTTGCACAACCACCCTGCAACAATCAAGCACACAAATCCTGCACAAGCCGCTTTCATACGCATTGTTCCTTTTCCTCCCTGCGATGTCCGTTTCTGCAAATGAGGCTCAACCGGAATACGACGCCTCTGTTTTAGAACTCCAAATATAATTAACGCGCACCCGCTTTCTTCAACTCAAAAGGCACGGCGGATGTCCGCCATGCCTTCGTGCAAACCGTGGTTTTATTGCACAACGGTTACTTTTTTCTCTTGGCTGCTTTCTTTGCCGGCTTTGCCTTCCTGCGCGCCGTCTTTTTCGCGGACTTTGTTTTTTTCGAAGCCGCCTTGGCCTTGACCGGGAAATACACCTTGAGCATGTCTTTGGTCGTGACCGGCTTGTAATCTCCCGCATGTCCTGCGGTGCCGAACGCCTTCATCTCTTCGAGCATCCACGCCTTCACGGCCTCGCGGGCGGGCCCGAGATAGTCGCGCGGATCGAATTTCTGCGGCTGCTCCACAAAGACCTTGCGGATCGCGCCGGTGATGGCGAGACGGCCGTCGGTGTCGATGTTCACCTTGCGCATGCCGCGCTTGATGGCGTCCTGGATCATGGCGGTCGGAACGCCCACCGCGTTGGGAACCCTGCCGCCGAACTGATTGACAAGATCAACCATCTGCTTGGGCACGGAAGAGCTGCCGTGCATCACGAGCGCGGTGGCCGGCGCGCGGCGATGCACGTCGTCGATGATGTCGAGCGCGAGCCGTATTTCGTGGCCCACGGGGAACTTGTACGCGCCGTGCGAGGTTCCGATGGCGAGCGCCAAAGCGTCCACACCCGTCTGCTTGACAAATTCCTCGGCCTCGGCAGGGTTGGTAAGATGCACGGCGCCGGCCACCGTGTCGTCTTCGATGCCGCCGAGCGTGCCTATTTCGCCTTCAACGGTCACGCCCGCCGCATGGGCTATTGCCACGGCCTCTTTGGTTATCTTCACGTTGTCGTCGAACGAGCGGGCAGGGTGCTTGCCCTTTTCGTCCTTTCTCCCGTAGTCAAGCGAGCCGTCGATCATCACCGATGTGAACCCGAGCTTCACACATTCGACGACGGTCTCGAGGTCGGGACCGTGGTCGAGGTGGAGCGACATCGGAATCTGCGGGTATTTCTTGAGCGCCATGTAGGAAACCATGGCGGCAAGAAGGCCCTTGTCGGCATACTTGAGCGCGTTCCGGCTCACCTGGATGATGACCGGCGAGTTCGTTTCCGCGGCCGCGGCGCAGATCGCCTGCAGCTGCTCCATGTTGTTGACGTTGAATGCGCCAACGCCGTATCCGGCCTTGTTGGCTTCGTCGAGAATGAGTTTCATCGGAACGAGAGACATAGCATCACCCCTTATTGCGGTTGTGAAACTTACTTCTTGTTTTTATCCTTGTTCTTGTCCTTGGACGCGTCACCGCCCTTTGGCTCGGCTTTTTTCTTCTTGGGGGCCGCTTTGGGCTTTTCGCTCTTCGTTTCTGTCCCGGCTTTTGGCGGCTTTTCTTTCTTTTCCTCGACCGGAGCGGGCGCGGCCTTTTCTTCGGCGGCCGGTTTTTCCTTTTCCGGTTCAGCCGCGGCGCCTACCGGCGCGGCCTGGGCCGTTTTTCTTTTCTTCTTTCTTTTCCGCGCCGTTTCCCCGCTGTTCCTGCCCGTCAATTCCAGAATGCACGTCTCGGCATTGTCTCCCCAGCGCACGCCCAGCCTGAGAATGCGGGTGTAGCCGCCCTCGCGGGTCTTGTAGGAAGGCCCGATGTCGGCAAACAGCTTCTTCAGAATGTCTTTGTCGGTGACGGTCTTTGCGGCAATGCGGATGGAATTGAGGCCGCCCTTCTTGGCGAACGTGACAAGCCGTTCAACGACGCTCCTCACCGCCTTCGCCTTGGCGACCGTGGTGATGACCCGTTCCTTGTCCAGCACCGCCATGGCAAGATTCGCGAGCATCGCACCGCGATGATCCGCGGTCCGGCTCAGTTTGTTTCCAGATTTCAAATGTCGCATGTTGTACGTCTTCCTTTACAGCGATCGCTTCCCCGCCCGTGATTACTTTTCTTTCGTCTCAGCCCCGACCAGTTTCTCAACTTCCATGCCGAAGGCAAGTCCGAGGTTGGCAAGAATCTGGTTGAGCTCGATGAGAGACTTTCTGCCGAAGTTCTTGTATTTGAGCATGTCCGATTCCTGGTTCTTGACAAGATCCGCGAGCGTGTGAATGTTCGCGGCCCGCAGGCAGTTGGCCGAACGGACCGAAAGTTCCAGTTCGTCAACACGCATCTTGAGAAGCTGGCGCAGTTTCTCGGCCTTCTCGTCCTTGATGATCTCTTCGACCGGCTCGAGCTCCCCTTCGAAGTTGATGAAGATGGCGAGATGGTCCGACAGCAGTTTGGCAGCGTAGGCGACCGCGTCTTCCACCGAAATGCTCCCGTCGGTCCACACGTCGAAGATAAGCTTGTCGAGGTCGGTCCTCTGTCCCACGCGCGCGTTTTCCACCGAATAGTTCAACTTGACGATGGGAGAAAAAATCGCGTCGATCGGAATGGTCCCCACGGGATCGTCCTCGCGCTTGTTCTGCTCGGCCGGCACGTAGCCGCGTCCGTCCGACACGTGCATTTCTATCTTGAGCTTTGCGTCGGCGTTGATGGTGGCGATATGGAGGTCCGGGTTCAGGATCTCCACGTCGGGATTCTTCTCGATGTCGGAAGCCTTCACCTCGCCTTCCCCGCTCACGTCGAGACGCAGCGTGGCGTCTTCGTCGGCGTTCAGCCTGACGCGCAGTTTCTTGATATTCAGGATAATGTCGGTCACGTCCTCGACCACGCCCTCAATGGTCATGTACTCGTGGAGGACGTTTTCGATCCGAACCGAAATCACCGCCGCGCCCTGGAGCGACGACAGCATGATGCGGCGCATCGAATTTCCTACGGTGTGTCCCCACCCGCGTTCAAGCGGCTCGACGATCACTTTCCCGTAATTCGGAACATCGTCGGGATTCTCAACCTTTATCGCCTTGGGCATCAACAAGCTTTTCCACTTCATGTAGCCTGCTCTCCTCTGTTATTTGGAGTACAATTCCACGATCAACTGTTCCTGAAGGGTCACGGGGATATCGGCGCGCGCGGGCAGCCGCACCACGGTGCCCGACAATTGCACTTTGTCAATTGACAGCCATTCCGGAATATCCTTGGCGTTCTTGAGCGCGCTGTGAATGAGGTCGAGGTTCTTGCTCTTCTCGCGCACCAGGACGACGTCGCCCTCCGACAACTGGTAGGAGGGCATGTTGACCCGCTTGTTGTTGACGCGAAAATGATTGTGCAGCACGAGCTGCCTCGCCGCGCTTCTCGACGGCGCGAACCCGAGCCGGTATACGATGTTGTCAAGCCGCATCTCGAGCATGCGCAGCAGCAGTTCGCCGGTGACGCCCGTGCTCCTGGCGGCCTTCTTGAAATAGGTGTGAAACTGGCGTTCGAGAATCCCGTAGGTGCGGCGCATCTTCTGCTTTTCCCGCAGCTGGACATTGTATTCGGACGTCGAGCGGCGCCGTTTGGTCATGCGCATGCCGGGCGGAAAGGGCCTGCGTTCCACCGCGCACTTCTCGCTCTTGCAGCGCTCGCCTTTGAGCATCAATTTGACCCCTTCCCTGCGGCACTGCCTGCATCGGGGGCCGTGATAAACTGCCATGTCGTTGTCTCCTCTTACACTCTTCTTCGCTTGGGTGGACGGCATCCGTTGTGCGGAATTGCCGTGTAGTCTTTGATCGCCGTTATTTTAAGCCCGGCCGAGGCGAGCGCCCTAATCGAACTCTCACGCCCGTTGCCTGCGCCCTTGATATGAACCTCAATTTTCCGGACGCCAGCCTCAAACGCGGCTTTGCCCACGGACTCGGCCGCTATCTGCGCGGCAAAGGGCGTGCTCTTGCGCGACCCTTTGAATCCGGATTTGCCCGGCGAGCCCCACGCGACCACGTTGCCCTGCAGGTCGGTAACATTGATGAGCGTGTTGTTGAACGTGGCCCTGATGTGCGCCAAACCCTCGGCAGACACCTTCTTCCTTATTTTCTTTACCGCCGGCGCTTTTTCCTTGCCCTCGGGCCTTCCCTCGCCCCTGCCTTCGGCTTTTCCTTCGCCTTTGCTGTCGCCTTTTCCTTCGCCTTTGCCCTCGGGCTTGCCTTCTGTCTTGCTTTCTGCCATTGTCGTACTACCCCTTATGGTCTAGCTGTTATCCTTTGGACGGAGCCTTCTTCTTGCCGGCAATTGTCTTGCGCGGTCCCTTGCGCGTGCGGGCGTTCGTGCGCGTCCGCTGCCCGCGGACCGGCAACTGCCTGCGGTGCCGGAGCCCGCGATAGCACCCGATATCCATGAGGCGCTTGATATTGAGCCGGACGTTCGACCTGAGGTTTCCCTCAACCGTGAACTCGCTGTCGAGGATCTTCCTTATTCTGTCAAGTTCGTCCTCCGACAGGTCACGGATCTTCTTGTTCTTGTCGACATTCGCCTTGGCGCAGATCTTCAGCGCCGACGATTTTCCGATGCCGAAAATATAGGTGAGCGCGACCTCGGCCCTCTTGTTGTTCGGTACTTCGACCCCTGCTACACGTGCCAAAATCGGACTCCTTTCGCCTGCCCAGCTCTAGCCCTGGCGCTGCTTGTGTTTCGGATTCTTGGAGCAAATGACGCGCACCACGCCGCGCCGCTTTATCACCTTGCAGCCGTTGCACAATGGCTTTACCGATGCTCTCACTTTCAAGGTAACACTCCTGGTTATTTCAGATTTGAGATTTTAGATTGACGATTGACAATTTCAAAGGAACACTCTTGGTCTTCTTCAATCTACAATCTACATTCTACAATCTACAATTTATTTGTATCGGTACACGATTCTTCCCCTTGTCAAGTCGTACGGGGAAAGCTCCACAAGCACCTTGTCTCCGGGAAGAATGCGTATATAGTTCATCCTCATCTTGCCCGATATGTGGGCAAGTACAACGTGCTGTTTTTCAAGCTCGACGTGAAAGGAGGCATTGGGCAGGGTCTCAACCACGGTTCCTTCGACCTGAATTGATTCCTGCTTCGACATAAAACTTCCTGCACCCCGTCCGATTGACAGTTAGTAATACCGTCTGCCGCGCAGACGGCCCTTCTTGAGAAATCCTTCGTAATTATGCATTTGCAAATGATACTCGAGCTGCTGCAGTGTGTCGAGGGCCACGCCAACGACAATGAGAACGCTGGTGCCGCCGAAGTAAAACGAGACGTTGAATCCGCCCATGATGAGAAAAGGCACCACCGCCACAAAGGCAAGGAAAAAAGATCCCGGCAAGGTGATTCGCGAGAGCACCGTGTCGAGGAATTCGGCCGTCTTCTTACCCGGCCGTATGCCCGGCACGAAACCGCCGGACTTCTTGAGATTGTCGGCAATGTCCATGGGGTTGAAAATGATGGCGGTGTAGAAATAGGTGAAGAAGACAATCAACAATGCGTAGAGCGCGTCATGCACGGGTCTGCCGGGCAGAAACATGTTTGTAAAGTCTTCCATCACCTGGGATTCGGGGAAGAAATTCTTGAGCATGCTGGGCAGGAACATGAGCGACGATGCGAAAATGATGGGAATCACGCCCGCCATGTTCACCCGGAGCGGCAGCACGGTGTTCTGGCCCGCGTACATCTTGGTCCCCACGACTTTCTTGGGCGTCTGGATCGGAATGCGGCGGGTCGCCTGGGTCATGAGAACGATGAATGCGGTCATGAGAAAAATGATGCCGAGCACCATGATTTCGACGAACAGGTTCCTGGTGCCGGCCGCAAGCTGCTGGACCTCCCCGAAAATCGCCGTGGGGATGCGGTCGACGATGCCGATGAATATAATAAAGGAAATGCCGTTGCCGATTCCCTTGTTGGTAATCTGTTCGCCCAGCCACATGATGAACACCGTGCCCGTGGTAAGGCTGATAGCGGTGATAAAGGTGAAAATCGGACCGGCGATCGCGGGGAGAACCGCGTGCTGGCCGGTCGTCTGCGACACGATGCTCTGAAGGAAGACGCTCACGCCGACGGCCTGGACAAAAGAGAGAAGCACGGTGCCGTATCTGGTGTACTGGGTGATCTTCTTTCTTCCCTCGCCGCCTTCCCGCTGCAGCTTATGGAAATACGGGAATACCGTGGCAAGGAGCTGGATGATGATTGACGCGCTGATGTACGGCATGACGCCCATGGCAAACACCGTTGCCTTGCCGAACGCGCCGCCGACGAACATGTCGTACAGGCCGAACAGCGTGTTGCGGGACTGGGCCCAGAACTCTGCGAGAACGCTGGAATTGATGCCCGGCGTCGGGATGTGGCCGCCGATCCTGTAAATAAAGATTATAAGAAGGGTAAACAATACCTTCTTGCGGAGGTCCGGTATCCGGAAAACGTTTTGGAAGGTTTCAAGCACTCGCCACGACCTCGGCTTTCCCTTTTGCCTTTTCGATTTTTTCGCGGGCCGATTTTGAGAACGAATGTGCCCGTATCACAACGCTCTTTGCGCAGTCGCCGTCGCCGAGTATCTTAACCGGCTCCGCTTTCGAGCGGATGAGGCCGTTTTCGTACAGCCATTCGGCGGTGACTTCCTTGTCGAGCGGATCTTTCTTGAATATGTCGGCCAAATTTACAATCTGGAAGCTCTTCTTGAAAACACTGACGAATCCCCGTTTGGGGATCCTGCGGGTGAGCGGCGTCTGACCGCCTTCGAAATAGAGCTTCTTCTTGGTCCCCGAACGCGAACCGGCGCCTTTGTGGCCGCGTCCTGCGGTCTTGCCGTTGCCCGACCCGGTTCCGCGGCCGCGCCGTTTGGAGTCCCTTGTGGACCCTGCGGCGGGACGGATTTCGTTCATTCTGAACATAATCAGTTGCCTTCCTTGACTTCATCAACCTTGACAATATGCTTAACCACCTCGATCATGCCGCGGAGCGCCGGCGAATCGCTGTACACCCGTGCGTGCCGTATCCGCCGCAAGCCGAGCGCCACAAGCGTCCGCTTCTGGGGCGTGATGTTCCCAACGATGCTTTTCACCTGTTCTATTCTCAATTTCTTTGCCATGGTCTCCCGCCGTGTTACTGCTGAACCGCCGCGTGGCGGAGCTGGGTGATCTGTTCCCGGGTCTTGAGCCTGAGAAGACCGTTCATGGTGGCCTTCACCACATTGTGAGCGTTCCTGGTCCCGATGCACTTGGTGAGGATGTTGTGGATCCCCACGAGTTCAAGCACGGCGCGCGCCGGCCCGCCCGCGATGACGCCGGTGCCGGGTCCCGCAGGCTTAAGCAGAATTTTTCCGGCCCCGAACGTGCCGATGATTTCGTGAGGAATCGTGCCGTGCACCACGCTCACGGTCTCGAGATTCTTTTTGGCGTTGTCGACCGCCTTGCGTATCGCATCCGTCACATCGTTCGCTTTTCCCATGCCGATGCCCACCGTGCCGGCCGAATCGCCCACGGCGACGAGCGCGTTGAATCCGAACCTGCGGCCGCCCTTGACGACTTTTGCCACCCTGGTGACCGCAATAAGCCTGTCAACGAGCTTCGATTCTTCGCCCGTGCCGGTTTTTTTTCCTTCGTAATCCAACGGAAATCCCCTTTCGTCAATGCTCTAGAACTGCAGGCCCTTCTTGCGCGCCGCTTCCGCAAGCGCCTTCACGCGGCCATGGTAGGCATACCCTTTTCTGTCGAACACGACCCGCTCGATCCCCTTTTCCTTGGCCTTCTCGGCCACGAGCTCTCCCACCAGTCTCGCCACGTCGCTCTTGGAAGTCTTGGCCTTGTCGGTGATCTTCCCTGAAATCTCCTTGCACGTGCTCCCGGTCTGGACAAGCGACTTTCCTGTTATGTCGTCGACGATCTGGGCATAGATGTGGCTCAGGCTTCTCCGCACGCACAGTCTCGGCCGCTCCGATGTTCCGGAAATTTTTTTGCGTATCCGAATCGACCGTCGCTGCCGCTGGTTGAGTTTCCTATTCATAACCCCGTCCCGGTTTCCCTCTCTTGTTTGTCTGCCCGGTTCTACTTGCCCGCCGCCTTGCCGACCTTGCGGCGTACGCGTTCGTCAAGATACCTGATTCCCTTGCCTTTGTACGGTTCGGGTCCGCGGAGCAGCCGGATGTCGGCGGTCACCTGGCCCACCGCCTGCTTGTCGGTCCCCTCGACGACGATTCTTGTTGCCGTCTCCATCTTAAAATTGATGTTTTCCGGCGCCTTCACGATGACGGGGTGGGAGTATCCCACGCTGATGTTGAGGTCTTTTCCCTTCAATTCCGCCTTGTAGCCCACACCCTGTATGTCGAGCGTCTTCCGGTACCCTGTGGTGACTCCTTCAACCATATTGCAGATGAGTACCCGCCACAGGCCCCACACCGATTTTGACAAACGGTCACCGGCCTCGCTCGAGCAGCGCACGGCACCGTCTTCCACAGCCATTTTGACTGAAGGGTGCGCCACCTTCGCAAGCGAGCCCTTGGGACCCTTTACCGTGATCTTCTGGCCTTCTATCTTTACCTCGACTCCCTTGGGAATCGGAACCGGTTTCCTGCCTATGCGAGACAAATCAAGACTCCCCTGAAAAGATTACCTATTGCAAATTCCAGATTCCAAATAATACCTTCTGGAATTCTTTTCCTCTTACCAGACGGTACCGATGACTTCTCCACCGACATTAAGTTTCTTGCAGTCGACGTCGGTCATGAGGCCTTTGGATGTTGACACAATAGAAATTCCCATGCCGCTCATCACCTTGGGAACCGCCGACACCGCGGCATATTTTCTGAGGCCCGGCGTGCTGATCCTCTTGAGACCCTGTATCGCGTTCTGCATCTTGTCGTCGTACTTGAGAAGGATCTTGATGACTCCCTGCCCGCCGTCGTCGACGAACGCATACTTGGCCACGAAGTGATTCTCGAACAGCAGGCGCGTCACTTCCTTCTTCAGGCTGGAGGCGGGAATGCTCACGGTCCTCTTCTTCGCCTGAATGGCGTTCCGTATCCTTGTAAACATGTCAGCAATCTGGTCCGTCATGCCTTTGTCCCCTTCAGTTCCGCGTTATCTACAGTAAGAAACCGTTACCTACCAGCTTGCTTTCACCACGCCGGGTATCAGGCCGAATAGCGCCATTTGCCTGAAGCAGATCCTGCACAGGCCGAACTTCCGAAGGTACCCTCGCTGGCGCCCGCAGCGCTGGCAGCGATTGTAGGTCCGTGTCTTGAACTTCGCGGGCTTCCTGCATTTCTCGATCATTGCTTTTCGTGCCACTATCGGATCTCCCCTGTGAAAGTGCTACTTTCTGAACGGCATGCCCATTTCTTCGAGCAGTGCAAGCCCGAGCTCGTCCCTGCCTGCCGTGGTGCATATGCAAACGTCGAGACCGGTGATGTTGGTTATCTTGTCGCGGTCGACTTCCGCAAAAACGATCTGCTCCTTGATGCCGAGCGTGTAGTTGCCGTGCCCGTCAAACGATTTACGGGAAATCCCCCTAAAATCGCGGATGCGGGGCATGGTGACGGAGACGAGCCTGTCGAAGAACTCATACATTCGTTCGCCCCGCAGCGTCACTTTGACGCCGATGGGAAGATTCTTCCGCAGCTTGAAATTCGATATTGCTTTCTTCGCCCTGGTCACGACGGGCTTCTGGCCGCTGATGTTCTGCAGCACCGTTACCGCTTCGTCAATAAGTTTTGAATCCTGCACCGCCTTGCCGACGCCCATGTTCAATACGATTTTGTCAAGCCGTGGCGCCTGCATGACGTTTTTCAGGCCGTGCTTTGTCATGAGCGCCGGAACGACCTGCTTCTGGTAGAACTCCCGCATGCGCGGCACTGTTTTTTTCTTGTCGGGGCTCAATCTATCAACTCCTTGGCCTTTTTGGAATACCGGACCCTTTTTCCTGTGTCAAGAATTCTCACGCCCACTCTCGTCGCCTTGCCCGTCTTGGGGCACACGAGCATGAGGTTGGACATGTGGATTGAAGCTTCCTTCTCAATGATCCCGCCCTGCTGCACTTTGCGGCTCGGCTTGGTATGACGCTTTACCATGTTCCTGGCTTCGACGACCGCGCGGTTCTTATCGGTGAGCACCTTGATGATGCGTCCCGTTTGACCTTTATTGTCTCCCGACACGATCATCACCGTGTCGTTTTTTCTCAAGCGTAACGGCATTGCCTGTTCTCCCCTGTTAGAGCACTTCCGGCGCAAGCGACACGATGCGCATGAACTGTTTGTCGCGCAGCTCGCGCGCCACGGGCCCGAAAATACGCGTGCCGCGCGGCTCGTTTGTCTCGTTTATCAAGACGGCTGCGTTGTCGCTGAACCTGATGTAGGTGCCGTCGTTGCGGCCGTATTCTTTGGTGGTGCGAACGATCACCGCTCGCGCCACTTCCCCTTTTTTCACGGCCGCATTCGGAAGCGCGCTCTTTACGGCTACGATAATCACATCCCCCACATAGGCATATCGCCGGCGCGTCGCTCCCAGAATCCTGATGCACTGCACCTGCTTCGCCCCGGAGTTGTCGGCGACATTCAACCTTGTTTGAACCTGAATCATTGTGTCCTCGTCACGCTGATAAATGCGATGCTGCGTTATTTCGCTTTCAACAATATCTCGCTCACGCGCCAGCGCTTCGTCTTTGAAAGCGGCCGCGTTTCCACGATGGTCACCTTGTCGCCCATGCCGCATTCGTCCTTTTCATCGTGCGCGACATACTTCTTGTTCCTGCGGATGGTCTTCCCGTACTGGGTGTGGATGAAACTCCGTCCGACGCTCACCACAACCGTCTTGTCCATCTTGTCGCTGATCACGACGCCGACTCTCGATTTTCTCATGTTCCGGTCTGCCATTGTTCCCTCTTACTTCGATGGTTCTTTCGGCGCCGCTGTTTTTTCGGTGCGTGTTTTTTCGGTGAGCACGGTCTTGGTGCGGGCGATGTCCTTGCGCACGATCCGCTGGCGCACCGGATTGCTCAGCTGTCCCATCTTCGCCTGGAAACGGAGATTAAACAACTCCTCCTCGAGGCCCGCTACCCTTTCGGCGAGTTCCTTGGCCGACAGTTGACGCATTTCGTGTGTCTTCATGATTCCGTCCTAATCTTCTATCTCGATGAACCGGCTCAGAATGGGGAGCTTCTGCGATGCGAGCCGGATTGCGTCCTTCGCGACGTCGGCCTTGACGCCGGCCATTTCGAACATCACCGTGCCGGGCTTGACAACCGCAACCCACCCTTCCGGGATCCCTTTCCCTTTTCCCATCCTCGATTCGGCGGGATGCTTGGTGTACGGCTTGTCGGGAAACACACGGATGAATATCTTGCCCCCGCGCTTGAGAAAACGTGCCATTGCGATACGCGCGGCCTCGATCTGTTTGCTGTCCACCCATCCCGGCTGGATGGCCTGGAGCCCGTATTCCCCGAACGCAAGCGTGTTGCACCGGGTGGCCTGCCCTCTCATGCGGCCCCGCTGCTGTTTTCTCCATTTTATTTTCTTCGGCGCTAACATCGTCTGCCCTCCCTACGCGGCGCGCGCTGTCTCGTTCTGCTTTTGAGCGTTCTTCTCGGCCCGGTTGATCACTTCGCCTTTGCAAATCCACACCTTCACACCGATGCACCCGTAGGTCGTCACCGCCGTTGACGCGGCATAATCGATGTCGGCGCGCAGCGTGTGGAGCGGAATCCTGCCTTCCTTGAACATTTCCCTTCGCGCGATTTCGGCACCGTTGAGGCGGCCGTTCACCCCGATTTTTATGCCTTCGGCGCCCATCCTCACCGCGGTTGCAATCGCCTTCTTGATGGCCTTCTTGTACGATACGCGCTTCTCGAGCTGCCGGGCGATATTGTCGCCAACAAGCTGGGCGTCCATCTCGGGCTTCTTCACTTCCTTGATATTGATCTGGATATCTTTCCCGGTCAGGCGCTGAAGCTCGCCCTTGAGACGTTCGACCTCCTCACCCTTCTTCCCGATCACGATGCCCGGCCGCGACGTATGGATGGCCACCGTTACCCGTTTCGCCGTCCTTTCGATTCCAATGACGGAGATGCCGCCATGCTCGAGCCGCTTCTTGAGATAATTCCGGATAAGCAGATCTTCATGGATGTATTCGGCCAGCTTGTCCTTTGTGAACCAGTTTGAAATCCACGTTCTAGTAATGCCAAGCCGCAGACCGATGGGATTGGTTTTCTGACCCAACTGTTACCCCCTTCAATTCGCCACGACAACTTTGAGGTGACACATCCGCTTGAGAATCCGGTATGCGCGTCCCTGGGCACGCGGCCGGAACCGCTTGAGCGTGGGGCCGACGCCCACTTGAATGTCCTTAATGACAAGTTCGTCCACGTCGATATGCGCCTCGGCATTCTTGTTCTGCAGATTCGCCACCGCCGATTTGATCAGCTTCGAAAAATCCTTTGCAACGGTCTTTCTGATTCCGAATTCGAGAAGACTGAGCGCTTCGCCCACTTTTTTTCCGCGCAGCTCGTCGGCCACAAGCCGTGCTTTTCTTGCGGTCTTTCTAAGATATTTGCAGGTTGCAGTTGCTTCCACTGTAGTTCCTCCCGGAACATTTATGCGTTACTGGTGCTCGCCGCTGGTGCAGCCGCAGGAGCCGGCGCCGACCCCGATCCTGCCGGCGCTTCCTCCGCAACTTTGTCGGTCTTGATGTGGCCGCTGTGTCCGCGAAAGGTTCTTGTGGGAGAAAACTCCCCCAGTTTGTGACCGACCATGTTCTCCGTCACATACACCGGAATAAACTTGTTTCCGTTGTGAACGGCAAAGGTGAGGCTCACGAATTCGGGCAGGATGGTTGACCGGCGGGACCAGGTCTTGATCACTTTCTTCTGTCCCGACTTGTTCATCTCATCCACCTTTTTCGCAAGATGGTCGTCTACAAAAGGACCTTTTTTGATTGAACGGGCCATGTGAATTCCTTATGATTCCTGTTAGTGCCTTCTACTTCGTTCTGCGGCTGATGATATATTTGCTCGACAGCTTCTTCCTCGTTCTGGTCTTGAGGCCCTTTGCCTTCTGAGCCCACGGCGACATCGGATGGTTGCCGCCCTTCGACTTCGCCTCGCCACCGCCCATGGGGTGATCCACCGGATTCATGGCGACGCCGCGCACATGCGGCCTGCGCCCGAGCCAGCGCACGCGTCCCGCCGACCCAAGAACCACGTTCATATGCTCAATGTTACTCACCTGGCCGATAGTGGCCGTGCAGCGCTCACGCACATTGCGGATCTCGCCCGAGGGGAGGCGCAGCTGGACCATGTTGTTTTCGCGCGCGACTATTTCGGCGTACGATCCCGCGCTGCGGGCCATCTGGCCGCCCTTGCCCTCCTTGAGCTCAATATTGTGGACCATGGTCCCGGAAGGCATGTTGACAAGCGGCATAGTGTTGCCTTCGGACAGTTCGGTCGTCTCGCCAGCCATCACCTTCATGTCGGTCTTCATATTTACGGTGGCGAGAATGTAACGCCGCTCGCCGTCGGCATACTTGACAAGAGCGATAAAACACGTTCTGTTGGGATCGTACTCTATCGTCTCGACAATACCCGGAATGTCGCGTTTGTTCCTCTTGAAATCGATAATCCGGTAGTACTTCTTCGATCCGCCGCCCCGGTGCCTCACCGTCATGTGCCCATCGACGTTGCGTCCGCCCATTCGCTTCTTGGAAACGCACAGAGGACCATACGGCGCGTCTGCCGTCAGCTGCGAAAAATCGAGCGTGGTTTTGTACCGGAGAACCGGTGTCAACGGTCTGTATGTCTTGAGTGCCATGCTGGAGCTCCGAAATGAAAACGAAAACGTTGTTCTTGTTGTTTTTCCAACTCACCCTAACACCCCGCCCTTCGGGCACCCCTCTTCCCCTCTCTCGTGAGAGAGGGGAAGAGGGGCCGGGGGTGATGGGGTGAGTTACACCTCGCCGAACTTGCTGATGGTCTGGCCCGCCGCGATGCGCACGATTGCCTTTTTCCAATTGGAACGGTAGCCCGAAGTCCGTCCCTGACGTTTGAGCTTTCCCTTCACGACCATGGTATTCACGGAAAGCACTTTCACGCCGAAAAGTTTCTCAACGGCCTCCCGTATCTGCGGTTTCGTGGCCGTCGGAAGAACCTCAAACACGTACTTGTTCTGCCCGGTTCTCAGCTGGGTGTTCTTTTCGGTGATTGAGGGATGGCGAATGATTGAATGATAGGTGCTCACAGCGCCGCAGCCTCCTCGATCTTCCTGACGATTTCTTCGGACCCGAACACTATTGCGTCGTTGTTCAGCACATCGTAGGCATTGATTTCAGAAGAAGGTCTCACCGTAAGGTTACGTATGTTCCTGCCCGAAAGATACACGTTCTTGCTGGCCGGATCGATAACGAGCAGAATGCGCTTCCCGCCGAGCGAAAGGGCGTCGATCATCGATGCAATGGTCCGCGTTTTGGGAGCATCGCAGGTGATGCCCGACACCACCGAGATCTTCTCTTCCTTTGCCCGCGAGGACAGGGCCGACGCGAGGGCAATTTTCCGCAATGTCTTTGGAATCGCACCGTAATAGCTTCTCGGAGAGGGGCCGAAGGCCTTGCCTCCGCGCACCCATAACGGCGAGGTGTTTGATCCCGCGCGGGCATTTCCCGTGTGCTTCTGCTTCCATGGTTTCCTTCCGCCGCCGCTCACCTCGGACCTGCCCTTTGTCTTGGCGGTGCCCTGGCGCCGGTTCGCGAGATACGACTTGACAACCAGGTACATCACCTGTTCGTTGACGTCAGCGTTAAAGACGCCGTCGGCAAGATCGATCTCGCCCTTGACTTTTCCGTCCTGATGATAGACTTTTGCTTTCATGGGTGCCGTGCCTTCGCGAAGCTGCTATTTCTTGACGATCTTGTTGATAACAACGATTCCTTTATTGGGACCGGGCACCGCGCCCTTGATGAGAACAAGCCCGGCTTCCTTGTCGAGCGCAACCACCTCAAGGTTCCGGATGGTTACCTGCGCGTTGCCGTAGTGGCCTTCCATGCGCAGACCCTTCCACACGTGGCCGGGCGTGGTATTGGCGCCGGACGATCCGCGGATGCGGTGCGCCTTGCATCCGTGCGTCTCGCGGCCGCGCTGAAAATTGTGACGCTTGATGCCGCCCGTAAACCCGCGGCCCTTGGTGATTCCCACGACATTCACAAACTTGACATTCTCAAGAACCTCCACGCCGATCTTCTGCCCGGGGGAAACTTTCTCTTCCGGCGAATCCAGGTCAAACTCCCTGATCACCCTTGTGGGCACCGAGTTGCACTTCTTGAAATGACCCAAAAGAGGTTTGTTGACCTTTTTGTCGGACATGATGTCAAACCCGAGCTGCACCGCGCTGTACCCGTCGCTCGCCGCGGTCTTCACCTGATGCACGACATTTGTTCCGGCCTGAATCACGGTGATCGGGATATATCTCCCCGAATCCGGCGAGAACACCTGCGTCATCCCGATTTTCTTTCCAATAATTCCTTGCATTTTGGTACCCGGTTTACGGTTAATATGCGACTTGAATCTCGTTTTCGTTTCCGAAACCTCACCTCTTCACCCCCGGCCCCTCTTCCCCTCTCCCACGGGGAGAGGGGAAGAGGGGTGCCCGAAGGGCGGGGAGTTGGGGTGAGGTTACACCTTTATCTCGACGTCGACGCCCGCCGGAAGATCCAGCTTCATAAGCGAATCAACCGTCTGCGGGGTCGATTCAAGAATATCGATCAGCCGTTTGTGGATCCGGATTTCGAACTGTTCCCTCGATTTCTTATTGACATGGGGCGACCGCAACACCGTGTAAATCGACTTTTCCGTCGGCAACGGAATAGGGCCCGAGATTCTTGCGCCCGTTCCCTTGGCGGTGCGCACGATGTCGGACGTCGATTTGTCAAGAATGTTGTGATCGAACGACTTCAACCTGATTCTGATTCTTTCGCCCGGCACGGTTTCTCCTTTGGTACTCTTTATTCTGATGAGAGTTCTTTGTGTTTTCTCGACCTCAACTCATCCCTCTACCCCTGACCCCTCCTCCCCTCTCTCGTGAGAGAGGGGAGGAGGGGTGGCCGTCAGGCCGGGGTGGAAGGGTGAGTTACCATATTCTTCCGATGCGTTTGAGAACCTCGTCCTGGACCGTCTTGGTTGTCCGCTCGTAATGGTCGAATTGCATTGTGTAAACGGCCCTGCCCTGTGTCAAAGAGCGCAGCATGGTCGCATACCCGAACATCTCCGACAGCGGCGCCTCGGCATCGATGATCTGCGCGTCGGTGCGCGCCGCAATGCCGCTTATTTTCCCCCGCCGCGCATTGAGATCGTTGATCACCGCCCCCATGTAATCGGCAGGCACCACGACCTCGATCTTCATCACCGGCTCCAAAAGCGTCGGCGTGCACTTGACGCATGCCTTTTTAAACGCCATCGAACCGGCGATCTTGAACGCCATCTCGGTGGAATCGTCCTCGCGGAAGGTCATCCCCTTGAGGATTGTGCGAACACCGGTGAGCGGATACCCCGACATCACGCCGCCGCTCGACGTCTCGACAATTCCCTGCTGCGCGGCCTTGACAAATTCTGCAGGAACCGACTTCTCGGCGATCGTGCATCTGAATTCGGTCCCGAGCGAAGGGTCGATGGGCTCAACGGACAAAACAAGCTTGGCGTACTGGTTCTTGCCGCCGATAAGCTGAGACATCTCAAACGTTTCCGATGCGCCCGCGATAACCGTCTCCCGGTAGGAAACCTGCGGTTTCCCAATGTGCGCTTCCACGTTGAATTCGCGCACCAGTCTGTCTATAAGAATCTCCAGGTGAAGCTCTCCCATCCCGGAGATGATTGTCTGTCCCGTTTCCTGGTCGACATTAACCGTGCAAGTGGGATCTTCGTCGGCCAACCGCGCCAGGGCGATGTTGAGCCGCTCCTCGTCGCTCGTGCTCTTGGGTTCTATCGACCGGGATATCACGGTCTGCGGAAACGTCATCCGCTCAAGCGAAATCGGGTGATCGGGATCGCAAATGGTGTCGCCCGTCGACGTGTCCTTGAGTCCGGCCAGCCCCATGATTTCACCGGCGTGCATGCTCTGCTCAGGTTTGCGCTTGTTTGAATGCATCCGGAAAATCCGGGTGATGCGCTCCCTTGAATCGGTCCGCGGGTTGAGAAGCGTGCTCTTGAGGTCGATAACGCCGGAATAGGCCCGCGCAAACGCCAGACGCCCGATGTGCGCATCAGCAACGATCTTGAACACCAACGCGCAGAACGGTTCGGCGTCATTGGCGTTTCGCACCACCTCGTGGCCGGCCTTGGGATCGAACCCGTGCACAACCGACCTGTCCAGCGGACTCGGAAGATAATCCACAATTGCCTCTATCAACTGCTGCACTCCCTTGTTCTTGAAGGATGCACCGCACAGAACGGGGTTGATCTTTCCCGCCAGAACGCCGGTGCGAATCGCCTTCTTGACAAGTGCTGCATCGGGTTGTTTATCCTCAAGCAACTGATGCATAAGCTCCTCGTCAAAGTCGCAGATTGCTTCGAGCATCATGTGCCTGCGTTTCTCCGCTTCCACGACATATGCCTGAGGGATTTCAGACTCGACAACCGTTGCACCGCAATCTTCCTCGCCGTACTGATACTGTTTCATCCGGATGAGATCGACAATGCCGGTAAACGTGTCCTCTTTGCCCACCGGCAGTTGGAGAGGAACCGCCACCGAATTCAACTTCTCCTTCATCATCGCGACCACATTGTTGAAATCGGCACCAGTACGGTCCATTTTGTTCACAAACGCGATTCGGGGAACGTTATACTTGTCGGCCTGTCTCCAGACCGTTTCCGACTGAGGTTCCACGCCTCCGACCGAATCGAATATGGCTACTGCGCCATCCAGAACTCTCAAAGAACGCTCTACTTCAATCGTAAAATCGACATGCCCGGGAGTATCGATGATGTTGATCCGAACGCCCTTCCACTCGGTGGTGATCGCCGCAGAGGTGATGGTGATTCCCCGCTCACGCTCCTGCTGCATCCAGTCCATAACGGTGTTGCCGTCATCGACTTCGCCAATCCGGTGGATAATGCCCGTATAATACAGTATCCGCTCGGTGGTGGTTGTCTTCCCCGCATCGATATGGGCCATGATCCCGATATTGCGCACGTTGCCAAGCGAAAATGTCTTTTCCATAGTTTCCTGCAACCGCCGAACCGTTTTGCGAAGTACCACCGCACGTCCCCGCCCCTGCCAGCTTGTCAAAAGCGAAAGACATGCATTCCCGGACTTTAAAAGAACAAAAAGGAGGCACACGCTCCCCGCACGGAAGCGCCTACCACCTGAATATGACGAATGCCCTGTTTGCCTCGGCCATCTTGTGCGTATCGACCTTCTTGCGCACTGCGCCGCCCTCATTTTTGGACGCCTGAACGAACTCGTTGGCGAGTTTCTCGGCCATGCTCTTTTCGGTCCGTTCCTTGGCGTACGTGATGATCCACCGGATTGCCAGGGCGGTCCTGCGGTCCTGCGGCACCTCCACGGGAACCTGGTAGTTGGCCCCGCCCACCCGCCGCGACTTGACCTCGACCGTCGGCTTGACATTGTCGAGCGCCTTCTTGAAAACGCCCAGGCCGTCCTGGCTTGTGCGCTGGCCGGCAAGCTCGATCGCATCGTATACCATGGTCTCCGCAAGACGTTTCTTCCCCCGGCGCAGGAGATTGTTGATGAACTGCGTCACCAGCACGCTCTTGTATTTCGGGTCGGGAACAAAGTCTTTCCTGTGCGAACTTCTTCGTCGTGACATAGTGCGTTGTCCCTATTTCTTCTTCGGTTTCTTTGCGCCGTATTTTGAGCGTCCCCGCCGCCGGTCCTCGACGCCCTGCGTGTCGAGCGCACCGCGGATGATGTGGTACCGAACGCCCGGCACGTCTTTGACGCGGCCGCCTCTGGTGAGGACGATCGAGTGCTCCTGCAGATTGTGGCCTTCTCCCGGTATGTACGCGTTCACCTCGATATGATTGGTGAGACGGACGCGGGCCACTTTGCGAAGCGCCGAGTTCGGTTTCTTTGGCGTCGTCGTGAAAACCCGGATGCAAACACCGCGCCGCTGCGGGCATTTCTGCAGAGCGCCTGCCTTGCTTCGGGAAGAAAGGATCCTTCTCCCATGACGTATCAGCTGACTTATTGTGGGCACTACCGTCCTCCGGAAAAAGACAATTTTTTGAAAATAGTATTTGCCAACTATTATTACAACTCTTCGGCCCGCCTAGGCTCCAAGGTCAAGGAAATCCTCGTCGGCCTCGACCTTCTCCGCCGCAACCGTTTCGGCGCTCAAGTCTTTGATTTTCACATTCCTGTACAGCTTGCGGCCGGTGCCTGCGGGAATAAGATTACCCATTATCAAGTTTTCCTTGAGGCCCTTGAGGTGATCGGTCTTGCCTTCGACTGCCGCTTTGGAAAGCACCTTGGTGGTCTCCTGGAAGGATGCCGCGCTCAGGAAAGACTCGGTTGTCAAGGACGCCCTCGTAATCCCGAGGAGAATCGGCTTGAAGGTGGCCGGTTCGCCGCCCTCCGACGACACCAGGTCGTTTTCCTCGCGGAGGAATCTCTTGTCGATATCGTCCCCTTCCAGGTACCGTGTGTCGCCCGGATTCTCGATTCTCACTTTCTTGAGCATCTGGGTGACGATCACCTCGATGTGCTTGTCGTTGATGGTGACGCCCTGCAGGCGGTACACCGATTGTATTTCGTCAAGCAGATAGCGCTGCACCGCGTTCTCGCCCATGATCCGCAGGATATCGTGCGGGTCGATGGCGCCTTCGCTGAGGCGGTCGCCCGCCTTGACCCTGTCGCCCTCGTGAACGCGAAGATGCTTGCCCGTGGGAACCAGGTACTCGTGGCCGGCGCCCTGGTCGTCGCGCACGACAAGCTTCCGGTTGCCGCGCTCCGTTCCGCCGAACTCCACGATGCCGTCGACCTCCGTCACCACCGCCGAGTCCTTGGGCCTTCGCGCCTCGAAAAGCTCCGCCACGCGCGGCAGGCCACCGGTGATGTCCTTGCTCTTGCCGGTCTCGCGCGGGATCTTGATAAGAATGTCTCCCTCGGAAACCACGTCGCCGTTTCTTATCTGCAAATACGATCCCGTGGGCACGGAAATGTTGGCGAGCCGTTTCCCCTGCGTATCGAAGATCTGGACGTGAGGATGCAGCTTCCTGTCGCGGTGCTCAACCACGACGACGTTGCTCACGCCCGTGCGCTCGTCGTACAACTCACGCGTGGTCTCGCCTTCAACAAGGTCGACGAGTTCGACTTTCCCCGACCGTGACGCCAGGATCACGTTATTGTAGGGGTCCCACTCGAACAGCGACTGGCCCTTGGTCACCTTCTGTTTGTCGGTGACCCGAAGGAACACTCCGTAGGGAACATTGTAGCGGTAGCGTTCGCGATCCTGTTCGTCGCACACGATGATTTCACCCGTCCGGTTCATCACCACCATGCCGTTCTTGTGGTCGACGACCTCGATTTTGTCGTATTTCACAACGCCCTCTATCTTGGACGTCTCTTTGGACTGCGCAATGAGACGCGACGCCGTGCCGCCGATGTGGAACGTCCGGAGGGTAAGCTGCGTGCCGGGCTCGCCGATGCTCTGCGCGGCCATGTGGCCAACGGCCTCTCCTATGTCAACGTTCTTCCCGGTTGCAAGGTTCCGGCCGTAGCACTTCGCGCACGTGCCCTCGGAGGCGTCGCAGGTCAGAACCGAACGGATCTTGATATGCTGGATTCCCGCCTCCTCGATGCGTTTCGCCATCACCTCGTCGATCGTGGAGCCGTTGGAGCAGATGAGTTCTTCGGTGACGGGGTCGCATATGTCTTCCTGCGCGACGCGGCCCAGTATCCGCCCGGAGAGCGCCTCCATCACTTCGTCGCCCTCGCGAAGGTCCTCAATCTCGATTCCCTTGATGGTGCCGCAGTCCTCCTGGGTAATCACCACGTCCTGCACCACGTCAATGAGGCGGCGCGTGAGGTAGCCCGCGTCGGCGGTCTTGAGCGCCGTGTCGGCAAGTCCTTTGCGGGCGCCGTGCGTCGATATGAAATATTCCAACACCGAGAGGCCGTCCTTGAAATTGGAAATGATCGGGTTCTCGATGATCTCGCCGACGGCGCCGGTGATCTTCTTCTGCGGCTTCTGCATGAGACCGCGCATGCCGGCAAGCTGTTTGATCTGGTCGTTCGATCCGCGTGCGCCCGAGTCGAGCATAAGGAACACGGGATTGAACCCGTCCTTGTCCTTTGCGAGCGATTCGCGGAGCGCGTCGGCAACCATGCCGGTGGTGTGCGTCCACAGGTCGATGATCTTGTTGTAGCGCTCGCCCTCGGTGATGATGCCGCGGTCGTATTGTTTACGGATGCGATTGCCCTCTTCGACCGACTTCTTGACGATGCCGTCCTTGGTTTCCGGCACGACAAGGTCGTCGGCGCCGAAGGTCACGCCGGCCCGCGTTGCGTATTCGTAGCCGAGGTCCTTGATACTGTCAAGGAAGGCGCAGGCCACCTGGTTGCCCTTCTTCTTGATGATCTCGGCGACGATCCCCTGGATTCTCTTCTTGTTAAGCAGCTCGTTGCAGTAATCGATGCCCTCGGGAATAATCTGGTTGAAAATCACCCGGCCCGCGCTCGTCTCGATCCGTTTTCCCCCGATCCTCACCTGTATTTTTGCGTGAATGTCGATCTGCTTGTTGAACACCGCGAACAGCACTTCGTCGGCGTCGGAGAATATCCTGCCCTCGCCTTTCCTGCCGGCTCCCATTTTGGTAAGGTAGTATATCCCGAGCACGATGTCCTGGCTGGGCACCATGATGGGCATTCCCGACGCGGGATTGAGCAGGTTGTTCGAACTCAGCATAAGGAGGCGGCACTCGATCTGGGATTCGAAGGACAGCGGCACGTGCACGGCCATCTGGTCGCCGTCGAAATCGGCGTTGAACGCCGCGCACACGAGCGGATGCAGGCGGATCGCCTTTCCTTCCACGAGCACGGGGAAGAACGCCTGGATACCGAGCCGGTGGAGCGTGGGCGCGCGGTTGAGCAGCACCGGGTGATCCTTGATGACGTCTTCCAGGATGTCCCACACTTCCGGGCGTTCCTTCTCCACGAACCGTTTTGCGCTCTTAACGGTCTGGACAAGGTTCTTCTCTTCGAGACGCTGAATGACGAACGGCTTGAAAAGTTCGAGCGCCATGGTCTTGGGGAGCCCGCACTGGTGAATCTTGAGCTCCGGCCCCACCACGATAACGCTTCTGCCCGAGTAGTCGACGCGTTTTCCAAGCAGGTTCTGGCGGAACCGGCCCTGTTTCCCCTTGAGCAGGTCGGAGAGCGATTTGAGCGGCCGCTTTCCCTCACCCTTCACCGAGAACGTGCGGCGGCCGTTGTCGAACAGCGTGTCGACGGCCTCCTGAAGCATTCGCATTTCGTTGCGCAGGATCACTTCGGGCGCCTTGATCTCCATGAGCTTCTTGAGGCGGTTGTTCCGGTTGATTACCCTTCTGTAAAGATCGTTGAGGTCCGACGTGGCGAACCGGCCGCCTTCAAGCGGCACGAGCGGGCGCAGATCGGGCGGCAGCACGGGCAAGACGCGAAGCACCATGAACTCGGGCTTGTTGCCCGACTTGAGGAACGACTCGACGATGCGGAGCCTTTTAAGGTGCTCCAGCTTTCTCTGTTCCGACGATTCGAGTTTTATCTTGGACCGAAGGTCGATGGACAGTTCCTCAAGGTCAAGCGTTGCCAGCATCTCGAGGATCGCCTCGCCGCCCATCTTGGCCACGAATTGCTTTTTCTGCTCTTCCAGCTCGATGAATTCGTCCTCGGTGAGAAGCACGCCCTTGCGCAGGTTCGTATCGCCCGGGTCGATCACCACGTAGGACTCGTAATAGACGATGCGTTCGAGCACGGTGTTGGGCATGCCGAGCAGATAGCTGATGTGCGAGGGAACGCTCTTGAGAAACCAGATGTGGATCACGGGCACCGCAAGCTCGATGTGCCCCATGCGCTCGCGCCTGACTTTCGAATGCGTCACTTCCACGCCGCAGCGGTCGCACACGACCCCGCGGTACCGGATGCGTTTGTATTTTCCGCAGTTACATTCCCAGTTGCGGACGGGCCCGAAGATCTTTTCGCAGAACAGGCCGTCGCGCTCCGGCTTGAAGGAGCGGTAATTGATGGTCTCCGGCTTGGTCACTTCCCCGTACGACCAGTTCCGTATGTTGTCCGGAGATGCGAGCCTGATCGTGACTTCGGAAATTTCCTGCGCCTTCGTGTTTACCTGACCGCTGTTTTCAGCCACCAGTAATCCTCCTTCTGGTGTAAAAAGCCCCACTCCATTCGTCACATGGCCTTGTACGCTTCATCGCCCATTTTTACGTCTATGTCAAGGGCAAGCGCCTTGATTTCCCGGATAAGCACCTTAAAGGACTCCGGCACTCCGGACTGCGGACTGTTTTCTCCTTTGACAATCGCTTCGTATATCTTGGACCGACCGGTGAGGTCGTCGCTCTTCACGGTAAGAATCTGCTGCAGGGTGAAGGCAGCGCCGTATGCCTCCAGCGCCCACACTTCCATTTCGCCGAAACGCTGTCCGCCGAACTGCGATTTTCCCCCGAGGGGCTGCTGCGTCACGAGCGAATACGGACCGATGGACCGCGCGTGGATCTTGTCGTCCACGAGATGGCAGAGTTTCATCATGTAAATGGGCCCCACGGTTATTTCCCGGTCGAACGGCTCGCCCGTGCGGCCGTCCCGAAGCTGAATCTTCCCGGACCGCGGCAGTTTCGCCTTGTCGAGCAGTTCGTTCACGTCGTCGGCGTTGGCGCCGTCGAACACGGGGGTGGCGATGCGCAGGCCGAGCTTCGCGGCCGCCCATCCCATGTGGGTCTCGAGGATCTGTCCGAAGTTCATGCGCGACGGAACGCCGAGCGGGTTGAGAATGATATCGACCGGAGTGCCGTCGGGCAGAAACGGTAGGTCTTCGGAAGGAACAATTTTGGAGATGACCCCCTTGTTTCCGTGGCGGCCGGCCATTTTGTCGCCCACCGAAAGCTTCCGTTTCTTGGCGATGTACACCTTCACGAGCTGGAGAACGCCGGGCTTGAGCTCGTCGCCGCGGACGATCTTGTCGATTTCCTTATCGAGTTTGTCTTCGAGCTTGGCGATAAGGTCGTTGGCGCGGTAGAACACCTCTTCGGCCTTCTTGTTTTTCGCCGAGTCGTTGCACAGCCCGTTTGTGAAGGCGATGCTCGAAAAATCCATTCTGTTAAGCAGCGGCTTGGCCCATTTCCTGCCCTCGGGGACGACGGTCTCCCCCGTGTGGGCGTTGGAAATCGGCCTCGTGAGCGTGTCGGCGAGAACCGCGGTGAGCTTTTCGAGCCGCGCCTTTTCGATCTCCGCAATCTGCTTGCTTATGGAGAGTTTCATCTCGTCGATGACCCTCTTGTCCTTTTTCTTCGACCGCTTGTCGCGTTCCTTGCGGGAGTAGATCCGCGTGTCCATCACGATGCCTTTGAGTCCGGGCGGCGCCTTAAGCGACGAGTCGCGCACGTCGCCGGCCTTTTCGCCGAAAATGGCCCGCAGGAGCCGCTCTTCGGGCGACAGCTCGGTCTCGCCCTTGGGGGTCACTTTGCCCACAAGAATGTCCCCCGCCTCCACTTCGGTGCCGGTGCGCACCACGCCGTTTTCGTCGAGGTTCCGTACCGCGTCTTCGCTCACGTTGGGAATTTCGCGGGTGAGTTCCTCGGGACCGCGCTTGGTGTCGCGGACCTCGGTCTCAAAGACTTCGATATGCAACGAGGTGTAGATGTCGTCGGCGACAAGTTTTTCGGATATGATGATCGCGTCCTCGAAATTGTAGCCGCGCCAGGGCATGAACGCGACCACCACGTTGCGGCCGAGCGCCAGCTCGCCGTCCTTGGTGGCGTGTCCGTCGGCGAGCACGTCGCCCACCTTCACCTTGTCGCCCGCGCGTACGCACACCTTCTGGTTGATGCACGTGTCCTGGTTGGACCGTTCGTATTTGACAAGTTCGTAGGTGTCGAGCTCGGTAAGCCCAAGAATGTCGTCGCCCGCGGTGGTCCTGCTCTTCCGCACGACGATCTTGGTGGCGTCCACCTTGTCGATGACGCCGGGGTTGCGCGCGATGATCATGCAGCCGGAATCCTTGGCGGCGCGGTGCTCGAGCCCGGTGCCGATAAGCGGCGCCTCGGTGCTGAACAGGGGCACGGCCTGGCGTTGCATGTTCGATCCCATGAGCGCGCGGTTCGCGTCGTCGTGTTCGAGGAAGGGAATAAGTCCGGCCGCCACGCTCACGAGCTGCATGGGGGAAATGTCCATGTAGGTGACTTCTTTGGGCGTGAGCAGCACGAAGTCGCCGCGGTACCGCGCGAACACGACCGATTCCGTAATCTTTCCTTTTTCGCCGATGGGGGTGTTTGCCTGGGCGATCTTGTAGTTGTCTTCCTGGTCGGCGGTAAGGTAGTTGATGTCACCCGTGAGCCTGCCATCCTCGATCTTCTGGTACGGCGTCTCGATGAACCCGAATCCATTGACGCGCGCGAATGTCGACAGCGAGGCGATGAGCCCGATGTTGGGTCCTTCGGGGGTCTCGATGGGGCACAGGCGGCCGTAATGGGTGTGGTGCACGTCGCGCACCTCGAATCCGGCGCGCTCGCGCGTGAGTCCGCCGGGCCCGAGCGCGCTCACGCGGCGCTTGTGCGTAAGCTCGGACAGCGGGTTGGTCTGGTCGAGGAACTGCGACAGCTGCGACGAGCCGAAAAAAGCCTGCACCACGGTCGAAACGGTGCGCGCATTGATGAGGTCCTGCGGCGTGATGTTCTCGTTGTCCCGCAAACTGAGCCTTTCGCGTATCGTGCGCACCATCCTGGTGAGGCCGACCGTGAACTGCGTTGACAAAAGTTCCCCCACCGACCGTACGCGGCGATTGCCGAGATGGTCGATGTCGTCGATAAAGCCTTCACCGTTTCCGAGACTGATTAGGTACTTGAACGCGGCGACGAAATCGTCCTTGGAAAGCGTGTTGCGGCCTTCCGGACTCTTGAGACTGAGCCTGGTGTTGAGCCGGTACCGGCCCACGTTGCCGAGGTCGTAGCGCTTCTCGTCGAAGAAAAGGCGCTGGACAAGGTTCCGGGCGGTTTCGACGTTGGGCGGATCGCCGGGCCGCATGGTGGCATAGATGTAGAAAAGCGCTTCCTCTTCCGACTTGGTCGGGTCGACGGCGATGGTGTTCCGGATGATCATGTTCTCCGGATTGGTAACGTCCGCGAGGATCTGCACTTCGTCAATTTTATTCGCAACGAGGCCGGCGAACTTTTCATCGGTGACGATCTCGTTGGCATCGATGATGATCTCGCCGGTTTCCTTGTTGAAGAGGGTCACCGCGTTCACCTTGCCCACAATCTCGGCTTTGTTCTTTGCGCTTACCGCCACGGCCGTGCGCTCGTGAAACAGCGCCAGGAGTTTCTCGTCGGTTGAGTACCCGAGCGCGCGCATCAGAATGGTGGCGGGCATTTTCTTGCGGCGGTCGATGTTGATGGTGAGAACGTCGTCGGCATCGAGGATCATCTCGACCCAGGAGCCGCGCTGCGGGATGATGCGCGCCGTGAGTTCCTTTTCGCCGTTGGGCTGTTCTTCCTCGTCGAAGGTGATGCCCGGCGAACGATGAAGCTGGCTCACGATAACGCGCTCGGCGCCGTTGATGACGAACGTGCCGCGCTCGGTCATGAGCGGAATTTCTCCCACATACACTTCGTTTGAGATCTTTTCAACGAATTTCTTGACCTCGCCGTCCTGCTCGTACACGAGCAGCGACATGTCGACCTTGAGAGGCGCGGCAAAGGTCATTCCTCGTTCCTTGCATTCCTTGATCGTGTATTTGGGAACTCCGAGTTTGTACCCGTCGAACTCCAGTGAGTAGTATCCCTTGACGTCGTTGACCGGAAAAAGACTCTGGAAGACGCCGCTCAGCCCCTCCTTTTTTCTCAACCGGGGAGGAACCTCGGCCTGCAGAAAGCCGCTGTACGACTTGGTCTGTATCTCCAGAAGATCCGGCAAGTCCATGACTCGTGGAATGCGGGAATAACTTCTACGTTCTACCATTCGGGTGTCCCCTCAGTTTTTGCGTTGAAGACATCAGCGCGCACAACACACCATATGATGAAAACGCGGAAAGAAATCCGCATTTCCAATAGCGAGCACGAAACGCTCTTCTGAGCATTCCGTGCCCACGCTGAAAGGAAGAGATTGTTGTATGGATACGAACAACGGGTATCAGGATTCCTTGGGTGATGAGCGCGTGCTCACTTGATTTCAACAACCGCGCCGTTTTCTTCCAACTGTTTCTTGATGCTTTCGGCCTCTGCCTTGGGAATGCCTTCCTTGACGGCCTTGGGAGCGCCTTCAACAAGGTCCTTCGCCTCTTTGAGGCCGAGTCCGGTCACTGCGCGAACGACTTTGATCACTTGGATCTTCTTTGCGCCGCCCTCTTTGAGAACAACGGAAAATTCCGTCTGTTCCTCTGCGGGGGCCGCTGCCGCCGCGCCTGCCGCAGGTGCTGCGGCGGCCGCGACCGGTGCAGCGGCTTTTACGCCGAATTTGTCCTCGATGGCCTTGATCAGATCGCACAGCTCAAGAACAGTCTTGCCGCTGATTGCATCAACCAGTTCCTCATTTGTTAAAGTCGCCACAGTAATACCTCCGTATCTGATAAGTTAAAGTTTTGGTTTTCAATGACACCCGTCAGGATGCCGGGGGTTCCGATTCCTTCTTCCGCCTTACGGCATCCAGCGTGCCGGCAAACGCGGTAAGCACGCCGTTCAGCGTACCGGCGAACTTTGCCATAGGGGCCTGCAGCACGCCGAGCAACTGCGACAGCAGCACATCCCGCGAAGGGATGTCCGCAAGCCGCGCCGTGTCTTTCCCGCTGAAGGTGGTGCCGTCGACATAGGCCACCTTCACCGGCAGCAGTTCAATGTTCTTAATGTCTTTGGCGCATTCTCTCTGGAAGTCCCTGATGATTTTTGCGGGCGCCATGCCTTCCTGATGAGCCACGACAACGCCGATCTGCCCCTTGAGGAAAGGCGTGAGGTCTTTTTTTCCGCACCGTTCGAACGCGATCCTGGCAAGGGTGTTCTTTACAACGATATATTTCATGCCCTTCTTGCGGATTTCGTTGCGCAGCTTGGTGATCCTCGCCACATCGATCCTGTTGATGTCGGTGAGATAGATGCCCTTTGCGTCCTTGAATTCCTTTTCCAGGACTTCTATTGTTTTTGTCCGCTCGGTCCGAGTCTCCATTGATATGCAACTTTCTTAAAAGTGACGGTGTTCCCTATCCTATTATTATTTCCATCCGTTATAAAATCCGGAGCGCCCCGGTCACGCCTTTGCTTCCACGACCGTGGCGAGCTTAACGCCCTGGCCCATGGTGCTTGTCAAAACCACTTTCTTGAGAAATTGTCCTTTTGCGGACGACGGCTTTGCCTTTGAAAGCGCTTCCAGAAAAGCCTTGACGTTCTCGTTCAGTTTTCCCGCTTCAAAGGAAAGTTTGCCGAGCGGCGCGTGCACGATGCCGCCCTTTTCGGCCCTGAATTCCACTTTCCCCCGCTTGAGTTCCTTGATGGCCTTGCCGATGTCCATGGTGACGGTCCCCACCTTCGGGTTAGGCATGAGGCCCCGCGTTCCCAGGATCTTTCCGAGCTTTCCGACCACTTTCATCATGTCGGGAGTTGCGATGCATGCGTCAAACTCAAGCCATCCGCCGGTGATCTTCTCCGCCATATCTTCCGCGCCCACGTAATCGGCCCCGGCGGTCTTGGCCTCTTCGGCCTTCGCGCCCTGGGCGAATGCGAGAATGCGCACTGTTTTTCCGAGACCGTTGGGAAGTACCACGGCGCCACGGACATTCTGATCGCTCTTCTTCGGATCAATGCCGAGGTTGATAGCCACCTCGAGCGTTTCGTCGAATTTCGCGGCCTTGTTTGCCTTGAGAAAATCGATCGCTTCGGAAAGCGAGTATTCCTTTGTTTTGTCGATCTTGGCCCGCGAGGCCTTCCACTTCTTGCCGTGACGTTTCATGTATCCGGTCTCCCTTTGTAAACTTGGCTTCAGTCGGCCACGTTGACGCCCATGCTGCGCGCCGTCCCGGCCACCGTCCGCATCGCCGCGTCGAGGCTTGCCGCATTGAGATCGGGCATCTTGATTTCCGCGATCTTTTTCACCTGTGCCTTGTTGAGGGTCCCCACCTTGTCCTTGTTGGGAACGCCCGACCCTTTCTCCAGCCCCAACTCCTTGAGAATGAGGACCGACACGGGAGGAGTCTTGGTGATGAACGTGAACGAACGGTCGGAATACACCGTGATGACGGCCGGAATGATCATTCCGTTGGCGTCCTTTGTTCTGGCGTTGAACGCCTTGCAGAACTCCATGATGTTGACACCATGCTGACCGAGCGCAGGCCCCACGGGCGGAGCGGGATTGGCCTGGCCGCCCGGGATCTGCAGCTTTATGATTGCATTTACTTTCTTTGCCAAAGGACGTACCCCTTTCGACGTTGATTCGCTATCGCTGCCGAATGCCCGCGGTTCTTAGTTTTGGTTAGCTGATCGGATTCACGTGCATGAAGTCGACCTCCACGGGCGTCGACCTTCCGAACACGCTCACCATAACCTTGATCTTTCCCTTTTCCGGATGAATCTCATCAACCACGCCGTCGAAGTCCTTAAAAGGACCTTCCTTGATCTTCACCGCATCGCCGATTTCGAACGGAACCTCAGAAATCTGCTGACGCGTGCTTTTCTCGGTCTGGCCGAGGATCCGGTTCACTTCCTCTTCGCGAAGCGGTTGCGGCTTCTTGCCGCCGACGAACCCGGTCACCCCGTTTATGTTGCGGATAAAATGCGACGTTTCCTTGTTGAGTTCCATCTCCACGATAATGTAGCTCGGAAAAAATTTGCGCGTTGTCTTGATCTTCTTGCCGTTCTTGATATGCACGACATCGTGCGTCGGCATGAGCACCTGACCGATCAGGTCTTTCATCTCGCCGGCCGCGATGAGGTCGGTTATGTATTCCTGCACCCTGGCTTCCTGACCCGAGTACGTGTGGACGGCATACCAACGTTTTGCCATGCAGATTCCTTGAAACTGGTACTAAAGATTTATCCTGAGCAAAAGACCCACAAACCGGTTGATCACCTGGTCGCACAGGTAAACGTACACTGCCATGAGGAGGCTGAGAACGATAACAAGCAGCGTGGCGCCGAACAGCTCGTTCCTGGTGGGCCAGCTCACCTTGAGCATTTCCGCCCGGACGTCTTTGAGGTACTGAATGATTTTCTGCATTGCTGTTCTCAGTCTGTTGAATCAGGTCTGGAGGGACTCGAACCCCCAACCAATGGTTTTGGAGACCACTACTCTACCAATTGAGCTACAGACCTAATAGGGCCTCACTTCACGACCGAAATCCGACATACTCAAGACACCGTACTTTTCTGACGGGACACTCCCGGCCATTTTCGATTTCGCATTGATACTCGCACGCAGCAGGGAAACAAAGAGAGGCAATCGGTACTCAACGCGCTTCTTTATGAGCCGTACGCTTCCGCTCGAACGGGCAGTATTTTTTTAATTCAAGTCGCTCCGAATGCTTGCGCTTGTTCTTGTACAGCGAATAATTGTGCCTTTTGCACGATGTGCATTCCAACTGGATGATCTCTCTTGCCATCTGTACCGCCGATACGTTGTGAACTTGTTACAAAAACGTTGCTGCACGGGTGTGCCGCAGGGCACACCCGGCCTTTTCTAGGTTACTCGATGATTTCCGCTACCACGCCGGACCCGACCGTCCTGCCGCCCTCGCGGACGGCAAATTTGAGTCCCTTTTCCATGGCGATCGGCGCAATGAGTTCCACCTCAAGCGTTGCGTTGTCGCCGGGCATGAGCATTTCCACACCCTGGGCAAGCGAAAGGTTTCCGGTCACGTCGGTGGTGCGGAAATAGAACTGCGGCCGATACCCGGTGAAAAACGGTGTGTGGCGTCCGCCTTCCTCTTTGGAAAGAACGTACACCTGCGCCTTGAATTTCTTGTGCGGCGTAATCGAGCCCGGCTTTGCAAGCACCATGCCGCGCACGATATCGTCCTTTTCCACGCCGCGCAACAGACAGCCGATGTTGTCGCCGGCTTCGGCGCGGTCGAGCAGCTTGCGGAACATTTCCACGCCCGTCACGACCACTTTGCGAGTGTCCTTGATTCCCACGATTTCCACTTCGTCCCCGACCTTCACGGTGCCGCGTTCCACCCTGCCCGTGCCCACCGTGCCGCGGCCGGTGATGGAGAACACGTCCTCGATGGGCATGAGGAAGGGCTTGTCGGTCTCGCGCTTCGGCGTCGGAATATATTTGTCCACGGCCTCCAAAAGATCGAGGATGGGCTTTGTCTTTGAGGCATCTTCGGGATTCTGGAGCGCGGCCATGGCGCTTCCGCGGATGATGGGAATCGTGTCGCCCGGGAATTCGTACTTGGTGAGGAGTTCGCGAACTTCGAGCTCAACGAGCTCGAGAAGTTCCGGATCGTCAACCACGTCGACCTTGTTGAGGAACACCACGATGTAGGGAACGCCCACCTGACGAGCAAGGAGAATGTGCTCGCGCGTCTGGGGCATGGGGCCGTCGGCCGCGCTCACCACGAGGATGGCGCCGTCCATCTGGGCCGCGCCCGTGATCATGTTCTTCACATAGTCTGCGTGGCCGGGGCAGTCGACATGAGCGTAGTGACGGTTCTCGGTCTCGTACTCCACATGCGACGTCGCAATGGTGAGGATTTTTGTTTCGTCGCGGCGTCCCTGGGATTCCGACGCCTTGGCAACTTCGTCGTACGAAACGTATTTCGCCAGACCCTTGGCGGACATCACGCGCGTAATCGCGGCCGTCAATGTGGTTTTACCATGGTCCACGTGGCCGATGGTTCCGACGTTCACGTGCGGCTTTGTGCGTGAAAACTTTTCCTTTGCCATTGAAGCTCCCCTTGATATTGTGAAAAGAACAGGTTGTTGGTTTTATCCAGACTCGTTCGTTTCCGAAAAGCCCACGACCGGGGTCGAACCGGTGAACCTCATCCTTACCAAGGATGTGCTCTACCAACTGAGCTACATGGGCGACAAATTCCAAGAGCGGGCAATGAGACTCGAACTCACAACAGCCACCTTGGAAGGGTGGAGCTCTACCAATTGAGCTATGCCCGCTTGAGGAAATTGGGTAGGGATGGTTTCGAACCACCGCAGGCGTCAGCCAATGGATTTACAGTCCATCCCCTTTAACCACTCGGGCACCTACCCAGTATCTTGCTAAATCGTAATACCGCTCTCGAATGGAGCCGATGGAGGGACTCAAACCCCCGACCATCCGATTACAAGTCGGATGCTCTATCAGCTGAGCTACATCGGCGTTTTGGCGCAAAAAAGTTTTCTAAATATACTATATGTTGATAATCAAAGCCAAAGGATTATAGTTTTTTTACGATCGTATCGATAAGGCCGTATTTGACCGCTTCTTCGGACGACATGAAGTAGTCCCTGTCGGTGTCTTCTTCGATCTTCTTGAGGGGCTGGCCTGAGTGGTCGGCAAGGATCTGGTTGAGCTGATCGCGCACCTTGAGCATCTCCTCGGCCTGGATCTTGATCTCCGAGGCAGGGCCGAAGAAATTGCCCGCGATGAGAGGCTGATGGATCATGATCCTCGCGTTCTCCCAGCTCTGGCGCTTTCCTTTTGCGCCCGCGCACAGCACCACCGCTCCCATGCTCGCCGCCAGGCCCATGCACACCGTTCTGATATCGGACTTGGCATACTGCATGACGTCGTAGATTGCGAGCCCGGAGCTTATCATGCCGCCCGGGCTGTTGATGAACAGTGTGATGTCCTCGCTGTTCTGGCCGTCGAAGTAGATGATCTTCTGGACCACCGACGCCGCAGACTCGTCGTTGATTTCTCCCCACAGAAAGATCTCCCGGCGTTTGAGCATCTGCTCTTCGATGTCGCTGCCGACCACCATTTTCCTGAGTTCATCGGCCAGGGAATTTACTTTTGCATTCATCATGGTTGATCTCCTGTTTCGAACCTTTTATGAGTGAGCGCCGATCCGGCATTCCGCAACGCCGCCCGGCAGGTCTTTTATCGCCACGCCCATGCCCAACAATTCCTTGCGGATGGAATCCGCTTTGTCAAAGGTCTTATTCTTCCGGGCCTCCGTGCGCTGCGCCATGAGCGCAGCGATCTGCTCCACGAGCGACTCCTGCGGCGCCGTCTGCGAAACGATCCTCAGCCGCACGCCGTTCTTTTCGATTTCGGAAACGGCCTCCTGCGTACGGTCGTCCTTGAGCAGATCGAGGCCGAGCACGGCATCGGCGCGCTCGACCGCACTGTATTTCTCCTCGGCGCCGACGGCAGGGTCTTTCAGCAGCGTCCACAGGTGCGCGCAGGCGACCGGTATGTTCATGTCGTCGCAAAGCGCGTCGTAGAAGGGCGCGAGAATCCGGTCCAGCGCCTCGCTGGACACGGCATCAGCCGACGGTGGCTTCCTGGTTTCGGCAAAAATCAGTTTCTTCAGGTTCGCAAGGCCATGTCCGGCGGCCTTGAGCCCTTCCCACGAGAACATGAGGGGGCTACGGTAATGCGCAGAATAGCAGAACATCCGGTACGCAAGCGGCGATATCCCGGCTTCCTTGACAGAGTCCAATGTGAGAAAATCGCCGGAAGACTTTGCCATTTTTCCCTTGTCGAGCACCAGGAATTCACCGTGCAGCCAGTATCGCACGAATGGGTTTCCCGTGGCTGCTTCAGCCTGCGCAATTTCGTTGGTGTGGTGCACGCGCACGTGGTCCTGGCCGCCGCAGTGGATGTCGAGCGGCTGCGGGCAATAGGCAAGCGACATGGCGCTGCACTCGATGTGCCAGCCCGGAAACCCCTTTCCCCACGGGCTGTCCCATTCCATCTGCCGCTGTTTGTCTTTGGGTGAAAACTTCCACAGCGCGAAATCGGTCGGGCTCTTCTTTTCTCCCATGTCAACCCGGCTGCCCGCTTGCAAATTCTCGATGTCGAGTCTTGCGAAATCGGCGTAGGCAGGGAATTTGGCGGTGTCGAAATAAATGCCGTCGCCCGTCCTGTAAGTAAACCTCTTCTTCTCGAGCGCCTTCACCATTGCTATCATCTGGGCGATGTGGTCGGTTGCCTTGGGCCAGAGATCGGGATCGAGGATATTGAGGTCTTTGATGTTCTGTTTGAAGACTTTTGTGTAGTGGTCGGCGATCTCCCAGACGGTTTTCCCCTCCCGGGTCGCCCCTTTTTCCATTTTATCTTCGCCTGAATCTGCGTCGGAAGTGAGATGCCCCACGTCGGTGATGTTGACAATATGCTTTACCTTGTACCCGAGCGCAATCAGCAGCCGTTTGAGCACGTCCTCAAAAATATAGGTGCGGAGGTTGCCGATGTGTGCGTAATTGTACACCGTGGGGCCGCAGCAGTACATGCAGACAGGGTCGTGCAGCGGCACGAACTCCTCTTTGGTGCGCGAGGCGGTGTTGTATAGAAAAAGTCTGGGCTGCATAATTTCCTGTTAGGAAGTTAAAAGTTGAATGTTGGATGTTGAAAGCTGGACCAGCAGAACATTCCCATATTCCGATCCGCCATCCGCGCCATGTTCCTTCCTGCTTTCAACTTTCAACTTTTAACTTGCAACTTTAAAACGTAAGCTTCACTTTTCCATTTCCCGCTACGACAGTTCCCACTACTCTGGGTTCGAATTTCGAAATCTCTTTTGCCCGTAAAACCTTGTCCGCGTCGGCAGGCCTTACCGCAAGCACCATTCCGATGCCCATGTTGAACGTCCGGTACATCTCGTGATTTTCCACGCCGCCCTGTTTCTGCATCCACGTGAAAATCGCGTCGGGCGTCCATGTCCTGCAATCGATCGCGGCATCGCAGGATGTCGGCAGAATACGGTCGACGTTGTCGGTGAATCCGCCTCCGGTGATATGCGCGCACCCGCGAATGAGGCCGCGTCTCATAAGCGAAAGCACCGGGGAATACGGCCGGTGCGGCCGCAGGAGCTCTTCGCCGAACGTGCGGCCCGTTTCCGCGAACACGTCGAAATACGATTTCTTCGCGACGTCCTTGACGATTTTCCGCGCAAGGCTGTAGCCGTTGGTGTGCAGGCCGTTGGACGTGAGCCCGATAAGCACATCGTCTCTCTTTATTTTGCTCCCGTCAATCACGTCCTTTTCGTCAACAACACCCACGATGGTTCCCGCGATGTCGTAATCGCCCGCCTGATACATGCCCGGCATTTCGGCCGTTTCCCCGCCGATGAGCACGCAGCCGGCGGCCCGGCAGGCTTTGGTGAGGCCCGAAAGCACCTTGACAAACACGTCAGGCTCGAGTTTCCCCGTGGCGATGTAGTCGAGAAAGTACAGCGGCTTTGCGCCGAGAACGAGGATGTCGTTGATGCAGTGGTTGACAATGTCCATGCCCACGGTGTGGTGGATGCCGGTCTCGGCCGCGACCTTGAGCTTGGTCCCGACCCCGTCAACCGAGGACACAAGAATGGGCCGCTTGTAGCTTTTGAGCGACGCGATGGAAAACATTCCGCCGAAGTGGCCGAATTTGCCCACCACGTTCTTGTTGAACGTTGATTCGACAAGCTTTCCGATGCGCTTTCGCGCGGCGTTCCACACGGGAATGTTGACGCCCGCATCGGCATAACTGAGGGACGTGGATGCCATAGTAGGTTCTCTGGTCTGGAAAATTGTTGGACAAAGGCCTGGCTTCCGCCTTTGTGATTCGACCGCATATTTGCAGGGGGCAAAACGAAAAAAAACTTAAGACAGCGTTATCCCCGGATTTACGGGCCGCCCCACCGGGGGTCATCGCAAGGCGCTATAAAATAGGTCTGGCAGCAAACGAAGTCAACCGCCTGGTGCAGTTGGCGCAAACTCGGCGGGGTCAGGAATCGGCCGTGCGGAAGACAGGCGCGGAACGCGAGCGCGCTTCACTGCGCGCGCGTGTAATACACCGTTACGCCTTCTTCAATACTCTGCGCGCCCATCCTCACCTTGAAAATGGCAGCATACGAATTTGGATTGTCGGGAATAGGGATATGTCCCCCGAAATGGCCCGTGTCGTCAACCGTGAAAAGAATGCCGGTGTCCGCTTCGGTCTCAGAAACATGTACTACGGCGCCCACGGTGGTGAGTCCTTCGATGGGGATGGACGTCGTGTGAACGGTGTCGCCGTCGCGCGGCTGCAGAATTGTCAGGAAAAGCCTAGAACCATTGTTGGGAGCGCAGGTCATCAGAACCGCAAAAAGAGCAAGTGCACATTTTCTCATATTCATGCTCTGTCTCCTTTGGTGATAAACCGGCCGTGTGATTTACTGGAAAGATATACTACCCGCGGCGGGAAATCAAGAAACGATGATGTCCGGTGACTGGGTTGCAGGACAATGCAATTTGTCAATAATCCCCGCGCTGTCAATCCGCGGTAAGAAATCCGAAATCCTAGTCAAATTCCCGGTACTCAATCTCGTAGGAATACCCCTGCTCGGTGAGAAACAGCTGTCTGTTCATCGCGAAATCGAGTTCTCTGGATTCGCGCGTGACAATTGAATAGAACACTGCCTGTTCTCCCGGCTTCTTGGGCCGCAGGATGCGGCCCAGGCGCTGGGCCTCCTCCTGCCGCGAGCCGAACGAACCGGAAATCTGGATGGCCACGTTCGCGTCGGGCAGGTCCACGGCGAAATTTCCCACTCTGGAAAGAATAAGGACGCGTATCTCGCCGGTGCGAAACTTTGCGTACAGCTCGTCGCGCCGGTCGTTGGGCGTTGCGCCCGTGATCACGGGCACGGAAAACTGCGCCGCGAATTCGTGGAGCTGCGAAAGATACTGGCCCATGATGAGCACCTGGTCATCCTTGTGCCTCTGCAAAAGTTCCTTGGCAACAGGGACCTTGCGGGTGTTCTCGTAGGCGAGGCGGATTTGTTCGCGGGGGCTCATGCCGAAGTACCTAAGCTTGTCGTCATGGGGCAGGTCCACGCGGATCTCAACGCACCGCGCCGTGGCGATCCATCCCTGGCGTTCAAGGTCTTTCCATGGTACATCGAACTTTTTAGGACCGATAAGCGTGAACACGTCGTTTTCGTGCCCATCCTCGCGGATGAGCGTCGCGGTGAGCCCGAGCCTTCGCCGCGCCTGTATCTCGGCCGTGAACTTGAACACCGGCGCCGGAAGCAGGTGCACCTCGTCGTAGATGATGAGTCCCCAGTTCTGCGAATTGAAAATGCCGTAGTGGACAAAGGGGTCGGTTTTCTTTTTGCGGTAGGTAAGGATCTGATAGGTGGCCAGCGTGACCGGCCTGATGTCCTTGGATTCGCCCGAGTACTCGCCGATCGCCTCTGCAGGGATATCTGTTTTGTCAAGAAGCTCCCGTTTCCACTGGCGGGCCGCGGTCACACTCGTGACAAGAATGAGCGTTCTTCGGCGCAGCAGCGACATTACATACATTCCCACAATGGTCTTGCCCGCGCCGCACGGCAGCACCACCACCCCGCTGCCTCCCGGCATCTGGGGGTTGCCAACATAGCTCTCTGCGGCCTGAACCTGGTATTCCCTTATTGTAAACTGTGCCCCGCTCAAACATTCTTTTCTAAGGGCGAGCGTGAATGGGTCGCCGTCCACGTACCCTGCAATGTCGTGAACCGGGAACCCCAGAGAAATGAGAACCTGCTTGATGACCCCGCGGTTCTGCTCCGGCACGAGGAAGCGGTTCTCGTCGATGCGCTCGCCCAGCAGGCCGGCAAGTCTGGCGTTGCGGCTGAGGTGATGGAGCATGCCGGTATCGGAGCAGCGCAGCGCAAGCCCGGCCTCGTGGTTCTCGAGCACGAGTTTGCCGAACCTTCCCATGAGTTCGGCTATCCCTTCAGGGACGTTTTTCGGGAGGTCGTACTTTGAGAATTTTTCCAGGTTCGCCACCACGTCCGCGGGCGTCATGCCCAGTGCCGCGGCGTTCCACAGCGACAGCGGCGTGATGGCATAGGTGTGAATATGCTCCGGACTTTTTTCCAGGTGCGCGAACATGGTGACCGCGTCTCTCGCATCTGCAAAGAGCGGGCTGTTCACTTCGAGGAGAAGCGAGCTGTTGCTCTGGACAATAAGGGGATTGGCAAGGTTTATCGGCACAATCTTTCCAGGTTTTTCTGCGCGAATAGCGCAAGACTTCGGAAAATAACCTATGCCGGGAATTTTATAAACCTCTATTAGTCATGTTTTCATATTTTTCGGGGGAGAAGTATCTCCCCCGGCCTCGGCCCTACGGTCCTCGGCACTCCCCTCTCCAGGGTGCACCCCAAGTAGAAACAGTTGCAAAACCAGACAACTGTGTGGGGGCACCCACGAAGAGCAGTTGAAAAGTTGAAAATTTCAGGGGAAGCCATGGGTTATTTATTTAGGTCACCGATTGGCGCGAGAATAATATTCTTGACTGAATAGAATCCATCTGCCGCTGCGTTAGGGGGACCGGAGGGTGAGCTGAAGCGAATTGCCGCCTGACCACGGCCCGCAGGGCCCTCGTGGCAGGCGGCAACGAGGCGAATAGCCGAGCCCGTAGGGAGACCGACCCGCCCCTCGTTTTTTATGAGGGGCGGGGAACGCCCATTTTCTCCTGCATACTATCAAGTGGTGTCCCCACCAAGAATTTCATTAATTATTATTGGCTCTTGTCGTACCATTGACTATTGATTTTACAATTAGTAATTTATAAACGAATCTTTTTTGGCGACACATTGTGGCGAACAAACATATGCCGCTTCATTTCCAAAGCGGTATTTTGTTTTTTGGGGGGATTCCATCATGCCAAACGCAGTTGTGGTCGGCACGCAGTGGGGCGACGAGGGCAAGGCAAAAGTCATCGACTACCTTGCGAGGCAGAGCGACATCGTCATCCGTTTTCACGGCGGCGCAAACGCGGGCCATACCGTTATTGCCGACGGGAAGAAGTTCGTTTTCCACATGGTCCCCTCGGGCATCATGTACCCGGGCAAGACCTGTGTGGTGTCCAACGGCGTGGTGTTCGACATCGAACAATTCCTCAGGGAAATCGACGAGCTGCTTGCCAAGAACGTGCAGGTGGAGGGAAGGCTTTTCGTTTCCGACCTCGCCCATCTCGTGATGCCTTATCACAAGCTCCAGGACAGCGCCAGCGAAACGGCAATGGGTTCGCAGAAGATCGGCACCACCGGCCGCGGCATCGGGCCGGCCTACGCGGACAAGGCGATGCGCACCGGGCTGCGGGTCGGCGACCTTGTCGACGGGGAATCCTTTGCGGCAAAGCTTGCAAAGACTTTTGAGAGCAAGAAGCAGCTTCTCTCATTTTATAAGCAGCCTTTCACCCTGGACCTCGACCAGATGACCGAAACCTACCGCGGGTTCCGGAGGCGGATGCTCCCGTTTATCGCGGACACCGGCGACCTGCTTTACAAAGCGGTGCAAGGCGGCAAGAGCCTGCTGTTCGAGGGCGCGCAGGGCACGTTTCTCGACATCGACCACGGCACCTACCCGTTCGTCACGTCGTCGAACACGGTCGCCGGCGCGGCATGCACGGGCGCCGGTGTCGGCCCGTCGCTTGTCAACCACGTGATCGGCATCGTAAAGGCCTACACCACGCGCGTAGGGAACGGTCCGTTCCCCACCGAGATTCCGGGCGACCTCGGCGAACGCATCCGGACCATGGGCGGCGAATTCGGCGCGACAACGGGACGGCCGCGGCGCTGCGGCTGGTTCGACAGCGTGCTCCTGCGGCGTTCCGCCCAGTTAAACGGCCTCACCCGGCTGGCGCTCACCAAGCTCGACGTTCTGAGCGGCCTTGACGAAATACAAATCTGCACGCATTATGAAGTGGACGGGAAAAGGGTCGATTTGTTCCCTACCTCTTTGGACGCCGTCCAGAAGGCCGTCCCGGCGTACGTAACCATGCCGGGATGGAAGACTGATCTCTCGAAATGCAAACATCTCACCGACCTGCCCGACAAAGCGCTCGCATACGTCAAGAAGCTGCAGTCGGTCTGCTACAACATTCCGCTGCTGCTGGTGTCGGTGGGACCCGAGAGGATCCAGACGATCGAGGTGGAAGCGCTGTAGGAAAAGGGAGATTCCCTTGCGTCTCAAGCTCCTTGCCTGCGAGGTCTTCACCCGCGAAATCGGCCTCTGCTTGGCGGAAGTACCGCATACCGTCGATGTCGAGTTCACCGCAATTGATTCGCACGACAGCCCCGACGCTTTGCGACAGTCGCTGCAGGCCGCGATTGACAAGGCGGAAGCATCCGGCCGCGACTGCGACGCGGTCCTGCTGTGCTACGGCCTGTGCGGAAACGCAACCGTGGGGCTTGTCGCAAGATCCGCGCAGCTCGTTATTCCCCGCGCGCACGACTGCTGCACCATTCTCCTCGGTTCGAAGAGGCTCTTTAGGCAGCATTTTGGGGCGTGTCCGAGCCAGTCGTTCTGCTCGCGCGGGCACATCGAGCGCGGCTCGCGAGCGCACGTTCATCACGCGTGGATGCTGTCGGCCGGGAAGCGGCGGGAACTGCTGGCGAGGCTTTACGGAGAAGAAAATGCGGACGATCTCGCGAAAGCCATGGCCGGGCCCGATACCGGGCGGCTTGTCTATGTCAACGTGAAACCCACCGAGAGCAGGGAATGTATTGACGCATGCGGAAAAACAGCTGCCGATGAGAACCGGGAGTTTGTACAGCTTGACGGAAGCCTCGCACTTATTCGCAACCTTATTTCGGGCAATTGGTACCCTGATGATTTTCTTGTTGTAAACCCCGGTTGCAGGATTTCCGGCGTTTACGACTGGGACCGTGTGATGGAAGCCGCTGAGTGATGGGCTGCATCAGCGCAATCAGCGGTGATTGACGGAAGGCAATCCCCTCCTTGATTGATCCTTCTGCCGAGACTAATCGCCGGGAGGATGGTCCTTTGTCAGGTCATCAACAATACTCTTCAATTTTCCAAAATGGCTCCCCTGCCAGTACACCTTGCCGCATGACGCACATCGGTGGAATTCTCGATAGCATTCCTTGGTCTTCCGCGGCACCAGCGCAAGAACCGATTCCGCGGACGCCCGTTCCATGGCGCCGTTGCACAGCATGCACCGCGAAAACGGCCTCATGGCAGGCACGAGGTCGAACCGCCGCACCACTTCGCGGGCCTGCTCGCGCGGCCGCGTGCTGCGCACGCAGTACCCGCGGCTGACTGCTTTACGCTTGAGAATTCCCCTGTCGCGGGTGAGAACACACCGTTGGTGCGAAACGGCGGCCTCAACAATTTCCTCATCGGCGTAATCGTTTTTGTACAGGGTATCGAATCCCGCAAGGCGCAGCAGGCGCGCAAGCGCGCCCAGGTGCACGTCGCAGATAAACGAAGGCTCCCGCAGCGGCGCCGGCCGCAGCTTTACGACAGGAGATATGTCGAGCGATTCGAACAACGGATACACCGCCGCCGCATCGCCGTTTTCGAGCCGGTGGCCGAACTCGACGGAAACGCCGTTCACCACGATCAGGTCGATTTCGGTGTGCGGCACGCCGAGCGCCTCTACGGCGTCCTTTACCGAAGGGCTTCCGTCGAAACGGTACTCAAACCGCTTTCTGCGCTTGTCCAGCGGCAGAAAATCGTTGAGCTCCTCGTAGAACCTGAAGGTGCAGGCGGACCACATGACGAAAGAATAATTCGCGCCGCGGTATCGGAGAAACGTGTGCCTGCGGTTTCGTCTGATCCCCCGTTCCTGTCCGCCCGCGATTATTTTATTGATGCGCGCACCCCTTCCCTGTCACTAGGGACGAGGTTCTTCAATATTTTCCACCTATATCCGAGAGGCCATATGAAGAACAGGTTGGCACTGCTGTTTCTCATATTTCTTGCCACCGCTGCAACCGCCGGGAAACCGAAACGCGACGTGTTTGTTTTTATTCCGGACCTCACTGAACGAAAGCTTGGCTTTGCGCTTTCCCCGGAGGAAAAGGCGGAGAACAAGGACTTCATAGCGCGCAGGATCGGGCGGCTTGCAAAAGGGGTTCCGTGCATTGCGAAATGCAACACGGCATCTGTGGATTCGGCGAAAGCGAAACGCGCCATAGTCGCCGTTTTTCTGATCAAACAATTCTTCCTGTCCTATTACAGCATCGGTTATCGTCAGGGAACAACAAACGCGCTGCTCGCGGTTTTTGATACTGCGAACGGGTATTCCCGGCCTTGTTTTACCGTCTCCGGCTGCGATACGGGAACCACCTGGTGGGGCAACTACAAACCTTTCACCACGTCTCTGAGATCGGTGATCTATTCTTTCGAAGACTCTTTCAAGAAGGCGAAGGACCGAGGTCAATCCATATCATCAGGAACTATTGAGGAACTTGCGCTTTCATCGCCGACCGCAGATTGCGATGCCACGGTGTATTTGAGAACGCCGCAGTTCACGCCCGAAACCATAGGGTATGCGCCGACCGATGAGGAGATGCACGATTTCTCGAACGAAATAGCGTATTATCTTGAATCGATAACCGGAAAACGCGTCCTCATTTTCGAAAAGGGTGCGGAAGACAGCATTTCCTCTTGCGCAAAACAATTCGCGGAATTCGAAATTTCCCGGAAGAACAGCACTTTCTCTCTTTTGTTGTTTCCAAAATCCACAGAAGCCGGCATTACATTCAAGAAAAGTCTTGTGGCAGGAAAAGATGCCGATTGGAGTGACAGTGAACTCTTCTGCAACCTCATCTCCGATGCGTTCCTAAGGTTCTCCAGAGACTTTTTGGCAAAGAAATAATCCTGAAAACAGGGTGAACTACTATGACAAACATTGCCAGAACTTCAAATCCCCTTTTTGCACTCACCATGGGCGACCCCGCCGGCATCGGTCCGGAAATCGCCCTCAAGGCGCTTTCTTCTCCGGAACTTCCCGCCGGATGCGATGTTTTCATCATCGGCGATTTCTGCATCTTGGAAAAAACCTCGGCTCAACTCAAACGTGCAGACAGGTTCCACGCAATGTCGTCCGCTCAGGATTTCCGGCGCGGCAGCATCAACATACTTGACATGAAGGAGATCGACTGCAAAGATTTCGCCGTGGGAAAAACACAGGCGGCATGCGGAAAGGCATCGTTCAATTATATAATTAAGGGAATTGACCTGTGCCTTGACAAGCAAATAGGCGGCATCATAACCAACCCCATCAGCAAGGAAGCGCTTCACCTCGCCGGCATCAACTACCCCGGCCACACCGAAATCCTCGCCGACAAGACCGGCGCCACAGATTTCTCCATGGTGTTCGCGCTTGACAATGTCTATGTCGCGCATGTCACCACGCACGTGAGCCTGCGCGACGCCATCGGACTTGTCACCTGCGACAGGGTGCTCATGAACATCCGTCTTCTGCACACAACGCTCAAACGCCTCGCCGTAAAGGCGCCCCGGATCGCGGTGGGCGGACTCAACCCGCATGCTGGCGAGAACGGGCTGTTCGGCGACGAGGAAATAAAACACATTGCACCCGCGGTGGAACTTGCCAAAAAGGAAGGCATCGGCGCTTGGGGCCCGTATCCGCCCGATACAGTATTTTCGCGCGCGTTCAAGGGCGAATTCGACGGCGTGGTTGCCATGCTGCACGACCACGGGTTCGTGGCGCTCAAGTCGCGCGATTTTGAGAACGGGGTGAACATCACCGTCGGCCTTCCCATTATCCGCACGTCGGTGGGCCACGGGACCGCATTCGACATTGCAGGAAAAGGCATCGCTTCGGAAAAGAGCCTGCTGGCGGCGATCAGGGCGGCGGTGATGCTGTGGAAAAATAAGAGTTGACAGTTGACGGTTGGCGGTTGACAGTTGAAAAAGCCCGGAAGGATGACCCAAAGCTTCAGTCTGGCGCGAAACAAAACTTGACAGATTTGATTTCCTCTGCCGCGCGTTAGGGGCGACTGAAGTGGTCCCGCCATAGCGGGATTGCCGCCTGATCCCTCCCCGAAGGGGACTAGGGACAGGCGACAACGAGGCGAACAGCCGAGCCCGAAGGAGAACCGACCCGAGCGCAGCGAGGGAAACGCCCAACTCTTTTCCTTCTTATTTATCTACTAATTACCGCTTGCGCACCTAAACCCGATCATACTGTCCCTGGTCTTCGGCTCGTCGCTCCCGCGCGCCGCGCACCTGACCCTCTTTGCATCGTCCATCCACGAGCCGCCGCGCTCGACCTGGAACCGTCCCGTGCTTGACAAAGGATTTCGCACCGTACTCGTGCGGTACATGTTGTCCGAAAACTTGTCGGCGCACCATTCGCGTACGTTGCCGAGCATGTCGTACAGGCCAAGCGCGTTGGGCCGTTTCTGGCCCACCGGATGGGTCCTGTTTCGGGAATCGCCGGCGTACCACACGCACCCCGTGTCCATGACCACGCCCCAGTAGTACCGTGTGGTCGTTCCCCCGCGGGCCGCAAATTCCCATTCGGCCTCGGTGGGCAGGCGCTTGCCCAGCTTGTCGCAGTACTCTCTCGCTTCATACCACGACACGTATTCCACCGGGCAGTTCGGGCACTTGCCGAACGTCGAAGGGTTTTTCTTTGTTGCGCGCTCGTATTCGGTCTGCGTCACTTCGTATCTGTCAATGTAAAAACCGTCAACGCACACCTGGTGCTGGGGCCGCTCGTCGGCGTCACCCTCGCCCTCCGGACTCCCCATCACAAAACACCCGCCCTCGACATGCGCCATGTTGACATGCGAGGGTCCCGCCGGAACTTCGGCCTGCAGCGCCTGGGCGTTGATTGCCGAATCGGATTCGGAATCGGGCTGGACGGTGTCGGCGACGCCGGGAATGCGGAGGTACATCTTGACTTCTCCGGCGTGAGCGGACAATGCCGTAAGAAAGACAATGGTTGATATGATTGCAAGGAAGAGTCTCATTGATCCCGCTTCTTTGACTGATTGGTATTTATGCGCTTCACTTGACAATTGCACTTTTCCCATTCTTGTGCACCGCGTATACGGTTACTTGGCTTTCTGCGACAACGTGTCTTTTGCGGCCGGCACGGTCTTCTTTGCGGCAGGTACGGCCGCGACCTCAACCAGCGACACCTTGGTAATCACGACGGGCGTTACGGGCACGTCCTGGTACATGCCCGAATTTCCCGTGGGCTCGTTCTCGATGGCCGTCACCACGTTGAGTCCCGACACCACTTTTCCGAAAACGCAATAGCCCCACCCTTCCGGGTCCTTGCTCCTAAAATTAAGGAACGCGTTATCCTTGACGTTGACAAAAAACTGCGCGGTCGCGGAATTGGGGTCGGGCGTTCGCGCCATGGCAAGCGTGCCCAGGCCGTTCTTGAGGCCGTTGTCCGCTTCGTTGACCACCGGCGGCCTGGTGGGCTTTTCGGTCATGTCCTTTGTAAAGCCGCCGCCCTGGATCATGAAATTCTTGATGACGCGGTGAAAAATGGTGCCGTCGTAAAATCCGTCATGAACATACTGGAGAAAATTCGCCACGGTCTTCGGGGCCGCCTTGGAGAAAAGCTCGGCAACAATGGTGCCCTTGGTGGTCTCGATCTTCACGCGCGGGTTTGCTGCGCCGTCGGCGGCGAATGTGGTCAATGACCCAGCGAGAACTGCGGCTGTTGCAATGGCAATCAACTTCTTCATGAAAGACTCCTTGCTAATACTTGTTGATGAATTGATGGGTTATTGGGTTAATGATTGAACGCGCTCATGAGTTGTTGGATTGAAGGGTGAAGAGCGATAAAGAAGATATGCCTTCCGGTGACGCTTCAATTCATCAACCATGCAACAGTTCACTTCAGTCCCACTTGAACGGCGACTCGTAATCGCCTTCGATCTCCTCGGGTTTTTCCTTTGCCGTCTTGAACTTCTGCTCGATCTCGGCCTTGCGCTTCGCCTTTTCCTCCGCCGCTTTCTTGAACTTGTCCTCCCACTGGGAGCTCTTTTCCTTCTGCTGCTTTACAAAATCATCAAAATCAGTCTTCTTCTGGTCGGCCGACTTGTGGTCCACCACCCTGCCGGTCGACTGGTCCACCCAGAGGGTTCCCTTGCACAGGGGACACTTCACTTCAAAAAGGCTCATTACATGCCTCCGGCTTTCGGGTGAGAACCGGGAACGCGCTCCCGGATGCTCGATGACTAGTCTCTAAAATAACTTTTAAATGATTTCCCCGACCACTTTTTTCCCTGCCGCCCCGAAGTTCGGCTCAAGACACTACAACCTTGCCCGGCGGCCAATTTATATTATTGCGGACCTTCCACCGCGCCAAGCCTGTCTGCAACCGAATCGGGTGCCGCCCCGGGCGGCGCCACGTGGAACCATTTCGTCGTATTATGGAAAATCAATCCGAACTTCCCTTTGAAGGATTTAAGCGCTTCGTTCAGGAACCGCTCGAAGCGGACGACCCGCTTTCCTTCGACCGGGTGAAGAATATCCTCCTCGAAAACCCCGGCGCGCAGAGCGACCCGTTCAGGTTTCTCGTGCAGCGCTTGACAGGAAAGACTTTCCGCGGCCGGGACGCGCGCGACCGCTGGCAGAAGATCCTTGCGCACAAGGCCGACATGCAGGCGAAACTCGGGCGCCCCGTCACCATCGGGGTCGCCGCCGCCGACTACTTCGACGTCATCGGACCCGCTGGAACCCCGATGCTTGACGACCCGGCGCTTGCCGACCCCGCCCTGCCCGGAAGCGGCGTCGACCGCGAGGAATGGATCAACCGCGCGTACGCGCCCGGCTACCACCTGGAAAAGCTCAAGGAGGAAATGATGCGCGCCAAACGGTACCGGCATGCGCTGTCGGCGCTGTTGCTCGACGTCGACCATTTTCACAAAATCAACCAGGATTTCTCGTTCAAGACCGGAGACGAAGTGCTCACCCTTATCGTGAAGATCATCAAGAAGACGGTCCGTGCGGTCGACATCATCACGCGCTATTCGGGCGACCGGTTTCTTATCATTCTCCCCAACACCAACCGACGGGAGGCCTGCGAGCTCGCCGAGCGCCTTCGCGCCAACGTCGGGGAACGCACCGGCCGCATCAAGGGGCTTTCGGCCGGCGTGACGGCAACGCTCGCGGCGGGCCAATCCTCAAAGGAAAGCGCGTCCGCGGAATTCATGAAATCCCTTGAATGCACCCTGGAAGAGGGCAAGAAGAAAAGCCGGAACGCGGTATACATATGCGAGGGATGTTAGCGAATTTGTTTTTGCGGCCCGGTGATTTTGATTATATTAGTACGTTGTGTTTCAAGTCTTTAAAATCGGGGTGGTACGGCTATGGAAATCGGCGGCCGGGAATCGAACAAGTTTCATATCATCGATGTTGTCGGAAAAATAGACAGACTCAAGGACTCGATCATTCTCAAGTCGTACATCAACACGCTGCTTGAGAAGAACATTCTCAACATCGCGCTCAACCTGTCCCAGGTCACCTATCTCGACAGCGGCGCGCTCAACGTTCTCATTTACAGCCACAACACCCTCAAAAAACGCGACGGAGTGCTGGTCATTATCGAACCGAACGAATACGTCAAAGACGTGCTCGACGTTGTTGGACTCAACAAACTGGTCAAAATCTACGCGACCGAGGAGGAGTTCGAGAATGAAACAAAGCGTGGTTAGCGTCCTTACCTGCATGCTGGTCCTGGCAGTGGCCGGCGGCTGTTTCATGAAGCCGTTTATCAAGCCGACCCAGGAAAAAATCGATCAGTATCTGCAAGCCCACCCGGACCTTCCCGATCTCGACAAGCAATGCATCACCGACGGCAGGTTCGAAGTCGGCATGAAAGTGGAAACGCTGGAATTCCTGCTTGAAAAGCCGGACAAACTCGAAGTCGTGAAGCAGCCGTGGGCCACCCAGGAGAACTGGATCTACAACAAGAACGGGAAAAAGACGTTCATCATCGAAGAGAAACATGTGGTGGGCATTCTCGAAACGGCCAAGAAATAGCGGCCGCTTCCGTTTGATGTAAGCGCATCAGGGCGAGAAAACCATCTCGCCTTTTTAATTTGCAAAGGGATCTGACGTGCACATTTTCGACATTGTCTGCGGGTGTGTTGCGCTCATCTTTGTCATTCTCGGCATCAGGCGGGGGCTCGTGGAGGAGGTGGGCCGCGTCGCGGCCGTTGTGGGCGGCTTTTTTGCGGCCCTGTCGCTGTACCGGCAGGGCGCCGTGTACCTCAGGTTCCTGCGCCTTTCCGACACGGTGCTGTCCATTATCGCATTTCTGGTGATCTTCCTTGCCTGCCTCATTGTCATCGCGTTGCTCGGCATGGTCATCAAGAAGATCGTGCACTTCACCATGCTGGGCTGGGCCGACCGCCTGTGCGGCGGCCTGCTCGGATTTGTAAAGGTCTTCTTCCTCGTGTGGATCGTCGTGATCGCCGTGCGGTCTTTTCCGATCGGCCGCGTGCAGAACTGGTTCAAGCCCTCCATATCCTATTCGTTCTTCGTTGCGATATCGCCCGTTTTGCGCGCCCGCGGGCTGATGCCCTCCTACGGGCCGGTGCAGAATATTCTCAAGGCGAACCCGGTTCCCGCGATCACCAAAGCGATCGAAACAGCGGCGGCCGGTGCGGACTCGGCGCTGCGGAAGCAGGAGCATCAGGCATCTGTCAAGAGTCCCGCCAAACCGGCCGCAAAGGCCCCGGCACGGTAAGGGGCATCATGGACCTTTTCTTTTCCATCGTTTCGGTTCTCTTCGGCCTTGTACTGGGGTCGTTTTTCAACGTCCTCATTTACCGCCTGCCGCGACGCGAATCAATTGTAAAGCCCGGATCGCATTGCCCGAACTGCAACAGGCCGGTAAGGCCCTGGGAAAACATTCCCCTGGCAAGTTTCGCGTTCCTGCGGGGAAAATGTGCGGGCTGCGGCTGGAAGATTCCCCTGCGCTACCCTCTTGTCGAGGCGGCAACCGGCGCGGCAGCGCTGGTGCTTTACATCTGCGTTGTTGCCCCGGCTGTCAAGACCGGGCTCACTCCAGTGATCGCGGCAACCCTCGCGCTTCAGGTGATAATCCTGCTGCTCATGATCCCCATCGCGATCATCGATTTTTCGCACTTTATCATTCCGGAGGTGATCACGGTGCCGGGAATTCTCCTCGCGGTCCTCGTTTCGTTCCTGCCCGGCGGCATAACACCTCTGCAGTGCGGCCTCGGCATTCTCATGGGCGGCGGATTTCTTTACAGCGCGGGATTTGTCGGACGGCTTGCATTCAGGAAAAAGGAAACCATGGGCTTCGGCGATGTGGAATTGCTGGCTCTCGCAGGCGCCGCGTTCGGATGGAAAATCGCCTTTCTGACCATATTGTTCGGGACGCTTGCGGGACTTGTCGGCGCTTTTGTGATATGGCGCATGGGGAAGCTGGCAAAGAGCCACATCATGCCGTTTGGCCCGTATCTTGGATTTGGGCTCTGGGTCGCCGCGCTGGCGGGAGATCCGATTGTGAAGTTTTATTTTTCCATTTTCGACAGGCTGCTTAGGTAGGGCGAAGCCGGTCTTTGAGGGTCAAGGAAATCTAATAATAGAATCAAATTCAAGATATGGAAGGGCCTAGCCGGCCCTTAGACCCGCCAAGGAAAATGCTTATTAAATCGCCCCACCAACCTCCCCCCGGGGAGGCTTTTTTCAGACGACTTTTCAAATTTCATGCCCAATAACGCAAGCCAAAAATACAGGGTGCGGTAATTCTAATTTCGCGGATTGATAAAGTGAAGTGTTTATCAGCAAGATTTTTCCAATTAGGCAAATTATGTGCAGTGTGTGCAATGACGGTATTCACCAGATACTTATTAATGCTTTGGACTTGAATGGATACAACATTTTTACTTCACAACTGCCGCTCCAAGGGTGCGCGCTTGTGTAAATCCATTTCCATATTTTCTCCCTCTCCCCATGGGAGAGGGCGGGGTGAGGTTTTCGGCCTTGCCACAGACCCAACCACGCTGCACCCCGCGAAGCTCCTAAAAGAATTTGAATTTATTGGTTTAATTGTGGCAATTCTCCCCATAGTCCGCATGCAATGACAAACACATCACCAAAACAAACCCTCGGCGGCGTGGACATCGGCTCCCCGATTCTTCGTCAAGCACTTGTCTACAGCCTCTGCGACGGCATGTTCGCCTCGGTGATGACCGCCCTTGCCGAAACGTTTTCGGTGGCCGCGGCCGTGCGCCTGCAGGCGCCCGCAATGACCATTGCGCTGCTGGGCAGCGGGCCGCTTCTGGTGGGCTCGGTTGGTCAATTCCTTTTGCCGCTGTTTCTTGACAAAAGGCATTCGCGCAAACACTATGTGGTCGCCAGCGTGCGCGTTCAGGCGATGTTTCTGATACTGGCGGGCCTCACGGGCTGGCTCCCCCCACCGCTCAACGCCTGGGCCTACGTATTCGCCTTTGTGCTCTACGGCTCGTCGGGAAACCTCTTTGCAGGGATCTGGACATCGTGGCTGCGCGACTGCGTCCCGCCCGCGGTTCGCGGAAGGCATTTCGCCTGGAGAAACAGGTTCTTCGCGCTCACGCAATTGCTGTGCGCGATAACCGTCGGCGTGCTATCGCGCAAATACAGCTCCCAGAACGCGCCCTGGATGTTCTTTACGGTAATCTTTTTCGTCGGGAGCCTTTTCCGGTTCGGTTCGGCGCAGTTTCTGTCGATGCAATACGAGCCGAACCCGTCCTGCCTGCCGGACAGATCCCAGGTGTTCGGCTTCAGGCCTTCAAAGAACTTCCTGTGGTTCTGTGCCTCGGTCGCGCTTTTACAGGGGACCACGGCCATTGCAGGGCCGTTCTTCAACGTGTGGTTTCTCCGCGACCTCAGGTTCGATTACCTGACCTTCACCATAGGGACTGCGTCCATGATCGTCGGGACCATCGCGTTCCTGCCGGTCTGGGGCAGGCTTGTCGACGCGGTAGGAACGTCGCGCGTGCTGCGGATAACCGCGCTCATGTGCGCGTTTGTGCCCGTTCCGTATCTGTTCGGCTCCACCCCGCTCGTGGTGTGGCTGTCCAACTTCTATTCGGGCATTTCGTGGGGCGGGTTCAACATTGCAAATGTCAACTACCTGCTGCACATGACCGAAAAGGACAAATCGGACCACTACATCGGATTCGCGGCGGCCGTCACCGCGGTATCGATGTTCGTGTTCAGCCTGCTTGGCGGCTTTCTTTCCACCAGGCTCCCCCTTCTGTTCAGCTATGGGCTTCAGACGCTCTTCTTCGTTTCCTTTGCGGCGCGGCTTGTGGTGGTCCTGTTCTTCTTCAGGAAGTTCCGCCAGCCCCAGATGAGAGTGGAGGCGGGCGCAGTCGAACTTGTCAATGAGGCGGGCTGGTACAGACTGGGAATGGAAATCATACGGCAGGTGTTCAGGCCGGTGGGGAAATAGGTTATGCCTTGGTATCTCCGCATCCTGGTCGGCACGTCGCCGCGGCGAACGCTCGTTCGCACGGCAATCGTTGCCGTTGTCGCCTTTGTCCTTTTCCGGTACTTCTTCATCCCCATTCACCTGGCGGGCGCAAGCATGGAACCTGCGTTTAAGGACGGGTCGGTGAACATCGTCAACACGTTCAGCTACAGGTTCCGGCCGCCAAGCCGGGGTGACGTGGCAGCGATAAGATTGGCTGGCACCCGGGTGATGCTCTTCAAGCGGATCGTAGGGCTGCCGGGCGAGCGCATCGGGTTTCGCAACGGGGTCCTTATTGTCAACGGCCGCGAATGGCCGGAGCCCTATGTCGTATACCGCGAGAAGTGGAACATGCCGGAGGTGACGGTGGGCAGCGGAGAGTATTTTGTCGTCGGCGACAATCGCGGCACCGATATTTCGGGCCACGCGCTGGGAAGGGTTGACAAACGCAGGATCGTGGGAGGGCCGCTGTTTTGAGAATACCGGGAAAGGCAGTTGCTGTTGTCGTCCTGATGGCGGCCGCGGCCGTGGTGGTGTGGCTCGTGACCCAGGACTGGGACCAGCGCCGCATCCGTAAGAACCTCGACCGCCTGGCCGCAGCCGCGTACAAGCCGCGGGGCGCGGCTATCGAAGGCATGGACCTTTTCAAGCGCGTCGCAATCATCCAATCGCTTTTCACCACGGACTGCGTGATTTCCGCGGGCGAGCCTGCTCCGGAGATGAAAGGAACGGACGAGCTGTGCGCGCTATTCGCACAGGGAATCAAGACGGTTAAGGAGCTCAAGATCCTCTTCAAGGACGTATCGGTGACCGTGGCGCCCGATCATCTAAGCGCAACAGCCGCCATGACCGTGGAAGCGATCGGCGAGGACTTTTCGGAAGGCAATAGAAAATTCGACGCGAGAGAAGTCGAGGTGGCCTGGAAAAAAAATGAAGGCAAGTGGAAAATAGCGGGGGTGAAGGAGGTGCAGACACTTCATTAAGATTGAAAAAGTTTGCCGCGAGTGAAGAGTACGGAGACTTGGACTATGATGAAAGTAGTTGCCTGTTAGCAGTTAGGATATTCAAGTTTGTGGATGAAAAATCTGAATCATCTGTTATCAGTGTAAGATTATTTTCCCCACATATGCTTTCGATCACTTGGTCATTAAAGTCGGTTGTTCCGGTCTCCATATGTTGGAGCATGCTGTCAATATCTAGTGTGAGGAATTTTGACTCCACTCGTGTGCAATAGGCAAGTATGCTGTTTACTGCTTGCCTTAAATCCACCACAACCGAAGTAAAAGTGGGAGTCCTTCTGAACTCCTTGAAACCAATATTTCTGTTACCGGTTTGCACCTGTTCAAGTTTTGCGTATCGATATACAAATTCAGACAGTACAATCAAGTCTATGTATACGGCACAGCTCATGTTGCACATATTGCGCCATGCGGCCGAGTAAATACGTGTTCTTCGAGGTGTGGCTGGTGATGGACCATACACAAGTAGCCATATGTTTGCATCAAGAAAAATGCGCTCGTTTGCTAAAAAAGTATAAGTTTCTATGTCCTGTACGTTTCTACTCATCACTACCCAACTCCTGTTTCGCAGCTTCCTGATAGCGTTGTGGATTTTTGAAGAAATCCTTTGCCCTATCCACTACCCTCTTGAGGATGATAAGGTCTTCCGGTTTAGCATCAATTGGAGGAAGCATAGTCTCCTTTAATCTCTCTTCACTAAAAGTCCCATAGAGTTGCCCAACGGCACTATTAAGGAAGGATGATGTAAGGTCCCTTACTCCATCAAATGAAAGGCGGACTTTGTCACCTTTGTCAAGAGCGGTTTTTATCCGTGTGTAGACTACCTCACCGTCCTTGGCAGACACACATAGGCCGTCCTTTATGTCGAATGCGATTTTAACGACTTCTTCGTTCATACAGGGTGATTCTCCTTCTGATACTGATGCTAAAATATACTATTCGGGTCAACTTCCTCCGCAAGGCAATACGACCTCTTGTCAGCTGTATTTATTTCTATATTGACTATAGTACCCGGGAAACTCTTGCAGAGCGTTCTAAGCGACTCCTTGTTGTCATGAAAGCACCAGTATCCAGAATCGGAAACAATAAGGATTTTGCCGCCATTGAGCGTAATGAATTCTTTGATTAGCTTAAGCCCCAATCCACCAGGCCTTCCTTCTGTTGTTTTCTTAGTAGTATTATTCTCTTGGAGCGTCCACCTTATGGCTTCCTTGGATGTAAGATCAAGCCCCAATTCATTGAATATGTTCTTACGCATACCAATTCCGAGGTCAACAATCGAGAAATCCAAACGGTTCTGCTTGGGAAAATACTGTCCGCAAGCAAAGATGCCCCTTTCACCTGTAGACGAATGGTCCACCGCATTCTGATATAGTTCGGCGATGCTTTCCCTGAATTTCTTATGGAGGGCCTCACTCATGTTTGGTATCCCTTTGCCCACAAAATGCTTAGCAATATACTCTCTAAATACCTCCGTCTTACCAATTTCAAATCTCTGATATTCAATGGTAGTTCCTTCCAAATCTTTCTCTCTTGGTACGTCAAAACCAAAATTGGTAAGAAAACCATTAATTGATAGCTCGTTTCGTAAACCGTGCCTCATTTTGAAAAGCCTGATATTTCCGCGACCTACAAAATGGAAAAGAATGGCGCCAAAGGGAGCACACATGTTCGCATCCATCCAATCCACTCCAGCCATATTAATCTCTAGCGTGCCATCATGGCGCGCTTGTACAGTGTGGTATAGCTTAATGATCCGTTCAAAGCCTTTCAAATCCGTGTAGATGGATCGTATTGAGATTTTCATATTGGGATCTTTAACCAAAAGCCTAATTTGGTATATCGGCCAACCGGTTAAGAGAAAGTAGAAATTGGAGTTGTTGCGCTCAGGCTAATGGGATTTTTTGCGCGCCATGGCAGTATGTATATTCAAGAAACTCAAATTCGTCGCATTCAGGGCAATAATATAGTATTTCTGCGTTGGTTGTTTGCTTTTTTCCATTCGGAAATACCTACAGGCGATTCACATAATCGAGGTAATGTGGTGGCTACCAATTTAGAAATCGGAATGGCTGGCGAAAAAGCTGTTGTCGACTACCTAAGAGATGCGAAAGGGTTTTCCAATATTATTTGGGATACCACACAGTCTGGCGCATCAGACATAGAGGCTGTGGGAAGCAAAGTTCGGCTCCTCATCCAGGTAAAGACAAGCGTTCACCCGGACAAACCTGTGCAACTAAGCAGTGAAGAACTAAGTGCAATAATATCCCGCGCATCTGCGAAAGTAGCACAGGCATGGGAGGCCAGAGTTGTGCTGGATCGCAATCTAAAACCCAAGGGTGACGTTGAGTGGAGAAGGCTCTCGTAGACCGATGGGCGTTTTCTTTCTTAACTCAGCCTACGCTTTCGTTCCCAGCCCGACGCCGCAGTAAACGGCCACTTTCGCGCGGAATGCCGCGTCGTAAATCCTGCGTCCGTCGATGATGACGGAACGCTTCATGAGCCTGTTGAACGTTTCCGCGCCCAGTTTCTTGAACTCATCCCATTCCGTGACCACGATACAGCAATCGGCCCCTTTGAGGCATTCCTCCGTGCTTGACGCATAGGAAATCCTTATCGTGTCCTTGATGAACTTCTTCTTGGCATTGGGAATGGCCACCGGATCATAGGCGACGACATCAGCATCTTCGGAAAAGAGATGGTTTGCTATCTTGACGGCAGGCGACTCTCTCATGTCATCGGTTCCCGGCTTGAAGGAAAGTCCGAGCAGGGCGATCCGCTTCCCCTTGAGGTCACCGAGCGCCTTGCGCGCGAGGCTGACAACATGAGTTGCCTGCTCGATATTGACTTCCTCAACAGTCTCAAGAATGGCGGGTTCGATCTGCCTCAGTTGGGCGAAGGAGATGAGCGCCTTCACGTCCTTGGGGAAACAGGAACCGCCGTAGCCGGCCCCGGCGTTGAGAAAGACCGGATTGATGCGCCAGTCCGCGCCGATGCCCTTGACGACTTCGTAAATGTCGATTCCCGGAATGGTCTCCGCAATCCTGGCCATCTCATTGATATATGAGATATTCATGGCCAGAAACGTGTTGCGGCCGTACTTGACCATCTCCGCGCTTTCCAGGTTCATCCGGAGCACGGGCACCTTCTGGCCCTTGTACAGTTCATTCGCGAATTCCTCCAGGAAATCTCCGGACCTTGTGTCGAACTCACCGACAACCACGCTGTCGGGTTGAGAGGTGTCCTTAACCGCCGCTCCCTGTCGCAGGAACTCTGGACTCATGCAGACGCCGAAGTCCTTTCCCGCTTTTTTTCCGGAATGTTCTTCAAGAAGGGGAATGATGACATTGCGAGTCGTGCCCGGGACTATGGTACTGCGGGCAACGATAACGGAGTATTTGTCCTTTTTCTTCAGGGCCTTCCCTATTGCAATTGCGGTGTCCCTGACAAGGCTCAAATCCGCTTCTCCGCTCACCAGGCTTGGCGTGCCAACGGCGATGAAGCAGATATCGGCATTCAGGACCGCCTCCTCCCGACCGTGCACCGCCCTGAGCGTGCCTTTCTTCACCGTCCTGGCAATGATAGGCTCAAGATCATTCTCAAAGAAGGGCGCTTTGCCCGCATTGATGGTGTCGACTTTTTCCTTGTCCTGGCTCGACGTAAGGACTTTGAAATCCCTGTCCGCGAATACCGCCGCCGCGACCAGTCCCACATACCCGGTTCCCAGGATCGCGATGCATTTTCCCTTTGCCATGACGAAGCTCCTTTGCAGATATGGAATGATAACACCAAGAAATTTCTGATTCAGGCCGAAGAAAGATCTTGACTGATAGGCATTATTATTTTCGGAAGCGGGCGGAAGTGTTCGGTATTGGCTGATTTCAAGACTAGATAATATAGGTGTCTTGGCGCGTCATTGTCAAATTCGGGAAAAGCGGGCAAGGTCAGCGCCGGCTATCAAGAGCGCGAAGCGCCATACCTTTGCATTGGGAAGTGAAACGACAAAGCGCGAAGGTCGCAAGGCCACCCTACCTCACCAGAAAAAACGGCACGACGGTCCGTTGTTCGCCATGCTTCACCTGCGCAAAAAATATCCCCGTAAAAGCCGCGTCGTGCCACACGGCAGCGTTGTTCACAACAGGCAATTGCGCAACCGACCTTCCCCGCACGTCCACAATTTCCAGGAGAGCCGTTTCACCAGAGACGGAAAATGTCACCCGGGCGGCACGGGCACAGGCGGTCAGCCTCGACGGCGACCTCCGGGAGGGCGGCGCCGCAAAAGTGGCGTTCATCGGCCTTTGGCGGCAGTTGACAAAAAGGTTGAACGTGACCGTGTCCGCACCGCCGCTGTCGGAAACGAGGCACGCGACACGGAACACATACGCCGAATCGGCGGCAGGCGTCCACGAGAGCGTGCCGCTCGGGCCCAAGGCCATGCCGGAGGGAATTGACACGGGCGAGAACGCACGGCCGAGGGTGTCGCCGCGGACCGGAAGCCTGAAGACGAAAAGAGAGTCTTTCTTTGCATACTTGTCGTCGACAATGCAACGGAATTCGCCGCCGCCGGCCCTCACCCGGGCAGCGAGGTAATTGCCGCTGCCGTCCGGCGCAATCGCGACAGCGCTGAACCCGGAATCGCCTTGAGGAATCGTCCAGTTCGTGTCTCCCGCGGAATTGATTTTTGCGATCACGCCGCCCGCAGCGATACATCCGTTGTCCGCCGTTTGCACCATTGAAAACGGGCCTGCGGCCCGGCCGCAGGTCTTTGTCCAGAGCGTGTCGCCGCCGGCGCCGAACTTGAAAAAACAGGCCGGCGTCATATCACCGCCGGCCGCGGCGAAGAAATTTCCGTCTGCCGCGTCCGCAATCGCGGATACGTCGCCCTCGATTGTCGGGAAAACCCTTGACCAAACGGTGTCACCCTCTTCGCCGATTCTCACCAAGAAAGCACGTTGCCCCGATGCCGCATCGGCATAGCCTCCGGCCACGAAACCCCCGCCTGAAACACGGGCCACCGCGCCCAGCACGCGGTGCTCGGGCCAGAAATACTGCTTTGTCCAGAGCGTGTCGCCGCTTGGGTTGATTTTAAGGAAACAGACGCCATACGCGCCGCCCGAGGCCGAAATGCCGGAAGCATCAGCGACAATAAGGAAATTCCCGTCTTGTGCGGCTGCAATGGCCTCGGGCCAGTGGAACACGGGCCACGTATAGGTTCTAATCCAAAGCGTGTCGCCCTGCGGCGACACTTTCATGAGATAAATGCAGTTGCCCAAGAAGCTCGAGGTGTCGATCGCGCCTGCGGCAACGATGAAATTCCCTCCCCCAGCCGGGACCGCGGCGGTCGCGGCTCCCTGAAATTCGTAGGTTTGCGCCCATAAGGCCGCGCCGCCGGGCGCAAGCGAGAACAAATGAACATGATGGAAGATATAGAGCCAGTACTCATTGATAAGGGTAAGCGAGTCGCCCGCGACAAGGAAGCTGTTGTCCGGCGCAGGGACAACGGCGTACGAAACGGCATTGCCCATTCCGCCGAACTGCCTGACCCAGCCGGTCTGCGCGTTGTTGGTTTGCGGCGCGGAAAGCATCACGAGCGCAGCAAGAATAGCGTACGATAGGGCGGTAGGTTTTTTCATGGATGGGTATTGGATTGACGTTTTGTCAACACAGCATGCAACAGCGCCGCCACCGTCCGAACCAGGTAAGAATATACAGTGCACCGGGAAGACTTGTCAAACGGATAGGGAGCAAACGTTGCGGCCGTGCGCAAAACCGCCATTCCGCACAGGCTTGCCTAGGCGCTTGCTTGCTTTTCGGAATTACCGGTGCTATATTGATCAAATCGATGGACTGGCCTCCGTTGCAGCTGGGCAACGTGAAAAGCAAGCAAGCAATCAAATGGTGATGCATTAACTCTTATCCCGCCAAGAGTGAGATCATGAGAGCAAGACGGCTTCCCTTTGCGATAATCGTCGCATTTGCTATTCTTGGCTTTTGTTCCATGCCGCGAGCAGACCTTCCAAACCTATGGTACTTCACACAGTCACAAGACGCAACGTCGAATCCAGGAAAACTGATACTCACCTACATGCCGAGGCTCACCGAAACTCCCCAGGCCGGTCCGTATCTTCTGTCGGCAGACGTGAGCTGGATCAACAACAGCATTGGCCAGCATTGCTCTACATCGCCCATGCAGCATGTTTCCGCGAACAATTTCAAGTTTTCCATCGACGCAGGGCCGGGAGATACCATTGACTACTTTTTCACCCAGCATTGGGTAGGTGAGCCCCAAAGTTTCTATGGCTGGATTCCCTCTCACCAGTGCACGAACTCAACCGACACCAAGTGGTTCACCTACGTTATGGGCACAGGATTCGAACCCATGCCCACATGGCCCCTCATCGTGGAGGGAAGCGGACGCTTTCGCAACATGCCCCGAAGACGAATGGAGCTTTGATAATTTTTCCGGAAACTATTTCCAGAACACTGCTTTTAATTACAGGCTCATCGACTGGGGTGATTCTCTCATGGTCTTCCTGTTCCCCAGCGAGCCCACAAGCGGGTCGAATGGCCGGTTCTGCGGCATGTCGGGATATGACACGCTCTGCGATCATGACGCATATGCCGACAACCGAGGTTCCGGTGACAGCGTCCTTCCCGGTGGCGTGTTCAATCAGCCCACAAACATTCCCAACGCCGGCATGACCACGAACCCGTTCCAGGTGAATTGGAACGGAACTGGTTATAATCTGAACTGGTACGTCTGGATGGTCCGTTATGTCTGCTACGGGCAGTATATCGACTTCGAATTGTCTGCGGCACGTACCCTTTCCGGCGGCCAGCTCTATTATTCCGAGCCTCAACGCTATTACATCGGGCTTGGAAAGATCGGCCATAAGTTCCAGCATCCTTGGGCAAATCCAGCCGGTGATGCATCGATCAACACCGTCACCTTTCCCCAGTTCGCGTTGTCGCAACATGTCCGGAATGCCATTGCGGGCCGTTCTTCAGCCTTTATGAAGGGGAAAGCGCTTTTCGACACAGACTGGGGAACAGGCATGGTCTACAACTATGCCAGCCCATTCGACTGCAATGGCTCGCCCATGAGTTTCCAAGACACTGTGCACAGCCCGTTTTTCAAACCGACCATGCGGGGACCAATATACAGGAAGGCAGCCTGTTTCAACTGCCATTTTGAGATGGGCAAAGGATATCCCGATGACATGTTTGGAAGCGACCCCAACATCAAGCACGGTTTGTTCACCCCTTTCGAAGTCGTCAATGCCGATGGCTCCCTTGGCGGCCATCCCGTGTTCGGTGGTTCCCTCGAAACATCAGCCACCCCGCCTGCGGTGCCCCAGGGACAGCTTAACGTCACGTGGGATTCGGTTCCAGGAAAGTACGCCGATGGCACGCCATTCATGCTTCGGAAGCCGCGCTATTACTTTAGCGATCTTGGCTGGGGCGTAGACTCCATCGACCTGTCGAAAGTCAGGATTTCTCCCCGGTACATCATCAACCTGACCGGCCTGGGAATGCTGGAAGCGATCGACGAAAACACCATTCTTTCTTTTGTCAATCTGCCGGGAAAGGCCTTCACCGGTATAGGTGGAATAGCAAACCGCGTCGACGACGGTTTCACCGGACCCAATTCGCTCGGCAGATTCGGCTGGAAAGCCGATGTTACAAACCTCAGGACCGAAGTCTATGCTTCTGTTGCCGGGGATGTGGGCATTTCGAACATCTATTTCACTAATGAACCATATATGAACCAGAGCCCGAATCCGCCGGAGATGTCGGTGGAAGTCATGGACACCTTGCGGACGTACCTATCTCTTTTGGCACCTCCTCCGCGGCAGTTGGGAAAGGGATACATCACTTTTGAGCCTCCAAGTAACAATGCCGCCGAAGGCGGAGCAACATGGCTCCAGGGTTACCAAGGACAGACCTTCGAGGAGATCTGGACAGACCCATCCGCCATACGCGGGAAGGACCTTTTCAGCGAGGCCAAATGCGACCTGTGTCATATTCCCGCGATGAGGACCGGAACAAAGCAATCCAATCCCTTGATACAATTCAGCGAACTTGAGAACCTCGAGATCCAGCCGTTTACCGACATGCTGATTCACGACATGGGACCGGAAGAAAGTGACACTGGTGGACCCACCAATGGGTATGTATCAGGTCTTGCCGGACCGAGCTTTTGGCGTACTTCTCCGCTTTGGGGAGAATTGTATTATCCCTATTCAAACAAAGTGGCTCTTCTCATGCACGACGGAAGGGCAAGGGGCATTGCGGAAGCCATCCTCTGGCATTTCGGCGAGGGAACGTATTCGCGCAACAAATTCCTCACCATGACTGCCCAACAGCGGGCAGACCTCATCCGTTACACCGAGTTGCCTTTTGCAGACCGCCTGGAGAAGAACGGCATGTCTACTTCGGTGAAAGGCGCGCGACAGGCAGGACTGCTGAAGACCGGCGTAATGCCATCGATCGCGTGCTATCCCAACCCGATCCGGAGAGTTGCTACGCTGCGGCTTCAGAACATGGTGGGCGCAAGCGGCGGCAGGATTCTCGTATCCGTCTACAACATGCAGGGAAAACGAGTGTTCTCGCAGGCCGTTGGTTTGGGCCAGTCGGTGGTGACGTGGAACACTTCCAGATGCGGGGCAGGAAAGTACCTTGCCACGGTTGCAGCGTACGGAAAGCTCTACACAAAAGACCTTCTGGTGATGAAATAGAGTCCGCTTGATTTTGAGATCGGGCCAACACATTCGCGGCCAGCCGTTTCACTAAAACGTTTTTTTTCAAATCAGAGGATCAATCCAGATTGCTAATTGAGAATTGGCGTGCGGCCTATGATACAAATAAGGTCTGCGGAAAAATCGGACAAGAAGACCATAGACGGGATACTGGCTTCCTCCTTTACGCGTATCTACGCCTATTACGCAAAAAAATCATTTGCCAGCCTCGAAAACGCCCTGGTTGCCGTAAACGATGGAGAAGTCGTCGGGGTCATTAATTGGCGCGTGTATGCCGTCCCCACAATAACCATAGGTTACCTTTTTTGGCTTGCCGTGCTTCCCGGCCATAGAAGAAAGGGAATAGGATTGGACCTTACCAATCGGGCCATACAAATCATCTATGAGAAAAACGGGCCGATTGACATTTACACTGCCGCAGAGAAGAAAAATGAAATTTCACAAAATCTGGCGGAACAAGAGGACTTTGCCATGGTCGACAAGAAGAAAATAAGGCGGCACTATGGCAAAAACTATGCGGCCCTTTTCGGCGATATGATGGTGATGCCGTGGGAATGCCTTTATGTAAAGCACCCCGATGCTGTGGCGCCAAGGGCGCTGTAGAGCTCACCTTTCGTGTTCGGTAGAGGACCTCAATAGAACCTGGATCACAGATCCAGGCCACACGGTAAGTCTTGAGGTTCTGGCGATAGGATCACGCAGGCCACCCGCCCGGCGGCGACTTGCTCTCCTGCCGGGGTACCCGTGCAGTTGAAGAACCCCGCCCCAAGTGGCGGGGATTCTTCCATAGCTAAGGAAATGGAATAACAAATATTCGCCCGCTAACCCCGCGCCACCACGACTACGCCTGCATACATACTACAGGAGTAGCCGCGTAAGCGAACTCGCGGGGAATGCGCGGGCTGTGCTATTCAATGGACCGGCAGCACAATGGATGAAATTCCTGTCTGCAAATGCACCCGTATGAAATAGATCCCCGGCCCAAGAATATTCTTTCCGATCACGCACGGCGACGACAAAACAGGCAGGCAATAAACGGTTTCTCCCTGCCCGTTGACAATTTCCAAACGGCCCTTGCCTTCACCAAAACCTGAAATCACATACCCTTGCCCGGCTGTTGAAATATGAAGCGCATTCCGGTACCCTGCAGCGCCCCTTGCAGGGACTGCCGTTCCTGTCAGAGTATTGCCAAAGGTCACTTGAATGCTGTCATAGACAGTGGAAGTACCCCACGGGCAAGTCGGATTCCTGGAAAATATTCTACCTATTTTTAGAGGAACATATCGCAAAGAAAGGTAATAGTTAAATCCTGTACGAAAAACGAGGAGACGTGTGTAAAGCGAATCCGCGCCGCCCGGAACAAGGCCGTAAGGGCCAATAAGAGTGCCTGATGAAATGGGACAACCGCCTGATACAGACCCGGAACATTTTACAAAAAGATTCGTGTCCGCCAGCTTCGCAGTATCGCCTTTGTAGTCGCTGTAATCCATTGCATGCCTTGACACGTAAAAGGGCCTTCCCGACGTGGCAGTAATGGCCGGGCAGCAGAAGCACATGCAGGTGCAGCCTTCGAAGTAGCTCCAATAGAAATCAATGCTGTCGGACGGGCATGACGGGGGATTCGAAGAAAGGGTATAGGAAAAATCATTTGGGGGCACCGGACTAAAGCTCATTCCTGAAGAGTTCGGCAGGGTAACCGTACCGGCATAGGAAGAAACAAAGAGGGTTGCCGCAAGAATAATCCCTTGAATAATACGCATGGGTATCTCCCCGTTGAGTGACGAGAACGCCGCACCGACGCACGGCATATCCGCGTCCCGTAGTCGCGAGCGTCATGCCGCACGTACGGAACGTTTCTGTCTCTAATATAAAGTGAATGGCGCTTCGATGCAACAGAAACAGAACACAAACCCAAGAAAAGGTTTTCTGGCAGAAAACATTATTGTTGATGGATGGCGGTGGGATTTACTGCTCGTTGGGATCAAGTAAAAACCCCCGCCTCTTTTCAGAAACGGGGGCCTAAATTTAATCTACCGACAACTTACTCTCACACAGGCATGATTGAACGTCTAATTCCTCATCAGCACTACGCGCTTGACCGCCACCTGGCTGCCGGCGGCGGAGAGGCGGACGAAATACACGCCGTTGCTGTGCGACTGATCGGACAGCGAAATCGGGTGCCAGCCCGCACCGCAGCGGCTGCCGGAAATTTTCTTCACTATCCTTCCGTTGGCGCCGAGAATTTCAACCGAGACGAATGATGGTTGACTGATGAAATACCGGATCATCCGGCCGTCGGTCTCGATAATGCATTCCGGACGCACCATGTGCGTCGGCAGTCCGAGATGGGTGCCTACCGGAGTGTCGAAAATCGGCACTTGAATAACGGGTGCAACAACATTGTAGGAGGCAGTGCCCTGGACAAGCCCCGGCGACGTCGCAGTTACCGTCACCGTCCCGGTTGTAAAGGTGGAAAGCACGGCTACTTTGCACATGCCGCCCTGTGCGGAAAGCTCGGGGTCGCCCGGGGCGTGGACCGTGATGGCGCCCGCCTTGACGTCGCCGTCCGCGCCGCCGCGGTACGTGCCCGGCCCGGAAACGGCAAAGGTGATGTAGTGGCTGTCGGTGGGGCACCAGTTGCCAAGCGCGTCGACCACCGTGGCAAGAATGAACGCCGCGTCGGAGCCGTTGGCCGTAATCTGGAATGCGGTGCCGTCGGGTTTCACCAGCGGCGGTTCAACGGTCAGGAGAATATGGTCGGGATTTCCGGCGGTTACCTTCTGGTCGGAACAGACGAGGATTGTTGTTCGCGTCAAGTCCTTCGGCGAGCAGCGTTCCGGAGGCCCAGGTCACGTTCCATTGACATTGCGCAGGCATGCTGCCGCCCACCGCGGGAACCACCGGGTTGCCCTGCTGCTGGCCGTTGATTGACAAGCGCACTTTGGGACAGTTGCTGAAGGCATTCACCGTTACCGCGCCGGAGCGGTTCCAGTGGTTTGCAAGGCTCACAACCGGCTTCACCGAAAACGGCATCCAGTTTGCCTGGTAGATCTTTGCCAGCATTTTGGGAATGCGGTTGTGGTCGAACATGGCTTCCTGGAATCCTCTGCCGAGCCCGTCTTCACCCGGCGTTTCGGAAAAATACCAATGCGCCAGGCCGAAACATTTTGCCTGTTGATAGCCGTACCAGTTCTGAACAAATACCTGGGCGAAACTGAGTTCGTTATCGTAGTCCCAGCGATAGCATCGATGCGTATAATCCCACTCCTCCGCGCCCCATATCGGAGTTGTTGCATTGCCGTTTTTAAACCCGATCCCGCACCCCAGGCCGGAGCACGACCATACTTCGGCAATGTTGTTCGTGGCCGCATCGCCGTATCCCCGGTCCGACATCGGGTGGTAACTTATCGGGTCCCAGACCTTCTGGATGCTGTCGCGCAGATATTGCTCAAAGGTCTTGTCGATGGGGCCGTTGCTGACTTCCCACGAGAGGATCGAAGGGTTGTTACGGTCACGGATAATCATGTCGCGGTGGCATTCGGACTTGAGCACCCTCTTGTACCCGGTATCCGGACCGGCAGTGATCTGGCTGGTGGCGAAGTTCCCCTCAAGTTCGCCGCTTGGCTGCATGAGCATGATGCCGTATGCGTCGCAGGCCGCCGTGAATTCCGGGCTGCCGGTGGAGTGGCCGGGACGCCAGAGCCTGCCGCCGTATTGTGAGCATATTTTCGCGTCGCGCCACTGCTGTTCCTCGGGAACCGCGGTGGCCAGCGCGGGATAATCGTAGCGCGAACCAACGCCCCACATCTGATGCGCATGGCCGTTGATGACCGGCATCCCGTTGTTGTCCCAGGTTACGGTGCGGATGCCCAGCGGGCTCTTGAACGCGTCGACGGTGGTGCCGCCGACCTGGACAATGTGATAAACCTTGTACATGTACGGTCCGCCGTAGGTGCTGGCGGCCGGATACCACAGATGCGGATTGGAAACAGTGTGGGTCTGGTCGAACACATAGCTCTTGCCTGCGGCTATGGACTGCGTGCTCGTCTGCGAGGACACTATCGCGTTTGAAGCGTCCACGATCTCGGTAACAAGCGTGGCATTCTGCGCGGTGGTGTACTCGTTTTGCACATGGGTCATCACGCGCACCGTAGCGGAGGCGTCGCTTGCCGCTGTCGCGCCGACGCAGGTTCCCCAGTTATTGACAACAGAGTAAACGTTGGCGGGTATATACAGTTTGTCGGTGATGTGCATCCACACCGGCCGCCACAATCCGTAACAGCCCTGGCCGAACCGGAAATCGTAGGAAAAGGTCGGCGTGGAGAAGAACGGCCCGCCGTCTCCGATACGCACCGCCAGCACGTTGTCCGCGCCGCCGAAAACGACATAGGGGGTAAGGTCGACGATGACGGGCAAAAATCCCACCACATGCGTCGCGTTGGGGTTTCTCCCGCTGTTGCCTTTAATCAAGCTGTCGTTTATATAGACCTGCATCCCGATATGCGACGCCTCGAACTCAACGAATATCTTCCTGTTGGAAAAACTCTGGTCGAGGGAGAAGTGCTTCCGGTACCAGGAGAGTCCGCCCATGTTCGGAGCCGGCCCGCCGGCAGCCGTGTTGACGTAAATGTCGTTTTCATTCCATGTGTGCGGCAACCCGACGGTAGTCCATGCTGCGTCGTTTAGCCCCACGGTCTGGCCATTCAGCGCATCGCCCCTGGTAAACTTCCACGGTGTTGCCCCGAAGTTGATTTTCAGCCTGTTGCCCTGGTCGGGTGCGGAGCCTTGTGCCTGTAAAGATGTGATTGACAATACAAGGACGGCGAGGATGGATACAAAGAACTTTTGGTGATTCATGAAGTCTCCCCCTTGAATGTTAATCGTTTAAAATCATCTGATGATGAATTATTCATAGCTTGTTTAGCATGACGAAATAAGCGCCTGTCTCTTACAAGAGAATATAAGGTATCTTGCTATTTTTGTCAATAGCGGTAAAGGATTTGGCATCAAACGGTGAGATATCCGCAGAGGTGTTCAGGGTGAACGTGTATGGATTTTTCAGGGAACAGCGCGCCACGGTCATCGCTTCGACACTTCGATAAACTCAGTGCATCGCTTCGCTCAGTGCAGGTCCTGATCGTGCACCGTTTGCAAAGAGTATTTCCGAGGACGACAGTTGAACAAATTTTTTCATTATTGGTCACCCAGGGCACCCGTGCGTTGCTTAAGCTTTCGAATTAGGAGACGAACTCTTGACATGGTCATTTAGAATGACTATATTATAACAACAAGCGATAAAAGGGGCGATTATGAAAACAATGGCCATCAGCTCATTCAAGGCGCATGCCTTGCGGGTCATCGATGAGGTCTCAAGGACGCATGAGGGGATCGTGATTACCAAACGGGACAAGGCAATGGCGGAATTGCTGCCCTATCGGACCAAAAACAAGACCCCAGTCCCCGGGAGACTGTCATCCGCGCTTGTACACGAAGGGGACATTGTTTCTCCCCTGGGCTGCTCCTTATGGGAATCCTGCAAATGAAATACCTGCTTGATACCCACGTCTGGATCTGGTGGAACATGAATCCGGGGCAATTATCCCGAAAAGCAAAAAAGCTCATCGCGTACAGCGGTAATTACGACGAACTCCTGTTGTCCGCGATTTCTCCCTGGGAACTCTGCAAATTGATTGAAAAGAAGCGGCTTGCCGTCGCTTGCGATCCTGAGGAATGGATGAGGATCGCATTGGACATGCCGAAACTGAGGTTGGTTCCGCTGACACCCGCTATAGCTTACAAATCCACAGTCCTGCCGGGAAATCCTCATGATGATCCGGCGGACCAGATTATTGTTGCGACCGCGCGCGAAGAGAACGCCGTCGTGATCTCCAAAAATGAAAGGATCAGAAATTGCAAGGATGTAAAAAGCGTCTGGTAGTCGCACCTCCAATAACGAAACAGGAGAATATGAGAAGAGAGATCAACTCCGCAGGCGTGATGTACGCCATCTTCTTCCTGTCCGGAATAAGCGGGCTCGTGTACGAAACGGTCTGGCTCAGAATGCTGATCCGGGTGCTGGGCAACACCGTGTATGCAACATCGGTCATTCTGGCGGCTTTTATGGCGGGTTTGGCAATTGGAAGCTATGTGATAGGCAGGATTGCAGGGCGTGTGAGAAACGGATTGCGGCTCTACGCTTTTCTTGAGCTGGGCGTGGGCTTGTCGGCGGTGGCGTTGATAGGGGTGTTCGAGCACCTGACGCCGCTGTACCGGTTGATGTACACGCTTGCTTCGGGACATCGGACACTTCTCACGCTGTTTCAATCGATTCTCATGGTAGCGCTGCTCATCGTTCCCACGAGCCTCATGGGCGGAACGCTTCCGGTCTTGAGCGCGTATACGAAGCGTTTTCAGACCGGGCTTTCACGGCGCGTCGGCATCCTGTACGGATCGAATACGCTCGGTGCGTTTGTTGGCGTTGTCGGCAGCGGGCTGTACGCTATCGGCGCCTGGGGAGAATGGCAGACCATTTTCTGCGCCGCCCTCCTGAACCTGGCGGTTTCGCTGCTTGCATTCAGGATGTCCCGAGCGCCTGCGGTCGCGGAGATCGCCGCAGCGACCGGGGCCGACGGGGCCAAGGCCGGTTCAGCCGTCTTGACTCACAGGAAACTCATCCTTTGGGCCTACGCGGCGAGCGGGTTTGCTGCCATCTCCTACGAAATCGTCTGGACTCGGATGTTTCAGATCGAGCTGGGGACGTCCATTTACGCTTTCAGCATGATGCTGGGGTTCTACCTTCTTGGCATCGGCCTGGGAAGCCTGGCCGGAGGGATGCTTGTCCGAAAAATCAACAACAGCCTCAAGCTCTTTGGCTGGCTGCAGGTTGCGGTGGCGCTGTACGGCGTGGCTGGCATGTACCTTCTGCTCGGGTTCGACCCGGTCACTCTTATTCAAGACATCGTTCTGTCCAATATTATCACCGTGCCGCTCCTTATCGTGACGCCCCTCACCTTGGTGCTGGGCCTCATGTTCCCCGTGGTTTCTTCGCTGTATGTCGAAGAGCGCGAAACGGGCCGCGGGGTTGGCCGGCTCTACTCGGCCAATACGGCCGGCTGCATCGCAGGATCGCTGGTGTGCGGTTTTCTCCTGATCGGCGCTCTGGGCACCAGAGGAACCATGCTTTTACTTGCAGGGATGAATGCCATGCTTGGCGCGGCGATCCTTCTGGTTGACGGTCGCCGCAGGGCCGTCCTTTCCGCCGGGCTGTCGGTCGCTGTGGTGGCGGCCGCCGCGCTGCTTTCACCAGATCCATTCCTGACGGTAATCGGCAAGTCGGTGCGTCAGATTTACGGCGATCAGACCCCCCAGGTCACCTTGTATCACCACCGGGAGCGCGCCGCGGCCACCACCACGGCGCTTGGCATCTCCGCCTATCCGTTGACAAAAGAGCTCTTTGTCAACGGCATTGGAATGACCAGACTGTGCACGGAAACCAAGCTTATGGCCCATCTGCCGCTCGCGCTCCACCGGAATCCGCACAGCATTCTCGTGATCTGCTTCGGCATGGGTACGGCCCTCAGATCGGCATGGGCGCACGGGGACATTTCCTGCGACGTCGTTGAGTTGGACGGAGAAACCTATAACTGTTTCAAATACTTTCACGCAAACGGCGACCAGGTGCTTGCCGACCCCCGGGTCAGACACTACGTTGACGACGGCCGGAATTTCCTGCTTATGAACAGACGCACCTACGATGTGATAACCATGGACCCTGCTCCGCCGCTCTGGAGCGCAGGCACGGTGAACCTTTACACTAGGGAATTCTTCGGCTTGTGCCGCGACCACCTGGCCGGCGGGGGGATCATGTGCCTGTGGATACCGCCAGCGAGTTTTCCCGAGGTACGCATGATCATGAAAACCTATCAGAACGTTTTCCGGGGAACATGGGTCTATGGCGGCCCGCACATCGGAGGATTCCTTATGATAGGTTCCTCGGTGCAGCCGGATACCGGCATTGCCCGGTTCCGCGAAGCGCTTGGCAGCGCATCCATTATGGCGGACCTGAACGAGTGGGAAGAGCGGCCGCTTACCCCCGAAGCAATCCAAAGCCTCTTTCTCATGGGTCCGGAAGCATTGAGAATATTTACAAGCAGCGCCTCGGTAATTACGGACAACAATCCCTATACTGAGTTCCCTTTATGGAGGAGCATTTCGGACAAGTCCTACCATTATACGCTCGACGCACGGTGGCTGTGGTCCTGGAAGATCCACAATTTTCCAAAGTACTGATAGGAAGTTTGATTTTTGCACGTGTGGGAGGATTTATAATATTTTGCGCCAGGGGCAAAATTGCATTTGTTAAGAATGCAATATATTGAAGAACCCCGCCCCAAGTGGCGGGGATTCTTCCATAGCTAAGGAAATAGAATAATAAATATTCGCCCGCATAACCCCGCGCCAAGTCGCGGGGAATGCGCGGGCTGTGCTATTCAAGTGGGGAAGGTTTCCCCCGTCGGGCGACGCCTCGAAGCACCCGAAGGGGTGCACTTCTCCCTCGTCAGGGATTCCCAAGGGTCACAAGGGTCGTCCCCCTCGCTTCAGCCCGGCGCGCCTCCTCATGATATAGCTTATTGTCAATGGCGCGCCGGGAAAGCTCATGCGCGTGAGGGTTGTCTTTCCAATTTGACGTGACCCGAGGACGCAGACACAGGGGAAATTGTCCGGGAGTTTCTTGAGCTTGGGGGTCGCCGCTCTCGTCCACATACTTGAAGTATGGAAGTTTAACTTGTAATTTGCAAGATATATGCAATAAGTCATTTCATCAAGAACGCCCTACCATTGGCACGTGCTCGTTCCGTAAAGAACACTGCCGAGGACCTTCGGCGGCACGGAATTTGTCATTTTAGGTCACCCGGGGCACCCGAGCGTAGGTCGGCGCGGCGGAGCTTACCTTTCGTGTTCGGCATGGGAACGGGTGTTTCCTCCGCGCAATAACCACAAGAATATCTTTAAAAAAGCAGTCAACAGTCAGACACGGTCCGGGGGACCGTGGCACACAAATCAACCTTTTTCAATCGATCACACGGTCAGGCCACCCGTCCGGCGGAGATTACCTGCAATGTTCAGTGTAGGACCTCAAGAGAACCTGGATCGCAGGTCCAGGCCACACGGGAAAATCGGTGCCCGCATTGTCTATTGCCTCGATCCCGACAGGGTTGCTTTTCAAATCAGGCAATCGTTGCCTGAAAATTCGCGTCAAAACCGAAGGCCAAGCTGCACGGCGGCGCCGTTATTGCGGCACGGCCCGACACCGAGGGTCAATTCTGGACCGGAGTCACTTTTTTCAACGCCTGCATATTGTTTCCTTGCCTGTTTGCCCGAGACAAGTGCGTCGATTGAAAGCGATATGCAGCTTATGCTCCCAACGATCCCCTCTGACGCGATCACCGGCTGTGCAACAGACTGTGGAATATCCACATTAGCAATGGCCAAGCCGATCATCACCACACCCGCGCCCACAAATAGACCATATTCGCACCATCCCGAAATTCTCAATCCAACAACGCCATCCACCTTTTCACCGCTTCTGGCCGAAGATCCGCCAATGCTAATGATCGGCACCGTAATTGCATCAAGGAGCAATCCAGATGCACCCAAGGGCAATGAAGCCGGGTCTTCTCCTTCGGTTGAAGCCGAGCCGATGCACAATCCCAAAATAATCGGCGAAACGACAAATCCCGCAATTGCCGAGCCGGTGGCAAACCCGCCGGAGTTATGGTGCTCGCTGGATTCCGTCGATAGATGGGCTTCGGTTTTCTCGCGGGCGGGAACCGGCTGCGCCGCCTTTACCGTGTCCGGCTCGCGACATTCTCCCTGCACGCAGATACGGTTTCCCTTGCAGTCGCTGTCCTTCGTACACTGGGAAAATGCGCCGTTCGCAACGGCCGCGATAATAAGCGCAGAAAAAGCGAGAGCGATGGACTTCTTCACATGCCTCTCCTTTGTTGAAGTGGAAAGACTGATAGTGATTTCCTTTTTTCGTGACTGATAACTGATAGTGATTTTCTTTTTTCGCAAGCGAGCGGGCGTATAAGGAGAGTTTCTTTACAGACGCTCATTTGTCCCCTGTTTTCCCGCCCCTGTCCTCCGTCGGGGATTTCTGCGTCTTCAGGCACTTCCCCCTCGTCAGGGATTTCCAAAGGTCACAAGGATCGGAGGCATCTCCGTCTGCATCTTGACCGGCATCAAGGAACAATATAGCTATTTATTCGGACAATTGTCAAATTGGGAAATACCGGTCTTTCTGGCTCCGGCTCGAAGCCTAATAAGGGGCTGGATTTTTCAGGCGCAGATCGTTTCGTGAAGCAAAACAACATACAAAAAAAAATAAGCCCCCGACGCTTTCGCATCAGGGGCCTTAATTTAATCTGGCGGCGACCTACTCTCCCGCACAGTTGCCCATGCAGTACCATCGGCGCGGCGGAGCTTAACTGCCGTGTTCGGTATGGGAACGGGTGTTTCCTCGACACAAAAACCGGAAATTGGCCTCTGCCGGGACGTCAATGGCACACGCGTGGGGGGATTGGTCATACAGGCCACCCGTCGCGCTATGATTTTCATGAATGTTCTCGCCAAAGTGTTCAGTCATCACGGAATAGTCTTGCGAACTTGTCTGGCATACACGCTCTCCACGAGCAGTTTATTGACAACACCATCGGTCAGATTTGTCCATGTCGACATTTCGATACCGGGCTTGGAAGTGAAAACCTCCATGTCGATATTCCCGCGCGCCAGAACAGAACCGTTTGCAGCACTCCAATAGGCGTAGGCACAGGTAAACCTGAGGGAGTTTGTTATAACATTCTGTGTGAAATCGAGGGTTACGATAATTGAAGAATATACCTTGACATTGTCTATAAGAAGAAGTATGTCTGAATCACATGAGAATGACTTGCTACGGGCGGAGGTTGCAAGATATCGAATGTATCGCCGAATATTTCTCAGAGAATCGAGGCCGGGCTGGACCAGCCCATGATAATCACATTCCTTTACCGTATTGAAACAGGATTGCCTTTCCATGCCTTTCACAATTGAGGTCTGCAGATAGTTTCGAATGAGGATATCCTGGTCTCCGTCGCCAAACTCATTCCGCACGTCTCCGCTATACCGGATTTTGCAATTGAGAAACGTGGCAATCCCGAGAGATTTCGTCTTCAGTTCATTCTTGGGAAGGTTTACCAGAACACCGGTGCACGAGAACATGAGTGCGAAAGGCACAACAAGAAGGCTTTTCATGCAGATCCTGCGCCCGGGATGGTAACGGTGCGCGGCTGACTTCATACCATCTGATAGTAATTTCAATTTTTCATTGAGCATCAGGGTTTTGACTGAATTCTCTTTTCCCCGGCGCTTTTGAGCCGCATTGTCCGGTGCTCGATTCGCCATTCCGACGGTCCTTTTCATTTGAGAATATACGGTTTTGGAATGTTTTTGTCAACCACTTTTCCCTGCAGTTCTTGCATTTGACCCAGGAAAAGCCTTCCTTCTGGTCACCGCATTTCGGAACCTTGTCAATCAACAAGCGAATCATCGGCTGCCCATCGTGAAAATGCCACGATGGGGAAAACATGTGATGAGCGCCACCTTCGAGCTCGATTGTCATGGTCGAGCCTTGGCCCCAAAATAAAAAAAACCCCCGCCTCTTCTCAGAAGCGGGGGCCTTAATTTAATCTGGCGGCGACCTACTCTCCCGCACAGTTGCCCATGCAGTACCATCGGCGCGGCGGAGCTTAACTGCCGTGTTCGGTATGGGAACGGGTGTTTCCTCCGCGCAATAACCACCAGAAATTTATCGATGATAAATCTCTGACAATATCCTGATTTTAAAGCACTTCATTTCGCCGGGATGTAAATAAAAAGCACCAAGCCGCACGGATTATTAGTATCACTCGACTGAGGGCATTACTGCCCGTACATCTGTGACCTATCAACCTTGTAGTCTTCAAGGATCCTTTAGGGGGGTTAAACCCCGCGTGATATCTAATCTTGAGGCTGGCTTCCCACTTAGATGCTTTCAGCGGTTATCCATTCCGTACATAGCTACCCAGCGATGCCCCTGGCGGGACAACTGGTGCACTAGAGGTACGTCCGTTCCGGTCCTCTCGTACTAAGAACAGCTCCTCTCAAATATCAAGCGCCCACAGTGGATAGGGACCGAACTGTCTCACGACGTTCTGAACCCAGCTCACGTACCGCTTTAATTGGCGAACAGCCAAACCCTTGGGACCTTCTCCAGCCCCAGGATGCGATGAGCCGACATCGAGGTGCCAAACCTCGCCGTCGATATGAACTCTCGGGCGAGATCAGCCTGTTATCCCCAGAGTACCTTTTATCCATTGAGCGACGGCAGTTCCATATCCAACCGCCGGATCACTAAGCCCTACTTTCGTATCTGTTCGACTTGTCAGTCTCACAGTTAAGCTCCCTTATGCCTTTACACTCGTCGCGTGATTACCGACCACGCTGAGGGAACCTTAGGATGCCTCCGTTACCGTTTTGGAGGCGACCGCCCCAGTCAAACTGGCCCCCTGGCACTTTTCCTACCCCAGATAATGGGGCGAGGTTAGAATTTCAATTGAATAAGGGTGGTATTTCAAGGTTGGCTCCATACAAGCTGGCGCCTGTACTTCAAAGCCTCCCACCTATCCTGCACATACGCAACCAAAACACAATGCCAAGTTGCAGTAAAGGTTCATGGGGTCTTTCCGTCCAGCTGCGGGTAACCAGCATCTTCACTGATGCTACAATTTCGCCGAGTCCCTTGTAGAGACAGCGCCCAAGTCGTTACACGATTCGTGCAGGTCGGAACTTACCCGACAAGGAATTTCGCTACCTTAGGACCGTTATAGTTACGGCCGCCGTTTACCGGGGCTTCGAATCAGCGCTTCGCCAGGAAACCTGGCTGACGCCTCCTGTTAACCTTCCGGCACCGGGCACGTGTCACACCCTATACTTCATCTTCTCGATTTAGCAGAGTGCTGTGTTTTTGGTAAACAGTCGCTTGGGCCATTTTACTGCGGCCTACCTTACGGTAGGCACCCCTTATCCCGAAGTTACGGGGTTAATTTGCCGAGTTCCTTTACAAGAGTTATCTCGAGCACCTGAGGCTATTCGCCTCATCTACCTGTGTCGGATTGTGGTACGGACAGCTATTGGCTAGAGCTTAGAGGTTTTTCTTGGCAGCAGAGCATAAACAGGTTCCTTTGTCCGAAGACGCCGTTCCCCATCACACTTCAGAGTTGAAAACCCGGATTTGCCTGGGTCTCCCTCCTACATGCTTGGACCCACACGACCAACGGTGGGCCTGCTTAGCTTCCTGCGTCACCCCATCGCACCAACAGCCGGTACAGGAATCTTAAACCTGTTTGCCATCGCCTACGCCTGTTCGGCCTCGGCTTAGGTCCCGACTTACCCTGGGAGGATTAGCCTTGCCCAGGAAACCTTAGATTTACGGTGTGAAGGTTTTTCACCTTCATTAGCGCTACTCATCCCAGCATCCTCATTTCTGATACCTCCAGCATTCCTTACGGAACACCTTCGATGGCTTACAGAACGCTCCCCTACCAATCCCGGCTTGCGCCGGAATTCCACAGCTTCGGTAGTATGTTTGAGTCCCGTTCATTTTCGGCGCGCTTTCGCTTGACTAGTGAGCTGTTACGCTTTCTTTAAATGATGGCTGCTTCTAAGCCAACATCCTAGCTGTCAGAGCAAAAACACATCCTTAGTCACTTAACATACATTTAGGGACCTTAGCCGATGGTCAGGGTTGTTTCCCTCTCGGGCACGAAGCTTATCCCTCGCACCCTGTCTCCCATGCAATTAGTAACGGCATTCGGAGTTTGATTGGGTTTGGTAGTCTGGTAAGACCCCTAGTCCATTCAGTGCTCTACCTCCGTTACTGTCCACATGAGGCTATACCTAGATATATTTCGGGGAGAACGAGCTATCACCGAGTTTGATTAGCCTTTCACCCCTAGCCACAACTCATCCAATAGATTTTCACCTCTAAATAGTTCGGACCTCCATCCCATGTTACTGGGACTTCATCCTGGTCATGGCTAGATCACTCCGGATTCGCGTCTACCACATGCAACTAAACGCCTTATTCAGACTCGCTTTCGCTACGCCTCCGCGCCTGTGGCGCTTAAGCTTGCTGCACATGAGTAACTCGCTGGGCCATTAAGCAAAAGGTACGCCGTTATCCCGCTTGCGCGAGACTTCGACCGCTTGTAAGTATATGGTTTCAGGTTCTATTTCACTCCCCTCTCGGGGTCCTTTTCACCTTTCCCTCACGGTACTAGTACACTATCGGTCATTGGTGTGTATTTAGCCTTAGGAGATGGTCCTCCCAGATTCCCATGGAATTCCACGTGTTCCACGGTACTCGGGGACGTCAATGGAAGGCATGTTTCTTTCGCCTACAGGACTATCACCTGCTATGGTCCGTCTTTCCAGAACAGTTCGGCTAGAGACATGCTTGGTAACTTCCCGGCTGCTCGGTACTGCAGCCAATCAACGCCCCACAACCCCGTTCTGCCAACGCGCACCGGCTTTAACAGCAGAAACAGTTTAGGCTGTTGCCCGTTCGCTCACCACTACTAGGGCAATCATTATTATTTTCTTTTCCTGGGATTACTTAGATGTTTCAGTTCACCCCGTTGTCCTCCTTGACCTATGAATTCAGTCAAGGATGCTCTTGCGAGCTGGTTGTCCAATTCGGAGATCTCCGGATCAAAGTGTGTTTGCCACTCCCCGGAGCTTATCGCAGCTTACCACGTCCTTCGTCGCCAACCAATGCCAAGGCATCCACCATATACTTTCATTCACTTGGTACAATTAATTACATCTCGACGAAATGATGTGCTTCAAAATCAGGATATATGTCAAAGAGCATTTATCAAACAAGTTGACGGTTGGCAGTTGACAGGTTGGCAGTATTTAAACCTGCCAACTTTCAACTGCAGTCCATCAACATTCTTTTCTTGGAGCTAACAGGATTTGAACCTGCGACTTCCTGCTTGCAAAGCAGGCGCTCTCCCAGCTGAGCTATAGCCCCGCATGGAAAAACACTAGTGGCCCTGAAAATGGGTCTGGATAGAGTTGAACTATCGACCCCTGCCTTATCAGAGCAGTGCTCTAACCAACTGAGCTACAGACCCAGGGCTAGCTATAGTAAGGCAGGTTTAGGACCTGCCCTTTTACTAAAAAAGGAAATGCCCTTTAAAAGCCTTGATGTGTGTGACCGGTCTCCGGTCAATCGTCAGTCGTAGGTATTTTGTCAAGACGCAAAACTCCGCGTCTCTCCAATCTACCATACTCCATAGAAAGGAGGTGATCCAGCCGCACCTTCCGATACAGCTACCTTGTTACGACTTAGCCCCAATCAATGGTCTTACCTTAGGCGTCCTCCCCCTTGCGGTTGGATGAACGACTTTGGGTACTCCCATCTTTCATGGCTTGACGGGCGGTGTGTACAAGGCCCGGGAACGTATTCACCGCGGCATGCTGATCCGCGATTACTAGCGATTCCAAATTCATGGAGTCGAATTGCAGACTCCAATCCTAACTGAGATCGGTTTTGTGGGATTAGCTTGACCTTGCGGTTTTGCAACCCTCTGTACCGACCATTGTAGCACGTGTCTGGCCCTGGACGTAAGAGCCATGATGACTTGACGTCATCCCCACCTTCCTCCTGGTTAAACCAGGCAGTATCCCTAGAGTTCCCAGCTTGACCTGATGGCAACTAAGGACGAGGGTTGCGCTCGTTGCGGGACTTAACCCAACATCTCACGACACGAGCTGACGACAGCCATGCAGCACCTGTGTGGAGTGTTCCTTGCGGAAGGGCTCCCATCTCTGGAAACTTTCACTCCCATGTCAAACCCAGGTAAGGTTCTTCGCGTTGCATCGAATTGAAGCACATGCTCCACCGCTTGTGCGGGCCCCCGTCAATTCCTTTGAGTTTCACCCTTGCGAGCGTACTCCCCAGGCGGGACACTTAACGCGTTAGCTACGACACAGAAAGGATTGACTCCTCCTGCATCTAGTGTCCATCGTTTACAGCTAGGACTACCAGGGTATCTAATCCTGTTTGCTCCCCTAGCTTTCGAGCCTCAGCGTCAGTATTGGGCCAGGAGACCGCCTTCGCAGCTGGTGTTCTTCCAGATATCTACGCATTCCACCGCTACACCTGGAATTCCATCTCCCTCTCCCATACTCAAGAAAAACAGTATTAGGAGCAGATTACGGGTTAAGCCCGTACATTAAACTCCTAACTTATTCTTCCGCCTACGCTCCCTTTACGCCCAGTGATTCCGAACAACGCTTGCCCCCTACGTATTACCGCGGCTGCTGGCACGTAGTTAGCCGGGGCTTCCTCAAGTGGTACCGTCAGGTCCCGAGGTGTTATTCCCGGAACTTTTCTTCCCACTCAACAGAGTTTTACAATCCGAAGACCTTCATCACTCACGCGGCGTTGCTGCGTCAGACTTTCGTCCATTGCGCAAAATTCCCTACTGCTGCCTCCCGTAGGAGTCTGGGCCGTTTCTCAGTCCCAATGTGGCCGTACACCCTCTCAGGCCGGCTACCCATCAAAGCCTTGGTAGGCCGTTACCCTGCCAACTAGCTAATGGGGCGCAAGTCCATCTCCAAACGATAACTTGTAAACAGAGGTCATCTTTGATCACCATCCCATGCGGGACGGTGATGACATCAGGTATTAGCCCCGCGTTGGCAGGGTTATTCCAGATTTGGAGGAAGGTTACTTACGTGTTACTCACCCGTTTGCCGCTCTACTCATCCCTTGCGGGATTTTCTCGCACGACTTGCATGTATTAGGCACGCCGCCAGCGTTCGTTCTGAGCCAGGATCAAACTCTCCATAGATTTATGAAAAGTTCATTATCCCAACGTAAAAAAAAGAATGTAATCAGAGAACCCGATCACACACATCCAAACTTTCAAAGAGCACTTGCCCGATTTTTGGGCAATTTTTTAATATAATAGATAGAACAACTGTTGTCAATAACTTGACCAACAATTTTCTAATAAACCCTGTGGTTACCTGTATTTTCGGCAGGAATTCAGGAGATTTTAAAAGAACTTCCCTGCATGAGGCGTGTTAAATATAAGGTATTTGGGAAAAAATGTCAACAGTTTTTTTATTTTCCGCACGTATGCTTTTTATGCGACGGACTGCTGCTGATACAGGTATTTCTGAAACCCCGCAAACACCTTCCCTATCTCCTCCGGCTTACCCAGATCGTCCACGGCATCTGCAATCGAATCGTGATACTTGAGCCGCAATAGAGGCGTTAGCTTCTCCTGGTCAAGCTCCTCCACACCGACCGCCACGTAATGTGACAGAACGAAGTCGAGAAAGACTTGGAGTTTGCTGTTGAAATGCGTGCTGATGATCACCTTTGCTTTTACGGCGCGCTCTTCCCGAGTAAGCGGCGTCATGGCATACGCCACATGCGCCAGCACATCGAAAATATCGCTCTTTTCGGCATCGATAATCTTCTGCATCTCGGCCAACTGCTCATTGCCAAAACCCTTCTCTGCGAGACCCTGCAAGAGTTTTTTCCGTGTATCCGGAGCGCTCCACAGTGTGCGGAGTTCATTTTCATTCTTGAAGAATTCCGGCAGCTTGCCAAACAGGAGTTCCATAAACTGCTGCGCCGACATCGGTGTTCCGTCGGGATGCCAGAAGGTCGTCACCATCATGTGCTGAATTGTCCGTTCCTTGCCATCGGCTAGTTTCACTTTTATCTTCTTCTGGCTGTCTCGCTTGCTGTTCCGGCGGTTCCCGCATTTCCGGACGGGCACGGAATAGCTTCGGCGGAGGAGACACGCATAACCCGGCATCCTTCGGTTCTCCGGCTCAATGGGTTCGCCGTCCCATTCGGGGTCGCTGAAATGGTGATGCGCCTTCACAAAATCATAGATCGTGAAATAATCTTTTCCGTCGTACAGGCGTGTACCGCGCCCTATAATCTGCTTGAACTCAATGATGGAATTGATCGGCCGCATAAGGACGATATTGCGGATGTTGCGTGCGTCCACGCCTGTGGCGAGCTTCTGCGACGTGGTGAGGATCGTCGGGATGGTCTTCTCGTTGTCCTGGAATTCACGCAGGTGCATCTCTCCGAGCTCGCCATCGTTTGCCGTCACCCGCTGACAATAGCTCGGCTCTTTGCTGGTTTTCATCTGGTTGATGAGGTCTCGCACAGCCAGTGCATGGTCCTGTGAGGCGCAAAACACCAGCGTTTTCTCGTTCTGGTTGATCTGGTCCATGAATATCTTCACACGGTGGGCTTCCCGTTCCTTGATCTCGATGATCTTGTTGAAATCGGGTTCCGTGTAGAGCTTTCCATATTCGACTTCACCCTCCATCACACGGTCGTCCGGCGTATACACGTACTCGTCAAGCGTTGTGGAAATCTGTTTCACCTTGAAAGGCGTGAGGAACCCGTCGTTGATACCTTCCTTGAGAGAATAGATGTATACCGGGTCGCCGAAGTATTTGTAGGTGTCCACGTTATCTTTACGCTTGGGAGTGGCGGTCATACCCATTTGCACAGCAGGAGCAAAGTATTCCAGAATGCCGCGCCAATTGCTCTCGTCGTTCGCGCCGCCGCGATGGCACTCGTCAATCACGATGAAATCAAAAAAGTCCTGGGGGTATTCTCCAAAGTAAGGAGATGGCTTGCCATCCTTTGGCGGGCCGCTCATAAACGTCTGGAAAATAGTGAAAAAAAGGCTGCCGTTGGTTGGCACTCGTCCCTTGTGCCGGATACTATCGGGCTCGATTCGTACCAGCGCGTCCTCGGGAAAGGCAGAGAAGACGTTATAGGCCTGATTTGCGAGGATGTTCCGGTCTGCGAGGAAAAGTATGCGCGGACGACGGGATGGTTCACGGCTCAGGTTCCAACGGCTATGGAACAGTTTCCAGGCGATCTGGAACGCGATAAACGTCTTCCCTGTGCCGGTAGCCAGCGTGAGCAGAATACGGCGCCGGTCTTCTGCTATGGCCTCCATCACACGATCAACGGCAATGTCCTGATAGTAGCGGCTCGGATGAGAGCCGCCCTTGTCCTCAAACGGTACGCTGGAAAAACGGTCGCGCCAAGCGTTCACTTTTGCAAACGTCATGTTCCAGAGTTCGTCCGGCGTGGGATAGCGCGGCTTCTCCCCCTCCTTGCCGGTCTCCATGTCGATGCCGTAGATGCCTTTGCCGTTAGTGGCATAGGTAAAGCGAACGGCCAGCTTGTCGGCATAGTTCTTTGCTTGCGCGACACCTTCCGTCAGCTCTTCATCCCAGGCTTTAGCTTCGATCACTGCCAGTTTACGGGTGCGATAGACAAGAACATAATCTGCGATGAGCGGCTTGCCACGCCGACCATGGCCTTCGATACGGCCCGGCGAAATGGAATATTCCCGCAGGACCTTGCTCCCGTCAACAACGCCCCAGCCTGCGGCTTTGAGCGCGGGGTCGATGTGGTCAGCGCGGGTTTCGGCTTCGTTCATGATATTCAATGTAGAATGGACAATTGATAATGGACAATTATCAACGGCCAATCCCTTGTTTGGTTGAGTTGATGATGCTGGTAAGTAATTTCAAGAGTTCCTTGTTGGCATCTATGAAAGATTCAGCTTCGTTGGTATTTAGATAGCCGGTTTCCCGAAGAAGCAAAAACCAGTATTCCGTTTCGTTGGCTTCCTTGAGAGCTATCGCCATCTTATGAATAAAATCAGGTTTGCTTTCAGCCTGTTCCGCCTCACGGACCAAGGCACCGATTGCCGTGCCGGACCGCAACAATTGTTTGGATAATACACGTTCCTTCTTCTCAGTAGATAATTGCTTATACAGGTTCACAACCCGAACTGCAAACGTAAAGGCCTTGGTTTGAAGTGCTCCGTCTCTCATTATTCATTATCCATTGTTCGTTGGCAATTGACAATTGATAATGTACAATGGTCAATTATCATCGGGCAATCCCGTCTTTCATTGTCCATTGCTCATTGTCCACTTTCGATTGATTATTGTCAATCATTTATTTTCTATTGTTCATTGTCCACTTTCAATTGTTCATTGTCAATTGTCCCGTGAATGCCTGGTGAAGAAGGGATTTTTTCAACGTCATCAAGCGCGGCGAGTTTCTGTTGGTAGATGGATTCGAGGTGTTGGGTTTCTTGCAACGTAGCTTCGCAATTTCCCAGCTAATCGCGATCTTGCTCTCGGCGAGGTGGTACAGGAATCGGCATAACTCTAGTATCTACAATTGACACGCATTTGGTTGCATCAAGGTATTTACTCGCTCCTTGACATGAGTCTGAGAACTGCATTCGTAGTTAAGTGAGTAAAATAGAAATCGTCGTGCAAATAGTCTTGGGCGAATCAGCGAGCTGTATTGCACAGCGACACGCTGGTTCAGAAGCGCACCATCATAATTCATCGGGTACAACCGCGACCTTGACCCAACGGCGATACATCGTGCGGGTCAAGGCAACAACATACGCCATTCATCAGCCGATAGCTTCGTCAAATATTGTCAAAAGTTATCGGGGAATCGCTGTCCATTCACTAACAAACTCTCCGATCCAAATTAGTGACTCTTGATGCATTTTATGCCGTTTTACGTGAGCAATCCGTACTTTCGAATGCATATTACCATTTAGAATCAAAGCGGAAAAGTAGCAAGTGGTTTTTCAGCTCCAACCCTCCCCCATTGAGAAAAAACGAATTGCAGATGGCTTTCAAACAGGGCCCGCGCATTCTGCAGATTCTTTTCGGCGTTGGCTTTGGCGGTGGCGATGCCCTCAAACGCTTTGTCAAGGATGCCGACGATGCGGTGCTGTTCGGGAAGCGGGGGGACAGGAACCTGGGTATTTCTCAACTTGATTTGCGAAATACTTCCTTGTGCGTTTCCGGTGGCTTGCTCCACCAATTCATCTTTTCATGAAAGCAGAAAGAAGAAAAACAAACTCTGGGACGAAATGGTTGTATCGGCAATATCCCGCATACTGCTTGATTCGTGGTTGCCTCAAACCGCGTTGGGTACTTCCCACTAGACCAGCTGTTACCGGAGCGCGACATTGCCACTAAGACCGTATCCTTCGGCAAATATTTTGGCAGAAGAATTCTCAAGTCCGCAATTTTGTAATAAATTTTGTAGCGGACCGAATTTCACCATTGACTCACTTCACTGAATTCAGGAACCAAGGAATTGTCCCTCCTTCGTAGTATTCCTTTTTAGCCATAAGCGGCGTACCACCCGCACCGGTTTGACAGACATCCCCCAGCCTTTTTATTTCCCACCCATCCTTCCCATTACTCCCATTCTTCCCATTACTCTCATTCTTGCTCACAGCATCCCCCGAATCTTCCCCAGCACCTCCGCGCTCTCCGCCGCTTCTCCAAAACCCCGTTTTTTCATTCCCCGCTCCTTTGCCCTTCCCTCGCCTGCAACCTCGCCCTTGTCATTCGCTCCCGTAAACCGCCCTCTTTCAGAAAATCCTGCTCCAAACGGCGGAGCTGTTGGTCAACCAGATAGTTGGTCTGGTGTATAAGGCAAAGCGCGATGTTTGCAACAACTTCGGGCGGGCGGGTTTCCACGAACGTGCGGTAGTCTTCATACGTTTGCGGCGTTTTGCGGCCCAGGTTTCGCACGTACTGCGCCTCTTTGGAGTCTTTGTCCCAAATGGGCAGGTCGCGCGCGCGAAGAAAGTCTTTGTAGTCGTCCAGCAATTCTTCAAGACTGGCCCGCGCCACGTTGGTGAGCTTGATCTCGGTTTCCTTGGATGTCAACGCGGCCTTGCTGCCCTCCAGAATATTCTTTTTCCCTGATCGGGCAGACTGCACCATTTGATCGATGGTGCGGTCCCCCTTAGCAAGAAACTTATGCGCGAAGCGGAAGGTGATATCATAAATAACTTCGGCCTTCTGGAAAGACAGCAGTGTCTGGTAGTCGCCTCGGGGCGGTATTATAGGATGGGAGTTATGGGAATGATGCGACGGATGATGCCCGCTCATCATATTTATCCCATTCTTCCCATCACTCCTATTCGTGCTCACAGCATCCCCCGAATCTTTCCCAGCACCTCCGCGCTCTCCGCCGCTTCTCCAAAACCCCGTTTTTTCATTCCCCGCCCCATTCCTTCAATTTTTTCCTCCAGGCTGCTGCCGAATTGCCGTTTGAGTTCGCGCAATGCCCAGTTCTGGGTTGTCGCTTCGATTTCATAGAAGCTGCGCTCATCATGGTTGTTGATGCTCAGGAGAAAAACGTAATGCGACCAGCTCAGGGAAAACGGGGTTTTCGCAGGAGGTAATGGCGCATTCACCTTGTCCGATTGTGCAGACGGTGTCTGCGTTTTCTTTGGGGAAGGTAATTGCGCAGACACTGTCTGCGTAATTGCGGATTGACGTTTTGCATAGTATACATAAAAACGCCGCATGAGTTCGAGGTTCCGCTTTGAAAACCCGTCTCCGAATTCCTTCGTCAAACGTTCCGAAAGAGTTTTGAGAACCAGTTCCCCATAAGCCGCCCTGACCTTACCTCTTTGTTCTTCTTCAACAATGCGCCGGCCGATTTCAAAGTTTGTGTGAACCTGTACCAGATCGATCCCGCGCGCCACCGTTGTGCGGGCTGAGCGTATCAATTCACGAATTTCCTCGACAAACGATTTGCTCAGGTTCACAGCAGCCTCCTGATTTTCCCCAGCACCTCCGCGCTCTCCTTATCCAACTTCGCAATCTCGTCCATAATCACCTTCGGGCTTCTGTGCTATTACTTCTTCCCCGCCGTTCGGGTTCTTCACCGACAAATCAAACGTCTCTTTGTCAACCCCCTTTGCATCCACGCTCCAGCTCTTCGGCGAATCAGCGGATTTCTTTTGCAGCTTTACAAATTCCGCAAGGTCGTCGTCGTTGAGCGGATTGGTCTTGCCCAGGTTGCGGCCCGGATCGAGCTGGTAGTACCAAATCTTATGTGTCGGCGCGCCCTTCTCAAAAAAGAGAACCACGGTCTTCACGCCTGCGCCCAGGAACGTGCCGCCGGGACAGTCGAGCACGGTGTGCAGGTTACAGCTTTCCAGCAGGAGCTTACGTAAAGATGTGGACGCGTTGTCGGTATTGGAGAGAAATGTGTTTTTTATGACCACACCGGCCCTGCCGCCTGCCTTGAGCATTTTAATGAAGTGTTGCAGGAACAAAAATGCCGTCTCGCCGGTGCGGATCGGGAAGTTCTGCTGGACCTCATTGCGTTCCTTGCCGCCAAACGGAGGATTGGCAAGGATAATGTCGAAGCGGTCTTTTTCCTGTATGTCGGCAAGGTTTTCCGTAAGCGTATTGGTATGCAGGATATTCGGCGCCTCAATACCGTGCAGGATCATGTTCATGATCGCGATGACGTATGCGAGTGATTTCTTCTCTTTTCCGTAGAATGTGCGGGTCTGGAGCATGGCGAGGTCTTTTGTGGTGAGCTTTCCATTTCCCTTCATATACACAAACGACTCGCACAGGAAACCTGCCGAACCGCAAGCGCCGTCGTAGATGCGTTCGCCAATGCTGGGCTTGACCACCTGCACCATGGCGCGTATGAGCGGGCGCGGAGTGTAATACTCGCCGCCGTTGCGCCCGGCGTTGCCCATGCGCTGTATCTTTGCTTCGTAGAGATGCGACAGCTCAAACTTCTCCGTCTGGGAGCGAAAGCGCAGCTCGTCTATGTGGTCAATGATCTCCCGCAGGTTGTATCCGCTGGAGATTTTATTTTTGATTTCCCCGAATATCTCCCCTATTTTGTATTCGATTGTGTTGGGGCCGCTGGCCTTTTCCTTGAACTTGTGCAAGTAGGGAAACAGTTTGTTGTTGACAAAATCACGTAGATCGTCGCCGGTTTGGGCGGCGCTGTGGTCGAGCTTGCCGTCTTTTCCCTTGGGCGCGGCCCAGGTTTCCCAGCGATATGGTTTATCAAGGATGTAGGCGTATTTCTTGCCGTCCAGCGCGGCTTCATCGGCGCGGTCCTGCTCCAGCCCGTCAAGGTATTTCAGGAACAGCAGCCACGAAGTCTGTTCCGTGTAGTCAAGTTCGGTAGTGCATCCCGCTTCTTTCCAGAGGACATCGTCTATGTTTTTGAAGGCTTGTTCGAACATGGAGAACCTTTTCCACCGTTTTGTCGTTAATGTTAAGGTCAGGGCGATACAGGGCGGCTTATGTCATTATACAATTAAATCCGATATGAAGAAATATAGAATTCCCCAGCGTTGAAAACTATCCGGGTTGGCTATGGGGTCCACGAAGGTCCGCTTGAGGTCCAGCCGGGTGAATGGGTGGCTGCCTGGAAGACCCGGCGCGCGTTGTGGCATGAATGCGGATTAAGAAAGACAGGAGGGAGGAATTCGGAGCGCCATCAGGGCGGTACATCGAGGGCGAGCAATTGGCTGTGTGGGTTATAGATGACCAAGAAAGAGCGATTAGAGAAGGGCTACCCCAGCAAGTCTTTGTCGATCTTCTTAACGACAGGGCTTTCTTTGATGGCTTGAACAATCTTATCTTTCAATTCTTGTGGAATATCTGCATCTCGACGTTCAACTGAAAAGGTTTCTCTCACGACAAGGTATCTAAACGTTTCAAGATCAAACGACATGGCAAGATTGCATTCGACTACAGTTTCAGGGTTGGTGAGAAAGGAAAACGTTCCAGGAAGAATTGGAATGAGGGAATTCATTGCCGCATTATCCCCGGTCCTTTCATAATGTTCAATTCTGCTGTGCAGTTGGCTTGTTATAATGCAAACCAGAATCACAGTCTCGCGGCCAACAGGAACACCCACCCAAAAGTGAGGCTTAGGGTCACCTTTTCTCTTAAAATGGCAGATTGAAAAACCGCGCTTGGGAATTTGATTGAAGAGGGCGACGAACGGGTCGAGCCGCGCACTCACGGATCAACAATCCGTGAAAAGTTCGCGCGCCTGTTCCACATCGGCCTTCGTCAGGCCTAATCGCTCGTCAATAACGCTGAAAAGCTCTATCTCCGGGATCTTCCTTCTAGGATTCGATCTAGGCTCCGCCTTGAAGACGTGCTCGTGCTTTTTCCATTCGGGGTATTCGTGCGTATAGTCACGAAGAGCAAAGGATCCCATTGCTCCGAATTCCTTGAGCGTAAAGTCAAGCGCCTTCTTATCGGAGTCCGAAAGGAGTTCAAAATCGCATCTTTGGTTTCTGCTCCTATACGAATCCTCGAATTTTTCCAGGTGGCGCTCTACGCTTGAGAGCACATCTCCGGCCAGTGAGTTGGTCCTGTTGTCGTCAAACGACAAAATGTTTTTAGCCATCAGGCCAACAGGCCCCATTTTCCTTGCCCAATATTCATCCCCGGTGACCGTGCGCCCATAGTGCAAAAGGTGGTATTTGTCGGAAAGAAAAAGAAGCTTGATAATCTGAATTCTGTCGAGCTCTCTATGAGATCTCAACAGGTACAAAATCGCTTGAATTACGGTGAGTGCTGTTTTCTGCATGATTCGAGCCCGATGGAACATCGGTGTGGGTCCTTTTTAATATATCCTTTTTACGCCCAATTTGCAACCCTAAAGTGAGTTCCCTCACCCTCGCTTTGATGAATGCCGATCCGAACGCTCAGCGCACACACCCTTTTTCCCCTTCTAACTCATCAAAAATACGCGCCAACGGCCCAGAAATTAAGCCTGGATTTCCCGCCTTTGTTGGAATGGCCTTGACTACGGCCCGGTGTCCGGTCGACAACTGCCACCAGTTCTTAATGATCCCACCCTTCCTCGAAACCAAGATGCCGTTTTTGAGCCAATTTCGCCCCTCATCCCTCTCGACTTCGCGGCAGGCGGCAGATTGATCGCCTGGAACGGAAGCAATGGCTCAAGAAGAATGGGGCGGCGATGGATGCGGAAAATGTAAATGATTAAAGGGAAGAATTCTTTCTTAGCGTTGACCCGATGCCGCACCCCGCGTTTTCTTCTTGCTATTGTCCAACAAGAGTTTCTATATTGTGCATGAGCTTGACGGCGGATAAGACGGGCGAAGCAGTTGAAGGGTCGGCAATGTCGCTAACTGTCAAGAATAAATCCTTGACGCTTTCCCGCCTTCCCAAAAAGTTAAACATGCATGATTCAATCAGAATTGCCCATCCGGAAAACGCGGTGAATAACCTACTCAGGAGGCGCGCTATGCAGTTCAATTTCATTCGGTGTAACGTGTTCAGTGCCCTGATCATCATTGTCGGCATGTTCGGATCGGTTCATGCAGATTGGGTGTGGACCTGGCGGGCGCCTAAGCCGACCGGCTCAACGACAAACAGCGGCTGGAACTTTTCAAGCAGCGAGTATCTGCTTGTAGGCAAGGCGGGAACGATCATCCACACAATCGACGGCGGCACGAGCTGGCAGCGCCTGCCAGCTGCGACTACGGAAGACCTTTCTTGTGTTTACTTCTCGGACGCAAATCACGGATGGGCCTGCGGCTCAAACGGCGTGGTATTGCGCACCGTGAATCACGGCAATTCCTGGTCCGTAATCCAGAGCGGCGCGGGAACCCTTAACGGCATCTGCTTTCATGGATTAGACACCGGATGGGCAGTGGGCGCCCTAGGCATGATTGTCAAAAGCACGGACAGTGGCGCTTCATGGCTCACCAATGACAGCCGTACCACCGAGAACCTTTGTGCCGTATTATTTACCAGCGGTACCAATGGCTATAGCTGCGGAACGAATGGCATGATTACCAAAACAACAAATGGCGGCAACATCTGGCTTCCAATAGCGAGCAGCACCAGCAACGCATTGCACGATTTGGCCTCCAGCGGCACCACGATATTCGCCGGCGGAGCGAACGGCACTGTTGTCATGAGCACTGACGCAGGCCAAACCTGGAACAGCACAGGCGCCTCGACCGGGTTCGCAGTAAATGGTCTTGCAGCCCCAGCCCCCGGCATTCTCTGGGCAGTCGGCCCCGGAGGGAGTGTCTCGGCGTCCGGTGACAATGGCGCAACGTGGCTCGACAAGAATTTGCCGCCGGGAGTGGATGAGCCCCGTCCTTTTTCCGATGATTTGTACGGGTGCGCTTTTGGCAGCGCCACGCAGGGCGTCATATTCGGCAAAGACGGCGCGCTTTATTCGACCCAGAACAATGGGGCATCCTGGAACAGCGGCGTTACCCGGTTGACCGGCCAAGACCTCAAGTGTCCCGCATTCTCGGACACAATCCACGGGTTCTGCATCGGTGATTCCCTTTCCCTTTTCGGAACCACAGACGGAGGCGCGACCTGGCATACTGCGGGAGCGGGTATCCATTTCATCCAGCTTTTTTCCGATGGAACAGGCATACGCCTGAATGACACAACGTTTGAACAGACCTCAGATCACGGCGTAACCTGGACAAAATCAGGTACCCTGCAAAATAACAATCTGATCTTCCCTTTGTACGGGTTCATTTCGGCAAATACTGGGTATATCTTTGCGGCGGGAACTGCTTCGTACAAAACCACCAACGGCGGTACGACGTGGGCCCAAACGACGCGCGACTATGTCGACTGGCCCCAGGATTTTTCGCTGGTCGGAGATAGCTGCGTTTGGCTCCTGGATCAGTCCAGCGGCAATCCGCTACGGAGCATCGATGCGGGAGCGACCTGGACCACGTGCGCCGGTTCCCTTTACAACCCGCGGGCGGTTTTCGGCTTGAGCGCCTCTACCGCATGGTTCGGCAGTTCAAACGGCACGCTGTACAAAACAATCAATGGAGGATCCACGTTAACCGAGGTCAACCCCCAGATGGGTGCAACGTCGGTGGTGGATATCTACTTTTCGTCTGCCGACACGGGTTTCGCAGTGTTCGACAGCGGTCGCGTTGCCATGACCTGTGACGCTGGCGTAACGTGGCAGGTGGCGAGCATCGGTTGCAGCGCAAATCTTACCGCAGTGGCCGGCGCTGGCCCAGGGCGGACTGTGCTTGTCGGCGATAATGGTGTAATAGTCACTGGCCAAAACCAGACCATAAGCGCGGTGCGTCCCTATAGGAGGGAAATCGCGCAAAACCCCGGATTCATGCTCTCACGCACCGGACGTCAGCTCCTTGTCAGCATGGCCAAACCGGGCAAAATCCGTCTCTTCGACATGGCCGGGCGTTTACTCATGCAACAGACCGGCACCCGGCTGTGCTTGCTTCTGCCGACCGTGCCTGGCATCTATATTGTGGAGGCTGTCACAGAAACCGCTACCTTTGCCCAGCGCCTCCTGGTTCATTGAACCGAGCGGGCGCGCCTTCGCTACAAATAGAAATAATGCCGTGCGTTTCCGCTTGTAACGTTGCACAGGGCCGTGCAACGTTACAAGCGGAGGGTTCTCCCAATTTCTGAATCTGAGCCTGCTTGATCCCCATGCCAACCGCCCTGCCTGCGGCAGGCAGGTTTGACTATTTTTCATGAAACACTTTGATGTTGATAACTAAAAAGGGGCGTTTGCCCCTCTTCTGCCACATGACGCAAGCCTTTACATTGCGAGCGCCAAATCAAACGCCCTGCTCTTCTGTGCAGCCCGGTAACCGAACAGCCGTGAGTCGATGAGGCTGTCCTGATCCCCGTTTCCATCATGGTCGATATGTTCTGCGAAACCGTTTACAAGGTCCCATCCGCTGCGACCATGATTACCTTTCCCGCTGCGGTACAATTCAACCACACGCTCCCTCGCGTTCTTGGAACGGGTTGAACCGGAGTCAGGAATCAGTTCGTCAAGGAACTGCCTCACCTGCCGCTCATTGATTGTTTTGTGCGCGAGGATTTTCGCCTTATTCACGAACAGGCCGAATGAGGTTATGGACAGGTCGAAACTGATAGAAGTGGATGCTGACTTTTGTATGCTATTGGGAAAAATCATTTACTGAAAAAAGGAAAACCATGTAACTCCCTTCAAATATTTTTTCATTTTTTACTTTCCTCGGTGCGCGACGATTTTCCTGCACAGGTCGACGAACTGCTCCGGGTCAAGCCCGCTCTTGCAGTCGTTGATGAGCCACGAGACGATTTCGAATTCCAGGGTGCCCGCTTTCGGATCTCTATGGTCGACCGTGGGCATGAGAAGGAATTTGTCTTTGTAATCGTCGCCGCCCTCTTTTGCCTTGGTGGAATCCCAGGAGCTGATGAGCTCCCACTGCAGCAGGTCCCCGGTGAAAGGATCGTATTGGCCCGCGTCAAGCACCGCCGCGTGTATCTTTTCCTTGTACATGCCCTTGGTGGTCACAAGCGCATAGGGCTTTTTCCGCTTGAGGTCCCTCTGGCGCA
>CAVWBU010000042.1:0-47923 GCA_963753345.1 uncultured Fibrobacterota bacterium
AGTCCCTATGGGAATCGAACCCATGTTGCAGGAATGAAAATCCTGTGTCCTAACCACTAGACGAAGGGACCGATTTGCTTTTTGCAGGCCTGTAAAATACCTCGCCGCGATTTTTCGGGCAATAGAATTTAGAAAAGCCTGGAGAAGAAATGAAGAGATAGTATATTTACCGCATGGCCAATCTGAAAAGAGTTTCCGGAACCCTCCTGGTCGTCCTGTCATTCACGCTTTTGCCGCTCCACTTCTCGTGCGGCAGGCACGCAGAAGTGAAGTCTCACCTGCCCCGCATTCTCACGATAGGCGAGGTGGCCACCGCCATGGACAGCGCCCGCGATTCGCTTGTGGTGTTCGACCTGTATGCGGACTGGTGCGCGCCGTGCAGGATGCTTGCGCCGTTGCTCGACAAGATCGCGGAGGAGTACAAGGGCAGGGTGTCGTTCTACAGCATAAACCTTGACCAGGTGCCGGAGGCGGCCCAGAAGTTCGGGGTTGGGAGCATTCCGTTCGTCGTATTTGTGAAGGAAACAACGATGGTGGCCTCGCTTACCGGCGTGCAGCCCGAGGAAGAGTACGTGAAAATCATAAGGCAGTATTTGACATTGTCAACTAAAGTTCCGCAATCCAGCCCCGAAAAGAAATAAAGCTCTCATGGGGGGAAGAATCCCCCTCGCTTCGGCCTCCTCGGCCTGTGGCCTGCGGTGTCCTCCGCTACCCCCTCCTGGGTGGCCCCCAAGTAAGTTTACGTGCGAGAATCAATCCTCGGCTGGGGGGCACCCACGAAGAGTTGTGGAATACTGATAGCTATACCCGATTACCAGTGTAATCCGGATGGCGAAAAATCGACCTTGACTAAAAGACATCTTCCCTCTGCCGCGCGCCAGGCCGGACCGGAGGGTGAGCTATAGCGAATTGCCGGCCGACCCTGGCCGAAGGCCATCGGGGCGGTCCGGCAACGAGGCGAACAGCCGAGCCCGGAGGGAGGGCCGCCGCCGTCTTCGGCGGGGCGCCCAAGTCTTCTTTCTATTCCCCATCGTTTCACCCCCAGAAACAACTATTTTTTAATATTCTCTCAGCAACTCACTTGGTAATTGGTAAAAGGAGCTTGGTATCGTGGAACTAGCCGGGGCGCCGAACGACCAGAGAGCGGTACGCATTGACAAAATCAAAATGCTGCGCGAAAGCGGCGTGCTTCCGTATGCGGAGCGCTTCGAGAAGACGCACCTGCTTGCCGACGCGAAGAAGCTTGCCGACGGCACCAAGCCGGTGCGGGCCGCGGGCCGCGTGATTGCCATCCGGGGGTTCGGCAAGCTCACGTTCTGCCACCTGCTCGATTGCTCCGGCACCATGCAGTTCGCCCTCCAGAAGAACAAGCTGGCGCAGCAGTTCGAGCTGTTCATGAAGGCTGTTGACATGGGGGATTTTGTCGGCGTCGAAGGCGAGATCATCACCACGCGCACGGGCGAAAAGACCATCGACGTGTCGGGCTGGACGTTTCTGTCCAAATCGCTGCGGCCCTTGCCGGAGAAGTTCCACGGCCTTACCGACCAGGAACTGGTGTACCGCCGCAGGTATCTCGACCTCATCACGGCGCCCGAGCACATGGAGCGGTTCAAGAAGCGCACACGGATCATCCGCACCATCCGCGAGTTCCTTGACAAAAACAGCTTTGTGGAAATAGACACGCCGGTGCTGGCCAACAAGGCGTGCGGCGCGCTGGCGCGGCCGTTCATCACCCACCACAACGCGCTTGACATCGACGTGTACCTGCGGATCGCGCCCGAAACGTACCTCAAGCGCGCGATTGCGGGCGGGTTCGAGCGCGTGTACGAGTTCGCGCGCTGCTTCCGCAACGAAGGCCTCGACGCGTCGCACCTTCCCGACTTCACGCTCCTCGAATACTACTGCGCCTACTGGAACTACGAGGACAACATGAATTTCACCGAACAGCTCATCAAGCACCTGCTCATGGAGGTCTGCGGCGGCCTTTCCATCACCTACGAAGACACGCAGATTTCCTTTGACGGCGCATGGCCCCGGATTTCCTTCCGCGACCTGATTTTCAAGGACTGCGGCATCGACATCAACCTGTGCGCGACAAAAGAGGAGCTGCTTGCGCAGATCAAGGCCAAGGGCATCACCTTTGAGGGCGACGTCGACGTCGCCCACGCGGGCCGGGGCAACCTGGTCGACCTGCTGTACAAGAAAGTGTCGCGTCCCGCGCTTGTCAACCCGGTGTTCGTGATCCATCACCCACTCGACCTGTCGCCGCTGGCGCGCAAGAACGACGCAAACCCCGCCGTGGTGGACCGGTTCCAGCTCGTGGTGAACGGCTGGGAAATCGTCAATGCGTATTCCGAGCTCGTGGACCCCATCGACCAGGCGCAGCGCTTCGAAGAACAGGCTGCCGCCCGCGCGCACGGCGACCTGGAGGCCATGGAGGTGGACAACGACTTCCTCCTGTGCATGGAATACGGCATGCCGCCCATCTCCGGCTGGGGCATGGGCGTGGACCGGGTGGTCGCGCTCTTGACAAATGCGCCCAACCTGCGCGACGTGATCCTGTTCCCCCTCATGAGGCCGGAGTAGCAATGGCCCGCCCCTTCGAGCTGTTTGTTGCCATGCGGTACCTGCGCGGCAGGCGCAGGATGGGGTTCATTTCCTTTATCACCTGGACGTCGGCGGCGGGCGTGTTTCTCGGGTCGCTGGTGCTCGTGGTGGCGCTTTCCATTGCCAACGGGTTCGAAAAAGAAGTGCGCGACAGGATCGTGGGCATCACGGCGCACGCAAAGATCCTCCAATACTACGGCAGGCCGATTGCGAACTACGATTCCCTGCGGTTGCGCATTCTCAAGTGTCCGAATGTTGTCGCGGCAACGCCCTATATCATGGAAAAGGGCGGCATAGAGTACGAATCGGTGAAGGAAGGCGTGATGATCACCGGCGCAATTGCGGCGACCGAGACCACGGTCACCGAGGTGGGCCGCAAGATAACGTTCGGGAAATTCGCGCTGGATTCCGCATTTTCAAGCAGGAACCGGAAGCTTCCCGGCATCGTCCTCGGCATCGGCATGGCCGATAAGATGGGCGTGCGTCCCGGCGCCGAGGTGGTGGTGGGGGGCCTTACGGCCGAGGCGGCAAACGGCGAAATCACGTCCATCCCCATGGCGCGGTTCGTGGTGCGCGGCATCTTCGAAACCGGCATGTACGAATACGACCTCAACCTCGTCTACATTTCCATCCAGGCGTGCCAGAGCCTGTTCTCCATGAACGGCGTGGAGGGCATCGCCATCCGCACCAGCGACATGTTCCGGGCCGACGCGATTGCGCATAATGTCAAGGACTCGCTCGGCGGCTATCCGTACCGCTGCATCGACTGGAAATCGCAGAACAAGTCGCTGTTCGACTGGATGCGGCTCGAGCGGTATGTGATTTTCCTCGTGATATCGCTCATCATCCTTGTTGCGGGGTTCAACATCGTGTCGTCGCTCGTGATGATGATCATCGAGAAGCGTCGCGAGATCGGCATCCTCATGGGCATGGGCGCCACGAGCGGCGGCATCATGCGGATATTCATGTTCAACGGCGTGGTGATCGGCGTGCTCGGGTCCACGCTCGGCGTGGCGCTCGGCGTGCTGGTGTGCTGGCTGCAGCTCCGCTTTAGGTTCATCCCCCTGCCGGGGGACATTTACTTTATCGACAAGCTGCCGGTGCTCATCCAGTGGAGCGATATCATCGCCATTTACATAGCGGCAAACGTCATCTGTTTTCTGGCAACGCTGTACCCGGCGTGGAGCGCCTCGCGCGTGCCCCCCGCCGACAGCATCCGGATAGAGTAGGGGACGCCCGTGAGCATGGTCGCTGTTTCCGGTTTGACAAGAACGTTCGTTGACGACGCGGGCGCCCTCGACGTGATCCGCGACGCGTCCTTTGCAATAGAGAAAGGCGAGATGGTGTCGCTCGTGGGCGCGTCGGGCGCGGGCAAGACCACGCTGTTGCAGATTCTGGGCGGGCTGGACCGGCCCACGGCGGGCGAGGTGCGCATCAACGGAAGCCTTCTGGGCGACATGACCGCGGCGCGGCTTGCGGCGTTCCGCAATCTGTCGCTGGGGTTCGTGTTCCAGTTCCACCATCTGCTGCCCGATTTCACGGCGCTCGAAAACGTGATGATCCCGGGCATGATCGCGGGAAAAACGAGAGCGCAGTGCGAGACCCGCGCGAAGGAGCTGCTCGAACTGCTGGGCCTCGTGCGCCAGGGGAGCCATTATCCCTCGGAACTGTCGGGCGGCGAGCGCCAGCGCGTTGCGCTCGCGCGGTCGCTGTTCAACCAGCCCGTGCTCATTCTCGCCGACGAGCCCACGGGCAACCTTGACAAAAAGAACGGAAGGCTTTTGCTCGAACTGTTCCAGAAGGCCAATAAGGAGCTTGGGCAGACGTTTCTCGTTGCAACGCACAATCCGGAGCTCACCCAGGGCATGCACAGGACGATTTACATAGAGGACGGGAAAATAATCAGCAAGTGACACCAATTGACAAAAGGACGAGCCACCCATGACCCCCTGCGAACAATGCCATTCGTCTCCCGCCACGGTCCACATCACCCAGATTTCCAACAAGGTGACCACGGTCTTTCATCTGTGCGAAACGTGCGCGCGATCGAAAGGGATCATGGTGGAAGTTCGGCAGGAAGACTTGCGGCCTGAACTCGGTCACGAAAATCAGCAGCAGGCACGGGCTGCGTCGCTTGCGGATCAGGCAATGGACCGCGAATGCGGCCATTGCCACACCAAGCTGTCCGAGTTCAAGGCCACGGGGAGGCTGGGGTGCCCGGCCTGCTACAAGGAGTTTGAAAAGGAGATAGGGCCGGTGCGCGCAAAGGCGCACCGGGGCAAGCGGTATGCGGCCCGCGGCGCCGAGCTCATGTCCGGCGCCGACCTTGAGAAGCTGCGCCGCGAATTGACCGATGCGATTGCGCGCGAGGAGTTCGAGCTCGCGGCGCTCCTGCGCGACACGATTAGGGAGTTGCAGCCGGGCGCGCCGGGCGAAAATGCGATCAAGGAATAGTTTTCCTTCGCGACCTTTGCGATCTTTGCGAGATACTCTTTCTTCGTACCGGAGGAATGTGCACATGGCTGCTCCAGATCGCGCCTGCGGTATTCTTTTTCATCCCACCTCCTTTCCGTCGCCGTTCGGCATCGGCGATCTGGGCGATGCCGTTTTTACGTGGATCGACATGCTTGCGGAGTCGGAACAGTCGTTCTGGCAGTTTCTGCCGCTCGGGCCGTGCGATGAACACGGCTCGCCCTACCACTGTGTGTGCTCGTTCGCCGGAAACCCGCTTCTCGTTTCCCCGCAGAGGCTCCTCGAAGCGGGGCTGCTGACAAAAAATGAAATTTCCGGCCTCCCGCCCCTCGCCGCCGACAAAGTCGATTACGCGAGGGTTACGCGGGAAAAGGAGCGCCTGTTCCGCGCCGCGTTTGCCAGGTTCAGAGAACAGGACGATCTTCTTGCGTTCTGCGAAGAACAGCAATCGTGGCTCGACAAATTCACGTTATTCTGCGCCATCAAGCGGCAGCAGGGCGGCCGGCCCTGGAGCGCATGGGACAGAGGGCTCATGAGGTGCGACCAGGAAGACCTTGACGCCTTCGGCAGGTCGAACGCGGAGGAACTTTTGTACCACGCGTTCCTTCAGTATGTCTTTTTCGAACAGTGGAGCTCGGTGCGGGAATACGCGAAATCGAAGGACATATGGCTCATCGGCGACATTCCCATGTACGTGGCGCTCGACAGCGTTGACGCATGGGCAAACGGGGGCATGTTCGAATTCGACGGGGACAGAAGGCCGATTAGGGTGTCCGGCGTGCCGCCCGACTACTACTGCGCCACGGGGCAGCTCTGGGGAAATCCACTTTACAAATGGGATGACATGGAAAAGGACGGTTACGCATGGTGGATTGCCCGCGCGAAACGGTCCCTGGATTTCGCCGACATCGTCCGGCTCGATCATTTCCGCGGGTTCGAGTCGTTCTGGGCCGTGCCTGCGGGCGACACCACGGCCGAAAACGGCGCGTGGGCAAAAGGTCCGGGTTCGCGCCTCTTTTCGGCAGTGAAGAAGGCGATCGGCGGCCTGCCCTTTATCGCCGAAGACCTCGGCGTGATTACCGACGAAGTGATTGAGCTGCGGAACCGGGCCGGGCTTCCCGGCATGAAGGTGCTGCAGTTCGCGTTCGACGGTGATCCCGAAAATTCCCACCTGCCGTACAACATACCGGTCGACAGCGTGGTGTACACCGGCACGCATGACAACGACACCACCGCCGGATGGCTCGCCACGCTCTCCGGCGTCGACCGCGCGCGGGTCGACTCCTATGTCGGCACGCGGGCGGCGGCCACCGCCGACGACATCGTCCGTCTCGCGTACTCGACGAACGCGGGGCTGTGCATCGTCCCGATACAGGACGTGCTCGGCATGGGTTCCGCCGGCAGGATGAACACGCCGGGCCGGGCCGATGGAAACTGGCGGTGGCGCTGCGCGGGACGGGATTTCGGCCGGGAGAAACTTGCACGCGTCAAGGAGCTCGCCGGCATTTACGGAAGGGGAAGGCCCGAGGCCGACGCGTAGCGGCCGTTCCGCGATGTTGTGATACCTGAAAAAGGCGACAAGGGGCTGCCGGGATTGGTGAACCTGGTGGGAATAAAGTCGCCGGGACTACTTCTTCCGGGGCAGATGCTCCATCATGGTGGTGTGGATCTCAATGGTCTCGCCCTCGAGTTCGAGCGTCGCCAGGACGGTTTCGATGTTCCTCACTTGCTCGCAGTCCCCCAGTTTCTGCTTGAGCGCCTCGGTCTGTTTCTTGATTTCGCAGAACTTGGTGCGCAGGTCGCTGGTGAGCTCGTTGCAGTCGTCCGACAGCTCCTTCATCTCCTCCTTTTCGCGGAACCGTATCTGCGCCGCGATCTTGCCCTGCCGTATCATCCGGGCCCACTGTTCCAGTTTGTAAATCGGCACGGCGTATTTCCGCGACGCGTACAACCCGATAAAAAACGCCACAAGGATATTGAGGGCGACGCTCACGGCGAGGCTGGGAAGGATGAGGAAAATAATGTTGTTGGGCTCGGAAATGGTCGAAAAATGCGTCTTGGTGTCCAGCGTCACGCCATAGTAGGAAACGGATTGATAAATGATATAGTAGGTGGCTAGGAGCGTCACCACGCACACCAGGGTGGATATGACCGCCGCAGCGACGATCTTGGCAATAAGCCGCAGCTGCAGGGACCGCTTGATGAAAAAATTCGAAACCGGTTTTCTGTGGAACAGCTCTTGCATTGTTCCCTCGCTGGTCCGGGGATTGCGAAACGTGCTTAAAATAACATTTACACCGGCCCGAAACCATGTCTGCATCTCCTATTGTATTATTATGGCCATCTTCAGGCAAGCTACAAATTCGGATACGGCCCGCAAAGGAAATAAACCGTGTACAAGCCGCTGACATTCGAGTATAATTAGAGTTATCGTTTGTGCGAAAAACCGCCGCTTCGGCCGGCCGGTAAAGTGGAGTCTTTTGTCATGATCCAGAGACCTGTGCTGCGCCTCTTGTGTGCCGCATGGCTGTTGTTTCCCTTTGCAGCGGTAAACGCCCAGCATGCCAACGACACGCTCTGCTTCACCATCTATCTCACCCCCGACGAAAATTCGCTGTTCGGATGCCCCGGCAGCGACAACATGCGCCAAATTCTTTCCGGCCCGGTCCTTATGGAGGGCAAGGCGCTTCTGTTCTACTCCGAAAACGGCTATGCGCTGTACAACCAGACCGGCGCACTCCTCGATTCCGCATCCACGTTCAAGGAAAACAAGAGACTTGGCATAGACGATCCCCGCAGGCTCAGGCTGGCCTATCCCCTCGACCAGTCCACTCTTCTTTACTTCAGGCGATCGCCGGACAAGAACACGGGCCTCGAAATATTCCAGAAGAAGCTGTTCAAGAAAATGCTTGTCAAGATTGATCCAACGCAGTTCGCGACGTTCAAGGACATCGAGACCGCGCAGCTGTTCAATCTGACGAACAACTGCATCACCGACGACATGGCGTCGAAACTGTTTTTGCAGCCCAATCTCGTGGGATACACGTCGCTGTCGGGCGGGGAACGGTGGTGGTCTCTCGACAGGTTCTACGCCTTCACCTCGCCGATTATCGTGGAAAAGAACGGCGTCTTCGAATCGTTCTTCACCGGGCTTCTGCACGACCAGAAGATCGACGTGCAGAAGCACCTTGTCAATCCACTCGGGACCTACACTATGGACGGCAAATGGTACTACTACGGCGTGCACACCACGTTCGGCTCGCAGGACCCGGAGAGCTACCAGAAGCTCTACCTGTGCGACGCTGCGGGGAATATGCTGTACAGCAACGAACTGCTCAAGCAGGTGATCGTGGACGCGGTCCTCGAATACGACAAGAAAAACAACACGAACTACACCGTGAAGCGGCCCGGACAGTTCGTGTTCACCCCCGCGGTGGACAAGAACGGCGATATTTTCTACGGTCTCATCGATTACGCAAAGCGCACCATCGACGTCAAGAAGCGCCTGTTCTACCGGTACATCCCCCGCGTGGTTTCTCCGGTCCACGAAGACGCGGTGAACGCGCAGCGCCGCTACTCGTTCAAACCGCTTGTGCTCGACTGCCCTGAGGAGAACGCCAGGAAGATGCTGCCCGACATCACCTACCGCGACGACAAGGGCAAGAAGCGCAAGGCGACTCTCCGGGACCTAACGGTCAAGGGCTACCGGGTTTTTCTCAGCAGGGAGCCGAACAGGGAGCTCAAGCGGAAATTCACCCAGATATCGGCGACCCTGCCGCCGGCCGTCAAGCACATGCGCGATTCGCTCGACAAGCTTCCCACCGCCTCCTGCCCCTATGCGCTGAGCCTCGAGCATGAGACCAAGGGCGTTCTGGCCACCTATTACTATGGCGTGGGCGACGAGGTGCTGTCGGCGCGCATCCTCAACGTCACCGAGACGTTCGAGGTGTTTGTGCGGGTCGATCTCATCGATTACGCCGAGGTCGTGGTGTTTTCCCTCGACGGATCGTTTCTCAACAGGTTCACCTTCAACCGCCAGCCGTTTCTTGACAGAAAAGACATCATCGCGGTGACGAACGACCGCGCGGTCATCGAGGAAGACTACGAGCGCATCGCCGAGGACTACACCTATTACTCGTGGGACCTCGGTGTGCAGGCGGCCATGCAGCAGTGATGGCGCGCCGCGCGCCGCGCGATTCCATCCCCCAATCTGTTTTCTGAGAAGAACTCAACGGCCGGCGATACCGCCGCGCTCATGCAGAGGTGTTTTGCCTATGCCTCATTGCGATATCGGAACCATTGTCGCGGGCCTCAATCCGGAGCAGGCGGCCGCGGTCACCGCGCCGGTGGGCACGCCGCTGCTCGTGCTTGCCGGCGCCGGGTGCGGAAAGACCACGGTGCTCACGAGGCGCATCGCCTTTCTTGCCGGTGAATTCTGCCCCGCCGGCGCCGTGCTCGCGCTCACCTTCACGCGCGCCGCCGCCCGTGAAATGGCGGAGCGGGTTGCCGCCTTTTCAAAAGGGAATGCGGGGTCCGCGCCGCCGCTCATCACCACGTTCCACGCCTTCTGCCTCAGGCTTCTGCTTTGGAAAAGCAAGGGGGTGCCTTTGTATACGAGGCTTGGCTATGCAAAGCGCCCCAGGCTTGTTTCAGAAAAAAACCGTCTCAGGATGATCGCCGAGGCTTCCACGCGCGAGGAGCGGCTCCTGCTGTGCGCCGACGTGCTCGAACTTTCGGCCGTGCTTGCCCGGCGCGCCGTCTTCAACGCCGGCACGCCCGGGCCGCCGGACATCGAGGCCGTCGTCCTTGACATCGAGCGAAAGTATGGGCGGGCGAAAAAGAAGGCCGGTCTCTGGGATTTTGCCGATTTCATTGCCGGCGCGCTGGAGCTGATGGACAACCATGTGCAGGCCGTGTCGGGATTCCTGTCCCGGTTTCGCGCCGTTCTAGTCGACGAATTCCAGGACACGAACCCGGCGCAGATACGGCTCCTTGAGAAGATCATTGTCCCTGCGATGCCGCTGTTCGCCGTGGGCGACGACGATCAGGCAATTTACGGATTCCAGGGCGCGGACCGCACTGCCGTTCTCGAATTCGGCGCCAGATTTCCCGGCGCAAGCATTCTCAAACTGCAAACCAACTACCGGAGCACGCCGGCGATCCTATCGGCCGCAAACAGGATTTTCAGAAGCAAGCCGAAGGCATTCAGGAAAGTGCTTGTTGCCGGACGCAGCGGCGCAGGAAGCGCGCCGCAGCGGCGTGCGGTGAAGAACATTGTTTTCGAATCGGAAGAAGACATGGTGTCGTGGCTCGCGGCTTGCGTGGAAAGGCTTGCGGGCGAGAACGGTGTCGCGCCTTCCGGCGTCGCCGTGCTCTTCCGGCTCAACCAGACGCTTGACAGAGTGGATTCGATGCTGTTGGCCCGGTTGCCCTCCCGCGAGCGCCGGCCGCAGCTCCTCACGGTTCACAAGAGCAAGGGGAGGGAATTCGAGGCGGTGTTCCTGTGCGATCTCGAGGAGGGCGTGTTTCCTAAAAAGCAAGTGCATGGCGCCACTGTCTCCTGGCGCGAAAGAATGGCCGACCTGCTCGGCATCACCAATGACGACCACGGCGAGATGGGCGAGGAGAAACGTCTGTTTTACGTCGGCGTCACCCGGGCCAAGCGGTTCTTGTGGCTCGTGTCGGTGAGAAACAAGGAGCTGTACGGCCGGACCCGGAGACTGGAGCCGTCGAGGTTTTTAAGGTTGATTTGAGAGAAATAGAGTTTTGATAAGATAAATGATGTTCAAGTGGGGGAGGTATCCCCCTAGCTCCGGCCCGGCTTGACACCGGTCCTCCGCTACCCCCTCCTGGGTGGCCGCCTTGACAAAGCAGATGCGAGACCATGCATTGTTGTGGCGGCACCCACGAGTGATTGCTGACGGGCCCAATTTGAAGAGTTGAAAAGTTCAAATCAAGCGTATTGCTTTTTCCCCCTGAGGATTCGGCTGGCGCAAGAAGCAACCTTGACCGAATAGATTTCTCATGCCGCGCGTTAGGTGGACCGGAGGGTGAGCAGGAGCGAATTGCTGCCTGACCCGGCCCGAAGGCCATCGCGGCAGGCGGCAACGAGGCCGAACGGCCGAGCCCGTAGGGAGACCGACCCCATGTAGAGCCGCACGGTCGTGCGACTCCACATGGGGGAACGCCCAGTTCTTTTTTTGAGTCTTGCAGGCTTGGAACATTAATTCGACTCCTTCAATTATTTTACCCCCAGCCCATGAAGCTCGCCATCACCAAATTCGTCACCGGCCCTCTCGAAACCAACACCTACGTCGTTGCCGCGGGGCAAAAGCCCGCGCTGGTTATCGATCCGTCAAGCAACTGCAACGAGCTGATCGGTCATTTGAAATCAAATAAAGCGACGGTCGAGGCGATCCTCCTCACGCACGGCCATTTCGACCACTTGCTCGGCATTACGGAAATCCGCGACTATGCCCCCGGCGCGCAAGTCTGGGTCCATCCCGCGGAAAAACCATTATTGACAAATGCCGAATTCAACGGTTCATTCATGATCGGCATGGCATTCTCGTACCCCGGCCCCACGTGCGACCTGGCGGAAGGGCTCTGCACCGTGGGCGCCTATTCGTTCGATGTGCTTTACACGCCGGGACACAGCCCGGGCGGCGTGGCATTCGTGTTTCGGGAGGGAAAGGAGACGCACTGCGTATCCGGCGATTCCCTTTTCGCAGGCTCCATTGGACGCTACGACTTTCCAGGAAGTGACGGAGCCCTGTTGCTGAAGAATATAAAGGAGAAACTGCTCGCGCTTCCGGACGATACCGTGGTGTATCCGGGGCACGGGGGAAGAACCACGATAGGCAGGGAACGCAGGCTCAATCCGTTTCTTGTGGAATAGGGCTTCCCGTGAACACCCTTCCTCACCTCACCTCCTTTCTTTCCTATCTCAAGCTGGAAAAGACGCTCAGCGCCAACACGATTGCGTCGTACGAATTCGACCTCCATCGCCTCTGCGCGTATTGTTCGCGGAACGGGGTGCAGCGGCTCGATGACGTGTCGCCCGATCTTCTGCACCGGTACGTGCGCGACCTGCACGACATCGGTTTCGCTTCCACGTCGATCCAGCGCACGCTGTCGTCCATGAGGGCATTTTTCGCATTTGTCATTTCCGAGGGGATTCTGCGCGCAGACCCCACCGAACTGCTGGAGAGCCCCAAATCCGGCCGGTATCTGCCGTCGGTGCTTACCGTGGAGGAGATTATAAAGGTGCTGGCCGCCGTCAATTGCGCAAAGCGCGGCGGCATCCGCGACCGCGCCATGCTCGAGACGCTTTACGCAACCGGAATGCGGGTTTCGGAGCTTGCCGCGTTCACGCTCGAACAGATCCTTGCCGCCGAAGGGCTCGTGCGCGTTGTCGGCAAAGGCTCCAAGGAGCGGATCGTGCCCATCGGCGAGGCCGCGCTTTCGTGGATCGACGATTATTGCAAAACGGAGCGCCCGCTTTTTTCCAAGTCCCATTCCGACAGCACGGTGTTCCTGGGCAGGACCGGAAAAGGGCTTTCGCGCATGGCGATCTGGAAAATCATTCAGCGCCACGTGAAGGCTGCAGGCGTCACCAAGCACGTGTCGCCGCACACGTTCCGCCATTCGTTCGCGACCCACCTTCTGGAAGGCGGCGCCGACCTGCGCGCCGTGCAGGAAATGCTCGGCCACGCCAACATCGTGACCACGGAGATCTACACCCATGTTGACCGCGAATACCTCAAGGAAGTGCACCGCACGTTTCATCCGCGCTACGCGAAGCAGGCGCCATGAAGGGCTCGCTTGTCCAGATCCATTACCACAACAGGCCGGGCGGCGTTGCCGCGGTGATGGGGCACTATTGCCGCGCATTTCGTGAAGCCTGCGGCGGCCACGGCGCGTGCGTCATGGTGTGCTGCGCGGGACCGGCGCGCGCGCCCGGATGAGGGAGTGAAAATCGTAAATGTCAAGGAATGCGGCTACCGGACATTCACGTCGGCCGCCTCGTTTCATGCGGCCGGCCGGTTGCTGCTTGCGCGCCTCGGGAGCATCATCGCCGATCCCTCGCTGCCGCGCCCGGTTATTGTCGCGGGACACAACCTCCCCCTGTGCAAGAACGCTGCGCTGTCGCACGCCTTTGCCGGTCTGGCGCGGGACTTCGCCCGCACCGGAGACGATGTCCGCTTTATCTCGGTTGTCCACGATTTCGCGGAACAGGGCCGCACAGACCTCATGACGCAGGCGCATCTTCTGGAGCGTCGAGGGATTCGCATCTGGGACGCTCTCTATCCGGATTTGTCGAACCTGCGCTTTGCGGCGGTTTCGGCAAGCGCGCGCTATGTTCTGCGGAAGGCGGGGTTTCGCGCCTGCCTCGTGCCGAATGCGGTCATCGCTCCGAATGGCCGGACAACCGCGGGCGCCTGCACTCGCGGGAAGAGCATACGCGTGCATCGAAACATTGACAATCGCGACCCTGTCCTTTTCTATCCCGGCAGGATCATTTCGCGCAAAAACCCTGTCGAGGCGCTCGTGCTGTCGCATGTCTTCTTTTCGTCAACGCTCGTGCTGGGCGAGGACGGGACTTCCGCGGCCGACAGGGCGTTGTATCGGCGTCTGCAGGCGCTGTGCACGCAGTACAAGGTCCGGGCTGTTTTTGCCGGCGCGAGAAGAACGGGGGATGCGGAGGGGGGCTATTCCCGTTTGTATAGCAATGCGGATGCGTGCGTTTCGACGTCGGTGCTGGAAGGGTTCGGCTACGGCCTGCGCGAGCCGTGGCTGTACGGCCGGGCGGTAATCGGGAGGCTTCCGTGCGGGATCGCGCAGGTCGAAATTCCCGGCGGCGCGGGGCTTTACAAACGGTTTTTCGTTCCCAAGGAATGGATCGATGTCGAGGCGCTCAAACGTCTCTACCTCCGACAGATGAGGCTCTGCTTCGGCAGTCGTTCGGCAACAGACAGCGCCGGCGCATTTTCCAAAGCCTTCAACCGCGAGTTTGTCCGCGGCAACGGCCTCGATTTCGGGTGTCTGGACATTGCCACGCAATGCGCGGTTTTTGAAGCGGTCTGCAGGTCCGGCGCGCTCGCGGAACAATGGAAAAACGCATTCCCCGGTCAGACGCACGTCGCTGGCCATATCGTTGGAAGAGGCATTGCATCCGTCAACCGGCAGCATTGCCGCAAAACAAAGACAGATAGAGGCCCGGCACGGCAGGGCCGCGTTTACATTGTCGCTCGCGGCATGTTTCGGAAAGCAAAGGGCTGCGCCGGCAAGCACGCGGCCCGATTGCCGCAGGATCCAGAGGCATTTCTGCAGCCTTGCGCAGTTCCGCCTCCTCGCTACGCCGCAGGCGCCCGGCGCGCGCCATTGCTGCACAGTTTCCCCTTGACTTTTTTCGACATTCATTTGATATTTATGATACGGTTTACATGCGAGGAGGCTTATATGGCGAACGCAACCAAACACGATCTTATCGTCGAGGTATCGAAGTCCACCGGCCTCACCCAGGCCGACACCAAGATCGTCGTGGAGGAGCTCCTCGAAACCATCGCCAAGAATCTTGAGGCGGAAAAAAACATAGAAATACGCGGCTTCGGCACGTTCTACACTCGTATCCGCAAACCCCGTCCCGCCCGCAACCCCAAGACCGGGGAAGTGGTGCCACTTTACAAAAGGGTAGTGCCGCTGTTCAAGTATTCGGGGGAATTCAAGGGCACCATTTCGGAGGCATTGCAGAAGAGGGGCTCGCCGCAGTCGCCGAAATAGACGTTACCACAAGGAAAAAAACACAAGGGCTTTTCCGCCGAGCGGAGAAGCCCTTCTTCTTTTTAGGCGCGGGTGAAATGAGTGAAGCGTCAGGGAAAGTGGAACAGGCATGGACGAGTAAACCCGATCTTCTTTGCGGCTTGCAGCCCGCCCGGGTCCGTTACCGTAAACGTTATGGTGTCGGTGCCGTCAAACGCCGTGTCTGCGGCGGAGACGGTGTCGATCATGATGTGCCGGTTGAAGAATTCGGGGAAAGGTATGAGTGCCGCGGATTCCGACGCCTTCAGAAGCCTGGGGGATTTCAGTGAATCCACCTTGAAATGTTTCCCGTTTGAAAAGCTCCAGCTCAGGCTGGACAGCGCGTCGTTGGGATCGTGCGCGGTGGTGATGGTGTCCAGGTATATGGTATCGGTCCTGAACCCGGAAAAGCATTGTCCGGAAGGGAAGGTGATCACGGGCGGATAGTTGAACACCGACACAAAGATCGTCGGCTGCGCGGTGGCGTAGAGCTGGTATGTCTTCGCGTTTAAGAGCTTGAATGTCAGGTTGATAGTGCCGACCCACATGGTGTCCGCAGGGAAGGGGATCCTGAAAATGTGGCCCGGATCGATCGGAAGCGTTGCATTCGAACTGTCGGTGATGAGCCATGTCAGCGAGTCCTTTTTGTACGAGGTTGTGTCCTTGATGCTGGTGTCGGCGATGGTAACGCATGTGTCAAGGAATATCGGAGCGAACGGCTTGCCCTGCGGCTTTGTCCAGATCAGCGACCTTATCAGCGGCGGGAGGTGGGGCGTGCCCTGAACATGCAATGAAAACCGCAGACTTCCCCTGTTGCCGGCCTGGTCGATCGCCACGATCGAGTCGGGGGTCCTGCCGGTGTCGAGCAGGGAAGCGATGTGCAGCGCAGTGTCGTTATTGTAAACCATGCGGGTATTGTTGAACAGGACCGAATCGATCCCAACGGCGCTGGTGACGAGTGCCATGATGGTAACCGGTGAAGAAACGGCATTTACGGTGTCGGTGGGCGGCAGGAGCCGTATCTGCGGGACTACGGTGTCTTTCACATACAGCGTGCATGCGGCCGTTCTGCTCATGTTTGAATCAAAATCAATGGCGGCCGCATAACAGACGACAGGCGCCTTGAGGGCGGCCAGCAGCGCCGGTTTCTTTACCGTTCGAGAAATCACCGCGCGGTGCGTTTTGGGCGCAAACGACGTTTCCTGCATCAATGCAGTCGCCGAGTCAAGCCACGTATCGGCCATCCACACGTTACTGTCCGGGTCGGTGACGGTAAAGGTGACGACAACGGAGTCGGCGGGAAGAACAACGTGAATCGCCGCCGAATCGGGCGTCACGACGGGCGACATGGCATAGACCGTGACGGTTCTCTTGAGGGAGTCCACGGACTTGTCCGCCTTGACAATTACAACAACGAGCGCGTAATCGCCTGCGGCTTTCTCGGAAAACGAAAAGGAAAAGGACACCCCGGTCACCGCGCCCGAGGCGATGATGCTGTCGGCGCCGCCCGTGCCGCTGTGCACGTAGAAACTGTCGATAAGGTTGGGCAGGTACACCTGCACCGTGCATTGCAGCGCGGTGTTCACCCTTACCGAGTCGTTCACTGCGTCGAGTGAATGCAGGGACATTTGCGGGACGATTTTTGCATCCGCCGGGTTGGAAAAGGGGCTCTTGCCGTTTGTGCACGAAAGAATGAGCGCCGCGCACACCGCCGTCGCGAGCGCGAGTCTTTTCATTTGACAACCCCCTGCATGGTGAATGGCTTCGGCAGTCATCTGCCTTCTTCGAGCCTGCTTATCAGAAACTCCGGCATCCTGATTTTTCTCATTTTTGCCTGAGCCTTCTGCACGTCGTAGGCGATGCGGTGGTAGGTAAAGACCTTGGCGTCGGTGTCGAACGTGCCGTAACAGGAGTTGGCGTTCCTGTCGCGAGGCTGGCCCACGCTCCCGACATTTATAAGGAAACGCACGTTGGCTAGGGCGCCGTACTCCAGGCTTTCGCCCGGATGCACATACACTTCCTTTTCCTGCTCGAGCACGATAATGATGGGGATGTGCGTATGACCCACGAAGCAGAATGAGGTTTCGAAAAACTGGAAATTGAATGCCGCCTCTTCAAGGGAGGTGATGTAGTACCACATGTTCGGCTCATAGGGCGTTGCATGGACAAAGGTGTGGGAATTTCTGTCTTCCTTGAGGGGAAGGGTGAGGAGATAGTCGTGGCCCGATTTCTTAAGATTGTCGGAGGTCCACTCGATGGCGATTTTCGCATGAATGTTGAAATGCTGGGTGCTCAACATGCCGACGGCGGCCGCGTCGTGGTTCCCCAGAAGCACAAGGGAACAGGTCTTCCGGACAAGATCGATGCATTCGTTGGGATTCGCGCCGTAACCGACAATGTCGCCGAGACAGAGGATCTCGTCCACCTTCCGCGTTTCGATGTCGGCGAGAACGGCTTCCAGCGCTTCGATGTTGGCGTGGATGTCTGAAATCAGGGCGATTTTCATCGTCAGGTGTTTTCCATGTATCGGAAGGTGCTGGAGCCGATTTCGATCCTGTCTTTGTGGGCCAGCCGGTGGTTCTTCGTCTTCTTGCCGTTCACCTTGAACTGCCCGAGGAGCTTTGGCGTTCGAATCCAGTATGCGTCGCCTTCGCGCTCGATGACGAGGTGACCCTGGTCCACCAGAAAACCCGAAATGAAGATGTCGTCGTTCTCGGAGTCGCCCATCGTGACGAGGGGTTTGTCCAGTTTGTAAATAACATGCTTGTTGATCTCGATGAGGACGGCCGACGACGCCGACGGGTCTTTGTTCTGGTCCGGAACCACCGACGTCTGCTCCCGCGGAAGCGGCGGCTCGCTCATGGCGATTTCCTCGATGATGGGGGCAGGCTCGGACGCCGCTTCTTCGGCAGTCTTTGGTTCCGGGGTGCCGGAGGAGGCTTCAAAGAGGATGGCGTACTTGCCGATGGTGATCTTGTCACCGTCGGAGAGTGTGACCTTCTTTACTTTTGCGTTGTTGACATACGTTCCGTTGAGCGAATTGAGGTCCGAGAGCACATAATCGCCCTGGGTCGTACGCTCGATCTTCGAATGCCGCCGGGAAATGCCCATGTTGGAAATGCAAATGGTATTCTCGGGCAGGCGTCCTATCGTAATAACCGGATCGTCGAGCTCGTACGACTTGACAAGTTCGCTATCGAAGAAAACGATGAATTTAACCATTTCAGCCATGCCGATGACCTTTTATGAGCAAAAATATACAATCTAAGCCGGCTAGGTGCAAAACACCAATTATTAATACCTCAACATTTTTATTATACCTTAAGAAACGGAATTTCACAATACCTTGTCAATCCCGCCCATGATTTGTTTGGCCGGGCGGGATTTGTGCGGCTTTGCGTGCGCACCGGCCCTCCTTGCGGCTGCCGGCCTTTCCGCGGCACAACGGTCAGAATGGCCGTTTCCGGTCATCCGAAGACTTCGGATCGCAGGAGTGAAAATATGTTCTTCACCTGAGCGTATTAATTGCTCTTGTCTTTATTTTAACCCGATTTCTCTGAACCCTGAAAATCAGCTGAAGCGTTCAAATTCTTCTCCGGACTTGGGATAATCTATTATATTATGTCATGTTTTGCCGAAAGAACCGGCCCTTTCACCCAGCACAATTGCTTGAAGTACCCGCGGGGGATAGATGCCTGAAATAGGATCCTACAGGAATGTATTTGACGATCAAAACGAGTTCAACAAGCTCAACGATCTTATTCTCGCCGCAATTCAGGATTTCTCCTCCTATCGCAAGGGAAACCTTACCTACGGTGAAATAATGTTCGTGCTCGAATGCGTTCTCGATTCGCTTCGCGGCGCCTCGGAAAAAGACGCGCAGGCGGGCACCAGGATAAAAGGTCTCAGCGAGGCGCCGACATTTTCCACGCTGCTGTCGATCACCTCCCGGCTTGTCGAGGTTATGGTTAAAAAAGGCATCATCGGCTCCGGCGACGAGGGTTTCATTCTTCACGGAGACAAGTAGGTCGGCGGAGTTTTCTTCTGAAACGTTTCGGAGAATTCGATGGATACCGAGAATCCGCATGTTTTCAAGGTGAAGTTTCCTTCCGACCTCGACTATGTGGGACCGGTAAGGAAATTCGTGGCCGAAACCCTCGGGGTTTGCAAGTTCTCGCCGAAATTCGCCTATCGTTCCGAAGTGATTGTCGACGAGATTTGCCACAACGCGATCACCCATGGTTCACGCACCGTGGATGCCGCCGTGGAGCTTCAATGCAAGATTTTTCCCGACCGTTTCGAATTCCAGGTGAACGACCAGGGCGGAAAGAAAGACGACATCGACCGCCTCAAGAACGCGATGAAAAAGGCGGACGCGCATGTCGCCGATTTCACGCAGGACAAGGAGGCCCGCGGCCTCGGACTTGAGATCGTGCGGCTGTTGTCCGAAGAGATCAAGATGGAAATCGGTGCGGACAACATGACCACCGTCCGGGTCGTGCGCAAGAGGGAAGACGCCTGACGGAGATTTGCAATCGGGAAGTTCGCAGGTTCGGACAGTGAAACAGGAAGGCCGATCGGGACCAGCGTATGCCAGATCTGAAAATCAAGAGAATGCCGGTGGAATTGAGGCCGGATCTCAGCATGTGGAAAATCGAAGGCGCCCTGGATTCCGGGAGCATCGGGCGCATTCAAACCGAATTCAATTCGGTGCTGGAGTCAAAGCAGAGCTTTCTCATCGCCGAAATGTCCGGCGTTACCTGCGTCTCGTCGGCCGCCATGGGGCAGCTTATGGGATGCAGGCAGATTCTGGCGGAACGGGGCGGCGACCTTGTGATTGCTGGCGTGAGTCTCGACGTCAAGTCGAAACTCAGCGCAATGGGCGCCACCAAGATTTTCAAGTTCTACAACGAGATGCGCGCCGCCGTCAATGCCTATCACTGGGAGGTTGAGCGTAAGGCCGAAAAGGTGTGGCTGTCGTTTCCTCCGCACCTGCAGTTCGTGCCGCCGGTGCGCCAGATGGTGAGCCGCATCGCCCGGCAGAAAGGCTATTCCCAGCGCGATTCGTTCCGCATCGAAACCATTGTCGACGAAGTATGCAACAATGCCGTCGAGCACGGCTCGGAAAAAATGGCGAAAAACGTCGACCTCAATGTCCAGATAAACCGTGAAAAAATCGAACTTGAGGTGATCAACGCAAGCGATCCCGACAAACTCGAAGCACTTCGGGCCGTGTCGGCATCCCTGCCCAAGGCCCCGAATGCTAACCTCGGGGAGCGCCGGGGACGGGGTCTTGCGCTCATCAAGATGCTGTCAAACCATCTCGACATAAACTTCTCCGGCGATGGAACGTCGGTGCATGTTACCAAATTAAGAGAGGAATGAGTATGGAGTCCCAGATCGAACTCGAATACGACGACATCAAGGGTCACAGCGACACCAAAATGGTCAAATTCATCGGCGATCTCGATGCCACCAACGTTGAAACGGTGCTGGAGAAGATCTGCAACCTTTTCAACGACGGGTTCATCAACATCATCGCCGATTTTAAGAAGCTGCGCTATGTCAACAGCACGGGGCTCGGCATCCTGCTCCATTTCAGCAAGTCGGCCAAGGAGAAGAACGGCAGTTTCAAGATAGCAAACGTCAACGAAAACGTGTACGAAATAATCGAAATCATCGGGGCCACGACGCTTCTGGAGATCTACGACGAGGTCGACGAGGCCGTTGCCGCGCTCAAGTAAACACTCTCAGGGGAAGGATAAGCCGTGACACATTTTGTTTCTTCCGCGCGTACCAGGGTTTCAACCTATTTATCATCGGAGAGCTTTTCCATGCATATCAAAATCGTACGGTTCTGCGCGCTCGTGCTCGCGATCGCGCTTGTTTCTTTCTGTCAAAAACAGGACAAGGCCAAAGACACCATCGCCACCATTGATGGGGCCAAGATCACCAAGGACATTTACAACTCATTCTGGGAAATGCGGCGGCTGTATCCCAGCTACACCGGCGACTACTTCCCGGGAGAGCGGGCTATTTCATCCTATCTTGTCGAGACCGCGCTGCTGGCCGACGACGGCAACGCCAAATCGTATTCCGGCAAACTCAAGGCGGATCCCGACTGGCAGTGGAAACAGAAATACTTCCCTGCGCAGATGTACCTCCAGAAGGTGCTGGACGCCAACCTTGGCTTTACCGACAAGGAATTGGAGAAGTATTACAAGGCCCATGCCGGTTCGTACAAGATGAAAATGCAGGTGGATGTCCCCGCGCCCAAGGCTGCCGCAAACGCCAAGGCCGATGCCGCAGCGAAAGGCAAGGACACGTCGAAAACGAAAGTCACTCCCCCGCCGCAGACCGTGAAGAAAGACACCGTTATCCAGCGGACGCTGCCGGAAGTAAAGGACCAGGTATTGAAGGCGTTGTTCCTCGCAAAGTACCCGGTTCCGGATTCGCTGTTCCGCAAGCACGATCCCAAAGACACCACGAAGGTTGACACGTCGGAAGTGCAGAACCGCTGGATGTACATGGTGCGGAGCGACCTTCCCAATTTCTTCATGCGCAAATCCTACGAGGAAAAATACAAGCAGAAATTCCCCGATTCCCTCAAGGACTGGTACGGCAAGGGCAAGGTGATCACCGAGACGGACATGGACGTCATCATGAGCTGGCTTGCCGAATCGCAGCGCGTCATGTACAATACGCCCGCGGGCAGGGCCGATCTTGCGCGCTGGCTGCTCAAGTGGAAACTGTTCAGCGAAGACGCCGAGAAGTGCGGTTTCGCCTCCCAGGACAATGTCAAGGCGGTCATCGACTGGGCCTGGAAGGTCGAAGTGGCCACGAACTACGTGAACAACGACCTGGTTCCCAAGCTCAAGGCCAGCGTGTCGGTCGACACGCAGATGTGCGTGTACGCCATGTGGGACGACAGGGGGTCGATGACGCAGAAGGACACTGCGGGCATCAACCGCACCGTCACGCGCTATTTCACCAAGTCGATGTACATCAAGGTCGACAGCGCGCTGTACGCCCTGCGCAAAGCGCACAACGTGGTTTTCAAGCTGATGGAATACAAGGACGATCAGTCGGGTGATCCGATGAAGATCGTGGCGCACGCCGACTCGATGCGCGACACGGGCAACACCACCGAGGCATCGAGCGCGTACCGTACGCTGATGACCGCCTTCCCGTTCACGGCCGAGGGCAAGAAGGCCTTTGCCGAACTGGCCAAGGTGCAGTCGGAAAAAGGCGAGTATACCGACGCCGTCAAGAACTACCGCGACTATCTGATTCTGGCGGGCGACAAGAGCAAGCGCTGCAACACGTTCTTTATGATCGGGTTCATCTACGACGAGTATCTTAACAAGTGGGACCTTGCCGAGGCCAACTACAAGTGGGTGCTCAAGAACACACCCGAATGCGAGCTGGCCAACGACGCCGAATTCATGACGCTGCACCTGGGCGAGCCCATGAACAGCGTGGAGGAGCTCCGTGCCGAGGCGAGGCGCCAGGGCCGCAAGGTCGACACCACCACGCCGGTGCCCGAGATGATGAATCCTGATTCGGGCGCCAAGACGCCGCCGCCGCAGAAGAAGATATAGGCTGTTTTACAGAGGGGAAGTCTTCAGAATGCACCCGGCGCGCCGGGTGCATTCTTTTTTCCGAAGCAGAGCTCCTGGAAGCTGCAGAACCTGCAGAGGGCAGCGGACGGCGTCTGCGGGAACTCCTCGATTGCCTTCGGAAGGTTGGCGGCCGCGTCGCGGCAGTACGATTTGAGCTCCTCGGTCTGCGTTCGTATCCGCTCCTCGAACGCGCGAAAATCGTTCTCGGAAAGGGCGATTTCAAATTCCTCGAATTCCGGCTGCAGGTAGACGATCTTGGGAAAAATGGCGTTCCAGGGAATGCCGAAGTTGCTTGACGCGGCGGCAGCGTACCCGATAAGCTGCTGCGAGTGCTTGTAGGTGTCTTTCGCGCCCGTCTTCCAGTCGAGGATGTACACGTCGCTTTCCACCGGGAACAGAAAATCCATCTTGCAATAGGCCTTGAGCCCGCAGATGCGGGTTTCGCCCATGCCCGGAGGCTCGATCATCCAGTTGTCTTTGTTGGTGATCGCCTTCATAAAGAGCCAGGTGTACACCGGGCTTCCCACAAAGTTTCTAAGGCAACGGGAGATCCTGCCGAACGCCTCGTCGCGGTCGATTGACTTCTGCGAACCGTAGTACGTTTCGATGAATGTCTTCTGCGAGAAATATTCGTCGGTCTTTTCGCGCGCGAATTCCAAAAACCTGTTCTCGTCGATGTCGCTGTCGCTTTTCTGGAGGCGTCGCAGAAAGGCCTCCAGCACGTCGTGCACCACGTTGCCGATTTCCAGCGGGACCGAGGTGAGGTCTTTGAGCGCGGCCATCTTGTAGAACGGCACGCCGGCTACGTGCTTGGGGTAGTAGGTGTAGAAATACTGCCGCCTGCATTTGTCGAAAACCTCGTACCGGGAAATGGACCAGCCGAGGACGGGGGTGAATTCGTAAGAGGGATATTTGAGCACCATGGTGGTCCCTGTGGAGACGAAAGGAAAAGGAAAATATAATTAATGGGAAAACGACGGTCGGCTCACATCAGGAACGCAAGGGTAATGCCCGTTGCGACCATGAGGATGAAACCGGGCAGCACCGCGCGCCTGAGCTGCGGCACGCCCGACACTGCGACGATCCCGCCCTTGACGATGGTGTTGGCCGTCGCCGCGATCACGATGGCGCGCGCCGCGACCGACGCGTCGAGGCCGCCGCGGGAAAGCTTGGCCATGGAGAAGGAGATGGCGTCCACATCGGCAAGACCGGCGATGAAGCTTGACAGATACACACCGACGCTGCCGAAGTACACCTGCCCCACCCGCGCGAAGAGGAGGATGACGGCGAACAGGAGGCCGAACTTGATGGCGAGGCCGAGCTCGAACGGGTTGTCGAACGGGACTTCGTGCCGGTGCTTTTCGGTCCGCTGCCTCACGAACAGATAGCCGCAGTAGGCCAGGCCGACCGCCACGGACGCCAGGATGGGAACGAGCAGGGGCTTTACAAGAGATATGTTGAGAAATGCAACCGCGGCAAGCACGCGCAGGAACATCACGGTCCAGGCGACGATGATGGCAAGGGCGAACGGCCGGGAGAGGTGGGGATGCTCTCGGCTTCGTCCCGACAGGCTCAGGGTGACCGCGGTGCTCGAGGCAAGTCCGCCCAGAAGCCCGGTGAGCCCGATGCCCCTTTCGGGACCTGCCACCTTGATGAGCACGTAGCCCACAAAACTTATGCCCGAGATGAACACCACGAAAAGCCAGAGCTTGAACGGGTTGAAAATGTCGAACGGCGGCGGCCCGAATACGCGGTCGGGAAGAATGGGCAGCACAATAGCGGTGATGACCGCGAACTTGAGAACGGCGAGCACGTCCTCGTGCGTGAGGTGGTGCACGAAACGATGGAGCTGCACTTTTACGGAGAGCAGCACGGTCATGGCCACGGCGATCGCCGCGGCGAGCGTGACCGTGCGCGGCCAGTAGGCGAGCCCGCCGCAGAGCAGGGTGAGCACCGCCGATACCCTTGTGGTGAGGCCGGGTTTCCCGTTTGTCGCGTCGAGATAGTAACTTATGGCGAAGAACACTCCCAGGGTGGCGACAACGCCGACAAATGGCCACGGCGACGCAAGCAGGTCGGAAAGCAGCGCCGCGGCGCATCCGACAAGGCCCAGCAGGCCGAAGGTTCGCACGCCCGCGGGCAGTTCCTTGGCGTGCGCGTCCGACGCGTACTCGCGCTGGAGCCCCACGAGCACGCCGATCACCAGGGCGACGCCGAAACGGAGAAAGAGACTGTTCGATTCGCCGATACTCACGGGCTTCCTTTCGTATGTCAATAATCCGAATTTGTTTTTAATGCCCTCATTTGCCGGTCTAGCGTATATCTAAATCAAGTTGATCGCAGCAGCTATGCAGGCGTCTGATTGGAATGCGGGGATGCTTTTCCGGAAAGGAAATATCTGTCTTTGGAAGATGATGTTCCTGTGATTGCACAAGTGATAGAACCGATTGATCGATTTTAATGCGAGGAACTCCGAGTCGTTCTTCCGCTATTCTTGTATACTCTTCGGATATATCACCCAAGATTGCATATCGTTCGTTGATGAGGCTCGCTTCACCTGTGGTCCCCGATCCACTCATCAGGTCAATGGATAGTTCACCTCTTGCGGTGGCCATGAGAAGTGTCTTTTCGATGACGGCAAGCGGCTTCTGTGAAGGATGCCCTGTCTGTTCTTTTCGCCCAACAAATCCGCATAATAGAGACTCTTCTATCACGCTTGGCGGACCAGGAATAAATAGCAGTTTGCCCTGCTGCATCTTTTCCCGTTGCACATCATTTAGGAAGTTTTCAACGTGCATAACTGCATTAGGAGTTGTAAGATGAAGACATGTCATTTGCGCAGACCGCCAACCGCGAATACGAGATGGAGAATTCTTGTAGAACCACGTCAGCCAGCATTTGAGTGTCAATGGTTAAGGAAGTATTCGAACAAATCGTGCGACAATTTCGGGAAAGCCCCACAGAAAAACATGATCTGACAGAGGTGCGACACACTTTAGAAGTTGTGGAAGATATTCATCATAGTCTTCACGTACACCGCCGACTCCTTTGTTGTACCATGGATCAAGAATACAGCATTGTGCATGAAATCCGAGCGACAATAGCAGTTGGGATGATAGCTCAATATCGAGAGGGGGAAGAATTACAACACCATTCTTCCCAAGGTTAGTAGCAATTGTGTCGCGGAGTTCCAGAAGTTCAGGGTGCGCGACTTGAGTATGTGTTTTCATTTGTGGTGGATTTCCCCCTTTTCGTCTATCTGGTATCCAAAGTATTCCAAAAGGAACTTAAAAATAATTTCCTTCTCAGGACGGGGAGAGAACTGAACAATAGCATAGGTGTTCATCTTCCCTGTCGCTGAATCCCAGTAGTTCTTCTTTGTAACCTGATGGCGACCGCAAAGAGCCGTCCACTGATTTGGATCGGAAGGATCTGCGTCCGGATTCAACGAATGTGGGTTCCTGTGGTCTGGGGTCAATTTTACCCGTCCACCACCGACCGGATCAACTTCACCATCACGCAGGCCGCATGCGTCACCACCTTCCGACCATTCACAACGGTATTTGGCTCTTTCGAGGATGGCAATCCAAGTCTTGTCGTTTGGCCTAACCCGTTTTCCAGCTTTCTTACGCTTTTCTTTGGTCGGCATTAAATATTCTTGAACTTTCAGGTCACCACGATTTCGCCATGAAAGAATCGTGTATCCGTCATCAGTGCGCAGTTCTGACAATCGTTGATGCCAATTCTCTGGCTCTTTCTTGGTTTTCGGATCGCGAGCTGCACGTTGAATTAATTCGCGGTCGAGTACTTTGCCCAGATTGTTCAAGAACAGTGCTTCGATTCGTTTCTTTACGCTTTTCTGTCGATAAGACCCTTTGAATTCTCCATAAACTTTTCTGTCAGCCATGTCGTCCTTTCTTTCATTCACGATCTTATTTTACTATCAATAAATATATTATTCAAACGCGGTATAGGAAATCTTTAATTCTTAGCATGGTACCATTGGCAGTTCACAAAAGGCAACCGCAAAATGGAAGGGGGTTCGCGTTGGCGAACCCCCGGCAGCGGTGACCAGAAAACCGTAATCGTTCAGGCTATTCCTTGCATCCGCACTTGACGCAAAGATCGTGATACTTGATCGCCTCGTCCTTGTTCTGGAGATTGAAGGCCTTCTTCAGGTTGTCGCAGTCCTGATATCCCGCTTTCTGAAGGCATTTTTCGGTATTGGTGCAGGATACGCAAAAAGCAAGGGCGACGCAGATCGCTGCAAAGGCGATAAGACGTTTCATGGGACCTCCTTTAAGGTGATTGATTTTCAGCTTGAAACTGCACTGTCCCAATAAAATATATATATGAATGCCGCAATAAAAACATTTGATGAAAAAGGCGCACGGCCGGAGGAGGGGGAACGGATGTTTTTCCCCCGCGCAGCCTAGGTAAGTCCCACGGCTTTTCCGTTTGCAAGGATTTTTATTCTTGCCGCCGCAGGCACCTTGGGAAGGCCGGGCATGGTGACGATGTTGCCGCAGATCGCGACCACGAACCCTGCGCCCGCCGACACTCTGATCTCGTTGACCGTGATGCGGAAATCACGCGGCCGGCCGCGCAGCTTGGGGTCGTCGGAAAGCGACAAAGGCGTTTTCGCGATGCACACGGGCAGGTTGCCGTACCCGTGTCTGGTGATGAGCTCAAGGTCGGCCCGCGTGGCATGGTCGAACGACACGCCGGTTGCGCCGTAGACCATCTGCGCCACGGTCTCGATTTTCTTGTCAAGCGGCATGGAGAGCGGGTACAGGTAATTAAGCTTTCTCGTGTTCCTCTCCACGGTTCGGAGCACCGCGTTTGCAACCGGTTCCGCGCCCCTGCCGCCGTCATGGAAATGGGTGGCTACCTCGGCCTCGACGCCGTGCTTTCCGCAGAACGTTACTATTTTGTCAAGGTCCCCCGGCTTGTCGCCGTCGAAACGGTTGACCGCCACCACCGGCTCCAGCCCAAACAGCCGGATGTTTTCGATATGCTTGGCAAGGTTGCCCAGCCCTCCGTCCTTCGTGTACCCGCCGTGGTATTCCACGGCCCGCGCTGTCGCGACGATCACGGCCGCCCTGGGCCTGAGGCCCGCGATCCGGCACTTGATATGAAAGAATTTTTCCGCGCCGAGGTCGGTTGCGAATCCCGCCTCGGTCACCACGTAGTCGGTGAGCTTGAGCGCCATGCGCGTCGCGATGGCGGTGTTGGTGCCCTGCGCGATATTGGCAAAGGGCCCGCCGTGCACAAAGGCGGGCGTGCCTTCCATGGTCTGGACCATGTTCGGGTCTATCGCGTCGCGCAGCAGGACCTGCATGGCGCCCACGGCCTTGATGTCGCGCGCGAACACGCGTTCGCCTTTGTACGTGTACGCCACCACCATCCTGCCGAGCATGTCGCCGAGGTCGAAGAAGTCGCGGCACAGGCACAGCACGGCCATCACCTCGGACGCGGGCGTGATGTTGAACCCGTCTTTCCGCGGAATGCCGTTCTTGACTCCGCCGAGCCCCACCACGATCTCGCGGAGCGCGCGGTCGTTGAGGTCGATCACGCGGCGCAACACCACGCGCCGGGGATCGATGGAAAGCTCGTTGCCGTGCTGCAGATGATTGTCGACCATGGCGGCGAGCAGGTTGTTCGCCTTTGTCACGGAGTACATGTCTCCCGTGAAATGCAGGTTCACCGCCTCGGCCGGGGTCACCTGTGACCTGCCCGCGCCCGTGCCGCCGCCCTTGATGCCGAAATAGGGCCCGAGCGACGGTTCGCGTATGCAAATGGAGGTCTTCTTCCCGAGGCGGCGCAGGGCGTCGCCGAGGCCCACGGTGGTGGTGGTCTTGCCCTCGCCCTGGGGCGTGGGGGTCATGGCGGTCACGAGGACAAGGTTCCCGTCGGGCAGGCTCTTCCGCGATTCGTATTCGTCAATTGGCACCTTGGCAATGTAATGGCCGTGCGGGAGGATGGCCTCGGCGTTGAGGCCGAGTTCCTCTGCCACCTCGCGTATCCTGCGCGGAGGCTGTCCGTTCCTCGCTGCATTCTTATCCGTCATGCATGGCTCCGGAAAATGATGCGCCCCGCAACCCTGCGAAGCTAAAGAAAGATAGCCTATGGATTTTGTAAAATCAACAGTCATGGAAGGCGCAGTGCACCGGTCCGGGGTGATCGAAGGCCGCTGGCGCCGGGCTTCCCGGTGCATTGCGCATTGTGTGTCATGCACCGCGAACGGAAGATATATTAAGGGAAATCTCACGGGATTTTCCGGTCACCGGCAAACAAAGGACGGCCCCATGCAGGAGAAAATTTCGCTCGACGGAGAGCTTGTCGGCACGCTCTCGCACCAGCTCAAGTCGCCCATCACCACGATCCAGTCGCTGCTCAAGACCGTTGCGGACGGCTTTACAGGGGAGATAAGCCCGGAGGCGCTCCGGTTCATCATTCGGGCTGCCGGCAAGGCGGAAGAGGCGGACCTGCTGATTGCCGACCTGCTCAGCTACCGGTACTATTCCCGGGGCGGAAAGATTGACAGGGAAGAAATCGACCTCGGGAGTCTCGTGGAGACCGGGGCGCACGCATGCGCCGCCGAGGCTTCCGACAAGAACGTGTCGCTGCGCGTGCGGACGCCCGAAGGCCTTGCGGTGCTCACGCGCGGGGATGGTCGCGGCCTTGCCATGGCCGTGCGAAATCTGGTGGAGAACGCCGTCAAGTACACGCCCCAGGGAGGGCACGTGATTGTCACACTGAGTGCGCCGCGGGGCCGAGCACCATGCGTGCTGCAGGTGACGGATTCGGGCTACGGCATCGCTGCGGCGGATATGCGGTCCATATTCAAGCCGTTTTTCCGTTCCCCGCGGCATACGGCGACGGTGTCGGGCACGGGCCTTGGCCTTGCGATCACCAAGACGATTGTCGAGGCGCACGGCGGGACCGTTTCACTGGAGTCGAAAGAGGGGAAAGGCACCACGTTTACGGTTGCTCTGCCATGCAGCGGCGTGCAAAAGAAACTCCGCCGCGCGGCCGCGCGCAAGCGCGTGGTGATTGTCGGCGGGGTGACGGCCGGCCCAAAGACCGCGGCGCGCCTGAGGCGTCTCGACGAGCGCTGCGACATCACCATCGTGGAAAAGAGCGAGTTCTTGTCTTATGCAGGGTGCGGCCTGCCGTCGTACATCAGCGGCGGGGTGCGCTCGCCGAAGTCTCTTATGTCAACGGCGGACAACACGGTGCGCGACATCAACTTCTTTGAATCCATCAAGAACATCCGCGTGCTGAGCAGGACCGAGGCCGTCGGCATCAACCGGGTGAGGAAGACGGTGCGGGTGCGCGATCTCGCCGCGCACGAGGCGCGCGAGCTTCCCTACGACGTGCTCGTGCTCGCCACGGGCGGCCAATCGCGCCTGCCGGCGATTCCGGGAATAAGGCAAAAAGGCATTTATTCGCTGCACGGCATGGAAGACGCGGAGGCGATCCGCGCCGAATGCGCTTCCAAAAACGCCCGTGACGTTTACATTATAGGTGGAGGGCTCGTGGGGATTGAAACCGCCGAGTCGCTCGTGGATGCCGGCGCGCGGGTCACTATCCTGGAAAAGAGACCGCTCGTGCTTTCTTCGCTGTTCGACGGGGACATTGCCGAAAAGATCCAGAGCGCGCTCAGCGAAAAGGGGATACGGGTCGTCACGGGCGTGGCGGTTTCGAGGATTGCGAAAAAGGACGGCCGCTTAATGATTGTCACGGGCGCCGGCAGGTTCGCCGCCGACCTTATCATAGTGTCGGCCGGAGTGCGGCCCAATTCCTCGCTGGCGCGAAAGGCCGGGCTGCCGGTGAGCGCGGCCGGCGCGATCCGCGTCGATTCGCATCTGCGGACCAAGGATCCGTCCGTGTATGCCATCGGCGACTGCGCGGAAAGCGTCAACTGCATAACCGGACGCAATGAGTACTGGCCGCTTGGCTCTGTTTCCACGAAGATGGGAAGGATAGCGGCCGACAACATCGCGGGCAGGCCGTCGCGGTATCTCGGGTCGATCGGCACCACCATGTTCCAGAATTTCGGCGTTTCCATCGCCCGCACGGGCCTCACGGCTGCGAGCGCACGCGAACACGGTTTTCGCGCTGAATCAATCGTCGTAACCGGCCTCGACAAGGCGCATTATTCGCGCGATGCCGACTATGTCACGATCAAGCTGATCGCCGATGTAAAAACGCGGGTGCTGCTTGGCGCGCAGGGTTACGGAAGGGGAGACGTGGTGCGGCAGATCCAGATTGCCGCGGCGGCAATCATGCAGTCGGCAACGCTCACCGATGTGTTCGATCTCGACCTCGGATATTCCCCATGCTTCAACAATCCCATCGACCTTGTCCAGATCGCCTGCTGCATGCTTGCCGCGAAAATCGACGGGTTCGTAAGGACCACGACCTTGTCGGGGCTTGAGCGCAGGGGAACGCGGGCGCACCTGGTGGACGTGTCGCCGTTCGCCGACCATGTGGCAAATGCCATCCCCGGCAGCGTGAGCGTTCCGCTGGAGAACCTCCGGCGGGAGGGGGTTCCGTTTGACAAAAGAGAAACGTGTGTACTGTACAGCAGGACCTCGTCGCGCGCATACGAGGCCTACCGGTATCTCGTTACCAAGGGGTATGCAAGCATCTCGATTCTTGAAGGCGGGTTCGTCTTCTGGAGCAACGGTGCGATCCGGCCGCGCCCCGCGGCCGTGCAGGCCTTACAGTAGCTTTTGCACCTTGGCAAGCAGGGTTTTCGGGTCCACCGGCTTAAGGACGTAGTCGTCCACCGGCAACCATGACGCGTCGCCGGCCTCCGACTTGTAATCGATGCGCGTTTCCCTGTCGACGTTGGTGATCATCAGTATCTTAACATTACGGAACTTCCCGTCCGCCTTGATTTCCCGCGCCGCCTCGAACCCCGAATTAAGCGATTCCATCATCACGTCGAGGATCACGAGGTCGGGCTTGAACGTTGCCATCAGCGCAAGCCCGTCGGCCTTTGTTCCTGCCTCCCTGAGATTGTACGGGCCGGCCAGGACCGTTTTCATCACTTCGCGGAGCGCGGCATCGTCGTCGATGATGAGGATCTTCTTCATTGCATTTCCTTTTCCCGGGTGAGGTGAAGCGTTGCTGCCGTCGCCTATAATTTACAATGTCGGGAAGCTCGCTCGAAAAAAAAATTTTCGCCGGCGGTTGCACCGCGGGACATTGGGAAAGGGATTTCCACCCGGGCACCGGGTATCAAAAACAATCTCCTTAAGATAAATTTGACTAAAGGCGCAAAAAACCTTATATTCCCTACATTATATTTATGGGGACTGATGACCGGCCGGATTTGTTCTATCGGAACATCGAAATCCTGGCGGTCGGAACAGTCTCACCTGACCACAAAGAGCAAACCCAGGAGCAAGGAGGGAATTGATATGAGACGTGTCCGGTGTATCTCAATCATGTGTGTCGTGTTGCTTGCCTATGCCATGGTATCTGGGCAGAGCGGCGACTTCCAGACCAAAGGCAGGGTGCTTGTGGCCGGTCAGCCTCTTGCGATGGCCACCGTCACCTACCTGAATGTGGCGCAGCGTCTGTCGTGGGATTTCTCCCTGTTGGACGGGACTTTCGGAAACACGGTTTCCACCAAGAACCCCCTTCAGCAGGACGCCACGGTTTCCCTTCCCTCGGAAGGCGTCGTGACCATCGACATCTTCGAGATGAGCGGGAAGCTTGCGGGCACGGTGAGCGGCAAACTTGACAAAGGCATCTACACCCTGCGGCCCCTTGCGGCAAAGCTCGCCCAGTCGATGTACATGCTCCGGATCAGGGCCGGCAACGCCGTAACGTATCAGAAAATGCTCAACGCGGGATTCAACAACGCGGGCTACACCATTTCCCTGTCCTCGAAACGTGAGCCCATGGTGATGGCAAAGAAGCTTGCCGCCATCGACTCGATACGCGTGGGGAAAACCGGATACACGCCCGTGGTGGTCCCAATTTCATCATACACCGACAACGTGGGCGACGTGACGCTGACCCCCGTGGACATTGAAGGCGAGATCAATACCCTTTTCGGCCAGATGACGCTGGCTGAAAAAATCGGTCAGCTTCGTATGCCGGTTACTCCGGACGTGGGCACCGTGACGGGTGGGGAATGCGGCAGTATCTTTGGCGGCGGCGGAGCATTGCTGGGTTCCAGCATTGCAGGATGCGCCGATAACATTGATAACATCCAAAAAGGAATGGCAACTACCGCCAGGAAAATCCCGATCCTGGCTGCGTACGACTTTGTCCACGGCGCAAGTGCAGTGCCGGGGGCAACCATGATGCCGCACAACCTGGCAATGGGTGCAATTCAGGATACGTTGCTTCTCCAGAAAGCATTCCGGGTATGCGCGCTTGAGGTCCGCGGCGCGGGCTGCAACTGGGGATTCGGGCCGTGCATAGCCGTCATCCGCGATGACAGGTGGGGACGCGCGTACGAAGGTTTCTGCGAAACCCCGGAGCGCACACAGATCATGGCGCGGCACGCGGTTCTCGGCTGCCAGCTTACCGACCTTTCCTGTCCCATGAGCCTATGCTGCATGCTGCAAGCATTTTGCCGGCGACGGCAACACGGTGAACGGTGTGAACGCAGGGACAACCGTTGGACCCGATGCCACGGCCCGTGCAATAAATCTGCCCGGATACTCAGCCGCGGTCGCCGCGGGTGTGGCAACCATCATGCCCTCATTTTCCACATGGTGCGATGGCACGCCGATGCATATGAATAAAAAGCTTATAACAGGCTGGTTAAAATCCGACTCGGCCGGCCAGCCGAACTTTCAGGGTTTCATCGTCGGAGACTGGGCTGCGGCCTCTATTCCGGGCAGCATCGATGCAGGGCTCGATGTGCCGATGTCGCCGGATAACGGCGCCGGAACTGCCTCTGCACTCAACAACAATTATACTGCGTACCAGGCGAGAATCGATGACGCCAGCAAGCGCGTTCTTCGGGTAAAAGCCTGGATGGGCATGCTCAACCCGGCGGGCTCGTACTTGACTGACAGGAGACTGACCGCGCTTGTCGGCTGCGCAGCGCACCGGGACGTGGCCCGCGCGTGCGTGAGGGCCGCGTGCGTTCTTCTCAAGAACGCCGGTCCTGCTATTCCGATTCCCAAGACCGCGAATGTCGCGATCTGGGGCCAGGCCGGAAACGATGTCGGCATCCAGTGCGGCGGATGGACCGTAAGCTGGCAGGGACAAAGCGGGGCGATTCCCGGCGGCGGCGGCACCACAATCTTGCAGGGTGTCCAGTCGCTTTGCACGGGTACGGTGACCACTTCAGGGACTTCCGATTATAATATCGCGGTCCTCAGCGAAAATCCCTACGCCGAAACGAGTTTCCCCAATGTCGCCATAACCGGCAATGATGCGACCGGCACGAACGCAACAGTCATAACGCAGGCCGCGGCAGCGCATGCCGCCGGGAAAAAGGTGATCGGCATTCTCATTGCAGGAAGGGCGCTTGACATATCAGGAGTGCTTCCCAGCTGCGACGCGTTTATCTGGGCGTGTCTGCCCGGTTCCGAAGGCGGACTGGGCATAGCGCAACTGCTGTTCAAAGACCAGGGGTACGGGTTTTCGGGCAAGCTGCAGGTTACGTGGCCCAACAACTCGACCAATGAACCCATCAACGCCGGAGACGGACAAACCGGTTTGTTCGCCTACGGGTTCGGGCTCACCGACTAGCGTTTGTTACGTTTTTGTTCCGGTTGTTTATGCAGCCGCGGGATTTTTCTCGCGGCTGTCTTTTTTTTCTACTGGTTCAGAATTCTCATGGGGGGGAAGTCTCCCCCTCGCTCCGGCCTCCTCGGCCTTCGGCCTGCGGTGTCCTGCGCTACCCCCTCCTGGGTGGCCGCCATGACAAAGCAGCTGCAAGACCACGCATTGTTGTGGCGGCACCCACGGAGACCAGTGGAAAATTAACAAGTTGAATGCCTTAGCCCGCGCGATCCCCGCGACTTGGCGCAGGGTTAGCGGGCGAATTACGAGTATCTTTTCCTTGGGCATGGAAGAATCCCCGCCACTTGGGGCGGGGTTCTTCAATAGTTGAGAGGTTGACGAGTTGAAAAGTTGCAAATGCAAAGAAGAAGCCCTGATTAATTTATTGCGGATGCTGATTGGCGTAAAAAGAAGTAATTAACTGAATAGAATTCCGTTGCCGCGCGCCAGGCAGGACCGGAGTGGTCCCGCCGTAGCGGGATTGCCGGCCGACCCCCGCCGCAGGCGCCTAGGGCGGTCCGGCAACGAGGCGAACAGCCGAGCCCGGAGGGAGGGCCGCCGCCGCAAAGCGGCGGGGCGCCCAAATCTTCTCTTGAGTTTTGAGACAGGCTGAACCTCTCCCCCGAAGGATTTTGTATTATTAATTTATCTTTCTCCCCAAATACTCCCACGAAATCGTAAACCCAAACAAAAAACTGTTGCTGGACGGTTCGTAAAACGTCTCGCCCGCGCCGTCGACGGCGGTATTGCTGCGGCCGAACGTGTAGTAGAGAAAGTATGGCGCGAAGCGCAGCGCCGGCCTGTTGTCGCGTTTCTTCTCCACGAACAGCTCCACCTTCACCGACGCGCGGTTGCCCAGGGTCACGGGCGGATAGTTCGTCGACGCCCCGCCCGACGTGAGCCCCGCCTGCATCCCCCCGTAGAACATAAAATTGACACATGCGTCTATGCCCACAACGGAGCGAGCGGATACGGGCCTGGAAATGTTGACTCCCAACGGCGCCGAGAACCAGTAGTAGAGTTCCCAGTTGCTTACGTCGGGGCTGTAGTACAGCTCACCCTGATTGTCCATCAGATCGCGGTACCATAATTTGCAATCGAGGCCGGTATACACAAAAAGGGGCAACGCGGTGTTGGGAAACGCGTATCCGAGATCGCACCCTGCAAACAGAAAAACGTTGGTCTTTTGAAACGTATACGGATCGAATTCAATGCCCGTGGTGTCGCCCGTCGCATTGACGGTGATTTGCCCCTGGGAAGACCCGTCGTAGGTGTTGTCGAAACCCACCAGCAGGCCGGCCTTGGGTCTTACCACCAGCCTGTTTTCCCAGTTGTAAAAGGTGCCGCCGAGCGACAGGCCGAAGACTGCGCCGTATTCATCGCTTTTGGGCGCTCCGAAAATCTGCGGGTCGCGGCCGAAGTGGTCCCGAAAAGCGCCCACCAAGTCGCTCAGGTCGACGTCTTCGCTGTAGTAAAGCCAGGAAAGCGAAAGCCCGATTGAAATGATCCGGGGATAGAAGAACAGGGAAAACGGCAGCTCGGCTACGCTTGTGTCGGACAATGCCGGCTCGGGCTGCGCGCCGGCTTCCGGGACGGCGGGTGGCGCGGCAGTGGAATCTCCAACAATGGATGAATCCCTTGCGGCCGCCGACGCTGCCGCGGAATCGGTGGAAACCGTCTGCGAAAAAGAAATAGCGGCACAACCGAGTACGAAGAGAAATGTGAACCCGTGCGCTGACATCAAGAGCCTTGACCTGGGAAGACATCCGCCTGCCAAAACGATGGCAGTGCATATTAAATTACATCGCCCTGCCGATGGCGGAGCAGGAGTTGTATTTTCCTCACCGGACACCGACCCGTGCCGTCAAAAGGAAAATCCCATGAACCATTCGGTTATTCGTCGTGTCCCGTGTTTACCTTTCTCCTTGACACTTGATAATCCGCGTGATATACTTGGTAGTGAAGGTCCCCCCGTTAGGGAAAACGAACAACCGACAAAAGAGGATGCCATGAAAAGGACAATATTACTGCTTTCTTGCGATAATGATAATGGTCTGCGCGGTCTTCTCCGCCGATCTCGGCGGCAACGCCATGAGGAAGACAATGCGGCCTGAGGCAAACGGCATCACCATAACAACAAGCATTCCCGATACGCTTTATGCAGACACGCTTTATTCCATACCCCTTACGGCAACCTACGCCGGAAACGGCACATTGGTGTGGACCGTTATCCGACAGCCTTCCAATATGCAGGAAATCGCAGACACCATCGTGTGGTTGCCGACGCTGGCAAACGTCGGCAACGACACCATCATCATTTCCGTTTCCGATGGGTCGTCAAGCGACACCATGACCAAGCCTATCGTGGTGCGCGCGGAACCGGCGGTCGGCATAACCACCGTGTTCCCCGATACGTTCTACGTGGACTCGCTTTATTACCTGCATCTCTCCGCACGATACTCGGGGACCGCCACGCTCACCTGGACCGTCATCAGAAAACCTTCCAACATGCAGGACATTGCCAACACGCTTATATGGCTCCCCACATCATCAAACATCGGCAGCGATACGATCATCATCTCGGTTTCCAACGGTTCCGAGACCGACACCTTGAAAAAGCCGTTCGTGGTTGAACCGAGAGGCGGCACCAATGCCGGTCTCGCCAGGCGTCCCGAACCGAATTCCCTCAGCGCGCAGGTGAAGCACGTAATAGGTTCCACGGAGCTGGTTGTCGGCATTCCCAACTCCGTCAGTCCCCAGTGCGAAATAAGACTCTTTGATCCGTCGGGCAAAATGGTTTATAAGACGCTGCTTTTGGGACCGGGATATCACCGGGTGTCTCTTGCTTTTGCCGGCATCAGAAGAGGATGTTACGTGGTAAAAGTTTCCGCCGGCCCGGAGAGTGTAACAACAATGGCCGTTTTAAGGTGATAAAGCCTCTGCGTGCCCTGTGACGACCCGCTTGTTCCATCGGTAGAGTGGTGGAACAGGTTCTCCGCCCAACTCACAAACCCCAAAGATTGCTTGCAGCTTGCTGCGGGGTATTTCAATCTTTTGCCGCGTTTTTTTTCTTTATGATCAGGGCGATACCAACGGCTACGACGCATAGCAGGACGAAGAGACCGTAGGCGAGGACCATGGAGAGGATCATATAAGGTGAGGCCAAAATCTCTCAATTACTTTTTCCCGGTGCCCCGCGGGAAGAAAAGTGACAACGGGCAAACAACATAATAGAAAGGGCGCAGCGCCGTTGCCACGCCCGTAAGGAACGCAGTGAAGAAGAGACAAAGCAATTCTTTGTTTTCAACTTTTCAACTTCTCAACTAATCCTCGCGGTCTTTGCCGGTCCTGTTCACCTCAAAACCATCATTTGTTTTGTTGCCAACACATGGTCCGACTTGAGCGTGACGATATACACCCCTCTGTTGAAGCTCGGAACAGCGATACTTCCGGATTCCTTGACCGCAATTCGCAGCATTAATTTTCCGGAGCAGGAATAGATTTCCAACCATGCGGGTTCTTGTCCACCGTACAGATATTTCAATTCCTTGTTCTTGGTTATCGTAACCGATGCATTCCCCAGAAAAGCATAATTCATCGTCGGCTTATTATTGTTGATGACGGGAGTGACAGGCGGCAAACCAAAATCAAGAATATAGTCGGGTCCATATTTAGCCCAGTTCCCCAGTGAGGCCGGAAGATTAGGCGATGGACAGGTAAACAGGCTGTGAGGATCGTCGTAAGGAAAACTGTACGAAGTTGGACAAGCAGCCTTTTTTATAGCAGCGCAGGGTGAACCAACATCACCACTGCAATAAAAACCATTGGTGTCGAGCACCCCATTAATGGTATCCAAATTCAACATTGACGCGGGAGCGGTCAAATACAAGTCCGTTATGCAATCACCCTCCCCCCCGCAAGTCCATCCTTGTCGACCCACCGCCGCGTCCAACGCGACACTATCGGGGTAGAATGTTCCCGGCAGCGGATAAAATAATATGGGAAGGTTGTAACCGTCGACAAGACTTACATCGTACCAATCGAGATGCCAATTCGCCGCAGTCCTTGAGTCCATATTGATCTCAGCGAGAGTAAACGGTCCGTTTTGATATTTTGGATCCCAATACCCCCAGATTCTTGCCGATGCCCAATTGTTTGGAACCTGAAATATCGTGTCATGTCCCATCTTCAGCGGAAAAGTAAAGCTCATGCCACTGCCGGTTGCACGGACAGTAAGGTCTTTGTGCCAGTAATTGTGGAGGTAGAAATACCGCGTGCCCACACCATATTGGCCGGTATGAGGCCATGTGTCTGCCACGGCCGGTTGGCACACGGAGCATTGAACGATGGTATCTGCAACTGCGAGAGCAAATCCTGAACATGGTAACATTGTTGTTTGGACAGGAACAGATAAGGCCAGGAAGACAGACAGCAGGATCGCTGCAAAAGAGAACCTCTTCATATACCTCCCCCTTTTATTTAATGATACTTGTGAAGTTTCATGATGGCGTCGAAGGTTAGGATCGGATGTTGATAATATAATGCTTTTTTGCGGGATTGGCAGTGTAAATGAGATTAGGAAAGTGGAAGGGGTTGGGCGTTGCCCCAGGTGTATTCGAGTTGGCAGAAAATCAGAGTCAAGAATTCTTGGTGGGGGCACCGCTGCGCGTTTCCCCCTGGCCCCAAGCCTCCTCGTCGCACGATGCGCGCCTGCGGGGTCTCGGGGCACACCCCCTCCTGCGAAGGTGCGCGCCAAAGTCGCTCGCTTGACGCTCGCGAGTCGTCGCACCTTCGCAACGCAACCTCATTGGAGCGCCGTTTCGCGGCGGGAATTCAAGAATAAAAACACTGGTTATTGCGGGTAAGGAATTGCCCTCCGGCCTCAGGGCTGGCGCTGATGGCGTACAAGAAAAGAATGGGAAGTGAACCTATGCCCCGCGCCATGCCGGACTGGAGGGTGAGCCAAAGCGAATTGCCGGCCGACCCGGCCGATAGGCATTGGGCGGATCGGCAACAAGGCGAGTAGCCGAGCCCGGAAGGAGGGCCGCCGCCGCGCCTTAGCGCGGCGGGGCGCCCAAGCATTTATTATGTATTCTATTATCTTGACAAATACAATTATCTAGTGACCATCATCCTCGTCGTCTTTACAGCCCCGTCCGTTCTGAGACTGACAAAGTACATCCCCCGTGCCATTGCAGGCACACGCACTGTTCCCGAAGATTCCGTGAGGGGAATCTCGCATATCACTTTCCCGTTGCAGGAATACAACGACAGCCGGGCATTCGGTCCGCCGGCATAAGCGTATTTCAATTCGCCGTGTCTTGTCATTGTCACTGCCATCGCACCAATGAAAGTGTAATTTATGGTCGGCTTATTATTGTTGATGACGGGAGTGACAGGCGGCAAACCAAAATCAAGAACATAGTCGGGTCCGGCCGCCGTGCCAGCGGCATTCACGGTCGGCGATGGACACGTAAACAGGCTGTGAGGATCGTCTAAGGCAAAACTGTACGAGGTGGGACAGGCAGCCTTTTTTAAGGCGCGGCATGCGGCTTGGCCCGCGCCGTCGTCCGAGCAATAAAAACCGTTGGTATCGAGCACCCCGTTAATGGTATCCAATTTCAGCATTGACGCCGGAGCGGTCAAATACAAGTCTTTTTCGCAATCATCCTGACCCCCGCAAGTCCATCCTTGTCGGCCATAGGTCGAGTCCAGCTTGGGATTATCAGGTGGGAACGTTCCCGGCAACGGATAATACAACATGGGAAGGTTGTACCCGTCAACCAGGCTCACGTCGTACCAATCGCATCCCCACCCTGCATGTTGCGTGATCTCTGCGAGGGTAAACGGTCCATTGGCGTATTTGGGGTCCCAAAGGCCCCAGATTCTAGCAGATGCCCAACCGTTTGGGATCTCAATTATTGTGTCGTGTCCAATCGGCAGCACAAAAGTAAGGTTTGTCCAACCGGCACCGCCATTGCCGTTTACATGGACAGTGAGGTCTTTGTGCCAATAATTATGCATGTAGTAGTGCCGCGTGCCCGCACCGTATTTGCCGTTATTGTGAGGCCATGTGTCTGCTACGGCCGGTTGGCACACCGAGCATTGAACAATGGTATCTGCAACTGCGAGAGCAAATCCGGAACATGGTAACATTGTCGTTTGGACAGGAACAGATAAGGCCAGGAAGACAGACAGCAGGATCGCTGCAAAAGAGAACCTCTTCATATACCTCCCCCTCTTATTTAATGATACTTGTGAAGTTTCATGATGGGATCGAAGATCATAAACGGATATCGATAATATAATGCTTTTTTTGATTATTGAGAGTATAAATGAGGTTGCTTAAATGAATAAAGTTGGGCGTTCCCCTCGCTACGCTCGGGTCGGTTCTCCTTCCGGTCTCGGTCTCCGGCCTCGGGCGGCCTGCCACGAGGGCCCTATGGGCCGTGGTCAGGCCGCACCGCGCTCCAGCGCGGCCTCCAGTCGCCCCTAACGCGCGGCAACAGAGATCTATTCTGTCAAGTTGTTGCAATTGCGCTATGCGGAATTTTAAAAGATAGGATCAACGCTTTGGCTTCTGACTTCTCAACCGCCCAACGATTGAAGAACCCCGCCCCAAGTGGCGGGGATTCTTCCATGGCTAAGGAAATAGAATAACAAATATTCGCCCGCTAACCCCGCGCCAAGTCGCGGGGAATGCGCGGGCTGTGCTATTCAACTTTTCAACAACTCTTCGCGGGTGCCCCCACACAGGAGTCTGGTTCTGCAACTGCTTCTTCTTGGGGTGCACCCAGGAGGGGGTAGCGGAAGACCGGCGCGGGTGACATTGAAGCCGTGATGGACATACACGCGCCGGGCTGGAGCGAGGGGGAAACTTCCCCCCCCCTTTTAAACTTATTACTCTTGACAAATTCTCATGTACCTTGTCGTCCCATCGGGCCTGATCTCAACCACCACCTGATTACCGTAGGTTCGTTCGCCACGACCCAACAGCCTTCCGGTCAAAGTGAACCGGCGCACGGCCTGGTTATTTCCGACCGATTTGCAAGGCACGCTCAGGCCGGGCTTCTTTACAGACGACGATTCGCCAAGCAGCCACCACGTTGCGAAATTATCGCGGGAAGCGTAGATGCCGTTTGTTGTCCCTGCAAAAGCGATGGAACCGATGCGTGTGATTGAACGGACGCCTTGGTCCACCGGGGCAAAACCCGTTGCGTGCCACGTTCTGCCGGAATCAGTTGACATGATGATGCCTGAACTATAGCCGATCTGCGCGCCGTAACCACCGTAAAGACCAGCCAGAGCGCTGATGGTATCGAAAGAGAGGCTCGTGATGATAGGCATGCTGCAGACAGAGCATCCAGGAACAGCAACGGTCCAGGTTCTCCCGCTGTCCGAAGACCATTCGATGGGCCCGGTGATGAATGCCTTAATCATCCATCGGTCAAGGGCTGTGTAATACGTATTGGCCATCAGACATCCTGCGCAATATTCAATCACACAACTATCGTTGGATGTTTGTTTCCAATGAAAATAGGGAACAGCGGCGACAAACTCGCCGCAGGCGGTAATTGCGCGGATCGTGTCATCCCTAGTCACCTTGATGCACTTGATCATCTTTTGATAGGTGGGGCTTGACGAATCACACAAGCCAAAACTCACGTCGCTCCAACTGATACCGCTGTCGGGGGATGCGAAAATCTTTCCGGAAAATGTCCCGGCAATAAGATATCCTTGTGCGGCCGCAAGCGAAGACACGTCGGTTGGAGGGGGAGAGCCGTGGGCATGATTCAATGACGCGAGAATGACAAATCCAATGCCAAAAATAGTGCGCGGGCAATGTTTCATACGGGCCCTCCGGTGTCTCTAATGATCAAATGGTCGGTGGATTTCCAGGTTGTTTGCGTTTCGCTGCGTTGATCATCGAAAAGCGCCCCTCCTGTTTCATTGTCACCTCTCAGTTCATGAGCAAAACAACCGAGGCGCTGGTCCGGCCGCCGATTCGAACGCGAAGAATACCCGCGCCGCTCATGGAGAACGTTGGGGGCAGGTGTAATTGCGACCGTCCGGCTTCAACAAAACGATTTTGAAGCGCCGTTGTCATTCGCCCGCGGTGGTCGAATATGGCAACCGATACATACTCGGGCGAGCCGAGCCGGAACTCGAGACTATGATTTTTTGGCAAGTAACGAACCGAGGTTCCTGTTGCTTGTTTGGACGCATTTCCTCGTAAATAAGGCAAAACCCCAACCGGAGCTGAGAAAAAATATTTCATAAGCGGCGCGGCTTCGACGGTGTCCGTGCCGATCATCGACACGGGATCTTCCTTAATCAGGATATCGATGATGAACCGTTGAAACAAATTGCCTTTGTCGGCCATCACCCGCAGCTGACTTCCAATCGAGTCATCGCCCGTCTCAAATGGGAAATACATCCGGTTTGAGTAGGTTGGCGCGCAATAGAAGATCCCTATGCCGGGCCACCAGGAGCGATTGCTTGGTAATGCAATGCCATTTTGAAGAATCAGCGTCGTCAGTGAATCGATTGCATATCTGATCGACTGAACATTGGCGGAATCGCGGATGACGAATACCGGATCCATCCGGCCTGAAAAAACGTGCGGCCGGACAATAACTGAATCCCACCTTGATATGGATCCAGCCCCTTTGTATAACCATTGAGATCCGTTGTCCTGATAAGCCCAATAGAAATAGTATCTGTCAATCCCGCCGATATATTGATCGAAAATGACCAGCGATGCATACTGCCCTTCGCACGTCTTTACATAATATGCCCCCAATCCGAGGCGGACTGCCGTCATCCATCCCCTGGCCGGTGCGACGATGAACTGCGTATCAAACAGAGAATCGTACAGCGCGGTTATTGCCGCGGGATTGGAAATAATATCACCTTTCTCTTGGTACAATTTTACAGCCGCCTGGCCGAGGAGTGTATCAGGGACGATCCCGTATAGTGAATACAGCGAACTCCCGTTTATCCAGAGATCCTGTACGGGCCAGGGACACAGCCCCGGCTTTAAGCTGCACGAATCCTGCATAACTGAGAAATCAATATGGTTTGCGGTGTCCTGATATGGCGGGTCTTGCATCATGCCGATCCCGGTATGGACTGCCGCATGGACGGTCAATGTTACTGCAAATAGTGCTGTTAACACTCGCACAAATTTTTCATATCGCATATCAAACCTCCTCGTTTGGCCCGAAAAGTCACGTCGCACTTCCGGGGACCCGCATCGACCACAAAGCCATTTGCGCCCACGCCCTCTCTTCTCCAATATTAATCTACCATGTTTTTGCTATAAAGCAAGACTTCTTTGAAAATCGTGTTGTCTATAGACAACACAATTGCATAAATTTTAGCGCTTGCCAATATGAGATGGTATATTTAGTTTAGTGAGGTGTTTCCATGAATTCCCTTTTTGAATATACCGACTATCGCAAATTTCTCCGAGACTACTATGGTTCGAAAAAGGATGAAAAGAAGGGGTTTTCGCTTAAAGTCCTTGCCGACAGGGCAGGATTTAAGGCCCGCGATTTTGTCCTGCGTGTCATGAACGGTTCGCGCAACTTGTCTCATTCCGGCGCCTTCATGTTGTCCATGGCACTGCGGCTTTCCGAAAAAGAGACTGACTACTTTACGAACCTTGTTTCCTTCAACCAGGCGAATGTGCCCCGCGAAAAAGATTTCTTCCTCCGGAAAATGGCCGAGGTAGGTAAATACAACCGGCTTCAGAAACTCAGGCAGGAGCAGGTTGTTTATCTTTCGGAATGGTATTACAGCGCTTTGCGGTCGCTTTTACCCGTGATAGACTTCAAGAACAGCTATACCGAGCTTGCAAAATTTCTCGACCCGCCGCTTACACCCTCCCAGGCGCGAAAAGCGGTGGAGCTATTGGTGCAATTAGGTCTCCTAACAAGAGATAAGAACGGCAAGTACTCCGTTCCAGTATCGCAGCTTACCGTCGGCGACGAAGTAATGTCGGTCGCCCTGGCGCGGTTCCACAAACAAAGCCTTGAACTCGCGAAGCGCGCGATTGATTATTACCCTTCCCAAGACCGCGAGATTTCCGGCGTCACCATGAGCCTGTCTTCGGCGGGATTCGAAAAAATAAAATCGGAAATACGGGCTTTTCGCAGGAAAGTAATGACTGTTGCTGAACAGGACGCAAACGAAGAAGGGGCGTTTCAACTCAATATCCAGTTGTTCCCCTTGTCAAAGAGGAGGAAGCCGTGAAAAAAACGTTTTGCAAGTTCATATATATTGCGGGATTGGGCTCTTTTCTGTTTTCCGCATGCACCGACACGAGGATTTCCGGCCTTCCACCGAGCAGGGAAACCCTCAGATCGTCGCGGTGGTTGTCGACACGAAAGCACGTGGCAGAACCCATCGTGACGGTATTCCTTGCCGCATCGAACAACGATTCCACGCTGCAGCCGTCCGGGGCCCTCAAGGTCGCGATGACACGGACCGACGAGCTTGGCAAATGCGCATTCGACAGTCTTTCTCCCGGCATTTATTCCCTCAAAGCGACCGACAGCGACAGCAGCCGTTCGGTACTCAAAGCCGATATTTCCATTTCGGTCATTCATCCTCCGCAGCCTGAATTCTCCGACACGCTGGTCCTCGCGGTCCCAGGGTCAATTCAGGGAGTTGTCACAAGGGGAGGCGTTCCCGGCACGTTCCAACCAGAATCTGGGTGACGCGTTCATCCAGGTCAAAATCGGTGAGATGACAGGTTTACGGTCACGGGGCCTGATGGAAAGTATTCATTTCAGGCGCTTCCAACCGGCACCTATTCCATTTATTATTATGCCTCCGACGGGTTCTATACCGCGAAGAGGGAAAACGTCATGGTGAACCCCGGCAAAGACACTCTGCTCGATACGGTGCTCCTCAAACCTGTTCCGCGTCTCATACCTCCATCGGGGTTTCATGCCGGTTACGACAGTGGGGCCGGGATAGTGCGTCTTTATTGGCAGAAGGTCAACTATGCGGATCTTCGATGGTACGAAGTGGAAAGGATCGATCTTTCCGGCTCCCGTGACAGCATATTCACCACTATTGATACGACGGCGGTTGATTCTCTTACATCATTTGTCGCGGGCGACACCCTCGATTACGTGGTACGGTCCGTCGACAGTGCCTTCAATCGAAGCCAGAATGCTGGCCCACTGGAGATTATCGTACGATAGCCGAACGGATCTTCTTTCGCCAGCGTACCGACTGAAAGCCAGTGAGATGGGATTCTTGTAACTATAGTCAGCGGCAAAAATAAAGTTACTTTACCCCCTTCTCCTGGCGGAGAAGGGGGCAGGGGGATGAGGTCAAATGAGTCTTTGGGACCTCACCCCGGCCTCTGGCCACCCCTCTCCGCCAGGAGAGGGGAAAGAATCTTGTTGAAGGTGTTCATTCTAGATGTCAAAAAGTCGAACATAAGCGGCAGCCCCTATTTCATCACCTGGCGCTCCACGGTCTCTCTGTCAACGTTTTCCCGCATTTCATAGGCAAAGGATCGCTCCAGCTTAATGGATTGCCCGTTGGGATTTTCCGCGTCAAGAATATACAGCGTGGTGGGGTTGTCCAAATATCCCAGGACATTTGCAGTGTCAAACACCATGGTTTTTGCAGAGGAAACAGAAACGGCTTCCTTATCCACCCAGCCTGTCAAATCGTTCTTCTGTATTTGATACGTCCTGAGGCCGGTTGCAATAATAAGGGGTCGATCTTGCCTGCCGATAATGAACAGCGGGGTTTCGCCCGGTACATGATTCTCGTTCTTGAAAACAGAGACACTGTCTTTGGCCGCTGCCGCGTATTTCTCATTGTCACCCCAAGCGAATGTTGCCATTGACGCCATAACAATAAAAGCCACTGCTTTTAAATACATGCTATTCCTCCTTGCAAAGGTACTTCCTCGACGTTTCTCGTGTTCAGCTCTCAAGAACTGGAATTGCCAGTTTTCCAATAAAAAGAACGCTGCCCGTAACATTGTCGCGGATCAGGAAAATAAACGGCCGGTTTGCGATGAACGAGGCCGGCGACGGCATCTCGACTGACCCCATAGCCACGAGGATCACCGTTGCGGCCGCGGCTTCGGTGCCTCTTTCGTCAACAGCGACAAATGCCTTGTGGATGACGTCCTGGATGAACAGAGACCGCGTGCCGTCGATCCCGGAGAAATCCGCCGTGGGGGAAAACGCGGCCTGCATCCCCAAAGCAACCAGAACGTCCTTCAGGCTTACCGATGATGTGGTGAATTTGAATTTCGGAATAGCGACAATAACGGCTCTCTCCTGCAGCGAACTCGATACTTCGGTCAGGAAATCCGACGAGAGTCCGGATTCAACGGCAGCCATCTTCCCGGGTTGGGGAAGAATGAACAGCATCGAAATCTCTCCGCCTTTGTACGGCATCTCAAGAGCAGCGTAATCCGACGTCGAGTCGTATTTGTAACGGCCGTCTTTATTCATGAAAAGCGGCCGTCACGGAATCGTTGTCCTGGTAAAACGTCTCGTTCTGGGAATACTTGTTTGTAAAAAGTGTCGGCCCATTGCGCCTTGAAATAAATTGCATTTGTTAAAACAAGGGTGGTGGCGGGTGTAATCGTCTCCCTGGGGAATAAGGTCCTGTATCCTTAGCTTCGTCTGATCGCTTACCCAGGTATTAATTGTCAGCGCGGGATGGGTCGGGGTTGTTAATAAAATCAAGCAATCGCATGGCAGCTCCGTAGTTTACGCTTAACGTTTTCAAAAAATCCGGCAGGAAATAATAGGTCTTCTCACCCCAGAGCTGGTTCACGATATTCAGATCAAAACTGTCTTTCTGTGCCCGAGCCTTGAGCGCCAGATCCAATGCGTCAAAAGCAGGGTGAAGCTGCGACTGATCAAGTGAGAAGTGAAGCACCTGAGCCATTTGGGATTCTGTCTGTGTCCGGGCGCCGGCCCAGGTCATGGCAAGCGCTATTGAAATACTGTAGGGAGAAAAGAACGTGTTGCCGCCCGCGCCATTCGACAGCTTCCTGTACAAATCGCATGCGAAATCCGTATTGCCTTTTGTGAGAGATGCCATGTCCTGAGAAGAAGAGGCCGGCAGGGAGTCGCGGCCGCCGGAACATGCCTGAACCGTTATGGAGCCTTCCTGGGAAGTGATAATGTTCTGATTATTGACAGGCCTGGTTGTGGCCGACAGCGAGGGATCGGTTCCGCAGTTTACAATGGAGATGATGGAAATGCCGGCGATAAGGCAGACAAGTCGGCTTGTTGTCTTCATGATCAGGCCCTCTTTCTCTTCTTGAGAACGTCGCTAACTATAGTCGTCGAATGGGAAAGAAAGGTTCAAACTCGGGCATAATCGCTAATGGCTTCAAGCTTTTAACCAAGCAAATAAATGTGGGCGTTCCCCCAGGTGGAGTCGCATGATTTTGCGGCTCCGCCTGGGGTCGGTCTCCCTCCGGGCTCGGCCTCGGCCTCGTTGCCAGCCGCCCTATGCCTTGCGGCCGGGCACCCCGTCGGGTGCTTCCAAGGGTCGTCGGCCGGCACAAGGCAAGAGACACAATAATGAAGCGCGAAGCGCTATTTCCATACCTTGGGGAACGAAGTGACAATTCGCTCTAGCTCACCCTCCGGTCCACC
>CAVWBU010000043.1:0-7483 GCA_963753345.1 uncultured Fibrobacterota bacterium
CGCTGGGCAGAGGAACACTGCCACAATTGTTTAGAGATGACATGACAAATGCGAAAACCATGAAGCAAACACCGAACGGTTTTTTAATCCGCAATCTAAAATCTACAATGGATTGGTCCTGCTTGGCGCGGGAAGAAAGGCATGGCCCCATGGGATGTATTCCGCAAAAGCAAGCGGCCGGATTGAGCTACAGTGAACGACAAGAATAGCGCTACGTCCATATAAATGAAGAACCGTTCGTGCTGAGCTTGTCGAAGCATGGACGGTTCACCGTTGGCGAAGACGCCCGGCACCGGGCCTCGGCTATCTTGACAAGACGAATCTGGCCGTGTAGAGGCGGTTGTCGATGAGGGCCTTGACGACATAGACTCCCGCCCCTCGCTTGGGCACCCATCGTACCGCGTCGCCCCGGACATTGTCGAAACCCTGGATTTCTCTGCCCGCAAGATCATAGATGGAGACCGCTGCGGCGCCTGAGTGCCGGGGCAACGAAATGACGGCTGCTGCATTGTCGCGGCCCGCGAGTATCCGCATGGAGCCGCCGGAAACGGATCGCGCGGGCAGGCCGTTGGCGACGCCGATCACGGCGCGATAGGTCCAGACCGAAAGCTCGGTGTCCGAAAGTCCGATAACAAGGTTTTTTACCGTGTCGACGAAGATGTTGTTGGCGTCCTTGAGCTTGGAGGTGTCGATGAGCATGCCGTTGACAATATGGGGAAAGTTTTTCAGGTTGACCTGCACGCCGATGAGAGTGTAGCTTGGTACAACATTACCTTGGTATCGAAAATCCGCTATCGGCAGGTATGGCCCTCCCGCGCCGAACAAACTGGCATTGGTAAAAAGCACTCTGTTGTAGATAACACTTCCCGAAGCTCCTATCTGAGGTCCTGCCAAATCGACCCCGTTGACAAGCGATAGAGTCTTGGTCTTTTCGCTGTACGAGTATTCTCGCGCTACGAGCCAACCGGTAATTGGGATGTTTTGCAAGCCCACAACTAGGAACGAGGAGTCGGAAAGAAGTCCTGAGGTTGGCGAAACGGACATCAATGCAAGGTTGGCCGTGTCCGCCTTGTCGATTACACCAGAATGATACTCAAAGCCTGTCATGACAATGGGAGGTGTGATACCAAAGCCAAAAATGTTCCGGCCCATGGAAAATGACGTTTTCCCCATCAATGCCGCGGGCGACGACCCGGTTCCGGCATATTTCGGTGCAGCGGGGTTCGAAATGTTGATGATAGAAAACATCGTTGAATCAGGCAAGCCGATTTCGTTGAGAACAATTGTATCTCCAGCCTTGAGACCCCATCCTTTGTATTTTATCGGGAAACTGCCTGTCTTGGTCAAGACCAGATACTCTCGTGACACCTTGAAAGCGTCCTCCTTGATGGCGTTTGAATCAAACGTGAAGACACTGACTGTGTCGCTGGCAAGACTCACATTCGGCTGGGTTTTATATGCGGCCACGTAGTATTCATACCAGGTATTTGGAGAAACCGCGGTATCTATATAGGTAATTCCCCCCCTGTTGGATGGCGTTAAAGAAACAGTGTCCTTTGCCAATGAAAAAGCACCGAAATTGGTTGATCTGAAAATCCTGTACCCGGTTTCGGTAGTAGAGCTATCGTAGAAGTTAACGAGAGAGGGAAATACCTCAAGAATCTTCGGCGCCACAAAAATATCCCCCACCATCGCGACTGTCATAGTCACCGTGTCGGTGTTCGACGTGTCCGCATGCGCGGTCTGAGAATATGCCGTTAACGCATATACGTAGGGAGTTGCCGACCCAGGTACGGCCGCATCCGTGAACGTGGTGGCAGTGCCGGCGGCCGTATCCACAGCCGCGAACTGCGCGGTCAATCCGGGTTTTCTCAGCACTACGATACCAAGATAGTCCGTGGCGTTGTTTCGCCAGGTCAATTGGACCTTGCCGACCCCGACCGAATCTGCGGTGTATAGGTAGGGTGCGCTCAGTCCGAAGGCGGCCTGGAACGTGAGGAGCATCAACAAGGCAAGTTTTTGTATCATAACGGTCCCCTTCCTTCTCTGCAAAGTCCGGTCCTTTATTCCTATATATAAGATATTTATGGCCGGAAAGCCACGGACTTGGGAAAAAAACGTATACCGTTGGAATACACCTGATGCCGATAATTTAAAGAAGATTTGGGCGCCCCGTTACATTTGTAATAAGGAAAGGAGTTGGGCGTTCCCCCGGTTATGTAGAGGCGTAGCGCGCTACGCCTCTACATAACCGGGGTCGGTCTCCCTGCGGGCTCGGCCGTTCGGCCTCGTTGCCGGACCGCCCCAAAGGCCTTCGGCCGGGGTCGGCCGGCAATGCGCTCCAGCGCACCTTCCAGTCCTGCCTGGCGCGCGGGCAGAAGTTTACTACCGCGATCGCACAGAGCCTTATCAAGAGTGGATATTTCTTTTCAATCTTCTCCCCCTTTCCAAGGGGGAGGTGCCGAAGGCGGAGGGGGATGTTCCACAACGAAGGCGTTGCGGAAACGTGACGCGCGCAATGCGCAAGCGTTGCGCCTCGCGCACGTTTCTGCTGGAAAGGGTGTGGGTGCAGATCACCGTCCCATCGGGACGGAAGCTGCACCCCAGGGGAAACCACGAAGTGGTGTCCCCACCAAATCATTAAAAAATTACCATTATAGAATTTCTCAAATATTTATATCAGGTTTCCCTTGACTCCAGCCGCACTTATTGTATTATTTTACATGGGTTGTTTTGCAGCCCGTTTAAATCACAGTCGGTCCAGTCTTTATTCTTCACCGTTTTGCTTTTAACTGGTACAAAGACTCTCGAGCATCCATGAAGCAAAGACCTTCAGTTTCCATCGTTGTGCCTGCGTTCAACGAAGAAGAATTGATCGCTGCGTGCGTTTCTTCGCTTAAACAGCAGGACTACGACGGAGACATTGAAGTCATCGTCGTCGACAACGCCTCCACCGACGACACGGCGCGCCTCGCACGGTTGGGTGGCGCGCGCGTAGTGTACGAGCCGAAAAAGGGCTACGTTCACGCGCTAAGGGCCGGGTTCTCAGAGGCGTGCGGGGATATCATCGCCTGCACCGACGGCGACACCATGGCCCCGCCCTGCTGGATTTCCAAAATGGTTTGCAACCTCTCGAAGCCGGGGATCGTGGCATGCAGCGGCGTGTTCACCTTCCACGACGGCCCCATTCTTGTAAAGCTTATGGGAGAGGTGGGGGGACGTTTGAACTATCATCTTGCCGGCGCCAATATGGCCCTGTGGCGCTCCGTATATCTGGCAAGCGGCGGTTTCAATCCCGAGGTAAATTTGGGAGCCGACGTTGAGCTTGGCCTGCGAATCAAGCGCTTCGGCAGAGTCCTTATCGACAGGAAAATAATAGTGAAAACATCGGGACGAAGGTTTCAATTCGCCTTTTTCCAGACCTTGTACCGTTATTACCTCAACGATCTCTCGCTGTATCTCCTGAAACGGCCGGTTTTCTACGATTTTCCCAACATCAGGCGGGCGCAATATGCCGCCGCTTCGCGTTTTCCCTTCATGAAATATGCGGTTGCCGCCTGCGCCGTTGCGTGCTTCCTCTTTGTCACCGAAAACACGGAGAACAGGCTTTTCGGGTCGGTGTTCGCCCACGGTCTGCAAAACAAACCGCTGGTGGCGCTCACCTTTGACGACGGCCCCAGCGCCTACACCCGGGAGATTCTCGACACGCTTTCCCGGTACGACGTGCATGCCACGTTTTTCCTGATCGGCAAGAACGTGGAGCGTCGCCCGGTCATTGCCAGGCGGATTGTGCAGGACGGCAATGTGGTGGGAAACCATACCTATTCCCACCCTTTCTGGGCCCCCGTTGAAACGCCGGACAGGATAAACGCAGAAATCGACAAGGCTACCGCCGCCATTCGCATTGCGTGCGGCGTTGTTCCCGAATACTTCCGGCCCCCGCACGGCTGGCGCAGCCCGTGGATGATGGGGCTTGCAAGAAAAGACCATTACACCGTGGTCACATGGACCGTATCGCCCGACGACTGGCAGAAAGTGAGCGCCAGGACAATCGAACAGCGCGTGCTTTCAAAGACGCGCGCCGGATCAATCATCCTGTTGCACGACGGCCTCGAAACCAGGCCCAACCCGCAGTGCGCGAGCACCGTGCAGGCCCTTCCGGCCATCATCCGCGATCTCAAGGCGCGCGGCTATTCCTTTGTGACGGTCCCCGAACTCATACGCGCTTCCAAAGAATCCGTTCCCCAGACGCTCTCCCGCTTTTCAAATGCTCCGACGCCGGTAGAATAAGCTGGTTGATCAAATTATGATGGGCGCCCCGCTGCTTCGCAGGGGTAATCTTCCACAATCCACACCTGCTTGACTAATTAGGAGTTACTTGTGCAGTCCTCTGAGAATTTCACATGGCGCAAGCATCGCAAATTTACAGATTGGCTTTCTTATGTCGCGCGTTAGGTGGACCGGAGGGGGTGCCAGAGCGCATTGCCGGCCGACCCCGGCCGAAGGCCATCGGGGCGGTCCGGCAACGAGGCCGAATGGCCGAGCCCGGAGGGAGACCGACCCCATTTGCAGGGGAGCAAAATGTCGCGCCCCTGCAAATGGGGGAACGCCCAGCCACTTATTTATCCTTCTTTATCTTGTCCCTCTAGTTCTTCGCCGGTATACTCTCGAATTATCTCCAAACTTCTCTCCCTCTCCCCTGCAATCTTCTTAACCGACAGCGAATACGCGTGCATGGTCATCAGGAAGACAACCGCGCGTTCCGGCGCGACGGTCTTTGCGCGGACCAGCGAAAACAGATACAGTAGCAGCCGGCGCCGCCATTTATCATTTGTTAATAAATACGCCCGTACAAGCAGGATGCTGAACCTGACCTTGTCGGCGAGCGAAACCTCGGCGTCCTTTTTCGCCCCGGCAAAATGCCCGGACGAAAAAAGGGACCGCGCCTTATGGTACACGGCGTCGAACCCGTACATCTTTTGCAACGCATCAACGAAGGCATTATACTGCGTCACGGGACCGATTGACGGGTGCCGTATCGAGGGGTACAGGCCGCCGTTGATTTCGGGGGGGATGGGATACAGCCTTCCCTCTTTCTTCACGCGCTCCTCGAGACGCGTGCCGGGGGCCGCGGCGACGAAACTGAGCGATAGAAAAGGAAGGGGCGCATCGAGGCTGAACCGGTTGAGCCGTTCCAAATCGTCCAGCGTGTCGTTGTCAAGACCGAACATGAACGTGGCCTGCACGTGGATGCCGGCCGCGTTGATTGTTTGCACAGCCTCCTTGTAGTCCCTCCGGAGGTTGTGGAGTTTTTCCACGTCCTTGAGATTCGCGCTGTTGAGCGATTCGAATCCGATAAGAATGTTTTCGCATCCCGCCGCGGCCATGGCCTTAAGCAGCGGAGCATCGTCGGCGATGTCGATGCTGGCCTGGCAGAACCAAGTGATGCCCGTTCCCGAAAGGCCCTGCACGAGGTCCCGCGCAAACCCGCGGTTTATCGAAATATTGTCGTCAACAAAGAAGACCCGCTTCAAGGGGAGCGAGGCCACTTCTGCAACCACATTGTCGATCTCCCGCACGCGCACTGTGCGGCCGTAGGTGGCGCTCACGTTGCAGAATTCGCAATTGTAAGGGCACCCGCGCGACGCCTGCACGGGCAGCGACAGGTACTCGCGGGTGTCGAACAGGTCCCAGCGCGGCAGCACCGCCCTGGCATAGGGAATAAGGCCTTCGGACGAATAGACTTTTTGCAAAGCTCCCCGCCCGAAATCGTCGAGCAGGCCGGGCCAGACACCCTCGGCCTCGCCCACGACCACCGCATCGGCGTGCCCCAGCGCCGCCTCCACCGTTGTCGCCGTAATGTGCGGCCCGCCAAAAACGACCTTTGTTCCCTCCGCCCTGAAGCGGTCGGCAAGATCGTATGCCCGGACCGACGCCGGCGTCACCACCTTGATTCCCACCAGTTTCGCTTTCACGGCGCGCGGGTCGAGGGGCGTAACGTCCTCATCCCACACCATCGTCGAGTAGGCGTCCGGCGTGAGCGCGGCGAGCAGCGCAAGCGACAGCGGGGCCAGGCTGTTTTTCTTGCGCATCAGCCGCACGAGTTCGGGCTGGGTGAAATAGTGGTTGTACGGATGAAGGGGGTTTACAAACAGTATATCGCTTGACCGGGCTGCAAATGCGTTGCGGTGCCGCATAATCGACTCCATCCTCAATCATTGTACCTTTTGATACCCCATTGCAGCCTTGCCGAGCACGTCCAACGTCATCGCTGAAAGAATTTCTTCACCTCGTCGAACACGTTGTGGACCGCCCGGTCGGTGATGGTCCTGTCGATGTCGATGGCCGGGTTTGCAAGCGTTCCGTGCACCGTACACGAAAAAGATTTCTTCCCGTCGGACTCGTCATCGAGCGACTTGGCTATCACGGGGTGGAGCTCTTTTACGAGGTCGGACGCAATGATGCCCTTCATTTTTTCCGAGAACCGGCCGTCGAACCCCACCCAGCCATCGGCGCGCGCTTCGAGCGGATAACCGTCGCCGGAAATGTCCGGCGTGAATATCCTGCCGCCGCGGATGTCCAGACTTGTGCCGAGCTTTTTGAACGTGATGTTCCGTAGCTGCGGCACGGCGACATACACAATGATGCCGCTCTGCAGCGGCAGGTCGCGCACCGAAACGTCGGTCATGCGGAAAAAACCCGAGCCCCGCATCGAATCCGCCGCAAGCGCGCTGCGCGCGAGCTCGATCTCGCCGTCCACGCGGCCGTCGCATTGCCCCCGGCGGATCGCGCATGCCGCGTACAGTTTCGAAAGGTTGACATGAGATAATTCCAGCTTGAACCGTTCCAGCGTGCCTGCGCCGACGTTGGCCGCGCCCGAAGCGGCCACGGTCCCGCCGCAAAAATCACCCCTGCATCGATCGAGCGTCACCGCGCCCTCCGACACCCTCGCCGATGCGCGCACATCGGTGATGTTCCACATGCCGTTAAGGGTGAGCGTGTCCGCCGAAAGCCTGCCCGAAAGCGCAAGCTCCTTCCGGTAGCTCACGCTCATGTGAACATTGATTCCTTTTCCGTGCAGAAGTTTGTCGCCCTTCTGCGCCAGAGAAACTTCCGCATCATCGAGAGAAATGTTCTGCACCGCGACCGAAAAGGGAATTTCGGACAGCGCCGAGCGAAGGTCTTGGTTGGAAAACGGCTGCACCGGCCGCGTCTGTGCAGGCAAGGACGGCGGAAGGGTCACCGCGATTTGCGGCCGCTCGACGACAAAGTCCTTGATCACCACAAACCTGAACAGAAGCGGCAGCAGCCGGTATGCAAGGCGGATTCGCGGGATTTTTGCCGTGAACGTTACCGGTGCGTCCTTCCCGGCGACATCCATCCCGTCTATCGAAAACCCGAACCACGGCCTTAGCGAAACTTTCTGCACCGAGCAGGTGGAAACGCCGGCCTTCACAAAAGCGCGTTCTGCGCTGCGCCGAAG
>CAVWBU010000044.1:0-9204 GCA_963753345.1 uncultured Fibrobacterota bacterium
AGCGGAAAACCTCGGCGTGAAATTCTCCGCTATTTCCATCGAAGGCGCGTTTTCCGCGTTTACAAAGGAGCTCGAACCCGTTTTCGCCGGGAAGAAGCCGGACCTTGCCGAGGAAAACATTCAGGCGCGCGTGCGCGGCACCATCCTCATGGCCCTGTCGAACAAGTTCGGCCATATCCTTCTGTCAACCGGCAACAAGAGCGAGATCGCCGTGGGCTACTGCACGCTCTACGGCGACATGAACGGCGGTCTCGGCGTGATCTCCGACCTTCCCAAGACCATGGTGTACAAGATGGCGCAGTACATCAACCGAGACAAGAAAGTTATACCGGAGAATTCCATAAAAAAAGCCCCCTCAGCAGAGCTCCGGCCGAACCAGAAAGACCAGGACACCCTGCCGCCGTATGAAATTCTTGATCCTATAATCGAACTTTTCGTTGAGGACGGGCTGTGCGCGGCAGAAATAGTGAAGAAAGGGTTTGACGAAAAGACCGTGGCGTGGGTTGTTGCGGCTGTCAAGAACAGCGAATACAAGAGGCGGCAGGCGGCGCCGGGACTCAAGGTAACGCCAAAGGCGTTCGGGATGGGGAGAAGGTTTCCGTTGGCAGCGAAGTATGAGTGTTAGAGAGTTGAGAAGTTGAAAGAAGAAGTTGAAACGTTGAAGCGTTGAAACGTTGAAAAGGCAAGAAGTTGGCGCGGCCTTGCTCCATTAACCTTTTTACCTTCCCAAATCATTTGACAGCCCGGTATAACCTGAGTTATACTATTGTCATGAAAACAGCCATCTCCCTTCCAGACCCCCTGTTCAGGTCGGCGGAACGGGCGGCCAACAGGCTGCGAATGTCGCGAAGCCGTTTTTTTGCCGCAGCTGCATCGCATTATATCCGGGAAGTCGGCCGAACCGACATTACGCAGCGGCTCAATGCAGTGTACGGCGATAGCGCTGGCCACGAATCGCGACTTCCGAAATCCATCGTGCAATTGCAAATGGCCGCCATCAAGCGGGAAGAATGGTAATCCGCCGGGGCGAAGTATGGTGGGCCAATTTGCCCATTCCCGAGGCATCAGAGCCCGGGTACCGTCATCCCGTGCTCATTGTCCAATCCAACGAATTCAACCAAAGCGTGATCAGCACCGTGATTGCCGCTGTGATTACGTCCAACCTCCACCTTTCGCAGGCGCCGGGAAACGTTCTGCTCCCCAAACGCGCAAGCCGCCTTCCAAAAGACTCGGTCATCAATGTTTCGCAGCTGGTGACTATTGACAAAAGCTGCCTTTCCCATCGGACGGCAAAACTCCCGGAAGAAATCATCAGTGAGGTTGAGGAGGGGATCAGGTTGGTGCTGGCAGTGTGAGAACCGCAGGCTACAGTGAATAAATTGTCATTCCTCGAAGCGCATTTTAACATATTTGACAACGGCGCTTCCCCTTTGGCTCTCGTCGGCTATCTTGACAATATACAATCCGGATCTGCCTGATTGAATATGCAGGACCGATCCTGCAACATAGCTTGAAATTTTCCTTCCTGCAACATCAAACACCTCCGCCCCAAACCCCTTGTCAACCCCAAACGGCACAGCCAACATCCTTGTCCGTCCTGCAAAGTCGCAGCGGATCCGTCCGCCAATTTTCCCTTCTCCCGCACGCAAACCATTGAATCGTGGATTGACCGATGAATTCGCATTGAAGATATTCCCGTCCCTCCTGTAATTTCCCCGTCCCGTTCCCCACAGCACCCTGGCATTCTTGGTCCCCGGAAGGTCGTAAGCGACAATGCCGCTCGCTGCCGTATTGATCACAATACTCAGATCTCCAGACGTATCTATTTTGTCAATTGTCGGTGACGCAAGCCCGCCGTTCCAGGTCGCGCCGCCGAACGGCGGGGGAAGCGCAACTTTGTACAGGAGATTACCCAGGTAGTCGAGCACGAACAAGTCGCCGGTTGCGTTGGAACCTTTCTGCGTCCAGGTGGTGAACAGCACCTCGGCCTTGCCGCTGTTGTCCAGGTCCGCAACCACCGGCGGCGAAGCGAAGCGGAAGAATGGATCGCCGCTCTTATACACCGAAAACGGCCAGTTGCCGTGTTCTGTTTTGTCCAGATGCATTGCGTGCACCTTGCCGTCGTACGACGAGAAGAGTATTTCTTTCATCCCGTCGCCGTCGATGTCGGCCACCACGGGGTCGGGAATGCAGGATTCGATGATGTTGTAGTCTTCGCAGATGGGCGCGCCGAAACCGGAAGGCGGGATTGTCCAGTCGTACGGGCCGCTCTTGAACCGCGACCGGTCCGGGTTGAAAATGTAAACCCCGGTGTACTTGCTCGGCGGATACCCGGCATGGCAGTCGTACACGTTGCCGGTGACCACGACCTCCGGAACGCCGTCGTTGTTTACATCCACGATTACCGCCGCTCCCTCGGCAAAATTCGTGCGAAAGCTCTCCACGGGCGTTCCGTCGCAGGCGCCCCATCCCCTCAACTCCGGCGCGGTGTCGACCCATGCGCCCACCTCGCCCCAGGTCTTGCTCCCGAATTCCGCGGCGGCAGGCAACGCCGTGCCGTTTGCGGCATAGGCGCATATGTAATGCACGTCCGACGGCACCACGATGTCGGGCGTCGGACCGCCCGTCAGATTTCCAATCGCGGCATTGTCGTTGTACACGCCGGCCGAATAGCCTTTTGCCGTCGACCGCTGGGGCCATCCGGCCACGGGCGCCCCGTCGCAGGAATAAACCCACGTGTTAACCGAATCGCTTTGAGCGGCGGTGACGATCAGTTTGAGTTTTCCGCTTCCGTCAAGGTCAGCCGCGGCCGCGCCGCGCAATTCGTTTGCAATGACCTGGCGGGTCCATAGTGAGTCTCCATTGAATTTGCGTACGATAAGCTGGCCGCCCGAGGCCGCGACGATCTCCTGTTTGCCGTCGTTGTTGATATCCGCGACGATGATCCCCGACCAGACGCGGCTGCCGCTTTTGTTGAACGAGGCGGTCACACTGCCGTCGGTGCCCTTCAGGATGTTGATGGTGTACGCGCCGGCGACGATTTCGGGAACGCTGTCGCCGTTCAGGTCCGCGACCGCGGGCGACGAATACCATCCGGTCTCGCACCAACTTGAATAGCACCCGGCGCGGGCCCATTTGAGGACCGGCTGGTTGACAATTGCTGAAATATCGGCGGTTGATGCGAGGATGATTGCGGCCGCCGCGAACAGGACGATGCGGTTGATACAGTCCTCCCTGAATCCCACAGCGAGCGCATTCCCCCGAGCTTGCTCCGGGGAATGCGCGCGACTATAAGTATGTTTTCTTTCCATAGGGATGGAAGATTCCCCGCAGCTTGCTGCGGGGTTCTTCAATACCACGGTCTTCTGCGGGATCATGCACGAATATACCACTTCGTGCGCACGTTGGCAACAGACACGGTTTTTCCCCAAAAAGGAGCAGCGGCGCCCGCAGAATTATGGGGCGATATTTGATTTTCCTTCCGCATCATGATACAATAACCTGATACCATCCAAATCGCCCGCAATCGCAAATATCAAGAGACACTCGTGGAACGTAACGACGGACAAATCCCTTCCAACGGCCCTTCACATCCGGCGCACATCAAGGTCTCATTCCGTCAAGCAATGCATATTCTTCTGCCCTATTCGTGGCATCGAGTACGAGATCAGCTGTTCACGGTCGCGCCGGTCTGCCTGTACCTGGCCCTGTTTCAAATCCTTTTTCTGCGGTACGGGCTGTCGAAGATCGGATGGGTCACCGGCGGCGTGGCGCTGGTGATTGTCGGGCTTGTCTTCTTCCTCGAAGGCGCGCGCATAGGCCTTGAGCCCCTCGGCGAGACGGTGGGCGACACGCTTCCGAACAAAAGCAGCATGACCGTACTCCTCGTGTTCGCCTTTCTTCTGGGGAACCTTGCCGCGTTCGGCGAGCCCGTGCTCGCAAGCCTTCAGATTGCTGGTTCCGGCGTGAGTCCTTCCAAGGCGCCGCTCCTGTATTACCTGCTTGTCAAGAACCCGCTCCTGTTGAGCCTCACCGTCTCGCTGGGAAGCGGCGTCGCGGTCCTTCTCGGCACCCTGCGGTTTGTCTATGGATGGAGCCTCAAGACGCTCATTCTTCCGCTTATTGGCGTCGCCATGATCCTCACACTGCTCGCGTCGTCCGATCACATCCTGAGCAGCGCAGTGGGACTGGCGTGGGACACCGGCGCGGTCATCGTGGGGCCGGTGCTCTGCCCGCTCGTGCTGTCGCTCGGGCTCGGCGTGTGCCGGGCAACGGGCAAAACCGACACCGGACTGGCAGGGTTCGGCATGGCGGGCCTCATCTCCGTGGTGCCGGTCACCGCGGTCATCCTGCTCGCCATCCTCCTGCAGCTCGCGGGCTGCGGCGTGCAGCACATTGACACGGTGCGAAACCCTGCCACCGCGAGCGCAGGCGCATGGCAGGCTTCGGGAAGCTCCCTGGTGCTGGCGCTGCGGGCAGTTGCGCCCATTTTCATCTTTCTATGGCTTTTTCTCCGGCTGGTGCTCAAGGAGCAGGCAGCTCCGTTTCCGCAGCTTGTTTTGGGCGCGGGTTTCGCCGTGGCGGGATTGTTACTTTTCAACTTCGGACTTACCGTGGGCCTCTCCGAGCTCGGCACCCAGGTGGGCAACCGCCTGCCGTTCTCCTTTTGTCCACCGGCCCAGGCCCTGTACCCGGACGCGGTCGGCAAAGCGCTGGCAGTCGCTTTCGGCGCGGTCCTCGGCTACGGCGCCACGCTCGCGGAACCGGCGTTCAACATCCTCGGCCGGCAGGTGGAGGACGTGACGCAGGGCGCGTTCAAGAAATGGCTGTTTAGCCAGGCGGTCGCGATCGGCGTGGGCGTGGGCGCGGGCCTGGGGATCGTTTCGATTATCTGCAAAGTCAATCTGCTCTATCTGTTGATACCGCCCTATGTTCTCCTTTTTTTCCTCACCATGGCGAGCGACGAGAAATACGTCAACATCGCCTGGGACGGCGGCGCCGTTACCACCGGACCGGTCACGGTGCCGCTCAAGATCGCCATCGGTATCGCGCTGAGCCGCGCCACGGGTTTTGCCGAAGGGTTCGGGATCCTGGCGCTCGCCTCCGCGTATCCCGTCCTTAACATTCTGATCCTTGGACTCTACGTGCGACGATATGAAACGAAACCGGAACCGGCAATGGCCGCCATAACGGAGGGAGCGCGCTGATGACAGTGACAAATGCGAACAACCGGCCCGCGCAGGAACAGGAAGCGCTGGAGCTCATCACCTGCGTGGTACAACGGGGCAAGGCCGACAAGGTGGCAAAGGCCGCGCTTGAGGCCGGCGCAGGCGGCGCCACGATCTTCTTTGCGCGGGGCATGGGGCTCAGGGAAAAACTGGGCCTTCTGGGCCTTGCCATTGTGCCGGAGAAGGAAGTGGTGTTTATCGTCTCGCAAAAGACCGCCACGCAGGCCATTTTCGACATGGTGGTGCGCGCCGCGCGGCTTGACGTTCCTGGGATGGGAATAGCGTATGTAACGCCGATTTCAATGTCTGCGGGACATATTGGGACGGATTTCATAAAAGCAAGTTGACTGTTGACAGTTTGCAGTTGGCGGCAGGATCGTACAGTGGAAAATCGAAGCAAAAGACATACCATGGTCAAGCGGACAATCCCTCATTTCCGTCCCCAGAAAAACCGGCCTCGCCGCCCGTTTACCCGCTTTCTGTTCCTCGTTTTGGTGGCGGTTAGCGCGGCGCTGCTGCTGCAGCATTTCGTCCTCGACGTGATCCAGGTGACCTCCTCCTCGATGGCGCCCACGATAAACGTCGGGTGCCGCTATGTTCTTGACAAAATCACCTTTCGCGTCAGGAAACCCCGCGCAGGCGACGTGGTGGCTTTCCCCTCGCCTGTTCTGGCAGGCCACAACCTGGTGAAAAGGGTGATCGCCGTTGAGGGCGACACGCTTGAAATAAAAAAGAAGGACGTTTACATCAACGGAAGAAAGACTGCCGACCGGTACGCCTGTCATTCGCGCGACACCGTGATCCTCGTGGGAGACAATCTGGGGCCCCTTGCGGTCCCTGAAGGCATGATCTTTGTGATGGGCGACAACCGCGACGAGTCCGAAGACTCGCGCGACTGGAAGGACTCGACCAGCGGCGAGCACATCTACTTTATTCCAGTGAACAGGCTTTTTGGCAGAGTTATGCTTTTTAATCCTTGAACATTTTGTAGCGTGATTCTGTTTGGCGGGGGAAGTGTCCCCCTAGCCCCAAGCCTCCTCGGCCTCCGGTCTGCGGGGTCTCGGGGCATACCCCCTCGTGGGTAGCCCCCAAGCAAGTTGATTTGCGAGAAAGAGACTTCGGCTGCGGGGGCACCGAGAAAGAAGGAGTTGACAGTTGGCGGTTGACAGTTGACAGCTGGAAAGACAGACATTGACGGTTTAGCTAAAAAATCCAACTGGCGTGAAAATTAACATTGACTGAAAAAATTTCCTCTGCCGCGCGTTAGGTGGACCGAAGTGGTCCCGCCCATAGCGGGATTGCCGGCCGACCCCCCGCCGGAGGCGACTAGGGGCGGTCCGGCAACGAGGCGAACAGCCGAGCCCGCAGGGACGACCCTTGGAAGCACCCGAAGGGGTGGACCGACCCGACCCCGAGCGAAGTGAGGGGGAGGGAAACGCCCAACTCTTCTACTATCTCGGGAAACCACGAAGCGGTGCCCCCACCAAGAGCTTTGTCTGCAGGAGGTTCTTATGGCGCAATGGTGAACTTTTCCGCAAGCGCCGAGCCGTTTGACAACACCCGGATGATGTACGTCCCCATCGCCGCTTTTCCCCGTGAATTTTCCCGCAAGTCCCAGGAAAACTCAGACCCGGTCTGCGCTGATCGTGACGCGGCAAGCGTTGCCAATTCGCGCCCCCGAAGGTCGAAGATCGCGGCCGATGTCGCATTCTTGGCCACATAGAATTTTATGCCGCCGTTTACATTGTGGACCGCGGCAATCCCGCTTTTGCCGTACGAAAGTGTCTTCACGTTGTCCTTGACCCCGGTAAACGGCTTCTTGTCCTGATTCACCGCCACGACAAACGAAACCGAATCCTTCTGGCCGGACGCGCCCTGCACGACAAGCTCGACCAGCTGGAGAAACGAGGAATCGGTGCCCGGCGACCACGAAATGGTTCCGCCCTTGCTGATCGTCATGCCCTGGGGGCCATAGTGAATGGTGTAATCGTAGGAAAGGGAGTCCAGGTATCCCGGATAGTGAAACACAAAAGGCACATTAAAGATGTTCTGGTACGCAAACTGGCTGTCGATCACCGGCACGGGCAATTCCGTTGTGTGAAGGATTATCCCGCCGTTGCCGATTGCCCATCCGCAAGCCGGGTTCACAAATGCAACGTCGTTGATCTGCCCGTCGTATCCGGTGATCTTGTATTGGAACGGCCACGTTTTTCCTCCGTCGCGCGAGTGAAGGATCCGGTTGTCGCTCAGGAGGATCCATCCGTTAAGCGGATCTGCAAACTTGATGGCGTTTTGAGAGGGAACGCCGGGCACCTGCTGGGTCCAGGTCTTGCCGCCGTCGGCGGTGTGCAAAACGGCCTGACCGATAAGCCACCCGTTCTGACGATCCAGAAAACGGATTCTTGTTGGACCGTACCCTGTAAAAAGCCGCTGCTGCCAGGTTGTTCCGCAATCGCCTGTGCTCCAGAGCGTGTTTTGGGTGAGAAACCAACCGGTGCACGAATCAACAAAACAAATGTCGGATACCGATATCCCATACTGTTGGAGGTCTGCAGGCAGAAGGGTTTCCGACCACGACACGCCTCCGTCATGCGTTGCCGTAAGAAAATGCTGGTAGTCCCAGGATGCGTCAATATAGCGGCCAGTGACAAAGAAGTAATTCAGGCTGTCGGCAAACGAGGCGTTGGTGATCGTGCTGGCAAAGGAAGGATTCTCATCCTTGACCGGCAGGGGGATGATCTTCCAATCTCTTCCGGCGTCATTTGTCCTGAAAATCGCGCCGATGTCCGTATTTTGCCACAGCGTGTGTCCGGCAACGACCACGGTGCTGCAGGAAAAGACTCTTGCTCCGCAGAAACTGTACCACAGGCCGGGTATGACCCGCGCTGCCCAGGTTTTCCCGCCGTCTTCGGAGTAGAGCAATGCACTATCGCCGTACTGCGAGCCAAACCCGTATGCGCGAAGCGAATCCGCCGCCGATATGCCGTAGTAATTCAGAAAATGATACGGCGTGAGCGAATACTGGAGCGGAAGCGGGTTCTGCTTGACCCACTCGGTCGAATACGATACGAACACAACACCTGCAACCAGCATACCCAGTGCTGTTTTAATCAGACGCATGTGGTCCTCCTTGTGGCCAGTGTCCGGAACAGTGTGCCATCATCATAAACATACACTGCATTCCGTGATCCGTCAATGCCTGGCCAAAGAAAGTGTTTTCTGCCAGAAAACCCATTCCTAATATTTAAGAAAGATAATTGGGGGTTCGTTTTGGGCCGTTCAAGTAGCTTGGTGGGGGAAGGTTCCCCCTCGCTACGGCCCGGTGCGCCCTTGTCTTGGTAACTGTATATCACGCGCCGGTCCTGCGCTCCCCCTTCCTGGGTGCACCCCAAGTGGATGCAGTGGCAGAAATCAAGCACCCGTACGGGGGCACCCAAGGAGAGCGGTTGAGAAGACAAAGCGTTGAAACGTTGAAAAGTTGAAGCGTTGAAACGTGGGAAACAAAGAATTACTTTGTAACTTTGTCACTACGTTCCTTAAGGGTTTGGTAGTGGTGCCGCGCACCTTCCATTATGTCGTTTGCCTTTGTCACTTTCCTTCCTGCGGGGCACCGAGAAAGAGAGTTAAAAGTTGACAGTTGGCAGTTGACAGCGGGACTTGTGAGAGAGAACCCACGTTCCTTCCAAGGATTCCGCCTGGCGCAAAGATGTACTTGGCCGAATAGATTTCATCTGCCGCGCGCCAGGCAGGACTGGAAGGTGCGCTGGAGCGCATTGCCGCTTGATCCCTAGCCGAAGGCGGTTGGGACAAGCGGCAACGAGGCCGAAGGCCGAGCCTGGAAGGAGGGCCGCCGCTGCGAAGCAGCGGGGCGCCCAAGACTTCTTCTGTTTTACCATGCGCCTCTGCAGAAGGGGGAACGCCCAACACTTGCTCTTGATTTCCAGATGCTCCCACCAGCAAGTTTTTATTATCGATT
>CAVWBU010000045.1:0-8940 GCA_963753345.1 uncultured Fibrobacterota bacterium
GGCGGAAAACCTGGGCGTGAAATTCTCCGCTATTTCCATCGAAAGCGCCTTTTCGGCGGTTGTCAAGGAGCTCGAACCCGTGTTCGCGGGGAAAAAGCCGGACCTTGCCGAAGAAAACATTCAGGCGCGCGTACGCGGCACCATCCTCATGGCGCTGTCGAACAAGTTCGGCCATATCCTTCTGTCAACCGGCAACAAGAGCGAGATCGCCGTGGGCTACTGTACGCTCTACGGTGACATGAACGGCGGTCTCGGCGTGATTTCCGACCTTCCCAAGACCATGGTGTACAAGATGGCGCAGTACATCAACCGGAAAGAAAGTCATACCGCAGAATTGCATAACAAAAGCGCCCTCCGCGGAACTGCGGCCAAACCAGACCGACCAGGACACGCTGCCGCCCTATGATATCCTTGACGCAATCATAGAACAGTATGTCGAAGAGGGAAAATCAGCGGCGGAAATAGTAAAAAGCGGGATTTGACCATACAACCGTCGTATGGGTCGTGCGCGCGGTAAAAAACAGCGAATACAAGCGCCGGCAGGCGGCGCCGGGACTCAAGGTAACGCCGAAGGCGTTCGGGATGGGGAGAAGGTTTCCTTTGGCAGCGAAGTATGAGTGTTAGAGAGTTGAGAAGTTGAAAGAAGAAGTTGAAACGTTGAAGCGTTGAAACGTTGAAAAGGCAAGAAGTTGGCGCGGCCTTGCTCCATTAACCTTTTTACCTTCCCAAATCATTTGACAGCCCGGTATAACCTGAGTTATACTATTGTCATGAAAACAGCCATCTCCCTTCCAGACCCCCTGTTCAGGTCGGCGGAACGGGCGGCCAACAGGCTGCGAATGTCGCGAAGCCGTTTTTTTGCCGCAGCTGCATCGCATTATATCCGGGAAGTCGGCCGAACCGACATTACGCAGCGGCTCAATACAGTGTATGGCGATAGCGCTGGCCACGAATCGCGACTTCCGAAATCCATCGTGCAATTGCAAATGGCCACCATCAAGCGGGAAGAATGGTAATCCGCCGGGGCGAAGTATGGTGGGCCAATTTGCCCATTCCCGAGGCATCAGAGCCCGGGTACCGTCATCCCGTGCTCATTGTCCAATCCAACGAATTCAACCAAAGCATGATCAGCACCGTGATTGCCGCTGTGATTACGTCCAACCTCCACCTTTCGCAGGCGCCGGGAAACGTTCTGCTCCCCAAACGCGCAAGCCGCCTTCCAAAAGACTCGGTCATCAATGTTTCCCAGCTGGTGACCATTGACAAAAGCTGTCTTTCCCATCGGACGGCAAAACTTCCGGAAGAAATCATCAGTGACGTTGAGGAGGGGATCAGGTTGGTGCTGGCAGTGTGAGAACAGCATGCTACGGTGGATAAATCGTCATTCCTCAAGGCGCATTTTAACATATTTGACAACGGCGCTTCCCGTTTGGTTCTCGTCGGCTATCTTGACAATATACAATATTGACCTGTCTGATTGAATATGCAGAACCGATCCCGCAACATAGCTTGAGACTTTCTTTCCTTCAACATCAAACACTTCCGCCTCAAACCCTTTGTCAACCCCGAAGGGCACGGTCACCATCTTTGTCCTTCCCGCAAAGTCACATCGTATCCGTCCGCCAATTTTCCCTTCTCCCGCACGCAAGGCATTGAATTGCGGATTTACCGATGCATTCGTATTGAAAACATTCCCGTCACGCCGGTAATTGCCTCGCCCCGTTCCCCACAGCACTCTTGCGTTCTTGGTCCCCGGTAAATCATAGGCTACTATACCGCTTGAAGCGGTGTTTATCACAATACTGAGATTTCCTGATGTGTCTATTCTGTCAATTGTCGGTGACGCAAGGCCGCCGTTCCAGTTCGCGCCGCCGAACGGCAAAGGAAGCGCGACCTTGTACAAAAGATTGCCCAGATAGTCGAGCACGAACAAGTCGCCGGTCGCGTTGGAACCTTTCTGCGTCCACGTGGTGAACAGCACCTCGGCCTTGCCGCTGTTGTCCAGGTCCACCACCACCGGCGGGGAGGCGAACCGGAGGAAAGGATCGCCGCTCTTGTACACCGAAAACGGCCAGTTGCCTTTTTCTGTTTTGTCCAGATGCATTGCGTGCACCTTGCCGTCGTACGACGAGAAGAGTATCTCCTTCATGCCGTCGCCGTCGATGTCGGCTACCACCGGATCGGGAATGCAGGATTCGATGATGTTATAGTCTTCGCAGATGGGCGCGCCGAAACCGGAAGGCGGGATTGTCCAGTCGTACGGGCCGCTCTTGAAACGGGACCGGTCGGCATTGAAAATGTAAACCCCGGTGTACTTGCTCGGCGGATACCCGGCATGGCAGTCGTACACGTTGCCGGTGACCACGACCTCCGGAACGCCGTCGTTGTTTACATCCGCGATTACCGCCGCTCCCTCGGCAAAATTCGTGCGAAAGCTCTCCACGGGCGTTCCGTCGCAGGCGCCCCATCCCCTCAACTCCGGCGCAGTGTCGACCCATACGCCCACCTCGCCCCAGGTCTTGCTCCCGAATTCCGCGGCGGCAGGCAACGCCGTGCCGTTTGCGGCATAAGCGCATATGTAATGCACGTCCGACGGCACCACGATGTCGGGCGTCGGACCGCCGGTCAGATTTCCGATCGCGGCATTGTCGTTGTAGACGCCGGCGCTGTATCCTTTTGTTTTGGATCTCTGCGGCCATCCGGGCATTATTGTTCCGTCGTACGAATACACCCATGTATTAATCGAATCGCTTTGAGCGGCGGTGGCGACAAGCCGCAGCTTTCCGCTTCCATCAAGGTCCGCCGCCGCGATCCCGCGCAATTCGTTTGTAATAATCTGCTTTGTCCACAGGGTGTCCCCCTTGTAATCGCGCACGATAATCTGGCCGCCCGAGGCCGCGACGATCTCCGGCCTGCCGTCATTGTTGATATCCGCGACGATGATCCCCGACCAGACGCGGCTGCCATTCTTGTTGAACGAGGCCGTCTCACTGCCATCGATACCCTTCAGGATGTTGATGGTATAGGCCCCGGCGACGATTTCGGGCATGCCATCGCCGTTCAGGTCTGCAACCGCGGGTGACGAATACCATCCGGTCTCGCACCAACTTGAATAACACCCGGCGCGGGCCCATTTAAGAACCGGCTGGTTGACTATTGCTGAAATATCGGCGGTTGATGCAAGGACCATTGCAGCCGTCGCGAACAGGACGATGCGGTTCATACAGTCCTCCCTGAATAAAAAAAAAAAAAAAAAAAAAAAAAAAAAAAAAAAAAAAAAAAAAAAAGTTCTAATATAGGTCTTCTGCGGGATCATGCACGAATATACCACTTCGTGCACACGTTGGCAACAGACACGGTTTTCCCAAAAAAAGAGCGGCGGCGCCCGCAGAATTATGGGGTGATATTTGATTTTCCTTCGGCATCATGATAGAATAACCTGATACGGTCCGATTCGCCCTTAATCGCAAATATCAAGAGACACTCGTGGAATGTTACGACGGACAAATCCCTTCCAACGGCCCTTCACATCCGGCGCACATCAAGGTCTCATTCCGTCAAGCAATGCATATTCTTCTGCCCTATTCGTGGCATCGAGTACGAGATCAGCTGATCACGGTCGCGCCGGTCTGCCTGTACCTGGCCCTGTTTCAAATCCTTTTTCTGCGGTACGGGCTGTCGAAGATCGGATGGGTCACCGGCGGCGTGGCGCTGGTGATTGTCGGGCTTGTCTTCTTCCTCGAAGGCGTGCGCATAGGCCTTGAGCCCCTTGGCGAGACGGTGGGCGACACGCTTCCGAACAAAAGCAGCATGACCGTACTCCTCGTGTTCGCCTTTCTTCTGGGGAACCTTGCCGCGTTCGGCGAGCCCGTGCTCGCAAGCCTCCAGATTGCTGGTTCCGGCGTGAGTCCTTCCAAGGCGCCGCTCCTGTATTACCTGCTTGTCAAGAACCCGCTCCTGTTGAGCCTCACCGTCTCGCTGGGAAGCGGCGTCGCGGTCCTTCTCGGCACCCTGCGGTTTGTCTATGGATGGAGCCTCAAGACGCTCATTCTTCCGCTTGTTGGCGTCGCCATGATCCTCACACTGCTCGCATCGTCCGATCACATCCTGAGCAGCGCAGTGGGACTGGCGTGGGACACCGGCGCGGTCATCGTGGGGCCGGTGCTGTGCCCGCTCGTGCTGTCGCTCGGTCTCGGCGTGTGCCGGGCAACGGGCAAAACCAACACCGGACTGGCAGGGTTCGGCATGGCGGGCCTCATCTCCGTGGTGCCGGTCACCGCGGTCATCCTGCTCGCCATCCTCCTGCAGCTCGCGGGCTGCGGCGTGCAGCACATTGACACGGTGCGAAACCCTGCCACCGCGAGCGCAGGCGCATGGCAGGCTTCGGGAAGCTCCCTGGTGCTGGCGCTTCGGGCAGTTGCGCCCATTTTCATCTTTCTATGGCTTTTTCTCCGGCTGGTGCTCAAGGAGCAGGCAGCTCCGTTTCCGCAGCTTGTTTTGGGCGCGGGTTTCGCCGTGGCGGGATTGTTACTTTTCAACTTCGGACTTACCGTGGGCCTCTCCGAGCTCGGCACCCAGGTGGGCAACCGCCTGCCGTTCTCCTTTTGTCCACCGGCCCAGGCCCTGTACCCGGACGCGGTCGGCAAAGCGCTGGCAGTCGCTTTCGGCGCGGTCCTCGGCTACGGCGCCACGCTCGCGGAACCGGCGTTCAACATCCTCGGCCGGCAGGTGGAGGACGTGACGCAGGGAGCGTTCAAGAAATGGCTGTTTAGCCAGGCGGTCGCGATCGGCGTGGGCGTGGGCGCGGGCCTGGGGATCGTTTCGATTATCTGCAAAGTCAATCTGCTCTATCTGTTGATACCGCCCTATGTTCTCCTTTTCTTCCTCACCATGGCGAGCGACGAGAAATACGTCAACATCGCCTGGGACGGGGGCGCGGTGACCACCGGACCGGTCACGGTGCCGCTCAAGATCGCCATCGGTATCGCGCTGAGCCGCGCCACGGGTTTTGCCGAAGGGTTCGGGATCCTGGCGCTTGCTTCTGCATATCCCGTCCTTAACATTCTGATCCTTGGACTCTACGTGCGACGATATGAAACGAAACCGGAACCGGCAATGGCCGCCATAACAGAGGGAGCGCACCAATGGCAATGACAAATGCGAACAACCGCCCCGCGCAGGAACAGGAAGCGCTGGAGCTCATCACCTGCGTGGTACAACGGGGCAAGGCCGACAAGGTGGCAAAGGCCGCGCTTGAGGCCGGCGCAGGCGGCGCCACCATCTCCTTTGCCCGGGGAATGGGCCTGAGGGAAAAACTGGGGCTTCTGGGCCTTGCCATTGTGCCGGAGAAGGAAGTGGTGCTTATCGTCTCGCAAAAGACCGCCACGCAGACTATTTTCGACACCGTGGTGCGCGCCGCGCGGCTCGAGGTTCCGGGCATGGGGATAGCGTATGTAACGCCGATTTCAATGTCAGCAGGGCATATTGGGACGGATTTCATAAAAGCAAGTTGACTGTTGACAGTTTGCAGTTGGCGGCAGGATCGTACAGTGGAAAATCAAGGCAAAAGACACACCATGGTCAAGCGGACAATCCCTCATTTCCGTCCCCAGAAAAACCGGCCTCGCCGCCCGTTTACCCGCTTTCTGTTCCTCGTTTTGGTGGCGGTTGTTGCGGCGCTGCTGCTGCAGCATTTCGTCCTCGACGTCATCCAGGTGACCTCCTCCTCGATGGCGCCCACGATAAACGTGGGGTGCCGCTATGTTCTTGACAAAATCACCTTTCGCGTCAGGAAACCCCGCGCAGGCGACGTGGTGGCTTTCCCCTCGCCTGTTCTGGCAGGCCACAACCTGGTGAAAAGGGTGATCGCCGTTGAGGGCGACACGCTTGAAATAAAAAAGAAGGACGTTTACATCAACGGAAGAAAGACTGCCGACCGGTATGCCTATCATTCGCGCGACACCGTGATTCTCGTGGGAGACAATCTGGGGCCCCTTGCGGTCCCGGAGGGCATGGTTTTTGTGATGGGCGACAACCGCGACGAGTCCGAAGACTCGCGCGACTGGAAGGACTCGACCAGCGGCGAGCACATCTACTTTATTCCAGTGAACAGGCTTTTTGGCAGAGTTATGCTTTTTAATCCTTGAACGAGCCGAAGAGAAGAATTACTTGTGGGGGAGGTATCCCCCTGCCTGCGGCCCTGCGGTCCTCCGTCACCCCCTCCTGGGCGCACCCCAAGTGGATGCAGTTGCAGAAATCAAGCACCCGTGTGGGGGCACCCAAGGAGAGTTGTATTTGCGCTTACTTCTACTTTGTGTCTTTTTGTTACTATCTTCCTGCGGGGGCACCGAGAAGGATAGTTGAAAGTTGACAGTTGGCGGTTGACAGTTGACAGCTGAAAGAACAGACATTGACGGTTTGGCTGAAAAATCCAATTGGCGTGAAAATTAACATTGACTGAAAAAATTTCCTCTGCCGCGCGTTAGGTGGACCGAAGTGGTCCCGCCCATAGCGGGATTGCCGGCCGAACCCCCGCCGGAGGCGACTAGGGGCGGTCCGGCAACGAGGCGAACAGCCGAGCCCGGAGGGACGACCCTTGGAAGCACCCGAAGGGGTGGACCGACCCGACCCCGAGCGAAGTGAGGGGGAGGGAAACGCCCAACTCTTCTACTATCTCGGGAAACCACCAAGCGGTGCCCCCACCAAGAGCTTTGTCTGCAGGAGGTTCTTATGGCGCAATGGTGAACTTTTCCGCAAGCGCCGAGCCGTTCGACAACACCCGGATGATGTACGTCCCCATCGCCGCTTTTCCCCGTGAATTTTCCCGCAAGTCCCAGGAAAACTCAGACCCGGTCTGCGCTGATCGTGACGCGGCAATCGTTGCCACGGCGCACCCGCGGAGGTCGAAGATCGCGGCCGATGTCGCATTTTTGGCCACATAGAATTTGATTCCGCCGTTTGCATTGCGAACCGCGGCAATCCCGCTCTTGCCGTACGAAAGTGTCTTCACGTTATCCTTGACACCGGTAAACGGCCTCTTGTCCTGATTCACCGCCACGACAAACGAAACCGAATCCTTCTGGCCCGACGCGCCCTGCACGATAAGATCGACCAGCTGGAGAAACGAGGAATCGGTGCCCGGCGACCACGAAATAGTTCCGCCCTTGCTTATCGTCATGCCCTGGGGGCCATAGTGAATGGTGTAATCGTAGGAAAGGGAGTCCAGGTATCCCGGATAGTGAAACACAAAAGGCACATTAAAGATGTTCTGGTACGCAAACTGGCTGTCGATCAACGGCACGGGCAATTCCGTTGTGTGAAGGACTATCCCGCCGTTGCCGATGGCCCATCCGCAAGCCGGGTTCACAAATGCAACATCGTTGATCTGCCCGTCGTATCCGGTGATCTTGTATTGGAACGGCCACGTTTTTCCGCCGTCGCGCGAGTGAAGGATCCGATTATCGGAAAGCAAAATCCATCCGTTGAGCGGATCTGCAAACTTGATGGCGTTTTGAGAGGGAACGCCGGGCGCCTGCTGGGTCCAGGTCTTGCCGCCGTCGGCGGTGTGCAAAACGGCCTGACCGATAAGCCACCCGTTCTGACGATTTAGAAAACGGATTCTTGTTGGACCGTACCCTGTAAAAAGCCGCTGCTGCCAGGTTGTTCCGCAATCGCCTGTGCTCCAGAGCGTGTTTTGGGTGAGAAACCAACCGGTGCACGAATCAACAAAACAAATGTCGGATACCGATATCCCATACTGTTGGAGGTCTGCAGGCAGAAGGGTTTCCGACCACGACACGCCTCCGTCATGCGTTGCCGTAAGAAAATGCTGGTAGTCCCAGGATGCGTCAATATAGCGGCCAGTGACAAAGAAGTAATTCAGGCTGTCGGCAAACGAGGCGTTGGTGATCGTGCTGGCAAAGGAAGGATTCTCATCCTTGACCGGCAGGGGGATGATCTTCCAATCTTTTCCGGCGTCATTTGTCCTGAAAATCGCGCCGATGTCCGTATTTTGCCATAGCGTGTGTCCGGCAACAACCACGGTGCTGCAGGAAAAGACTCTTGCTCCGCAAAAACTGTACGCCATACCGGGAATGACCCGGGCGGCCCAGGTTTTTCCGCCGTCTTCGGAGTAGAGCAATGCACTATCGCCGTACTGCGAGCCAAACCCGTATGCGCGAAGCGAATCCGCCGCCGATATGCCGTAGTAATTCAGAAAATGATACGGCGTGAGTGAATACTGCAGCGGAAGCGGGTTCTGCTTGACCCACTCTGTTGAATAAGAGATGAACACAATGCCTGCAACCAACACACCCAGTGCTGTTTTAATCAAACGCATGAGGTCCTCCTTGTGGCCAGTGTCCGGAACAGTGTGCTATCATTATAAACATACACTGCATTCCGTAATCCGTCAATGCCTAGCCAAAGAAAGTGTTTTCTGCAAGAAAACCTATTCCCAACCCGATAAAGAATGATTGGCGTTCCCCTCGTGTCGCTCAAATAACTTGGCGGGGGAAGTTTCCCCCTGCCTGCGGCCGCCTTCGGCGTCCTCCGTCACCCCCTCCCGGGTGCGCCCCAAGTGGATGCAGTGGCAGAAATCAAGCACCCGTACGGGGGCACCCAAGGAGAGCGGCTGAGAGAAAAAGCGTTGAAACGTTGAAAAGTTGAAATGTTTAATAATCAAAGAGGAAGCTGTGATTGATTCATCGCGGATGCCGATTGGCGCGAGAAGAATTGATTGACTGATTGGAATTCCTCTGCCGCGCGTTAGGCCGGACTGGAGGCCGCGCTGGAGCGTGGTGCCGCCCGGACCCGGCCCTGTGGGCCATAGGGCCGTGGCGGCCCGAGGCCGAAGGCCGAGACCGGAAGGAGGGCCGACCCGACCCCGAGCTCTGTCGAGGGGGAGGGGAACGCCCAAATCTTACTTCTTGATTTCCAATT
>CAVWBU010000046.1:0-57254 GCA_963753345.1 uncultured Fibrobacterota bacterium
TTCTTCTGCCGCGCGTTAGGTGGACTGGAGGGTGAGCCAGAGCGAATTACCGCCTGATCCCTAGCCGAAGGCGGTAGGAACAGGTGGTAACGAGGCGAACAGCCGAGCCCGGAAGGACGACGCCTCGAAGCACCCGAAGGGGTGGAACCGGCCCCGCGAAGCGGGGCAACGCCCAAGTCTTTTCATTCCTGCGACGGCGAGGGGAACGCCAATATCTTTTTATATAATTGGCCCCCCTTTCATAATAATTCGCTCTTTGGAAAGCGGCAAATTATATTCCTACCTGCTGATGCCAAAACCATAGGAAGCGGGTTGACTCACTATGAAGCTTGAAGAGCAGTTTGACCCGGACGAAATCCTGCGAGATGTGGGAGACGACGCCGCGGATGCCGAAGCTCCCGAACACGTGAGGGAGCTTAATTTCGGCACGCTCCACGACCATAATGCCAATTTTCGGGAAATGGCAGGCGATCTGAATAACGAATAGGGAACCTTCCCGGGTTCCTTTCTCCCGCGCTCATGTATCCTCAAACGCAGTGACGCTCCACCGCCGCAATCCCACCGTCGGTCGTAGATACCATCAAATTTGCGTTTCCTCTCAGGGATACGTAATTTCTCTTGCGTGGTGGAGTGTGCAGACCAAAGGCCGTTGGAACAACGCGCTCGGTTCAATCGTCTAATTGAATAGCACAGCCCGCGCATTCCCCGCGAGTTCGCTTGCGCGGCCACTCCTGTAGCTTGTAAGCAGGCGTAGTCGTGGTGGCGCGGGGTTAGCGGGCGAATATTTATTATTCTATTTCCTTAGCTATGGAAGACCACGCAGTAGAGGCCGCAGACGTGCTTCGACCGCATGGCCAATCCCCGGCACTTGGGGCGGGGTTCTTCAATGTTCAAAGCGTTGTTTGATGAAAAATCGGCGATTGGGCCTGAAGGTCTCCCGGTGTTGCATTGAAGAATAGATAAGTTGGTTAATGTTGTATTCCTCCAACACCTGCCTCTGTCAAGGCTGGGGAAGGTCGGCAATATCAAAGAATGTTTCCCCTTAAGCCAATTAAAAGACAGTTTGCCAAAACCACTCCATGGAGGTCCGTTCAATGATCACCAATCCACCACCCACCGCTTCTATGACAGGTAAACGAATAATCGTCACAGGCCCAACCTCGGGCTTCGGCAGAGAGATCGCCATGCAGCTTGCCCTGCTCGGCGCGGAGGTCGTGCTTGCCTGCCGGGACCCTGAATGCGGGGAGCGGGTGGCCGAAGAGATCGCGGCCCGAACCGGAAGGAAGGACTGCGCGGTTGTGCGCATCGACACCTCCAGCCAAAAGTCCATCCGCGAATTTGCACAACAGTTTTCCAAGAAATATTCCCGCCTCGACGTGCTTGTCAACAATGCCGGCATCAACCGGTCCAAGCGGCAGACGAGCGTTGACGGAATAGAACTCACCTTCGCCACCAACGTGCTCGGGTACTGGCTGCTCACGCAAGAGCTGCTCGACCTGCTGAAGGCGAGCGCGCCGGCGCGCATCGTGAACGTGGCGTCCACATACGCGGGCGACCTTGATCTTGCCGACCTCCAGTTCGAGCGCCGGGGCTACGACGCACAAAAGGCGTACAAGCAGTCCAAGGCCTGCAACCGGATGCTCACCTGGGCGTTTGCGCGCCGGCTTGACAAAAGCGGCGTAAGCGCCAATGCCATGGCGCCCGGCCTGGTGGTGAAGACCGGCCTCTATCGCGACATGCGTCCTGCGGTGCGGGTCATCATGCGCGTGCTGGGCCTCTTGTTCGGCCGCAGCGTGGCTCAAGGGGCCGACACTGCCATCTGGCTGGCGAGCAGCCCGGAAGTGGAGGGCATGAGCGGGAAGTTTTTCGACCAGCGGAAGGAAGAGCCGTGCAGTTTCAGAAACCGGGACGCCGAAGAGACCCTGTGGCGCATTTGTGAAGGGTTGACAAAATCAAGCTGAGAGAAAAAGGGACGGCGGGCGCTGTGCGCGCCATGAGGGAATTGAGGACATTATGATCGGCTTTAAAAGCGCAACTGCCGTTCTGTTGCTGCTTGTGATAGACATCGGCTGCGCCAGCATGCATAATGTCGGCATTCTCAAAACCGGCGTGGAGCATTGGAATAAATGGAGGGAAGAGAACAAAACGGCCAGGCCGGACCTCAGGAGGGCCCGTCTGAAGGGAGCCAACCTCGAGGGCGCCTTTCTTGAGGATGCCAATCTTTTAGGAGCCGATCTCGAAGGCGCCAACCTTGAGAAAGCCGACCTCCAGCGGGCGATTCTCAAATTTGCCAACCTGGAGAAGGCAGACCTTCGCGGGGCCAACCTCCGGCAGGCCTTTGCCCGGAATGCCAGGTTCCGGAAAGCAGACCTTAGGGGAACCAATCTTGAGGGGACCGACCTTCGGCAGGATTCTCTTCAGGGAGACTCGCTGCAGGGAGACAACCTTCATGGAGCGGACCTCCGGGAAGCGGAGCTTCACGGAGCCGATCTCGCTGGAACCGACCTTCGCGAAGCAGACCTCCGGGACGTGGACCTTGACGAAACAGACCTCAAAAACGTCAAATCGTTTTACAAGACGAAACTTGACCCGGAAGACCTCGCCATTATTAAGGGCAAATGGCCTGAAAAACTTGCAACGGTCCGGGACAGTGCGGACAAGAACTGGGTTGTCGACGATACACTGCTGAGGCAGATAAAAAAACCCGACTGGCAGGGGTGGCAGGAGGAGCAAGAACAGAAAAATGACAATGTCACCTACTAAACAATCAGGGGATATTCCCGGGGAGGTTCCGATCATGAAGTGGTATAACTTGGTGGCGTGCTTTTTTGCCGGTTTTTTTCTCGCAAATGTGGTTCCTCATTTCATTCACGGCATTTCGGGCGCGGCTTTCCCAACACCCTTTGCAAATCCTCCGGGCAAGGGCCTGTCTTCTCCCACGGTCAATGTTCTATGGGGCCTGGCCAATCTTGTGGTGGGGTATCTTTTGTTCAGAGCCGGGAAAATATCACCCGACAGAAAATGGAACCTTCTTGTGTTCTTCGCCGGGATCCTGGTGGTAAGCGTGATGTTGAGTTTCGCGTTTGCAAACGTTGCTCACTTGTGACACGTTGAGAAAACGTCCTATCCGGGAGAAGCCATATGTCCTCACGAGCAATGATTGATGAGTTCATGGCCCAGAAAAGGCTTGCTTTGGTTCGGGCATCGCGAAAGACACCCGTCTCCGGATTCAACATTGACAAGGAGCTTGGAGCCAAGGGATACGCCGTTTCCGTGGTATATCTTGATGAAGACGGCCCCGGCTCAAAGCCGAGTGACTTGAAAGATTGGGTGGGCGGGGTGACACTTGCAGTACCGGCCGACCAGGCGGAAAAGGCGGTCCGACGGGTGATTGAAGCCGGGATCCCGCGGGTCTGGATGCAGCGCGGCTCCGAGTCCGAAGCGGCCATTCTGTTATGTGAAGAGAAGCATATCCGGGCGATTCATGGCGAATGCGTTATGATGTTCGCCGAACCCGTCAAGTCGTTTCACGCGTTCCACAGATTGATCCGGAGGCTGCGCGGAAAACTGCCGACGTAGCACAGGACCATCGCGCTTTGATCTCGACGCAAAGGCTTGTGTTATCACCCTGAATAGCACAGCCCGCGCATTCCCCGCGAGTTCGCTTGCGCGGCTACTCCTGTAGTATGTATGCAGGCGTAGTCGTGGTGGCGCGGGGTTAGCGGGCGAATATTTATTATTCTATTTCCTTAGCTATGGAAGATTCCCCGCCACTTGGGGCGGGGTTCTTCAATGATTTCTCTTGAAATAGAACAGCAACCAATGCCGGAGGCACGGTTCATGAAAATCATGGTCATCAACGGCAGCCCTCGAAAATCCTGGAACACCGCGACGTTGTTGAACAAGGCGATTGAAGGCGCGGCTTCACAAGGCGCGAAAACGGAACTTGTCCACCTTTACAACCTCGATTACAAGGGCTGCAAGAGTTGTTTTTCCTGCAAACTCAAGGGCGGCAAAAGTTACGGCAGGTGCGCTGTGCGCGATGACCTGGCGCCCATTCTTGCCCGGATCGCGGATGCCGGAGCATTGATCCTGGGTTCGCCCATCTACCTCGGCGTCGCGACCGGCGAGATGAGGTCGTTTCTGGAGCGGCTCACGTTTCCGTTTCTGGTGTACGACCGTCAGCGCTCATCCCTCTTTACAAAGAAGATGCCGGTCGGGCTCATCTATACCATGGGCGCGCCGGAAAGCAGGGTGAGGGATTTGGGATACGAACAGCAATTCAAATTGATGGAATCTATCATGACCAGGATTTTTAAGGGACCGTCCGAGTCGCTCGTGGTCACCGACACGTATCAATTCGACGATTATGCGAAATATGTTGCCACGGGAATGGATGCCGATGCCAAGGCAAAACGGCGGCGGGAAGTGTTTCCGGAGGACTGCCGGAAAGCTTACGACATGGGCGCCCGGCTTGCCCGGTAGTTGACAAGTGGGATACTGATATCTCTACAGCACATACTTCGAAACATCCGCGAACTGTATCACGGTCGGCTGCCGCCCCTGCTGGATGACGGTATAGGTCCCGCCCGTCGGTTTGCCGCCGCTGACGGCGATATTGTAGACAACCGCGCCCGGGTAAATACCCGTCACAAAAACCGTGTCCGTAACCGTGCCGGTCTGGGAAAGTATGTTGGTGATCACCGTATATTGCGTGCCGGCAAGCGTCAGGTAAAAATCCCGGTAGTCAATATAGACAATGGAAACAGTGACCAGCAAACCGCTCAGGACCGCATTGTAGGTAAGGGTGCCGGTGGTGTCGCCCTGCACCTGTTCGGAACCGAGCGAGCCGAGCTTGGTGAGCTTGGCCTGGGAATGCTTGACCGTTGCGTTCATTGCGATGAAAAACTCCGTGTCCGTAACCGCCCTGTACCCGTTCGCAAAGAAATATTCGGTGGTTCCCAGGGAATCATGCACAACCGCGAGCCTGTAAAGATGCGGTCCGGGCGCAACAGGCGAATCGGAACACATGGTATCCGCGGTCGTTGTGCAGATGGCTGCCCACAATGCGCCGGTGGAATCGGACTTGGAAGCAATGACGCGGATGCCGGAAAGCGGCTTTCTCCAGGAAAGCAAGACCCTGTCTGCAAAAGAACCGTGCGAGGCGGTGAAAGCGGGGATATATGTTGTGGAACTCAGAAGCGCCATGCCCATGTCCGGATCGCTCGGCATGCTTGTATCTCCAACACCCAATACCGTTCGGACCCGATAGAAGTAGGTGGTCTCCGGAACCACGGAGGAATCGTAATATTCCAGCCCGGATACCTCGGAGGAAATGAGAAAAAAGGAATCGGCTGAACCTTTTGCGCGGTACACGAGATAGCCTTTTGCGCCGGAAACGCTGTCCCAGGTGATTTCAACCGTGCCGTTCCTGAGCGTATCGGTAACAATGACGTTTGCGGGTATGTCCTGGGAACGGTACTTGCCTTCTGTCGGTTTCACCGATGAGCCTGAACATCCGAAGATCAACCACGCAAGCACGCCGCAGAGGCCGGCACTTTCAACGACTGTTCTTCTCATGAAGACAATCCTTCAAAAGGATGATAATGATCAGGCAAATGTTTTCAGGGCAATGAAAAATCTAAAATACCATTATGAAAGTACTTTGTTCCTGGGCCGCGGGTAATTTTATTGGAAAAGAATCCTTGAAAATAGCAAGATATCTTGGTATTTTAATGGCCTGCGGTAATCAACCTTTTCCCACTTACTTCCAAAAGGAGTCAGCATGAAGCGCAAAAATGTTCTTGCTCTTGTTGCCGTTGTTGCTGGTGTCATGATGTGGGGATGCTCCAACTCCTCGACCGGTCCCTCAGCGCCTTCGACCGCGGACTTGATCGGAAAGTGGATATTTTCATCCGTGATCATGAAAGGGACCACAACGATCCATCTCGGCATAACCGGCGTACCGGACAGCACCTACCAGACCGACACCACGATAACATTTTCCGGCACCGCCAACTACGCCCAATTGAATGCCGACATGACCTATGCGACTCAAATGCCCGGAATGGCCTCAACGGGAGCGCCGGTTTCGGACACAGGCACATGGTCGCTTTCCGGCAGCAGCCTCAGATTGATCAGCGTTTCGAACGACACGACAAATCTTAATGTGAGCGTGAGCGGGAAGAACGGCACGTTTGTAAACGTAACGTCTCAACGGCTGAACAATCCTACGGGTATTCTGCCGGGCTCGTATTATCAGATCGCAATGACCACCACAATGAGCGCCATAAAGCAGTAATAGCGAGTCGCGTATGTTGATGCCGACGTGCGGAACAGTTTTCTGTTCCGCACGATTTTTTTTGCGGCGCAAAATGACTTGTTTTCACGTTCACGGATTGGAGCTGAAGAGGAAGTAGATTCCCGTTCTCTCTAAAAACAGTACGCCACGCCCCCCTTGACTCCGCCATTCCTTGTGGTTCCCAGAGAGAAGTGCAATGTCGGAATATTCCGGCATTCTGCTCTCCGGCCATCACGTGCCTGTGACTTTGAGACCAGAGCATCGGTGGACAACAGGACGCAAGAAGTGGTGGAAAGGATGCCTTCGGAGAGGAGTACGGCCGGAGGCGGCGCTCCGCCGCCGCCGGCGGCGATGCCAAGGATGATCGCAAGGAAGGCATTCGACAGACCAAAAGAGATCCAACCGGGGATGCGAAGCCCGAGGAGCCCGTGAGCGCCGGTATGGCGTGAAGACGATCCGCCCGCCGCAACAACAGGAACGGCTATGTCACAGAGCAACTGCGACGTGATTCCGAGTGGAGCGGATGGCACCGCATCATCTGATTGTGACCGGGCGATTGTTGAGCCGATGCTCAATCCCAGGATCACGGGCGAGAATACAAAACCTGCGACGCCTGCGCCGTTGCCCCATCCGGTCCATTGAGAACCTTCGACGTTTGCCCCGGATGTTGTCAAAGATCCGCCGGTCTGAGACGATGGTTCAACGCATTCGCCATTCACGCAGACCCGGTTGCCCTTGCAATCGGTATCTTTGGTGCATTGACCGAAAGTTTCCATCGAGGCCAGCATAACCATTAACAAAACAGGAATTATTCGATACATACATGACCTCCTTTCTCAATAGAGAAAATACGGTTTGTCGAGGTTCCTGTCAATCCAGGCAACGGAAACTTCTTGTGTCGCTTCCTTGCTTTTTGGCCATGCCTTCAATACTGTATCATATCCTGCCTGTGTTGGCCGGTATTAAACCAAACATGAACATAAAGGTTGAACATCACTGCCCGCCTTTCCCGAAAATGCGAACCCATTTCCCAAATTCGCGAACAGTATACAGTACCAACAAACAGGAATATTGTTGAAATGACAAATTGCCTTCTTGCCTGAGAATCGTTGATGATCTGGCCTAATACTTGCAGATTATCACGATTGACAATCATAGACGCCGGAAAACTCTTCAAGAAAGAAAGGGGATTTACCATGGCCAGGAAATTGAAAAAAGCGGTTCACAAGAAGGCGAAGAATGCGGTGACCAAAGGTTCCAAGCTTACGTGCAAGGAATGCGGTCTGGAGCTGGTGGTCGTTGATGACTGCGGTTGCGCGGACCCGTGCGACGTGATGTGCTGCGGGGAGCAGATGGTGGTGTCGTGCTGAAATTTGTTCTTAGTGTATTCGCTGTTTGATTTTGAAAATGCTCGCACCTTGCGGGCATTTTTTTTACCAGCTAAATTATTGAGAAGCTAGGGGTCTCTTTGCTCTGCCCGCACAGCGCCTAACATGGAACGTGGCAATGGCTGATGCCCAGCGTTAGGAACGACTGGAGGTCGCGCTGGAGCGCGATGCCGCCTGACCACGGCCCGCAAGGCCTTCGTGGCAGGCGGCCCGAGGCCGGAGGCCGAGACCGGAAGGAGGGCCGACCCGAGCCTGAGTCTTGACGAAGGCGAGGGGAACGCCCAAGTCTTTCTTCAATCTATCTGGTACCTGCTCTTGATTCTCCTACGCCTTCTTCACCTGCCCCTCCACCTTCGATTTCTGTATCGTGTTCATGGCAGTCGAAACCAGCGCCGCGACATCGGCGAGGTTGGACGGCAGGATCATGGTGGTGCTCTGTTTTGCGATATTCCCGAACTGCGTAATGAACTGTTCCGCAACCCTGAGCTGCACGGCCTCGAACCCGCCCGCTTCGTTGATGGATTGCGCGACCTTGCGGATTCCCTCGGCCGTGGCCGCCGCGACTGCCAAAATGGCCGCGGCTTGGCCTTCGGCCTCGTTGATGCGCTGCTGCTTGGTTGCCTCGGACGCCTTGATCACCTTCTGCTTTTCGCCCTCGGCGTTGTTGATCGCCGCATCGCGCGTTCCCTCGGACTGCAGGATAACCGCGCGTTTTTCCCGTTCGGCCCGCATCTGTTTTTCCATGGCCGCCAGAACGTCCTGCGGCGGGGTGATGTTCTTGATTTCGTAGCGGAACACCTTGACGCCCCACGACTCGCTCGCCTTGTCGAGCTCCGTGACCACGAGCATGTTGATTTGTGAGCGCATCTCGAAGGTGCGGTCAAGCTCGATCTTTCCGATTTCGGAGCGCAGCGTGGTTTGCGCAAGCTGTGTGATGGCGAACAGCAGGTTCGCAACACCGTAGGATGCACGCTGGGGGTCGACGATCTTGTAGTACAGCACGCCGTCGACAGCGACCTGCACGTTGTCCCTGGTGATGCACACCTGTTCGGCGATTTCAAGCGCGGTCTCCTTGAGGCTGTGGCGGTAATGCACCGAGTCGAAGAACGGCCACAAGAAGTGAAAGCCCGCGTTCTTGACTTCGTGGAAGCGGCCGAGCCGTTCCACCACGTACGCGCTCTGCTGCGGGATGACGATGACGCATCGGGAAAGCACGATAAGCACGAGCACAACCGCAACGATTGCAACGACGATAATTCCTCCGGACATGGATTCCTCCCGGGAAAAATGGTTACTTTGGTTTTACGATGAACTTGAGTCCGTCGCGCGCCGCAACAATACACGCGGCGTTCGTCTCGAGCGGAGCCGTCCCGTCGTTGCGCGCCTGCCAGGTGCTTCCGCGGAGTTCCACCTTGCCGGTGGCGCCGGGAGCAATGGTCTCCAGCGCGCGTCCGGTCTCGCCCACGAACTCCTGCACGTCGGCCTTGGGCGTGGAACGGGCGACTTTTCTGGCAAGCGGCCTGCGGAAAACGGCGATGGAAAATATTGACAAGAAGGCAAACAGCAGCATCTCGATCCACGCGGTGTGAATCACCGGGGCAAGCGCGCCGGTGACAATGGCAGCCGCGCCCACGAACATGAGGTAGAACCCGCCCGGCGTCAGCGTCTCGGCGGAAAGCGTGATGATCCCGAACACCAGCCACACCCACCATGCGACTTGCATATGCACTCCAGCGGTTATGTGTCTCGCACAACAACGTATATCTTGCTCTATCGAAAATAGATGGTTGTAGGGGGAAAAGGAATATCATCAATCGATAATAAAAACTTGCTGGTGGGAGCATCTGGAAATCAAGAGCAAGTGTTGGGCGTTCCCCCTTCTGCAGAGGCGCATGGTAAAACAGAAGAAGTCTTGGGCGCCCCGCTGCTTCGCAGCGGCGGCCCTCCTTCCAGGCTCGGCCTTCGGCCTCGTTGCCGCTTGTCCCAACCGCCTTCGGCTAGGGATCAAGCGGCAATGCGCTCCAGCGCACCTTCCAGTCCTGCCTGGCGCGCGGCAGATGAAATCTATTCGGCCAAGTACATCTTTGCGCCAGGCGGAATCCTTGGAAGGAACGTGGGTTCTCTCTCACAAGTCCCGCTGTCAACTGCCAACTGTCAACTTTTAACTCTCTTTCTCGGTGCCCCGCAGGAAGGAAAGTGACAAAGGCAAACGACATAATGGAAGGTGCGCGGCACCACTACCAAACCCTTAAGGAACGTAGTGACAAAGTTACAAAGTAATTCTTTGTTTCCCACGTTTCAACGCTTCAACTTTTCAACGTTTCAACGCTTTGTCTTCTCAACCGCTCTCCTTGGGTGCCCCCGTACGGGTGCTTGATTTCTGCCACTGCATCCACTTGGGGTGCACCCAGGAAGGGGGAGCGCAGGACCGGCGCGTGATATACAGTTACCAAGACAAGGGCGCACCGGGCCGTAGCGAGGGGGAACCTTCCCCCACCAAGCTACTTGAACGGCCCAAAACGAACCCCCAATTATCTTTCTTAAATATTAGGAATGGGTTTTCTGGCAGAAAACACTTTCTTTGGCCAGGCATTGACGGATCACGGAATGCAGTGTATGTTTATGATGATGGCACACTGTTCCGGACACTGGCCACAAGGAGGACCACATGCGTCTGATTAAAACAGCACTGGGTATGCTGGTTGCAGGTGTTGTGTTCGTATCGTATTCGACCGAGTGGGTCAAGCAGAACCCGCTTCCGCTCCAGTATTCGCTCACGCCGTATCATTTTCTGAATTACTACGGCATATCGGCGGCGGATTCGCTTCGCGCATACGGGTTTGGCTCGCAGTACGGCGATAGTGCATTGCTCTACTCCGAAGACGGCGGGAAAACCTGGGCAGCGCGGGTCATACCCGGCCTGTGGTACAGTTTCTGCGGAGCAAGAGTCTTTTCCTGCAGCACCGTGGTCGTTGCCGGACACACGCTGTGGCAAAATACGGACATCGGCGCGATTTTCAGGACAAATGACGCCGGAAGAGATTGGAAGATCATCCCCCTGCCGGTCAAGGATGAGAATCCTTCCTTTGCCAGCACGATCACCAACGCCTCGTTTGCCGACAGCCTGAATTACTTCTTTGTCACTGGCCGCTATATTGACGCATCCTGGGACTACCAGCATTTTCTTACGGCAACGCATGACGGAGGCGTGTCGTGGTCGGAAACCCTTCTGCCTGCAGACCTCCAACAGTATGGGATATCGGTATCCGACATTTGTTTTGTTGATTCGTGCACCGGTTGGTTTCTCACCCAAAACACGCTCTGGAGCACAGGCGATTGCGGAACAACCTGGCAGCAGCGGCTTTTTACAGGGTACGGTCCAACAAGAATCCGTTTTCTGGATCGTCAGAACGGGTGGCTTATCGGTCAGGCCGTTTTGCACACCGCCGACGGCGGCAAGACCTGGACCCAGCAGGTGCCCGGCGTTCCCTCTCAAAACGCCATCAAGTTTGCAGATCCGCTTAACGGATGGATTTTCTTGAGCGACAACCGGATCCTTCACTCGCGCGACGGAGGAAAAACGTGGCCGTTCCAATACAAGATCACCGGATACGACGGGCAGATCAACGACGTTGCATTTGTGAACCCGGCTTGCGGATGGGCAATCGGCAACGGCGGGATAATCCTTCACACAACGGAATTGCCCGTGCCGGTGATCGACAGCCAGTTTGCGTACCAGAACATCTTTAATGTGCCTTTTGTGTTTCACTATCCGGGATACCTGGACTCCCTTTCCTACGATTACACCATTCACTATGGCCCCCAGGGCATGACGATCAGCAAGGGCGGAACCATTTCGTGGTCGCCGGGCACCGATTCCTCGTTTCTCCAGCTGGTCGAGCTTGTCGTGCAGGGCGCGTCCGGCCAGAAGGATTCGGTTTCGTTTGTCGTGGCGGTGAATCAGGACAAGAAGCCGTTTACCGGGGTCAAGGACAACGTGAAGACACTTTCGTACGGCAAAAGCGGGATTGCCGCGGTCCACAATGTAAACGGCGGCATAAAATTCTATGTGGCCAAGAATGCGACATCGGCCGCGATCTTCGACCTTCGCGGGGCGCGAATTGGCAACGCTTGCCGCGTCACGATCAGCGCAGACCGGGTCTGAGTTTTCCTGGGACTTGCGGGAAAATTCACGGGGAAAAGCGGCGATGGGGACGTACATCATCCGGGTGTTGTCAAACGGCTCGGCGCTTGCGGAAAAGTTCACCATTGCGCCATAAGAACCTCCTGCAGACAAAGCTCTTGGTGGGGGCACCGCTTCGTGGTTTCCCGAGATAGTAGAAGAGTTGGGCGTTTCCCTCCCCCTCACTTCGCTCGGGGTCGGGTCGGTCAGGGTTAGGTCTCCCTCCGGGCTCGGCTGTTCGCCTCGTTGCCGGACCGCCCCTAGTCGCCTCCGGCGGGGGTTCGGCCGGCAATCCCGCTATGGGCGGGACCACTTCGGTCCACCTAACGCGCGGCAGAGGAAATTTTTTCAGTCAATGTTAATTTTCACGCCAATTGGATTTTTCAGCTAAACCGTCAATGTCTGTCTTTCCAGCTGTCAACTGTCAACCGCCAACTGTCAACTTTCAACTTCCTTCTCGGTGCCCCCGCAGCCGATAGTAACAAAGTGAGAAAGTCACAAAGTAGAAGTAAGCGCATGGTACTACTGCTCTCCTTGGGTGCCCCCACACGGGTGTTGATTTCTGCAACTGCATCCACTTGGGGTGCGCCCGGAGGGGGTGACGGAGGACCCAGGGCCGCAGGCAGGGGGACACTTCCCCCGACAAATAATTCTTCGCTTCGGCTCGTTCAAGGATTAAAAAGCATAACTCTGCCAAAAAGCCTGTTCACTGGAATAAAGTAGATGTGCTCGCCGCTGGTCGAGTCCTTCCAGTCGCGCGAGTCTTCGGACTCGTCGCGGTTGTCGCCCATCACAAAAACCATGCCCTCCGGGACCGCAAGGGGCCCCAGATTGTCTCCCACGAGAATCACGGTGTCGCGCGAATGATAGGCATACCGGTCGGCAGTCTTTCTTCCGTTGATGTAAACGTCCTTCTTTTTTATTTCAAGCGTGTCGCCCTCAACGGCGATCACCCTTTTCACCAGGTTGTGGCCTGCCAGAACAGGCGAGGGGAAAGCCACCACGTCGCCTGCGCGGGGTTTCCTGACGCGAAAGGTGATTTTGTCAAGAACATAGCGGCACCCCACGTTTATCGTGGGCGCCATCGAGGAGGAGGTCACCTGGATCACGTCGAGGACGAAATGCTGCAGCAGCAGCGCCGCGCTAACCGCCACCAAAACGAGGAACAGAAAGCGGGTAAACGGGCGGCGAGGCCGGTTTTTCTGGGGACGGAAATGAGGGATTGTCCGCTTGACCATGGTATGTCTTTTGCTTCGATTTTCCACTGTACGATCCTGCCGCCAACTGCAAACTGTCAACAGTCAACTTGCTTTTATGAAATCCGTCCCAATATGTCCCGCAGACATTGAAATCGGCGTTACATACGCTATTCCCATCCCAGGAACGTCAAGCCGCGCGGCGCGCACCACCATGTCGAAAATGGCCTGCGTGGCGGTCTTTTGCGAGACGATAAACACCACTTCCTTCTCCGGCACAATGGCAAGGCCCAGAAGGCCCAGTTTTTCCCTCAGGCCCATGCCCCGCGCAAAGAAGATCGTGGCGCCGCCTGCGCCGGCCTCAAGCGCGGCCTTTGCCACCTTGTCGGCCTTGCCCCGTTGTACCACGCAGGTGATGAGCTCCAGCGCTTCCTGTTCCTGCGCGGGCCGGTTGTTCGCATTTGTCACTGTCATCAGCGCGCTCCCTCCGTTATGGCGGCCATTGCCGGTTCCGGTTTCGTTTCATATCGTCGCACGTAGAGTCCAAGGATCAGAATGTTAAGGACGGGATACGCGGAGGCGAGCGCCAGGATCCCGAACCCTTCGGCAAAACCCGTGGCGCGGCTCAGCGCGATACCAATGGCGATCTTGAGCGGCACCGTGACCGGTCCGGTGGTAACGGCGCCGCCGTCCCAGGCGATGTTGACGTATTTCTCGTCGCTCGCCATGGTGAGGAAAAAAAGGAGAACATAGGGCGGTATCAACAGATAGAGCAGATTGACTTTGCAGATAATCGAAACGATCCCCAGGCCCGCGCCCACGCCCACGCCGATCGCGACCGCCTGGCTAAACAGCCATTTCTTGAACGCGCCCTGCGTCACGTCCTCCACCTGCCGGCCGAGGATGTTGAACGCCGGTTCCGCGAGCGTGGCGCCGTAGCCGAGGACCGCGCCGAAAGCGACTGCCAGCGCTTTGCCGACCGCGTCCGGGTACAGGGCCTGGGCCGGTGGACAAAAGGAGAACGGCAGGCGGTTGCCCACCTGGGTGCCGAGCTCGGAGAGGCCCACGGTAAGTCCGAAGTTGAAAAGTAACAATCCCGCCACGGCGAAACCCGCGCCCAAAACAAGCTGCGGAAACGGAGCTGCCTGCTCCTTGAGCACCAGCCGGAGAAAAAGCCATAGAAAGATGAAAATGGGCGCAACTGCCCGCAGCGCCAGCACCAGGGAGCTTCCCGAAGCCTGCCATGCGCCTGCGCTCGCGGTGGCAGGGTTTCGCACCGTGTCAATGTGCTGCACGCCGCAGCCCGCGAGCTGCAGGAGGATGGCGAGCAGGATGACCGCGGTGACCGGCACCACGGAGATGAGGCCCGCCATGCCGAACCCTGCCAGTCCGGTGTCGGTTTTGCCCGTTGCCCGGCACACGCCGAGCCCGAGCGACAGCACGAGCGGGCAGAGCACCGGCCCCACGATGACCGCGCCGGTGTCCCACGCCAGTCCCACTGCGCTGCTCAGGATGTGATCGGACGACGCGAGCAGTGTGAGGATCATGGCGACGCCAATAAGCGGAAGAATGAGCGTCTTGAGGCTCCATCCATAGACAAACCGCAGGGTGCCGAGAAGGACCGCGACGCCGCTTCCCAGCGAGACGGTGAGGCTCAACAGGAGCGGGTTCTTGACAAGCAGGTAATACAGGAGCGGCGCCTTGGAAGGACTCACGCCGGAACCAGCAATCTGAAGGCTTGCGAGCACGGGCTCGCCGAACGCGGCAAGGTTCCCCAGAAGAAAGGCGAACACGAGGAGTACGGTCATGCTGCTTTTGTTCGGAAGCGTGTCGCCCACCGTCTCGCCAAGGGGCTCAAGGCCTATGCGCACGCCTTCGAGGAAGAAGACAAGCCCGACAATCACCAGCGCCACGCCGCCGGTGACCCATCCGATCTTCGACAGCCCGTACCGCAGAAAAAGGATTTGAAACAGGGCCAGGTACAGGCAGACCGGCGCGACCGTGATCAGCTGATCTCGTACTCGATGCCACGAATAGGGCAGAAGAATATGCATTGCTTGACGGAATGAGACCTTGATGTGCGCCGGATGTGAAGGGCCGTTGGAAGGGATTTGTCCGTCGTTACGTTCCACGAGTGTCTCTTGATATTTGCGATTGAGGGCGAATTGGATCGTATCAGGTTATTGTATCATGATGCGGAAGGAAAATCAAATATCGCCCCATAATTCTGCGGGCGCCGCCGCTCCTTTTTGGGGAAAAGCCGTGTCTGTTGCCAACGTGCGCACGAAGTGGTATATTCGTGCATGATCCCGCAGAAGACCGTGGTATTGAAGAACCCGCAGCAAGCTGCGGGGAATCTTCCATCCCTATGGAAAGAAAACATACTTATAGTCGCGCGCATTCCCCGGAGCAAGCTCGGGGGAATGCGCTCGCTGTGGGATTCAGGGAGGACTGTATGAACCGCATCGTCCTGTTCGCGACGGCCGCAATCATCCTCGCATCAACCGCCGATATTTCAGCAATAGTCAACCAGCCGGTTCTTAAATGGGCCCGCGCCGGGTGTTATTCAAGTTGGTGCGAGACCGGATGGTATTCGTCACCCGCGGTCGCGGACCTGAACGGCGACGGCATTCCCGAAATCGTCGCCGGGGCCTACACCATCAACATCCTGAAGGGTATCGATGGCAGTGAGACGGCCTCGTTCAACAAGAATGGCAGCCGCGTCTGGTCGGGGATCATCGTCGCGGATATCAACAATGACGGCAGACCGGAGATCGTCGCGGCCTCGGGCGGCCAGATTATCGTGCGCGATTACAAGGGGGACACCCTGTGGACAAAGCAGATCATTACAAACGAATTGCGCGGCGCGGCCGCGGCGGACCTTGACGGAAGCGGAAAGCTGCGGCTTGTCGCCACCGCCGCTCAAAGCGATTCGATTAACACGTGGGTTTATTCGTACGACGGAACAATAATGCCCGGATGGCCGCAGAGATCCAAAACAAAAGGATACAGCGCCGGCGTCTACAACGACAATGCCGCGATCGGAAATCTGACCGGCGGTCCGACGCCCGACATCGTGGTGCCGTCGGACGTGCATTACATATGCGCTTATGCCGCAAACGGCACGGCGTTGCCTGCCGCCGCGGAATTCGGGAGCAAGACCTGGGGCGAGGTGGGCGTATGGGTCGACACTGCGCCGGAGTTGAGGGGATGGGGCGCCTGCGACGGAACGCCCGTGGAGAGCTTTCGCACGAATTTTGCCGAGGGAGCGGCGGTAATCGTGGATGTAAACAACGACGGCGTTCCGGAGGTCGTGGTCACCGGCAACGTGTACGACTGCCATGCCGGGTATCCGCCGAGCAAGTACACCGGGGTTTACATTTTCAACCCGGACCGGTCGCGTTTCAAGAGCGGCCCGTACGACTGGACAATCCCGCCTTCCGGTTTCGGCGCGCCCATCTGCGAAGACTACAACATCATCGAATCCTGCATTCCCGACCCCGTGGTGGCCGACATCGACGGCGACGGGATGAAAGAAATACTCTTCTCGTCGTACGACGGCAAGGTGCACGCAATGCATCTGGACAAAACAGAACACGGCAACTGGCCGTTTTCGGTGTATAAGAGCGGCGATCCATTCTTCCGCTTCGCTTCGCCGCCGGTGGTTGCGGACCTGGACAACAGCGGCAAGGCCGAGGTGCTGTTCACCACCTGGACGCAGAAAGGTTCCAACGCAACCGGCGACTTGTTCGTGCTCGACTACCTGGGTAATCTCCTGTACAAAGTTGCGCTTCCCCCGCCGTTCGGCGGCGCGACCTGGAACGGCGGGCTTGCGTCACCGACAATTGACAAAATAGATACGTCTGGAGATCTGAGTATTGTGATCAATACGGCAGCGAGCGGCATTGTCGCTTACGACCTTCCGGGGACCAAGAATGCCAGGGTGCTGTGGGGAACGGGACGGGGAAATTACAGGAGGGACGGGAATATCTTCAATGCGAATTCATCGGTCAATCCACGATTCAATGGTTTGCGTGCGGGAGAAGGGAAAATTGGCGGACGGATCCGCTGCGACTTTGCAGGACGGACAAGGATGTTGGCTGTGCCGTTTGGGGTTGACAAGGGGTTTGGGGCGGAGGTGTTTGATGTTGCAGGAAGGAAAATTTCAAGCTATGTTGCAGGATCGGTCCTGCATATTCAATCAGGCAGATCCGGATTGTATATTGTCAAGATAGCCGACGAGAGCCAAAGGGGAAGCGCCGTTGTCAAATATGTTAAAATGCGCTTCGAGGAATGACAATTTATTCACTGTAGCCTGCGGTTCTCACACTGCCAGCACCAACCTGATCCCCTCCTCAACCTCACTGATGATTTCTTCCGGGAGTTTTGCCGTCCGATGGGAAAGGCAGCTTTTGTCAATAGTCACCAGCTGCGAAACATTGATGACCGAGTCTTTTGGAAGGCGGCTTGCGCGTTTGGGGAGCAGAACGTTTCCCGGCGCCTGCGAAAGGTGGAGGTTGGACGTAATCACAGCGGCAATCACGGTGCTGATCACGCTTTGGTTGAATTCGTTGGATTGGACAATGAGCACGGGATGACGGTACCCGGGCTCTGATGCCTCGGGAATGGGCAAATTGGCCCACCATACTTCGCCCCGGCGGATTACCATTCTTCCCGCTTGATGGCGGCCATTTGCAATTGCACGATGGATTTCGGAAGTCGCGATTCGTGGCCAGCGCTATCGCCGTACACTGCATTGAGCCGCTGCGTAATGTCGGTTCGGCCGACTTCCCGGATATAATGCGATGCAGCTGCGGCAAAAAAACGGCTTCGCGACATTCGCAGCCTGTTGGCCGCCCGTTCCGCCGACCTGAACAGGGGGTCTGGAAGGGAGATGGCTGTTTTCATGACAATAGTATAACTCAGGTTATACCGGGCTGTCAAATGATTTGGGAAGGTAAAAAGGTTAATGGAGCAAGGCCGCGCCAACTTCTTGCCTTTTCAACGTTTCAACGCTTCAACGTTTCAACTTCTTCTTTCAACTTCTCAACTCTCTAACACTCATACTTCGCTGCCAAAGGAAACCTTCTCCCCATCCCGAACGCCTTCGGCGTTACCTTGAGTCCCGGCGCCGCCTGCCGCCTCTTGTATTCGCTGTTCTTGACAGCCGCAACAACCCACGCCACGGTCTTTTCGTCAAACCCTTTCTTTACTATTTCTGCCGCGCACAGCCCGTCCTCAACGAAAAGTTCGATTATAGGATCAAGAATTTCATACGGCGGCAGGGTGTCCTGGTCTTTCTGGTTCGGCCGGAGCTCTGCCGAGGGGGCTTTTTTTATGGAATTCTCCGGTATAACTTTCTTGTCTCGGTTGATGTACTGCGCCATCTTGTACACCATGGTCTTGGGAAGGTCGGAGATCACGCCGAGACCGCCGTTCATGTCGCCGTAGAGCGTGCAGTAGCCCACGGCGATCTCGCTCTTGTTGCCGGTTGACAGAAGGATATGGCCGAACTTGTTCGACAGGGCCATGAGGATGGTGCCGCGCACGCGCGCCTGAATGTTTTCCTCGGCAAGGTCCGGCTTCTTCCCGGCGAAAACGGGTTCGAGCTCCTTTGTAAACGCGGAAAACGCGCCTTCGATGGAAATAGCGGAGAATTTCACGCCGAGGTTTTCCGCTAGGCTGCGTGAATCCGCCACGCTGCCTTCGGAGGAATAGCGCGAGGGCATGGTGACGCCCCATACATTCTTTGCACCGAGCGCGTCCACGGCGAGCGCGCAGGTGACCGCGGAGTCGATGCCGCCCGACAGGCCGACAAGGGCCTTTGAAAATCCGCATTTGTGAATGTAGTCGGAAAGCCCGCATACGATCGCGTCGTGCGCGCTTGCAATGGTGTCGAGCTGCGGCGCGGGGAGCACGGGCCCGAACGCCGCGGTGTTGACCACCTGCACGCATTCTTTGAATGCCGGGAGCATCGCCCGCAGGCCGCCTGCGGCGTCCACCGCCATGCTGTTGCCGTCGAAGATGAGCTCGTCGTTGCCGCCGGTCTGGTTCACAAATATAAACGGCAGCGAATGCCGCGCCGCATGCGCTTTGACAAGGGAGAACCGTATCTTTTCTTTTCCCATGTAAAACGGCGACGCGGAAAGGTTGACGAGGATTGTTGCGCCTTTCCCGGCGAGGTCGGCCACGGGGTCGAAATCGTAGAGCTGCCGCCGCCACATGGCGGGATCGTTCCAGGCGTCTTCACATACAGTAATGCCGAGCCGCTCGCCCTTGAACGCGCACACGCTGCGGCCGGGGGCGGCATCGAAATACCGCGATTCGTCGAACACGTCATAGGTGGGAAGGAGCGATTTGGCATGTTCGAAGACGATGTCGCCGTTGCAAACGAGAAGGGCAGAATTGGACAGCCGTTTGCCGTTGGGACGGCTGTTCGGCATGGCAAAGCCGAAAAGTATTCCTACGGCAGGAAGCGTCTTTGAATGCCGGCGGATATCGTCGAGCGCGGCCATGCCGCGATCCAGAAACCATTGCTGTTCCAGAAGGTCACGAGGCGGATATCCCTGGACAAACAGCTCGGGAAACACGAACAGATCAACCCCCGCGGGCGCGGAAGAGATCGTTGCGATGAGCTTTGCCGTATTGCCGGCAATGTCGCCGGTAACGGGATTGAGCTGGCACAGCGCGATTTTCAAGCCCGCTCCCTTGGTTGAACGGACGCAAAAAACTTCACCACAGAGACACAGAGAGCACAGAGAAAAGATATATCTTGCCGTCAACTATCAACTATCAACTATCAACTGTCAACCGTCAACTGTCAACTTATAATTAGCGACTCGCCCGTCATTTCTGCCGGCTTGGCAATGCCCAGCAGCTCGAGCATAGTGGGCGCGAGGTCGCAGAGCCTGCCATTGTCGTGAAGTCGCACCTTGCCGGCGCCGATGAGCATGAGCGGCACCGGGTTTACCGAATGCGCCGTCATGGGCGAGCCGTCGGCGAGCTTCATCTGCTCGGCGTTGCCGTGGTCGGCCGCAACAATGCAGGCGCCGCCTTTGGCGAGCGCCGCCTCCACCACATCGTGCACGCACGTGTCGACGGTCTGGACGGCCTTGACGGTCGCATCAAACACGCCTGTGTGGCCCACCATGTCGCAGTTGGCGAAGTTGGTGATAACCACGTCGTACTTGTCGGATGCGATCGCCGCCGCCAGCTTGTCGCGCACCTCGAAGGCGCTCATTTCCGGCTTGAGGTCGTAGGTGGCCACCTTGGGGCTGTTGATAAGAATCCTGTCTTCGCCCGGGAACGGATCGTTTCTCTGGCCGTTAAAAAAGAATGTGACATGCGCGTATTTTTCGGTCTCGGCGCAACGGAGCTGTTTGAGACCGTTATTGGCAAGCACTTCCCCCAGGATGTTGGTGGAGGGGATTTCGGGATATGCCTCGGTGAAGTTGCCCTTGTCGTAGTAGTGGGTCATTGCCACAAAATGGATCGAGTGCTTGACCACAGGGAATTCCGAAAACGCGGACTCCACGATCGCCATGGTGAGTTGGCGCGTGCGGTCGAACCGGAAATTAAAGAAGATGACAACGTCGTTTGCGCCGATGCCGGTAAAATTGATGAGCCGCGGCTTGACGAACTCGTCGTTTTCGCCTGCGGCGTACGCGTCGTCGATCGCCGCCTGCCAGCTGTCTACCGCCTTCCCCTTGCCCTGCATGAGCGCGCGGTAGGCGAGCTCCGTGCGGTCCCAGCGCTTGTCGCGGTCCATGGCGTAGTATCTGCCGATCACCGTGGCCACTCTACCGATTCCTGTTTTATCAATCCCGCTCTGCAGAAGCGCCAGGTGCTCGCGCGCCGATTTCGGAGGCGTGTCGCGGCCGTCGGTGATGGCGTGCACGAGCACGTTGGAAAAGCCCCGCCGTTTGCACAGGTCAAGCAGGGCGATGCAGTGGCGCGTTACCGCGTGCACGCCCTCCTCCTGGATGAGGCCGATGAGGTGGAGCGTGCTTTTGCGCTTCTTCGCCTCGTCGATGGCGCCGCAGAATGCCTTGTTCGAAAAGAAGTCGCCCTCGGACACCGACTTGTCGATGCGCGTGAGGCTCTGGTACATGATGCGGCCCGAGCCTATGTTGAGGTGTCCCACCTCGCTGTTGCCCTGGTATCCCTCGGGCAGCCCCACGCTGAGCCCGGACGTCTGAATGAGCGTGTGCGGGTTCGCGGCCAGGTATGCGTCTGTAAAGGGCGTGGCGGCGACGTGGATCGCGTTGGTGTCGTCGCTCTTGCCCTGTCCCCAGCCGTCGCGGATGATAAGGCACACGGGTCTTTTCTTCATGACGAAGCGCTCCTTAAGGGGTGAAAGGTCGATCGATGGTGTTGCGTCACGCCGCGTCGGCCATCATCCTGCGATGGGAAAATGCGGGAGACAAATATCGGACACGAAGCTGATGCGCGTAGATTTTAGTGCCTATAAATATAGCAAATATCATATATTACAGAGCAACATATATTGGGCAAAACAGTGGTTCTTGATTAGCGGCTATCACCACACTTCACTTCTTTGCGATTCAATCCGAAATCCGCAATCCGCAATGGTAAACACCAGTGAAACCACCTAAAAAGTCTCCCATAAAATCGTTTAACGTGACGCTCGGCACTGCCGCGCCCGGGATGTCCCCGGCCGCCCAGCCAGGCCGCTGGAACATCCTCGTCTGCTCCGACCTGGGGTTCACATCCAAGAATCCGCAGCAGGTGCGGATCGCGGAATGGAACGAGTTCGTGTCTTGCCGGGGCGTTGTGTTGTCGGGAACTGTGCCGGATATTTTGACGGGCGGAGACAAGCCCTTGTATGTGGAACTGGCGGTGCGCTCGATGAAGGATTTTTCTTCCGACGCCCTTGCTCAGAACGTGCCTCTGTGCGCGGCCTTTTCAACCGCACTTTCGGCGCTGCGCGGCCTGCTCGGCGGAAAAATCGGCAGCGCGGATGCGGACGCGGTCATTGCAAAAGCGGGACTGCCGCAATCGGAAAAACAGCGCCTCACGGCTATGCTCGGACCTGCAAAGGGGACCGAACAGCCGAAACAGACGGCCACCGCTGCAAAATCGCCGGTGGACAGAATTCTTTCCATGGTGGATGCGAACCCTGCGCCTGCGCAAACGAAAAATGCCGGGAAGCGCGGCTTTGCTGAAGCGCTGGCCGAATCGGTTTCCGGTCCGCGGGAGGATTTCAACAGGGACGAACTTTCCGGCTATATTGACGAATGCGAACAACGGATCCGGGCACAGGTGGCCGCAATCGAAAACCTGCCGTTTTTCGCTCTTCGAAAGGCGTCGTGGACTTGGCTGATGACGCTTGCCAAGGCGGTGGGCAGGAAGCCGGAGGCGCAGGTGACCGTTTACTCGGCCGAAAGCAACGACATGCCGGACACCTTCGGCCGGGTGCTCGGCGCCTGCGTTGAACAGGGATTTCCGCCGGACATTGTGGTATGGGACTTCGACGTCTCCTTTACAAATGCTCATGTCAAGGGCATGACCTCGGTCGCCGAGACTGCCGACCTACACAAATGCATGGTTATCGCCCCGCTTGCCGCCGATGAACCCTTGCTGTCCGGCATTTCCGGCCGTCAAACCATTGCATATCTTTTCGAGGATACCCGGTTCCTTCCCTATAAAAAACTGCGCAGCAGCCCGCACGCAAGGTGCCTGTGCCTGTGCGCGCCGCCGCTTGCCGGCGGTAGGGCGGCGTGGTTCGCGGCGCTCCGGTGGGCCGAAATGTTGCTGCAGGAGAACAACCCTGTTGCGGCGCGCGGGCAGGCCGCGCGCGGAGAAAGTATTTTTTCAAGCGGGCCGGTGTTTGCCTGCCGCATTGCGCCGGGAGTCGCGACGGAGGCCGCGGCCATGGGGCTCACGTTCTTTGAGGAACCACCAACAGGGCTTTTCAAAGCGGCCACCGTGGTGTCGGCCGAGGCCGCCGACGCGGGCTTTACGAGCCTCTGCTTTAACCTTTTTGTCAATCGCGTGATCCGCAGGTGCGGCGCATGTCTGCTTTCTGCCGGGTCCGGCGCGAAACGGGACGAGATCGCCGCGGTCCTGCAGGAACAGGTGCAGCGCGAATGCGCCGCGTGCGGCATTGCCTCGGGCGGCGACACCGTGGGCGTTCGCGAATCCGAAGGCCGCGCCATCGAGGTTTCCGTCGATTCCGAAACTGAAATTGCCGGGCATCCTGTCCGGTTTTCGTTTTCAATGTAACGCGGGAGAAGGAGCATGAAAAAGACCCTTTTGTCAATTGCCACCGTTGTGTGCGCCGCAGCGCTGTGCGCGTCGGCCGGACCGCGGGCCGCCGCGACCGAACAATTCGTGAAGCACGCTGTGCGTGCGGGCGAGAGCGTGAGCCTCATCTGCATCGATCATTTCGGCTACTGGAGCGCGGACATGGGCAAGACGATTGCCAAGGACAATCCGTCGCTCAAGGACATCAACGTCATCGCCATCGGGCAGGTGCTTGTGCTGCGCAACCCGAATTACAAAGGAGAAAAGCCGGCCCAGGCCGCCGCTCCTTCCGCGGCCGAGCAGAAAGTGGCAGCGTCGCAGGGCGTGGTCACGTGCGTGGAAGGCGACGCGCTGGTGATCCCGAAGGCCGGCGCAAAGCGGAAGCTTTGCGTCAACGCCATCGTGTATCCGGGCGACGTGATCGTGACGCAGGCCAACGGTAGGGTGGAGATCATTGTCAACAGGGAAACCGTGGTGAGGCTCAAGGAGAACACGCGGCTCACGGTGGAGGCCTTCCGCGACGCGCAGGCCGGCGCGGGAAAGACAAAGATGGGATTCACCCTGGGGTCGGTGTGGGCCAAGATAAAGCGGTTCCAGGACAAGGTGAGCCGCTTCGATCTCGAGCTGCCCACGGCAATCGCGGGCGTCCACGGCACGGTGTACGAGGCGTCCGTGGAAAAGGACAGTTCCTCCGAAGTCAAGGTGTACACCGGCGAGGTCGCGGTGAAGAACAATCCGGCGGTGCATGCCCCCACGGGGGGCGAGGTGGGCGAGGTGAGCGGCCCCGGCGAAGTGGCGGGCCCGAGCGAGGTGAGCATGGACCAGTGGGTGACCATCGTGCGCGACATGCAGAAGATCCGCATTGATAAAAAAGGAAAGCCGAAGCCGGTCGAGGATTTCAAGCGGGACGAGGCCGACTCGTGGGAAAAATGGAACACCGAGCGCGACAGGCGCATCGGCGAACTTTTCGAGGAGAGTGAGTGATGACGTTCAAAAAGGCCGCAGTGCTCGGCGGCGGCACCGTGCTGCTCACGGCGGTGATGTTCTTCAAGCCGCTCAAGTTTGTGGAAAACGTCTTCTACGACCTGAATTTCGCCTTCACAAAAGCGACCGCGGTGTGCGATTCGGTGGTGGTGGTGGGCCTCGACGCGGAGAGCATCAGCGGCGTGGGCACCTGGCCGTGGCCGCGCGCGGTGATCGCGCAGCTCATAAACAGCCTGCAGGCGTGCTCGCCGCGCGTGGTGGCGCTCGACATCCTGTTCCCGCCCAAGCGCGAGGACCCGGCGGGCAACGACAGCCTCGCGCGGGCATTCGCAAAAGTGAACAAACTCATCCTGCCGTTCCGCGCAACCTTCCGCGCGGGCGGCGCGGACTCGGCCGAGGTCCCGGTCCCGCCGGCGGTGTTCAAACAGCGGTTCCTTTTGGTGAAGCAGAAGGCCGGACTCGACAACGTCACGTTTTTTTCGGCAAACAGGATCGACGCCTCCGACTCATTGTTCACCGCCTCCGCGACGCAGAGCGGCGTCATCAACGTCACCACCAACAAGGTTGACCAGAAACTGCGCGAGATCGTGCACGTCATCAAGGCGGGCGACGAGTACTATCCGTCGTTCGGGTTGTGCGCCGCCGCCGCCTTTCTCGGCGTCAAGCCCGACGAATTCGTGCTCGACGGCAAACCCCAGGTTAAGCTCGGCGACCGCGGCGTACCCATTTCCCGCTATGCGGGCAGCACGCTTATCCACTATCGGGGACGGAGCGGCACGGTGCGCACCCTGCCCGCGGTGAAGGTGCTCACCGGCGCAATCGACCCCGCGCTCCTGCGCGACAAACTGGTCTTTGTGGGCGTCACCGATGCGGGCGCGGGCGCCGATTTCTTCACCACGCCCGTGGGCTCCCAGTTCCCCGGCGTGGAGCTGTGGGCCACCGCGGCGATGGATGTGCTCCAGGGATCGTGGGTGAGGGACCTTTCGGGCATAGGAGCATTTGTCAATATCCTTTTCGTGTTTCTCGTATTTCCGGGGCTCGCGCTCGTGATCCCGCCCAGGAAGAAGGCGCTGTATATCGCGGCCGCGTTTGTCCTGGTGGCGGCGAGCATCGCGCTGGGCTGCTACCTGTTCAGCCACGCTCAAGTGTTCTGGAACCCCGGCGATCATGTCTACGCCCTGGTCTTCTCCATTGTCTATGTGGCCGCGCTGGCCGGCGCGCCCGCGCTCGTGGAGCGCGCGGCCATCGATTTTGAGGTCCCGGCCGCATCGGACCGCGATTCCCTTCCGCCGCCGCGCGAGGAGGACTTCATCCGCGCGCTGCCGCATGCCGAGTCCGCCGCGCATGTCGCGAACAGGCTGGGGCGGGCGCGGGGAGGGGCCGCGCAGGCGCCAGGAGAAACGTTTTCCGGCACCGCGGCCGAGGAGCATCTGTATGCAAAGGAAGGGCCGGCGGTAAGGCCCGGCGGCGACACAAAGGCCGATGTGCGTCTGACGCCGGAGCAGGCGGCGAGTTTTCAGAACCTGGCGGGCGGCAGGATCGTTAAATTTCTGGGCAGCGGCGGCATGGCCGACGTGTACCTTGTGTGGAACCCCCGCCTCGAGGTCTATCGCGCCGTCAAGGTGATAAAGCCCAGCCAGCCGGAAAATCTGCTCGCGCGGTTTGAAACCGAAATACGCATTCTGTCAAAGCTCCAGCATCCCAACATCGTGCAATTTTACAATGTGGGAGAGTGGCATTCGCTTCCGTATATCGAGATGGAATACGTGCCAGGGGCGGCGTTCGACGACGTCCAGAATAAGTGCCCCATCTTGAGCCCACAGGAAACCGCGGCCGTCGGAATCCTTGTATGCCGCGCGCTCGAGTACGCGCACCGCAAGTCCGCCACCATCTACGGCACCACCTACAAGGGCGTGATCCACCGCGACCTCAAGCCCGCGAACATCATGCTGTCGAAGAGCGGCCGCGTCAAGCTCACCGACTTCGGCATCGCGCGGCCGCAGGAAGTGAGCATCCACACGCTCGACACGGGCGCCGTGGTCGGGACGCTGCCGTACCTTGCGCCCGAGCAGTTGACCGGCGGGACCACCACCGCGCGCGTGGACATCTACGCGCTCGGTCTCACGCTGTACGAGTTTCTCACGGGCGAGCGCGCCTTTCCGCAGACCATGCTCCCCGAGCTTCTTTCCGCAAAGTCAAGCGGACAGTTTAAGCCGCTTCCGGCGGCGGTTCCCGCGGCGCTTTCCGCCGCGGTGGTGAAGGCGATGTCGGTGCAGTCGGCCGACCGGTACGAATCGGCCGCGGCCATGGAGCACGACCTCGAAAAGCTGCTGCGGATGCCGGGCGCGGCCTCCGGGTACGGCATTCTCGAAAACCTTGTCAAGCGTTACTATTCATAACTGTCCGGGCGCGGGCAACATGAGCTATTACTATCTGGAAGTGCTCCGGGGTTCCGAAGTCGGCCGGCGCTATTTGCTTGCCGACGGCGCCACGAGCGTGGGCAGGAGTTCCCAGAACACCCTCGCGCTCCATTCGGCGGAGAAGAGCGTGTCGGGGCACCATGCCATCATCTACAAGAGCGGCGACCGGATAAGCCTGCAGGACCTGGAAAGCACCAACGGCACGTTCGTGAATGAGGAGCGCGCAAGCGAGCGCGAGCTTGCCGCGGGCGACGTCGTGGGGTTCGGCAAGGCCGGCCCGCGGCTCAGGCTCATCGCATCCGACAAGGAGCTTCCCCTCGAACCAGGGAAGGCGCAGATGGCGTCGGCCGAATCGACGAGCATCCGCACCGTGGAAGACGAGCTGCAGGCGTTCGGGAACAGGGAGGCGCCCGAGGGCACGGGCAAGGAGGATCTGGAGCTCATCACCAAGGTGCGTCTCAGGATGCCGAAAGAGGGAGCCGGGTTTTCTGGCCCTTCCGCGACCATGGACATGGAAAAGAAGATCCTCGAAAACAAGCTCGGCGAAAGCGACATGCGCCACCTGATGCGCGACGGTAAACGGCTTGACAGGATCATCGACCGCGGCAACATCGGCACCGCGCAGGCGTCGATGCTCCGCACTGCGCACGGCGCGCACGCGCAGTCGAACAAACGGTGGCTATTAATTCTGGGGTGCGTAGTGGCGGTGTCGGCCGTGGCGGTTTCCTTTTTCGCTATTCGGGCGTACCAGTACAAGGCGCTTTTGTCAAGGGGCATGTCGCTCCGAGCCACGCTGGATTCGTACGAGACGCAGATCGCCCAGGCGAACAAAGACCCGGACGCCAACAAGCGCAGGCTCGACTCGCTCATCGGCGAGCTCGACAAGGCAAAGAAACAGCTCGCGGCCGTCAAGCAGGACGTGCGCCAGAACGACTACGGCAGGTTTTATTCCGACCCGCTCGAAAAGACGATCGACCAGGTGCTCATGCGCTTCGGCGAGACCGACTACCACATCCCGCAGGAGATGGTCTCGCGCGTCAAGTACCACGTCTCGGTGTACTCGGGCGTTCTGCACCAGACCATCGCCAAGTACGTGGGCCGCAAGGAGCGGTATTTCCCCATGATCCGGCGCGTGTTCCGCGACAACAAGCTGCCCGAAGACCTTGCCTACGTGTCGATGCTCGAAAGCGGGTTCAACCCGCGCGCGCTGTCACCGGTCGGGGCGCGGGGCATGTGGCAGTTTATGCCCGAAACCGGAAGACGCTACGGCCTGCGGGTCGACGCGTCGGTCGACGAGCGGTGCGATCCGGAAAAGGCCACGCTGGCCGCCGCAAAGTACTTCAAGGAGCTCATCGCCATTTTCGGCGGCCAGAGCTCGGTGATGCTCGCCATGGCGGCCTACAACGCGGGTGAAGGCAGGGTCGTGGGCGCGCTCCGGAAAATCGACAACCCCATGCGCAACCGCGATTTCTGGTACATTTACAGAATGGGATACCTTGCCGAGGAAACCAACGAATACATACCGCGCGTGATGGCCCTGCTCATCATCTCCGAACATCCGGACCAGTACGGATTTTCGCAGGTTCCCGCAGCTCCCGCAGGACAGGCTGACGCGGAGAATGATTTTATTCCGCTGGATAATATAAAAAATACGGGCAAGTAGACGAATTCTCAAGATATAAATATTTTTGGTGGGGGAAGGCTCCCCCTCGCTTCGGCCCGGCCGCGCTACTTCGCAAACCAACACCTCTGAGACGCGCGTCCGGTCCAGCGCTACCCCCTCGCGGGTGCACCCCTTGATGGTGTAGTTGCAAGAATCAAACACCTGTGTGGGGGCACCCAAGGAGAGCAGTTTAAAAGAAAAAGTGTTGAAGCGTTGAAAAGTTGGAAACAAAGAATTACTTTGTCACTAAAAGAGAGTTGAACGTTGACGGTTGGCAGTTGACAGCGGGATAAAGAGCATAAGATGTCATTGCGAGCGCAGCGAGGGTAACGCCCAAATTCTTCGTGTTTATTTTTTATTGAGGAAAGTTATACCGAAACCGCCTGCGGTTCCTGCTTCCTGAAAAACCTTATCCCCTGCTCCACCAGATGCATGTCGACGCAGGTGTTGAAGCACGGGCCGTTGGGCCTGTCGTTGATGACGCCGTACACCGGAATAGGATGCACGTCCTGGATGCCGAAGGTGAGGTCGCGCTCGCAGGCAACGGCAACGATGCCGTCGGGACGGAACGAGGCCACCTTCCGGCGCGCGAGCGTGCCGCCGTTCACCACTTCCACGTTAAGTCCGAACCGCTCTCCCATGTCAACGAGGCTTCCCACCGGGCAACGCCCGCACCGGGCGCAGTTGCTCACGCTCGAGGTGAGCTTCCTGTTGCAGATGTCGATCTGCAGGCAGTGGGGGAGCAAAATGAGGATGCGGTCGCCGCGGATGCGCTTGCGCTGCGCCTTGGTGAGCGCGTTGTTCACCTTGATGAACGAGGCGCGCAGCTTTGCGCGGTCCACGCGCAACAGCTGGCTCAGCGTGGCAGCGATGGGGAAGAGGAATTTTACGGTCACCGACTGCTTGCCGTGGGGGTAGAGAAGGTCCCATCCGGTGAGGGCGGTGACCGTGATGAGCGTGAGGCCAGCCGCCACCACGAGAACAACCGTGAGCAAGAGAACAATGGCGGCACGGTCGGCCCATAGGCCGATCACCGCGAGCCGCGGATGCACCAGATAGTATAAGAGGAAGGCGCCGCCCACGAAAATGAAGAGGCTGGCCCAGCAGAACGCAAGGAATGTCGCTTTTGTCCATGCGCTGCGCCACGCAGACTGCACCTTCGCGCCCGCGCCGACGGCCGCGTTCCGCAGAATTCCCGCTGCCGGTCGTGAATCCATAGGCAACAACGTGTGGAGGTTCGAGAAACGCTAACCGACGTTTTCCACGGTTTTCACTTCAGGAACGTTCGCCCTGAGCATGCGCTCCACGCCCATTTTGAGCGTCATCGCAGCGCCGGGACAGCCGTGGCATGCGCCATGGAGCTTCACCTTGACGACCCCGTCTTCGCCCACATCGACGAGCTCGATGTCACCGCCGTCGGCCTGAAGGTTGGGACGGATCTGGTCGATAACCTTCTGGACTTTTTCCTTTATCATCGCCGCTCCTTGTGAATATTCCTGGACTAAAGTTGTTAGTAAGTATTAACGTTTACTTCGGGTGGAAATTTTGGGTGATTACGGATTTTTACGACCCTAATATACTTGATATCGTGGGTATGGCTAATACCAGTCAATTAGAAAGAGTAGGGCGTTCCCCTCGCTGCGCTCGGGTCGGCCGTCCTTCCGGTCCACCCCTTCGGGTGCTTCCAAGGGTCGTCGGCCTTTGGCCTCGGGCTGCCCGTCCCTACCGCCTTCGGCGAGGGATCGGGCAGCATCCCGCCCTAAGCGGGACCATTTTTCCAGTCCTGCCTAACGCGCGGCAGTGAGATAGATGCCGCTCTTGAAATGATCCTGTGAAATTTAAGGCTCCCTTGATCTGGTTTTTTTCATCGCCGCGAAGCGGCATACCTATGCGGTTGCGTTGCGAAGGGGCGACGGCTCGCGAGCGTCAAGCGAGCGACCTTGCCGCGCCCCTTTGCTGGAGGGGGTGTGCCCCGAGACCCCGCAGTCCCGCGGGACGAGGAGGCTTGGGGCCGGGGGGAAACGCGAAGCGGTGCCCCCACCAGCATTCTCTATGTAATTCTTTATGGAAAATCAAAATCACCATCGTATACTTAAGACAATAAGGCATATGAATCGATTGACTATCATTCATATTTGTCTTATTTTGTTCTTCAATTTTAACGCAGAAAAGCCCTTCGTTTAACCATGGAAGGAACTGTTTCGCCGTGCAAATGGACAGCCAGGCCCAAGAACTCGATGAGGTGATATCCGCGGCAAATCCGCACGTGTTCGGCATGCTGTCCGAAAGGGGAAAGCGCATTTTCTTCCCCAAGCGCGGGATACTCGCGCAGACTGCGGAGGCGTCGGGCAGGGCCATCAACGCCACCATCGGCACGGCGCTCGAGGACAACGGCAACCCCATGTGCCTCGAGTCCCTGTGGAAGCAGCTCAACCTTCAGAAGAAGAACATCTTCTCTTATGCGCCGAGCTTCGGCAGGCCCGAAATCCGAGCGGCGTGGAAGGACATGATGTTCAAGAAGAACCCGTCGCTTTCAGGCGTGGCAATAAGCCTTCCCATAGTCACGAGTGCGCTTACCCACGGACTCTCCATGGCAGGGTATCTGTTTGTAAACGAGGACGACGCCCTTGTCCTGCCCGACCTGTACTGGGAAAATTACGATCTGATCTTCACGCATGCGTACGGCGCCTCGATTGCGGCCTATCCCACGTTCTCGGGCAACGGCTACAACGTGGACGGGATGGCCAACCGGATTTCGGGCCTGCCCCGTGGAAAGAAGATCGTGCTGCTCAATTTTCCCAACAATCCCACGGGCTACACGGTCACCCGTGCAGAAGCGGTTGCGATCCGCGACACGCTCGTTGCCGCCGCAAACGCGGGCGACGACATCGTCGTCTTCATCGACGACGCGTATTTCGGCCTCGTGTTCGAAGACGGCATTCTCACCGAGTCGCTTTTCGGCCTGCTCGCGTCCGCGCATGAACGGATCCTGTGCGTCAAGTTCGACGGCCCCACCAAGGAGGACTACGTGTGGGGCTTTCGGGTCGGCTTCGTGACGTTCGGGGTCAAAAACGGCAGCCCGCAATTGTACGCTGCGCTCGAGGCAAAGCTAGCGGGCGCCATTCGCGGAAGCATTTCCAATGCGTCGAACATCAGTCAGTCGCTGCTGCTCAACGCCTATGCGGCGGGCTCCTACGACGCGGAGAAGCGCGAAAAGTACGAGGTGCTCAAGCGGAGGTACGCAAGAATCCGAACGATCTTCGCGGCGCACCCGGAATACGCCGGCGTTTTTACGCCGCTTCCCTTCAACTCCGGGTACTTTATGTGCGTCAGAATGGTTTCGGGCGACGCCGAACCGGTGCGCCAGAAGCTTCTTTCCGGATTCGACTCCGGCATCATCGCGTTCGGCGACGTCATCCGCGTCGCATTTTCCTCCACGCCGTACGATTCGCTGGAAAAACTTTTTGACAATATCTACCGCGCCGGCCTTGCCGCGCGCAAGGGATAGCGCCCTTTCCCATGACCACCATGTCCTCATCGCCGGTCCGCGGCATCATCTTCGACCTCGACGGCACGCTCTACGCGCTCCGGTGGAACCTCAAGCCGCTTCTCTTTGCAAAGCTCCTGCCCAAGGGCATGCGTCTGCTGCGCTTCCTTGAGACCCGCGGGACCTGCGCAGGCGCCGATTTCGGGTCGCGTGAGCGGCTGCTCGGCGCCGTATGCGCGGCGTATGCCGGACGGTATAAAACCGCCGCGGACGAGACCCGGCGCTGGATCGACACGCGGTTTTATCCCTCGTTCGTCTGGGTCATGCGGTTTTTCCGGCATTCTCGGCCCGGGATTGAAAAGCTGCTTTCCTCGCTGCGCCTGCGCGGCGTGCGCCTCGCCGTGCTGTCCGACTATGCAAAGGTGGCCGAGCGCCTGGAACGGCTCCGTATTCCGGCCTCGCTGTTCGATGTCCTTGCTTCGTGCGAAGATGCGGGCGCGCTCAAACCCCATACGCGGCCCTTCCTGGAGGTTGCGCGGAAATTGGGAATACCGCCCAACGAAATGCTGGTGGTGGGCGACCGTGTCGAGACCGACGGGCTCGGCGCCAACGCCGCTGGCATGCGCTTCCTGCATGTGACCGACGGCTGGGCGAGGCAGGAGGGCGCGGTAAGGTGGGAGGAAGCGAAGAAGGTGATTGGAGCGCTGGAAGGGTGAGGGGTTAAAATTAGAAAAGCGCATTTTTTGGGGGAAGAACAGCCTGTCTCAAAACTCAAGAGAAGATTTGGGCGCCCCGCCGAAGACGGCGGCGGCCGTCCTTCCGGTCTCGGCCTACGGCCTCGGGCTGCCTGCCACGAGGGCCCTGCGGGCCGTGGTCAGGCAGCACCGCGCTCCAGCGCGGCCTCCAGTCCTGCCTGGCGCGAAGAGAAATAATTGACTGAATAGAAAACCTCTGCGCGCGTTAGGTGGACCGGCGAGAATCACTTTTCAAGTGCGATTTTTCTGAGCGCCCCGAGCACCCTGGCCCGGATAATTGTTGCAGCAAACTCGGCGGTCGCGGCGGCGCAGCACGAATTCCTCATAGCTTCGTAATTGTCAACAACTTCGAGGAACCCGCGGAAGAGGTCGTCCGCGTCTTCGCTTTCCACAATCACGCCGGCGCGGTACTTCTTGAGAAAATCGCCCACGGTCGAATCGCGCGGGCCGTGGTAGACAAACGGCAGTCCGAACCCAGCGTAGGTGATGATCTTGGTCGGGAGCGACGACGCCGCGAATTTCCTGCCCAGCGGCGTGAGGGGGTCGCAGGCGTAGCCGATGTGCATGCCGGCAAGGAATTCCTCGAATTCCCGGTCCGGCAGCAGGGCGTGAACCTTGACAAACGGCTCGGCTGCGGAAACCGCCGGGTCGAAACAGTGGAACTCAACCGGCCGGCCGGTGGCTTTCCGCAGGGCAAACAGGGCGCGCACAAGGTTGCGCGGCCAGGGAGGCGCGCAGTTGCTCGCCAGCCCGCCCAGGACCACGTTTATGCCTTTGTCAAGTGCGCGGCCGCCGGGGCGGGGAAGGCGGCGGACGCCGCGGGTCACCACCAAGGCGCTCACGCCGTACCGCTTTTCGTAGGTTGCGCGCATGCGCTCCGAGATGCAGTCGCGCGAAAGCGCGCGCTTGTAGCAGAACGCGAACGCGCTCCGCACGAGCCGGGCCGGAAGGGGATAACTGCAGAGCTCCGTGGCGAGCACGGGGTCGTCGTGCACCGACACGTGGACCGGCACTGCGATGCGCTTCATGACCCGGCGGAAAACGAGCACGCTGTTGAAATCGAGCACCACCCAGCATACCTGCGGAGAAAATGCCGCGATGTCACGCATCACCGCATCCGCGGCGCGGCGTGATTCGGCAACGGTCAGGATGGCCCTTCGTGTCCTGGCAAATGGCTCTACAAGCGCGCGAATCGCCGCAGGGGGACGGTTGTTCTTTCCGTCAGGAGGCGGCGCTGCGGAGGGCTCCTTGCGCAGTGAAATCCACAGCAGTTTGTCTTCAGGGTAGCATTCAAGGATGCTCCGGAGTATAACGCCGCCGCCGAAACCGCCCGTTTTGGGGAACCCGGTGACCACGCACAGCCGCGGATACGGGCCTGCGTCAGGAGAGTCCACGTTGCTTCCAGCCGCGCACGATGTCTTGGAAAATGGCGCTCAGGGACATGGTGATGCCCCACGATGGATAGTGGGATTTCATCTTGGACAAATCGGAATAGTAGCAGATATGATCGCCGGCGCGGCTGGTCTCCACGTACTCGCTGCGCATCGGCTTTCCCGTGATGGCCGAGACAGTGGAAAACGCCTCGAGGATCGAGCACGAATTTGCCTTGCCGCCGCCGAGGTTGTACACTTCGCCGCACCGGGGGCTTTCGGCGAACGCGGCAATGAACAGCGCGACGTCGAGTGCATGGATGTTGTCGCGTACCTGTTTCCCCTTGTAACCGAATATCTTGTACACCTTGTTTTCGAGGTTGACTTTTACGAGATAGCTCAGGAATCCATGCAATTCCACGCCGCTGTGGTTGGGGCCCGTAAGGCAGCCGCCGCGGAGGCAGCAGGTTTTCATGCCGAAATACCTGCCGTATTCCTGGACCATTACGTCGGCCGCGACCTTTGACGCGCCGAACACCGAGTGCTTCGACTGGTCTATGGAAAACGATTCCGGAATGCCTTCGGCAAAGGCAGGGTCGGCGTAGTCCCAGCGTGTTTCCAGTTCTTTCATGGGAATGTTGTTGGGCGCGTCGCCGTAGACTTTGTTCGTGGACATATGGACAAACGACGCATCGGGTGCAAACCGTCTCGTTGCCTCCAGCATGTTGAGCGTGCCGGCCGCGTTCACGTCGAAATCGTCGAAGGGCCGGGATGCGGCGAGATCGTGGCTCGGCTGGGCAGCGGCGTGCACCACGAGGCAGGGCAGGACCTCCTTCATCGCGTCGAGAACTGCCTGCCTGTTGCGGATGTCAACGTTGAGGTGCCGGTAGTTGGGGAACTGGGAGATAAGGCGGTCACGGTTCCAGGTCGTGTCTCCGGCAGGGCCGAAGAAATCGGCCCGCATGTTGTTGTCGATGCCGCACACGCTGTCGCCGCGACGGGCGAAAAACGCCACAACCTCGCTGCCGATGAGCCCGCCCGAGCCGGTGACAAGGATTTTCATGGTTGCGTCCCTTGGGAATGAAAATAGTTCATTTCGTATTTGAAGGATAAGACGTTCACTAATAAGAATGAAATATGAATATGGGCGTTCCCCTCGCTCCGCTCGGGTCGGTCCACCCCTTCGGGTGCTTCCAAGGGTCGTCCTTCCGGCTCGGCTTTCGGCCTCGGGCCGCCACGGCCCTATGCCCCACAGGGCCGGGTCCGGGCGGCATCCCGCTTTGGCGGGACCTCCAGTCCGGCCTAACGCGCGGCAGGAGCAATTCATTCAGTCGATTTGTATTTCTTGCGCCTGCCTTTATCTCTTAATTGTCAACTTGCAACTCTCTTTCTCGGTGCCCCCGCACCAGAAGTTTCTTTCTTGCAAATCAACTTCCTTGGGGGCTACCCACGAGGCGGTGTGGGTCCAGACAACCGGCGCGAAAACAAAAACAGGGGCACTTCATGATGTGCCCCTACGTTGCGCCGGTTGGCTGGACCCCAGGGGGAAACTTCCCCCGCCAATTAATTCATTCCTCCTGCCTTTATATTTATCATATACACAGTGTATTTTTCCTCCTCCTCTTTCACCGAACGGAACACACATGTCTGCTGCAATCATTGCCAGTGACCTCACCAAGAAATTCGGCGGACTCACGGCCGTGAACGGCATTTCGTTTGAGATCGGCGAGGGCGAATGTTTCGCGTTTCTGGGGCCCAACGGCGCGGGAAAAACCACCACGGTGCAGATGATCCATTGCGTTTCGCCGGTCACGGCCGGCTCGGTGACCGTGTTCGGCGAGGCCGCGGGACTTGACAACAGGAAAATCAAGGCGTTCACCGGCGTCATTCCGCAGGAGATCACGCTCGACTCCGGCCTCACGGTGCACGAAAACCTTTTGGTGTTCGCCCGGTTCTTCGACATCGGGACGCGCGAGGCGACGAAGCGCGTGGACGAACTGCTGGAGTTCGTGGAGCTTTCGGCAAAGAAGAAGAGCAGGATCGACGAGCTTTCCACGGGCATGAAGCGGAGGCTGCTTGTCGCGCGCGCATTGCTCAACAGGCCCAGGCTCATCATCGCCGACGAACCCACCACCGGTCTGGACCCGCAGGCGAGGCACCTTATCTGGCAGCGGCTGCGCCTGCTCAAGAGCAAAGGCACCACGCTCATTCTCACCACCCAGTACATGGAGGAGGCCGAACAGCTCTGCGACCGGCTCGTGGTGATGAACGAGGGCCGCATTCTCAAGGAAGGCTCGCCGCGCCGGCTGGTTGAGGACGAGATCGGCAGGGAAGTCGTGGAGATACGGGTCGCCAAAGAGGAAGACGGGCGGCTTGTCGCGCTTGCGGCCGGCTTCAGCCGCGGCCACGAGCGCGCGGGCGATACGCTGTACTTTCACTGCGACAGCGGCCACGAGCTTGTCAAAAGGATAGTGGACCTCGGCCTGCCCGACGTGCGCAACAGGCCCGCGACGCTCGAAGACGTGTTTCTCAAACTCACCGGCAGGAGCCTTGCGGAATAGGGGACCGTCCCGTGGAAAAGAGCATTGTGTGAACCTTTCGTACAGAATATATTACGTTCTTCTCCGGAACATCATTTCGTACAAGCGGTTCGTGCTCCCCACGTTTCTGGTGAGCCTGGGACAGCCGCTGTTCTATCTCATCACGTTTGGCGTGGGCATGGGTGCGTACATGGGATACATCGGCGGCAAGCCGTACCTGCAGTTTTTGGTCCCCGGCGTGCTCATCTCGTCGGTGATGCTGTCGTCGACCTTCGAATGCCTGTACGACACCTTTGTCAAGATGGTGCACGAGCGGCTGTACGATTCCCTCATCGCAACCCCGGTCTCGGCCGAAGATGTGGTCGCCGGCGATATCGCCTGGGGCGCGCTGCGCGGTCTTCTCTCCGGCGTGCTTATGCTGGTGGTGGCGATGTTCATGGGTGTGCACCCGGCCTCGCTCGCGGGCGCGCTCGTGCTCGTGGTCGTGATGGCCTTTGTGGGCGTGCTGTTCAGCTCGCTCGCCATGATCGTGACCTCGTTCGCGCCGAACTTCGATTTCTTCAACTACTACACCGAGCTTGTCATCACGCCCATGCTGTTCTTTTCCGGCGTGTTTTTCCCGCTCGACAAGTTCCCGCAGTGGCTCAAGGTTTTCTCCCTCTTCATGCCGCTCACGCACGCGGTCAACATCTCCCGGTCTGCGTTTTCCGGCGAGCCCGTGCCCGGCGCGTGGTGGAGCCTCCTCGTTTTGCTTGGGCTTGAGATAATTGCTTTTGTCGTGGGTGTCAAGCTGATGAAGAGGCGAGTAGTTTCTTAGAGCAAGAATCATAATGGATTTAAGGGGGGGGGTATCCCCCTCGCTCCGGCCTCCTCGGCCTTTGGCCTGCGGTGTCCTTCGCTACCCCCTCGTGGGTGGCCCCCAAGAAAGTTGATTTGCAAGAAAGAAACTTCTGTCGCGGGGGCACCAAGAAAAATGGTTGAAAAGTTGACAGTTGGCGGTTGACAGCATGAAGCACATGAAAATGTCCCAATTATCACATGAAAATGTCACGTGGCGCAAGCATCACAATTTACGGAATGGATTTCCGTTGCCGCGCGTTAGGTGGACCGGAGGGTGCGCCAGAGCGCATTGCCGCCTGATCCCTAGCCGAAGGCGGTTGGGACAGGCGGTAACAAGGCGAACAGCCGAGCCCGGAAGGACGACCCTTGGAAGCACCCGAAGGGGTGGACCGACCCGAGCGAACGCGAGGGGAACGCCCAGAATCTCCTGCAATTCGCGAAGTGGTGTCCCCACCAAGAATTTATTATCCTATCTTCCCTGCTGCAGAATCCAGTTGAGCACCATAAACAGCCGGTAAAAGAGCGCGAGGAGCGCGAGGATGGCGGCGTACAGCGCGGAAAGGAAAACGGTTTGCCGGGTGAAGAAGGCCGAGAGCTTCTTGCGGTTGCGGAAGAGGAGGAATCCGCCGGCGAGAAAGCCGAGGATCTTGACAAGTCGGATGACGATGGCAAAAATGGAGCGAAAGAACAGTGATTTATTCATAAGAGTATCTTGGATCTCCGAAATGTTCTCGTCCCGCCGGGAAAAGAACTCAACCGGCCTCAGCGGGAGGGAATAAGTGTTCTTCTTACTCTTGGAATCTTCCTCATGAGATGAATCAGCCTTCGTGCAGGTCCGATAGGTCGTGAGCGTCCCAGTTCCCAGCCTTGAACGGTGCGAACGCTCACGCCAATGCTTTCGGCCAGCACTCGTTGCGACACGTTAAGCTCCTTTTCCCGGATGCGTTTGATGTCGTGAACACTTATCTCGGTATCCTGAGAAGGAAGTTTGTATCGCCTGAAGGTGATCTTTCCTGCATGGAAAAGACGGAGATCCTTCAGATTTCTTTTGGATTGTTGTGAAAGCGATGGCATTTTAAGCATCTTCGATCTCCTTTATTTCAAGGACGACTCGGCCGAGGTCACTTTTTTCTTCCGGCGAGAGATCGCCCTTCGATTTTTTGCTGTAGAGGTTGAGCAGCCAAATTCTGTTCCTGGTATCATGGAAGTAGTAGATAATCCGAAATCCGCCTCTCTTGCCCTTGCCCTCACCACCGGCCCTGACTTTTCGCGCTCCGTGCGTGCCCTGAATCAAGTCTCCCTTGTGAGGGTTGATGATAAGCTCTTCCTCAATCTTGACCAATTTTTCCATGCCCAGAAAACGGGTTGCCAGTTTCGTAAAGATCGGCATTTCTATAAATTCCATACTATACGTAATATAAGTATACTTTATTACGCGGGCAATAGAAAAATGCGGCATCTGAAGGCGGGAAGGTTGGTTTTGAGGGCAGGTTCAGCCGCTAGAACTTGAACTTATACCACAGCACCACTAACGCCACGATCACCACAAGGCTCAGGATATTTGCCGCTATCTTGACATTCACCAGCCGCTCGAAAAGCGCCCTGTTCTTGTAATAGGACAGATTGGTGATTGCGTCGGTTACGATGCTCAGGGCGATAACAACGAGCGCGACGGAACGGATCGCCGAAGCCTCCGCAAAGTTCATCACCGCGAACACGATAATGCCGCAGGACAGCGCGAGCCAGAAATACTGCACCCGCGGCTGCTGCGGTTTCTTTTCGAGAAGGTAGTTTCTGTACTCCTGAAGAAAGTTCACGGCAGCAAACTCCCTATCCGTCTTGATTTCCTTTGCAGATAACGAAGCGCTTTTCCCGGCGTGTTCACCCTCGCCAGGAAATCGGGCCACCGGTGCCTTGCCTCTTTTGCTTTGAGAAGAGCCTTGATCCGGTCAAGGTGTTTCTGGAGCGTCTGCCTGTCCACGCAGTCCGCCATGATCGGAACAGCCGGATCGAGAAGGTCGTCGGACTCGAGCTTGGCCCAGTCGTCCATGTGATCGGAAACCAGACCGCGGGCCTTGGCCTCCTCCCACAGCACGGTTCCTGGAAGCGGTTTGAGCGGGGCGACCGTTCCGTTCGCAAGGGGAAGGCTCTCCAGAAACCGATAGGTGCTTTCCAGGTCTGCCTCTGTTTCACCCGGCGATCCGACAATCGCCGATGAGTACACAAGGAGTCCGTTCTTGTGGGCAAGCTCGATCGCCCTCCTGTTGTCCGCCGGATCGTTCCATGTTCCCTTGAGGTATTCATATATTCTGGGAACGCCGCTTTCAACGGCGATGTTGACGCCGAAGAAATTCATCTCCTTGAGGATGTCGACAACATCCCGGTTGAAAATGTTGGCGGCGATCCAGGAGCAAAACGATGTTCTGCGATTGAGTTTTTTCGCGACGACAAGGTCCCGGATTGCGGTGAGGTGCCTTCGGTTGGCCACAAAAAGGTCATCGTAGAGGAAAATGACCTCGGGATCGAATCTCCTTTCGATGTACTCGATGTGGGCGGCGACGCCGGCGGGTGAATGAAGCCGCACCGTGCCCCAAAACGGCGAGGACGAGCAGAATCGGCACTTGTGCGGGCATCCGCGGGAGGCAATCACGTGGAATGTCGTGCGTCGTGCGGTCTTGAAGGAACAGATGTCGTAATTGTCAACAACAGGGATTTCCTCGGGACTCAGGAAGGAGGCATCCCTCGGGTTCACCTGTAGCGCGCCGCCCGTCCGGAAGACTATCCCCGGCATGCGCGCGAGTGCGGCCGGATCGAGCCGGCCGTGCCTTTTAAATTCCCTGCACAGATTAAGGAACGTCCGCTCTCCTTCACCCAATACCCCGAGCGTCGCGGCCTCGGGAAGGTTGCCCGGCAGATAGGTTATGTGGTGGCCGCCGAAGACAATGGGCAGGTCGGGGTGATTGTGCCGCAGGGCGGCGGCAATGGAGCAGCCGAGGGAGAAGAAGCCGGAAAGCAGCGAAAGCCCGACAATGTCCGGCGCGTAGGCCGCGATGTCGTTATTGTCAATCTCGCCGACGATGATCCTGGTCTCAATGCCGGGTTCGTTCACGCTCAGGAATTTTGCCAGTGACATGAGGCCCAGCGGGTAGCAGTTTGCGGAATATTTGTCGATGTGGGGCGAGGTGACCTGGGCAAGGAGAATTTTCATAGCGTTCCTGAACTCCGGGCCGCATCCCGGCAGGGTATCAGACTATGCGTTGGTAGTACCATGGACTCCGCAGCTTTCCGCACCGAAGGCTACCCGAGGAGCATCCTGAAACCGGAAAGCCCCCGTTTTCGAACCAGAGCCGCCACTTCTCTCACCAGCGGATCCTTCACCGCGTACAGGATTCCAAAGTACACCAGGATCCCGCTTACGCACGAGATGGCCATCGACGCCGCCGGGTTGGACAGCAGCCGCGTCACAAAGAACAGCGCCACGCCCATGATGGCGCTCGCACATGCGTAGGTGGCGGTGCGGCGGTCCACGAACCGGAACTTCCGCAATTCCTTCTTTGTAAATACAACATACAGAACGAGCGTTACAACCTCGGCGCCCAGCGACGCCGCCGCGGTACCCCGGAACCCGAACCGCGGTATGAGGGCAAGGTTGAGCACCACGTCGACGGCGGCGGCGCCGAGCGCCGCAAGGAGCATGCTTTTCTCCTGGCCGTTGGGATACAGGATCTGCAGCGAAAAGAAATTGGAAACGCCGATGATCACGATCAGCGGCGCGGTGATATGGATCGCGGCAACAGCGTCTTTAAACCGCGCGCCGGCGAAGACGGCCACGATGTCCGGCGCCAGAAAATACAGACCGACCGAGAGCGGCAGCGCCACCAGGAGGATGACATAGGTTGATTTCTGGGAGATATTCCTGTACTCGTCCATCAGGCCGTTCTTGACATAGAAGGATATTCTCGGCACCAGGACCATGCTGAGTGAAGTGACCACGACAACCGCGGTCCTGGTTATCTTGGACGCCGCGGTGTACAGCCCCACCGCCTTGTCGCCGGCGAGAAACCCGAGCATGACGCTGTCGAGGTACATGTAGACGCACGTGGTGAGCACCGCGCCGAACAGGACAAACACGGGACCAAGGTGCGGGCGCAGCGAAAGGCCCGAGAACCGGAGCCCCGCGTGCTTCCTTCTCAGGAGAAACCCCGCGATGTTCGAGCCGCCGGTCGTGATGACGCCGACGGCCGCGTACCAAAGGTAATCGGATTCGCGGCGCACGAAGAGAAACAGGATGACAAGCCCGGCGGTCTTGAAGCACAGCGACCGCAGGGTTACGTTGCGGTAGTTTTCCAGGCCCTGAAAGAGCCAGTCGACCGAAAAGAGGTTCGCGAGGATCATGCTGCCCGTGACCAGGAAAAGCACGGTCTCCTGCTGCAGCTTGTGTACCACAACGAGCGGGATCGCGAACAGGACGAGCGCCGCGGCGGTGGAGAAGAGGTTGAGGAAGAAGAGTTCGGAGAACAGCCGCGACAGTTCCTCCCGGCCACCGCTTCGCGCGCGGGCGATCTCCCGGCTGCCGTACACGGGGATCCCCAGGCTCGCGAGCAGCAGGAAGTAGCCGGTAAACGAGGTGGCGAAAGCCACCTTGCCGAACGTGGCGGGGCCCAGCATCCGCGAAACATAGGTGAAGGTGACAAGAGGAAAAACAATGTTGCTCAGGTTGAGCAGCGTGTTGTAAAAATAGTTCTTCTTGACAGAAGCAACAATGGGGTGGGGCGTCATGGAAACGCTTTCCGGTTCGGCCCGGCATCGGCGCCGGAAGACCGTAAGGGCCGCGCGGGCCGGAGGTTTACATATTGGCATTGCTCGGCGGAGTGAGAAAAATATAAATGATCGCGCAGGCTGCGGGCGCGAAATCCGGGCCGCCCAGGTTTCTATTATTTTACGGTAGAAAGTCACCGGACACCCCCGCGAGGACGCGCTCGCATGAACATCGGCGTTGACATCAAGGCGCTTTTCGCCGGAAAGGCCGGCATAGCGGCCTATATCAGGAACACGCTCGACAGGCTCCAGGAAGCGGACGCCGTCAACCGGTATTTCCTGTTTGAAAAGATGCCGTCGGCGTATCGGGTGACCAACCCGCTGTGGCGGAAGGTGCTGGTGCCGTCGCGGCTCCCCGGCACGGTCTGGCTCATGCTTGCGGTCCCGCCGCGCCTTGCACGCCATGCAATAGACGTGTTCTGGGGGCCGGAGCAGATTGTCCCGTGCGTGCTGCCGGCGGGGGCGGTGATGGTTTCCACGGTGCTCGACGTTGCCGTGAAGCGCTGCCCGCGCACCATGCAGACCACAAACTACTTTGTCAACAGGCTGTTTCTCAAGAGGAGCATCGGCCGTTCGCGCACGGTGCTCACCATTTCCCGTTGCATCAGGGACGACATCTGCCGTTATTTCCCCCGCCAGGCGCCGCTTTCAAAAGTGGAAGTCACCTATCCCGGCCGGCCGCGGATGCTGGCGCTTTCCGAAAAGTCAATCGGCCGCGGCGACCACCTTCTGTTCGCGGGCAGTTTCGAGCCGAGAAAGAACCTTCTCTCACTTCTTAGGGCGCTGTCGTTCTTGAAAAAAGAGAAAAACCTAACGGTGCCGCTTGCCATTGCCGGTCCGGACGGATGGAAGAACAACGCGGTTCGCATGTACATCGAAGCAAACGGACTTGCGGAGCAGGTGAGGTTCCTGGGGTACCTGAGCGATGCCGACCTCGCGCGCGAGTACCAGAGGTGCAAGGCGTTCGTTTATCCTTCGCTGTACGAAGGCTTCGGCCTGCCCGTGCTTGAAGCGCTCACCGCAGACGCGCCGGTGCTGTCGTCGCGCGGCACCGCCATGGAGGAGATCGCGGGCGAATGCATCGTGCTGTTTGACCCGGCCGACCCGCGCGACATCGCAAACAAGGTCGCGGCGTTGTATGCCGGCGCCATCGACACGCAGGCCCTTCTTGCGCACCGCGAGGCCGTGCTGTCGAGGTTTTCGTGGGAGAACACCGCAGGAAAGACGCTTGAGGCATTGACAAGGGCATACACAAGCGGGAATGATCTGGCCGGGCATTCCGCGCGGCGTTGACAGGAGGCGAGGGCGAACCGGGGCGCGCATCTATCAAGCTTGGAACTTGGATGGCATAACGTTTCTTGCGCAATTATCAGCGCATTCACCGCACTGAATCCCACAGCGAGCGACTATAACTATGTTTTCTTTCCATAGGGATGGAAGATTCCTCGCAGCTTGCTGCGAGGTTCTTCAATGCAGTCAATAATGTGAAGGAAAATGCTGTTCCGTGAAAGCCGTTGCAGAGAGCCCACGGCAATAGTATCATTACGCTAGACATGGGCGACGCAGTTCGCCGCGCCTGTGCGGGCGCGTGGATTGTCACAAAAGATACGGTCAGCGAAACAGGAGATACCTGATTATGAAATCAAAAACCTTTGTAGACTGGTTTTATCAGAACTGCAATCACGGGGAAGATATGGCATTTGCCCGCAAAGTGTGGGATGCATGTCACGATTCTGCCGAAGAGGAAAACAAGGAGACTGCCGAAATTTTACTGAAAGCCTGCGAGGCCGCCCGGGCTTATCTTGAACAGCGGGGCGTGAGAACCCGCGGAACCGTTGGAAGAACCATTGTTCTGCCCCTGCTTGACGAAGCAATAAAAAGAGCCGGTTCTTCAACTGAGGCCGGGACTGTAATAGTATAACATACGGCCGCAGTAGGACTCGATCCTGCAGATAATCCATGGTGCAATCATCAGCAAGAGGAAAAGGGTTTTAATGCGGCAACGGCCGCTAACCAACCGGAGAAACAAAAAACCCGCGCACGTGCGCGGGTTTTTTTTATGATCTCTGCAGGCACGTAACGGGGTGCCTGTATGCCGGTCCTTATTATTGCGGCAATGTCCAATACAGGTCGTCGACAATAATATATTGTCCGGCGACATAGGGATCAAAAGTGGCCCCCATGAAATAATCCACATTGGACAAATCACAGGTCGCAGACCATGCAGAGAGAGGAATCATTATCTCATGCCATTGTTCATCATTCACATAGCCGTAGGTTGAGGTAGGAAGGAAGGTCTGGCCGGTGTGATTCAAATTTTCCACGAGGATCTTAATGCCGCTCGCATTGCCTTTCAGCCTGACGTGGAGGCTGCACGCAGCATAGGTGGTCATGTTCAATGAAGCCAGCGCGCCTCCGGCGTCAACCTGAGCCCAGCCGAATCCGGCCCAGCCCACATTGCCGGCGGTTATTCTTACCGCATTTCCCGTTCCCGCAAAATTCGGCGCTGAATCTACTGTGCAGGTTCCGGACCAGGTGAACAAATTAGTTAGCAAGCCGGGAGCCACGGTCGCTCCGGGTGTGGCGGCGGTGCTGAAGATACCGAGCGCGGGTATCAACGTCGAATACCAGTTCGCGGTCTTGGTGATAACAGCCGCCGGCTCGGCATCGGCGTAGGACACCTTCACCATGTCGCTGTCCTGCACGGCGATTGCCTTGCCCGCCGTGGATGATCCAATGCTGAATCCGAGTTTACCGGAGTATGTTCCTGCGGAACCGACAAGCATGAGGGTGATCCCGGAGGAATCCTTCATGCTCGTCACCTTTACATTAACCGTGTCCGCAACCAGGTCGCTGTCGACAAGCGTGACCATGGCTTTGGCGGTCATGCCATGATAAACGGTGGAATCCAAGGCAAGAACGCCTGCAACACCGTGCCATGTGGCGGTTGCCGATGAAATAACGCCTGGAGGAACATCATCAGTATAGGTTACCGTCACCACATCGCCGTCCTTGACGCGAATGGTGTCGTTGCCGGCAGTGAGCCCGGGGGTAAAATATACTTTTCCGGAATATACGCCGTAGCTTCCAGCAACCGGTTTCAGGACGACGGTGGTTTGTTGCGAGTTGTAGGTGGTCGTCACGATATCAACATCAAGCGAAGGTGCACTCATGTCAAGGTCGGTGACAGTTATGGTCATGGGGGCCCTGATGCTGGTATACATCGCCGCATCAAGAGCGACCTTGCCCTTTGCACCGTTCCAGGTAATTTGAACGGTCCTGCTTCCGGCCGGGAAAGCGTCCGCATAGGTAATGGTCACAAGGTCGCCGTCTATCACCCTGATGGTGTCGTTGTCGGCGACGGTTGTCGAAAAGTAAAGAGGGCCGGTAAATGTTCCGTTTTTCCCGGTGAGCCTCAGGTTTATTCCCTTGGGATAAGCACTGCTTGTCACTTTCACCATAACGGAAGTATCCGTAATGTCCGGGTCAATGAGCGTTACCATGTCCGGAACATTGCTTCCGGTGACCGTGGCAGCACTGACCGCGATTTTCCCTTGAAACCCTACCGGCGCCGTTCCACAGCCCACCATACACAATGCGACAAGCAGCGTACTTGCGCCAAGAATTGTTAATAGAACTTTTTTCATCCGGTCCCCCTTGAAAAAAGAGTGATTGTTTATAAAAAAATAAAAAAGAATCCAGCTTCCTGATTCCTGCCGAAACGTTCATTGTCACATGAAAAAATCAAAGCAGTTTTGGGGTGATTGACATTTACTTGGACGTTGTTAAAATAGGTAGGTTAAATTGGTTTAAGCAAGAAAAAAGTTGTTGGTTCCCATCCTGGTGATCGGCATGCCTCCTCAGGTCCTTCAGAAATGAGACTCTGAAGATCTAAAATCCATGGAAAACGGTTGTCTTCCGTTGGGCTTCACGGGACGGCAGCTTAAGCAGTGGCAGGGCACAGGAATTGGCCGGTGATCACTCAGGGGAGCTTCGATGCAGGCCGCACGAGATTGATGGAAACATTTCGGCAGCGCAGCATCACCTTGAAAACGAACTGAATATCTTCTGAGGAAATGGGCCGAAGTTGAGAGTTGGAAGATTTTCTTGGAACGATTACAGAATGCTACCGAGTATTCATCAGCCGGCTGCAGAAGCTCGCGGCGAAGATCGGATAAATTCGGTTTTGCCGCTTGGCTTAAGCTTGCCTCTTGTCAAGGTCACCTGTCTTGACCTTTTTCCGCCGGCCACCCAGGCCAACCAGGGTTCTTTATCTGCTCAAGAAGAGCTTCGTCGAGAACCCAATTCTTCGAAGCGGCATCCCACACCGTTGCAAGTTTTTCGGGCCAATTGGCCCGTATGTGACGCAAAATCTCTGCGTCAAGTTTCGCCTTGTGAAATGATTTGACCTCATCGAGATTGGCCCCCCGAAGATTGGCTCCCCCGAGGTTGGCTTCCGGAAGGTTGGCCTTCCACAGGTTTGCTCCCTGAAGATTGGCTCCTCCAAGATCCGCTCCTCCAAGGTTGGTTCCGCTAAGGTTGGCTCCCTCAAGGTTGACCATCCGAAGGTCGGCTACGCGCAGGTCTGCTCCTCCAAGGTTGGCTTCCTCAAGGTTGGCTCCCTGAAGGAAAGCTCCTCCAAGATTGGCTCCTCCAAGATTGGCTCCCACAAGGTTGGCTTTGACAAGATTGACTTCCCGAAGGTTGACTTCCCACAGGTGGGCGTTTTCGAGATCGGCTTGAGCGGCTTTGTTTTCTTCTCTCCATTTATTCCATTTGCGTACGCCGGATTTTAGTATGGCGATATGATCTTGAGAAGCCATTATCGAGTTCCTCTTATTTTCGTTCTTCCGGAAACAACAACACCGTGAGGTATCCGCAATATTGAAAGGTGATAAGCACCACCTATGCAGAGAACCTCCAAAAAGCGTGCCATTGCGGGTTGATGGCAGTTTTAGCTTTTTAAGGGCAAGGTACTGTGTCCTCTTCCCTGGTTTGTTGCTGGGACGATGTCGAACGGATTGATTATTTATGCAAGATGCATTGCATTATGCATTTTCGCTGGGTCTCTAAAAAAGGCGGAATACATTTTGTAATCCGGAAGTGGTGTAAAGCATAGGAGGATGATACATGGGAACATCAGTAATCGATTCCATCAAACAGCGCTGTTCCGTTCGGTCCTATGATACCAGACCGATCGAATCTTTGGTGCGTGATCAAATAACCGGATTCCTTCGCACAAATACTTCGGGGCCGCTTGGCAGCAAGGTGCGATTTGAGCTTGTCGAAGTTCCCCTAGACAATCCGGAACAGCTCAAAGAATTCGGTACCTATGGCATGATTAGGGGCGCGCACGTCTTTATCTCAGGCGCGGTCGTTCGAAATTCGCAGGCCATGGAAGATTTCGGGTACTGCATGGAGCAGAATATTCTTATGGTAACCAGTCTGGGGCTCGGCACCTGCTGGCTTGGCGGCACACTCAAACGCAGCACCTTTGCTGACAGGATGAATCTTGCCGCCGATGAACTGATCCCGGCAGTCACACCGCTCGGCTATGCTCTTGACAAAAGACCACTTCGTGATTCTATTATTCGTTTCGCAGTCGGAGCAAGGAGCCGTAAACCCTTCTCGCAACTTTTTTTTGATACCGCAATTGACCGCCCGCTTTCGGGAAGCCCGGAAGACCCCATTGTTTTCGCGCTCGAATGCGTTCGTCGCGGACCATCGGCCTCAAACAAACAACCCTGGCGAATTGTCAGGGGTGCCGATAAGCGCTCGTTTCACTTTTACATCAAGCCTGATCCGCTCTATGAAGCACGTTTTGGGGAGATCAGAATTCAACACGTCGACATGGGCATCTCGATGTGCCATTTTGAGGCGGCTCTCAAAGATCAGGGCATCGCCGGAAAATGGGATAATAGCGAGATGCCGATCGTGATGGACGATTTAGAGTACGTAACAAGCTTTTCACTTGAGAAATAGGTGGCCGATAGAACGCGGATAAAACAAATTGAAACGCAATAAGGACCTCCAGCGACATCCGCCTTTGTCATACTACCGGTTTCCACTCAGACCTGCGGATCGGGATCCGATTCGCAATTCTGATTGCAGGCAGGATGGGGCGGATGCTCTCCTTACCCTGTAACGCAGCAAAGGAACCGTTGTTGTTCATTGTCCGCCACGGTGTCACCTTGGATTTCTTAGCGAGAAACAAGAGATTGCATGGAATCAGTCCGAGTTTCAATGTGTAGCTGCAACCAAGGGACAAATCTTTTCTGGTTTCCACTTTGCTCACCTTCAACCAAAAGGCTCAAGACTGGTAAATTCAGATTTGACAACAAAAGGCGGAAAACGTACCTATAGTCGCTCGCTAGTCCCGGAGCACCACGACTACGACCGGATACAAGGCTGCAGGAGTAGCCGCGCAAGCGAACCTCCGGGGAAAAGGCAAACCGACATAGTAACACGCGCGAAGCGCAACTAACATACCTTAGGAAACGAAGTGACAATGCGCTCGCTGTGGGATTCAAAGTCCATTGTGCCTGCAAACCTATACTTGTCATTACGATTTTCAACCGCTTGGCACCCAAACCGCATCATTTCTCAGTTTTATTCGCACTTCGATGTTTTTCCAGCGATCGTAGAACCTTTGGAAACGCTTAAATTCGCGATCCCAATGGTACGAATTTTGCGGTTTTGACAAGCTCTTTGAAGAGAACGCATTCACCACAACCACCGGAGGCCTTGTATGGCAAGCAAATCCATGAAAGCAGTGGTTGCGCACGACTACGGCGATGTGATAGACACCGTTGGCGGCGACCTTGTTGAACGGTCGCTTAAGGTTGTACGAAAGGGCGGCGTCATCACCACCAGCGCCGGCATGCCTCCGCCGGACCTTGGCAAAGCCATGGGAATCCCGGTTGCAAGCGCAAACCGTGCCTCAACTGGTTTCCTCGGCCAGATTAGCGGACTTCTCGCGGACAAAACCATAGGCCCGTGGGCGGGCAAGGCATTCGGGCTCGCGGACGTGCGGCGGGTGCACGAACTTTGTCAGACCGGTCACGGACGCGGCCACATCGTGCTGCACGTGCCGGACTAGAAAGGTTTGCTTTATGGAAAAGAAAGTTGTAACGCTTGTCGGGGCAACCGGAACTCTGGGCTTCAGGATTGCAAAGGCACTTAGGGACCAGAATGCGGATGTGCGGGCAATGGTGAGGGCCTCAAGCAATCGAGAGAAACTTGAGCAAATCGGAATAACCGACTTTGTCGTTGCGGACATGATGAACCCTGCCTCGCTGCAGAAGGCGTTCTCTGCCATCCCGAAATCCGATGCCGTTGTCGCCAGCGCCGCTGGATATACCCGGCATGCCAAGGGCGATACCTCGCATACCGACACCCAAGGATATCGCAACCTGGTGGACGCAACAAAGGCGGCGGGCATTTCCCGTTTTGTCTTGATCTCAATCCTTGAATGCGGCAAGGCCTTCGCAGTGCCGCATTTTTATCACAAATATCTAGTGGAACAATACCTTCGGGAAAAAGGGCAACCATTTGTCGCGCTTCGCGCAGGCGCTTTTCTGGACCAGGCCAGGGATTTCGTGCTGCCGAGAGTCAAGGAAGGGATCTTTCCGACTCTTGTCCCCGGCGTTTCGTATGGAATGATCTACACGCCAGATTTGGCGCGTTACGCCGCACTGGCCGCAACATCGCTTCCGGCGCGCGAACTAAACAGTTTTGTTGACGTCGGTTGGGACAAGCCAGCAACAGGAGCGGATATCGCAGCGGCTTTCTCAAAGGTCCTTGGAAAGAAAGTTGTGGCAAGACCCGCGTTCCCGCCATTCATTGTCAATGTGGTCCTGCCTCTCGTTGGTCTTTTTGTACCGGGTGTGAGGGACATGCGTGCGATGGTGGCGTGGATAAGAAAAGGGGGATACACGAGCAAGAACCCTGGGAGACAAAAAGAGCTATTCGGTGATTTGCCGACCATAGAGGAGCCGGTGAGGAGGTATTGCAAAGACCGAGGGCTCATTACGTGACAAAGGCAGGTTCCAACCGTGGATGGCAACAATAGGCGCATGTCGTCAGACGCCGCCTGCGGCGGTGGTCGTTCAGCCGGAGAATCGTTATCCAGTGGCACTTTCTCAGCGCACGTGGTAGTAATTGAAAGTAGATTGGAATGAAGACAAAATAAAGGGACACTCCATGACAAATCGTGTAAAAAATCCCAGGGTGGATGCATTTTTTGATAAAACCGAAAAGTGGCGGAAAGAATTCGAGAAATTGAGAATGATTATTCTCGATTGCGGGCTTACCGAAGAGTTAAAGTGGGGTGTTCCTTGTTACACGTTTCAGGATAGTAACGTGGTCCTGATCCATGGATTCAAAGAGTATTGCGCAATTCTGTTCATCAAGGGTGCCTTGCTTAAAGATACCAAGGATATCTTAATCCGCCAAACGGAAAACGTGCAGGCGGGCCGCCAGGTTCGTTTCACCGCAGTCCGGGAAATCGTGGAGATGGAATCCACCTTGAAAGCCTACATTAATGAAGCCATAGAAGTGGAAAAAGCAGGTTTGAAAGTGGATCTCAAGAAGACATCCGAATATAAGATTCCCGAAGAATTGCAAAAGAAATTGGACGAAATTACCGGCCTGAAATCCGCCTTTGAAGCTTTGACGCCGGGAAGGCAAAGAGCTTACCTCTTTTATTTTTCTCAACCCAAGCAATCCCAAACCAGGGAGGCCAGGGTTGAAAAAAGCATTCCGCAAATTCTCAAGGGGAAGGGATTGAATGACTAATGCATTCAATGCTGTACCTCGGTAATCAAGCTTTTCGAGTACACATTTGAAGAAGATCTCCTGGTGCAAACCTTAACTCTCGGGGAATTATTATGAATCCAGTACAGTTGCCTTTTCTGGTAGAAGGAATTCTGGTTCTTGTTGCCATGACTTTTGGCATTCTTCTCAGCCGGAAAGGAAAACCTTACGGCAAGGTGAAACTTGTAGCCCACCTGTTTTTCTTTGTGTGGTTCGCCACGGGTTTTGGTTTTATCCTCCACGGACTTTCCAAAGGTTCTGCAATGAACGTAACCTGGCTCCCGGTTTCCGTGATGGGTTTGACGATTCTGACTCAATTTGTATCCGGCTTGGTGATGCTTGCTGCCAGGAATGCAGGAAAAGTACTGCCAAAGATTCACCTGGCATCGGCGCTATTGCTGCTTGCATCGGATATCTGCGCTTTCTTCATTACAGGGTTTCGCCCCTGATTTTACAGATTTCATTTCCAGGGCGGCATGGGGCCGCAGAACGGATGCTTATGTCTAGTTTTTTTTCTCCGGAGTTTTTTGTAATACTTCTTTCTCGATACACAAACAACGGTAAATCTTCAAAGCTGGAAAGGGGTTAACATTATGGCACAGCTTCATCCGTATTTGACGTTCAGTGGGAACTGCCGCGAGGCGATGTCATTTTATAAGGAGTGTTTGGGAGGAAAATTAAAAATGCAGACTGCCGGAGAATCTCCCGCCGCATCTCAGATGCCGAAGGAATATCACAACAACATTCTCCACGCCGTCCTGGAAACGGAAGGTTTCACCCTGATGGCATCCGACATGATGGCTCAGGGAAATCTGGTCAATGGAAATACAGTGACCCTCTCTCTGGTATGCACAACCAAAGAAGAACTTGAAACCTGTTTTACAAAACTCTCGGCCGGCGGAAAAATCGGGCATCCGTTGACAAAACAATTCTTCGGAACTATTGGAGACCTTACCGATAAATTCGGCTTTCGATGGATGTGCGTATTGAACACCGAGATGCCAAAGTAAGCCCGACCCAAAATAGAGATGGCATAAATTTCCTAAGGAGATTGTAAATGGCAAGAGTTTGCACTTACTTGAATAGCACAGCCCGCGCATTCCCCGCGACCTGGCGCGGGGTTAGCGGGCGATCTATTTTCTTAGCTATGGAAGAATCCCCGCCACTTGGGGCGGGGTTCTTCAATTTTGCCCGCAATACCGAAGAGGCTTTTACATTCTACAAATCGGTCTTTGGCGGAGATTTTATCGGTGACGGAATCAGTCGGTTGGGCGACATACCCCGTACCGAGGGCATGCCTCCATTGGCGGAAGAGGATAAAAATCTCATAATGCACATTGAACTTCCCATTCTCGGCGGACATGTTTTAATGGGAACAGACGCGCCGGAATCAATGGAATTCACCTTGCACGCTGGAAACAGTATCCATTTATTCTGCTTGAACCTGATTCCAAATCTGAAACTCAAAGACTGTTTGATGCTCTATCCGGTAGTGGAAAAATAACAATGCCTCTGCAAACAATGTTCTGGGGAGCTTATTATGGCAGTTGCACCGATAAATTCGGGGTGCAATGGATGTTCAATTATACTGAAAACTAAAGGATAAATAATCATGCCTACAAACACCGTCAGACTTCACCGTGTGCTTCGTGCGAAACCAGAAAGAGTGTATCGGGCATTCCTCGATCCGGATGCAATGGCAAAATGGCTTCCTCCGTATGGCTTCACCGGTAGGGTTCACCATGTGGAGGCAAAAGTCGGCGGCACCTACAAGATGTCGTTTGCTAATTTTTCAACCGGTCACAGTCATTCTTTTGGCGGAGAATATCTTGAACTTTCGCCTGATAATCGCATTTGTCATACCAACAGGTTCGATGATCCAAACATGCCCGGCGAAATGAAGACGACAATCTCCTTGAAGCAGGTTTCATGCGGAACCGAGTTGAACATCGTGCAAGAAGGCATTCCCGAAGCCATTCCTCCGGAGAACTGCTATCTTGGATGGCAAGAATCGCTTTCACTTCTTGCGAAGCTTGTCGAGGCGGAAATTCCCGGGTAACAAGGAGAGACCATGTCCGCAAACAGATTGGCTCTCAACAAAAAGGAAGGATCGAAATGCGAAAATTATCCTTTTTTAAATTTGGGAACCTCTAAGGCGCAGCGGAACATCGGCATCGGCAGGCGAAAGGGCGATGTGGCACGGCTCCTTAAAGAGCTCAGTCCATGACATTTTGGCGGTCCACTATTTCAACGAACAGACAAATCCAGGAAAGGGTCACACATGAGCAGGGTAGTTCTTGTACGATGCGATTCATACGATTGTGCCAAAGTAAAAGAAGCTGTCAAAAAAGGCGTTGACCTTCTCGGCGGCGTTGAGAAATTTGCAAAAAGGGGCGAAAAGATATTGCTCAAGGTCAACCTTCTCGTGGGCGATTCTCCTGACAAATGCGTTAACACGCACCCTTCGGTGTTTCGGGCCGTAGGCGAACTATTCAAGGCGGCTGGCGCGCAGGTTTGGTACGGCGATTCACCCGGATTCGGCAGCACGCTCGGGGCGGCGAAGAAAGCGGAACTGACCGGGCCGGCGCAGGAGGCGGGCCTGGAGCTGAAGGAATTTCAGCAGGGCAAAGAAGTTTTTTTCGCAGAAGGAAAGCAGAACAAGAAATTCATCATTGCAAAGGCGGTACTCGACAGCGACGGCGTTGTAAGCCTGCCCAAACTGAAAACCCACGGCTTTGAGAAATTCACCGGTTGCATCAAGAACCAGTTCGGCTGCATCCCCGGCCTGCTCAAAGGAGAATTCCATGTGAAAGTTCCGGACGCGAACGATTTCGCCCGAATGCTTGTCGACCTCGACTCCTTTGTCCGACCCCGGCTGTACATCATGGACGGCATAACGGCCATGGAAGGAAACGGCCCGCGCGGCGGCAGCCCGAAGCAGATGAACGTTCTCCTGTTTTCCAAGGACCCCGTCGCGCTCGATGCCACCGTATGCAGAATGATCAACCTCGACCCAAACCTTGTTCCGACCGTGAAGTACGGCACGGAATCCGGCCGTGGCGTGTCTGCTCAGGGAGCAATTGAATTGGCAGGTGACGCGTTCGACCAGTTCCATTCCGACTCGTTCGATATCGACCGCTCCCCGCTCAAGCCGTACAAGCCCAGGGGAGTCCTGAAATTCTTCAGCAACGCTCTTGTGGCCAAACCGGTCATCAACAAGCGGAAATGCACCAAATGCGGAACCTGCATAAAGGTGTGCCCGGCAAATCCCAAGGCGGTCGACTGGGTGAACAACGACAAATCCAGGCCACCCGAGCACCGGTACGCCATCTGCATCCGCTGCTATTGCTGCCAGGAGTTGTGCCCCGAAAAGGCGATTGATTTGAGAAAACCGCTTATGCGAAGGCTTTTGGGGAGGAAGAAACAACAATAGAACCTGATTCCGTGCCTATCGCAAATTTTCTCGCTAGGCAATTGCGCGGACCCTCCGGATACGAAATATATCGGACAGTGAGCCGCCATCTGCTATTGACGTAAAAACTCGATAGCGGTATGCGCTTGACCGTGTCCTGTGGAAAAATGCCATCCGTCTTGCAATACTTCTAAAGACAGGGAAGCCGTACCACCTTAAAGATGCCTGTCGTTTCTGGTTTCCACCATCATTAATTAAGGAAAGCGGCGTAACGGATGGTATTTTTTCATTGGAAAGCAGTAGAATATTCTGATCAGGAAGATCAAATGGCCGCATCAAAACCAAAAAGGAACGAAAGAGAAAGCAAGAACAACCGTCCCCAAAATCAGCCCGGAAAACAGAAAAAACAATCCAAAACAATCAACGTGAAACGATATCTCCCGGCCGTCATTCTCCTGCTGGTCACCGCCGTGTTCTACTGGCCCGTTCTTGCCGGCAAAGGGTTCCTCTGGGGCGACTTTCTTGAGCAGAATTTTGTGTACCGGCTTTTTGCGGCCGTGTCCCTCAAGCAGGGCGTGTTTCCTTTCTGGAACCCGTACGTCTTTTCGGGCATGCCCTTTTTTGCTGACGTGCAGGCCGCCGTGCTTTACCCCCTTAACCTTGTGCTCACGCCTTTCGCAAGCAGAGAATGGCTGAGCCCGCTTCTGGTCGAATACCAGATAGTCGTGCATATCGCCATGGCAGGATGTTTTATGTACCTGCTGAGCCGTGAATTCGGAGCGAGCAGGTACGGCAGCTTGCTTTCGGGCATCACCTTCATGTTCTGCGGGTTCTTCACGACCCATATTTTTCACGAGAACCTCATTCATGCCGCCGCATGGTTCCCGCTTGCGATTTTCCTGTTCAAACGCGCCATGGACAGGACCAGCCTCCTCTACGCGTCGCTCACTGCGCTTGTGCTGTGCACCATTTTCCTGTGCGGCTATCCGCAGCTCCTGGTGCACATGTATTACTGGCTGGCCGCGTATTACCTTTTCGGACTTGTCCTGCGGATCAGGGAAACAACGAAAGTATTGCCTGAAGTAAAGCGAGCCGGCCTGTTTGCCTCGCTGGTCGTTCTGGGCATCGGCATGTCGTCGGTGCAGTTTCTCCCCACGCAGGAACTGGCCAAGAATTCGGTGCGGCCCACGCTGCCATTTGCCGAGTCCTGCGAAGGGTCGCTAAGGCCTTACCGTTTTGTCACTCTGTTCGTGCCCAATTACTTCAGCCGGCCAAGGACCACATCACAGATAGGCACCTATTGGGGAATATCGAAGAATGACCAGAACGGCGGCATGCAAAATTACTGGGAGACGGCGATCTACACAGGAACCGTGCCGCTTGCGCTTGCGGCAATCGCGCCCTTTTTCGTGCGCACGCCCCTAACCATTTTTCTCTCCGTTATGGCGGTCCTGAGTTTTCTGCTTGCCATGGGCAATTCGTTTTTTCTGTACGGGCTTGCCTTCAAGTTGCTTCCGGCGCTCAATGCGTTCCGCATCCCCGGCCGCTTCGCTTATCTTTTTTCGCTGTCGGTTTCCCTGCTTGCGGGTTTCGGCCTCACCTGGCTGCAGTCCGTCGGGCCGCGGGAAAACGAAAAGCCGCGGGTCTTGCTCGAAAGGGCCCTTTGTGCAGCAGCAGGAGTGTGCGTGGCATGGGGACTTCTCTGGCTGTTTGGGGTCTTTAAAAACGGCATCGTCGAATTCATGATGGCGTCCGGGGGGTTCGGGTCAAATGCGTCCCAGATATCGGCAAATGTTGACAAACAGATATACCCGTTCGTGCTCAAGGGCGTATGGCTGTTTGTTGTATTTGCTGTGTGCGCTTCGGCGATCTGTTTTGCCCGCCTGCGCGGGAAATTGTCGGCGAAATCTACCGCCATCCTTCTGCTTGCCGCAGCTGTGCTCGATTTCATGGCGTTCGGGTTCGGCTACGCCGCGGGCAGGAGAGATCCGCGCATCATGTACGCGAAGAGGACCGCGGTCGAGCAATTGCAGGAGATGGGGGAAACCGAGTATTTCAGGATCAATGCGCGCAACTCGAGCCCGGGGACCGACGACCTTGGCGGCCCGTACATGGCGTTCCACAAGAATCAGGGGAGCGTGCACCGCCTGTTCCTCATGGAAGGGTACAACCCGCTGCGCCTCAAGCGCCAGCTTGTCAACCGCAAAGAACGCACGCTGGACATCCTGAATGTCAAGTATACAATCAGCATGGACGAGCAGAGGAAGGAAATGGGGCTTTCCGAGCGTCCGGCCTATTTCCCGCGCTGCCGCATGGTCTACGGCTATACAATAGAGAAAACTGAGGACGCCATTCTTAAGTGTCTTTATGACCCGTCGTTTGATTACAAAAAGTCCGTTGTCCTCGAGGAACAGCCAGCCCTGGTCGTCGACACCAGCGCTGCCGACACCGCGTGGAGCGCCGCCATCACAAGCTATTCTCTTAACAAAATCGACATGGACGTGACAACAGCGGCAAACGGGCTGTTGGTATTGAGCGAAATCCATTACCCGTCGTGGAAGGCCACCATTGACGGAACCCCCGCCCCGCTCTACCGGGCCGACTATGCGTTACGGGCGATTCCGGTTGAGAAGGGGCACCATACGGTGTCGTGCTATTTTTCAGAAGAGGTATTTAAGAAGGGGGTGATATTATCGCTGCTGTCACTTGCAATTACTCTGGGAATGGGCGGGTGGGGGTTGTGGCGGGAAAGAGGAATAAAGACTTGAGGGGCCCGTGCTATGGAAAAATTGCATCCATGGTACTCAAATAGGGAAG
>CAVWBU010000047.1:0-230001 GCA_963753345.1 uncultured Fibrobacterota bacterium
AATTCCTTTTTGTGTTTTGCCGCCGCGAACCCGGACAGCGCGAACATTGTCCTTCCGAGGCCCCAAATGGACAAGGGCAAACCGCTGATGCAGGCGCTTAAGGCGCGCAAATCAACGCGGGACTTTGGCCCCCAGAAAATTTCCGATCAAGCCCTGTCTGATATGCTCTGGGCCGGCTTCGGCATCAACCGGCCGGAAACCAATGGAAGGACCGCTCCTTCGGCGATAAACATGCAGGAAATCGACGTGTATGTGATCCTGGAACGGGGGCTGTACCGGTACGACGCCAAGGCCAACATCCTTGTGTGGGTCGTTGGCGGGGACATCCGCGCGCTTGCCGGCAAGCAAGCTTTTGTAAAGGACGCGCCCGTTAACATCATGTTGGTTGCCGATTATTCGCGGATCAAAAAAAGCGGGCAGAACGACGCAAAAAATTACGCGGTTGCCGACGCCTCCTTTATCAGTGAAAACATCTACCTGTACTGCGCCTCGGAGGACCTGGCCACCGTCGTGCGGGCGTCGGTTGATAAACTGGCACTTGCCAAGGCCATGCAGCTACGGCAGGACCAGGAGATAATTTTCGGCCAGACCGTTGGTTACCCCAAAAAGTAAATCACAGCCGCACGCTTAGGTTCGCGCCGGCCGTCCGAACCGTCAACGGAGCATATTTTGTCAAGACGGCGCTGCGGGATGGACCATGCGCGGTCATCCCCTATGCGCTGGTCTGCTGAGCGCCGTGCTGGCTGGCGATATCAGGGCTTCTGGAAATCCTTGAGATAAATTTCCCGCACCTTGAAGTCGCTTGTCGAACTGGCGCTGCCGAAATGAAGAATCCATCTCTGGCAGAGGACTTCCGCCTCGTACGACTGCCCGGAAGTCAGGGCGGACGACGGAATGGTTACCGGCGATGTCAGGTCCTCCGTTACCGCCATACCGCCTGAACCGTCGACGCTGCTGACTGCCGCAGTCAGATTCGGAATGCCGTTCGCGTCAAGAGGATAAATGACAAGCTCGTCGAAATTTCCTTCGGTGGCCCAGGTTGCGTTCGAACCGTCATTGGCAACGGATACGTCGCCGGGCATTATTGCAGAATCGGCATAGGTTGTGGAACCAACCTGGACCGTGATCGTAACCATGTCGCCGTTCTTGACCGCACTGGCAGGAATTTTATGCTGACTAGTGTTTGAATAGTAGCCCATGGCCGACGACCAAGAGAGAGGATAGGCGGTGCCGTGAAATACAAAGTTTACCGTGGCCGTGGAATCCTCCACACTGCCTGATTTATAAACGTCAACTGAACCAGTGACTGTTGTTTCAGGAGACATTCCAATCGATTGAAGTAGTTTTGTCTGGGCAATGGTCCAGTTAACGGTGGCACTGATGGTAGGGCCCGAACCCGGGTTTCCGCCGGTCCCCGGCGACGTGGGTGAGGAAGAAGAATTGCTGCAGCCCGAAAATATAATCGCGGCGGCGACGCCGGCACCGAACAGAACACCAAGTGGCCTCATGGTTCACTCCTTTGAGAGATTATGTGGAAATGGATTTGTTGACGTGGATGGGAAATCTGATTTCTCCGGTGAGAGTTTCGTCTGGATTTTGAGGTGAAAGAATCCCGCCAAAAATACCGGAATTTTATTGGGAAATGCAACGTAAATCGGCGATTACAAGTCGGTGCGGGATTGGGTGAAAAATCACGCTCAAGAATCAGGATTGCAAGGATTGTCGGCCTAGCTTTCCCTTGGGGAAAAAATTGTCTTGCCGGAAGTGCTTGGGCGCTGGTTCTTCGTCAGCCGAGTCTTCCTCGATCAACGAAAACAGAACTGCTCATCGCAGAAAAGAAACCTTTTGACTGAAAATCTGCCCTGCCGCCGTAACCTGCAGAACATAATTGCCCTGCGCAAGGTGCGCCTCGTTGAAATCGAAGTACGCGCCGCCGTTGCGGCAGTGCATCGCGACACTGCAGCACAGCCGTCCCTGCAGATTGAACATTGACAAACGCGGCGGCTCGCCCTTTGGGCCGGCCGCATACAAGACCGTTACGATGCCCCGGCTGAAGCGCAGAGAAGGGGCGGCGGCAAGTGCGGCACGGGGGTTGCCGCGAACCCCTGTAAAAAGCGTGACGACGGTGTCGAATCTCGCTTCGACATCCGTGTTGCAGGCAAACATGGCGAATCTAACCTTGTCGCGGCCGAAACTCGCCGGTATTTGCATGGATACAGGGCCGGACAGAAGGCCTTCTTTTGCTGCGAGCAAAGAGTCCGACAGGTACTGTGGCAGCGGGTATCCCGCCACCGTATCGATGCAGGTGGTGGTTTCCGGATAGGAAATCTCGCATCGGTACTGCAACTGCCCGTTACCTGATGAAGCTTGATTGGGGGACAGGGTGAGCAGGCCGTTCGCATCCATTGCAACGGTCGGGGAAAGCGCGGCTTTCTTTTTGAGAAAGGTGAGGGCAGGATCACCAATAATCTGGTACCACGTCATATTATCATCCCTTGAAAGAGCAAAAGCAGCGGAAACAGCCTGGCCGAGCGAAAGGCGCTCCGTACTTGACGTCTGGGAAAAGAGATCGGCTGCCAGTTTTTCATTGTCGGTGGCATATGTTTCCTGGGTCGCTGCGAAATAGGAAATGCAGCCTCCCGTTGGCTTGAACAGATAGGCCTGGGACATTTGCTGGACCGGTTTGCGGAGGAAATCACCATTACTGCAGGAAAAGGAGAAAAACATCGTAGGCGCGGTATCGTTGGTGAACCGCGGGGCATCACTGTTCCTTAAAAAACCTTCGTCGGACAGGGAATCGGGATGTCCGTGGCCGAAATAGATGCACCACCGGGCCCCGGCATTGACATCCGCGAAATAGGTGTTGCGGGCGTTGTCATGTGAACCGACCGTCGACACCACGAATGAAGAGAGGTAGACTTTTCTCTGAAAAAACCCCATCAGGGTCTTGTCCGAAATCGTTTCAGATGCTTCAAGATGCTCTGAGCCGAGGGGATCGAGATATGTTCCCTGCATCCTGTCGTCCGCGCAGAGGATTGCATTGTTGCACCAGAGGCTTGCGCTGTTCCTGTTTTCAAAGGAAATCACCTTGTCAACATACACGCTGCATTCCGCTGCGGAGCGGGCCGGGATCCGACCTGCAGAAACCTGGGTCAAATTCGTATTGTAAATCGGGACAAATCGATAGCTGCCTCTAACTTTCTGGAGAACGCTTGAGTCGTAGGCGGTGCAATAAAGGAAATCCCCGTAATCGACAGATGTGTCGAGCTTGGGACTATTATTATTAACATTAGTAGAAGTATCCGCAGACAGGTAACAGGTCGGCATGAGGCCCGCACTCTTGGGAAACGATAGCGAATCGAACCCTGTAATCGACACCGAATCGTCACCCATCAGAACAAGGTACTTCGGCTTGACGGTCCACTGCTCCAGGGCATAATTCACCGCATACCATATTTCGCCGCACCGGGGAATGGTGTCGCCGGTCGGAAATTCGGCGTCGAGGGTGGCAAGGTCAACCACCTTGGCATAGGCGACATCGTCGCCGGTGTAGATGTTGCGGAACGCGGCGAGCCGCTCGGCGCTCGCAAGAAACTGGTGGGGACACACAATCAGGTAGTCGCACGACACCGAAGGGGATTTGAAAACGGAAATGAGCGTGCTTTGCGCGCCAGCGGAGAGTGCGCATACGACAATCAAAATTAACGCAGGGGACCATGGGCGCCGGCTGAAGCGCAACAGTTTTGTCATTGAACCCTCCGGGAAGATTTTGTGGCAGGCGCGCAAATCAAGAACAACACAATACAAAATACGTGCTTGTCAAAACTTTATTTACTTGTGGTTTTTTTCAGGACGGGCAAGAAATGGATCGAATAATGCTCCGGAGTTTGGACGAGGGTCGAGGGCCCACAAAATCAACAAGGCATCCTTTCGGATGCCTTGTCTATCGACCGCTACGGAGCGAAACTACCGCACCAGAAGAACCTGCCTGACAAAGTGTCCGCCATCCACGTCGAGGCGGACGAACCAAATTCCTGCGCTCGTGGATTTGCCGTTGCCGAGCGTTCCGTTCATCGCGATCGGATGCCAACCGGCCTCGACCCTCGCATTGGCCGTCCGTTCGAGGATTCTTCCTCGTGCGTCAAGAATCTCCATCGAAACCAGTGAGGGTCTGCTTATGTAATACCGTACCACGCCGTTGATGGTCCGGATGTCGAGCGCCGGCATGGTGGAAGCCGCAGGAGCACGCAATGCCGGTCGCACCATGTCAACTATGCCGTTGTTCGGTACCGGAACAACGGTGAACGATGCGGTGCCGGTGCCGAGGCCGGACGAGGTTGCCGTCACGGTCACCACGCCGGGCGTAAACATCGAGCGTACCGCCACCTTGCACATGCCGCCTTCGGCCGAAAGGTTGGGGTCGAGCGGCGCATGGTAGCCGAGCGGCTGGCCCGCGGTGACCATCTGATCGCTTCCGCCTCGATAATTGCCGGGCCCGGAAACGGCAAACGTGACGATGTTGCTTGCCGTGGGGCAGATGATGCCGTTTGCGTCAACCACTTTTGCCAGGATAAGAGCGGCATCGGTGCCGTTGGCCGTGATCTGGAAGGTGTCTCCGTTTGCCTGCACCACGGGCGTGTCCACGACCAGAACGATGTGGTCGGGATTGCCCGCGGTCTGTTTCTGATCGGAGCACACAATGGTTCCGTTGGCGTCAAGGCCATTCGCAAGAAGCGTTCCGGCTACCCAGGTCACGTTGTCCCAGTAGCATTGGAAGGGCAGTTCGGTGTTGGTATTGTTGGCGAAAGTATAGTCATCGCCCGTGCCATTCCAGGGATTCGGCGTCTTTTTGCCCAGGCTCGTTCCGTTGAGCAGGAGGTCGACGGTCGCGCAGTTGCTGAACGCGTTGACCCGGACCGCGCCGCTGCGGTTCCAGTGATGGGCAAGATACACCACGGGTTTAATGGAGTATGGAATCCAGCACGCGGCATACATCTTGTAAAGCATTTTGGGTATGCGGCTGAAATCCATCATGGAACAGCCGAACGATCTCACCGAATTGCCCGGAGTTCCGTCGGCATATTGCTGGTCCTCGCCCGGCGTTTCGGCCATGTACCATTGACACATGCCAAAACAATTATCCCCCTTGGCATCCTTCCAGTGCATCAGGTATGCCTGGGCCATCTCGATCTCGTAATCGTACGCGGCTCTTTGCGAAGCATACATGTTCATGCCGCCCCACGCTTCCGCGCCCCAGGCGGGATTACCCGGGTTGCCGCCCTTGACGCCGATCTCGCATCCGGTAACTGTGCAGGAGAGAATGTCTTTGGGCCCGTTGCCGTTTCCGCGGACCGATATCACGCGCGGGGACAGCGAGTCCCACGTAGTGCAGATGGTCCTCAGCGCGTTGCAGGTGTTGGGATCGATATTCCCGTTGCTTACCTCCCATGCGAGAATGGACGGATCATTTCTATCACGTATGACGCCGTCGCGCTGCATTTCCTCTTTGAGCGTGATTTGGTCCGCGGTCGCGGACCCGGTGGAGAACTGACCCTCGCCTTCGCCGCTCGGCTGCATGAGCATCACCCCCGTGTTGTCGCACGCGTAAACGAATCCGGGGCTGCACGCGGAATGGCCCGGCCGCCACAGGTTGCCGCCGCACTTCGTGAGCAGCAGCGCGTCACGATATTCGACTTCCGGGGGCAGGGCGGTTCCGAGCGCAGGGTAGTCGTAGCGGGCCGACGCGCCGTACAGCAGATGCTTATGCCCATTGATATAAGGGAAGTTGGCGTCCCACGTGATCGTGCGTATTCCAAGGGGACTTTTGCATACGTCAACCGTGGTCCCGCCGACCTGCACGATGTGGTACACCGTGTACATGTACGGGCCGCCGAACGTGCTGTTGTTGGGATACCACAGGTGCGGATTCGTCACCGTGCCGCTCTGATCGAACACCGTGCTCTGCCCCGCGTTGACGGCGCCGCTGCTCGTCTGGGTGAGCACAACCGTGTTGGTCGCATCCACCACCTTGGTGGTGACCGTAACGTTCTGGGCGGCGGCATTGTCGTTCCTCACGTTTGTCAACATGCGCACCGTTGCCTGCGAACCGTCGGCCGCGACGCTCGTCGCGGCGACATAGGTGCCCCACTGACTGAGGGTCGAATACGAATTCATCGGAACATGGACCTTGTCGGTGATGTACATGAAAACCGGCCGGAATATTCCGCCGTCTTCCGACCCGAACCGGAATACCGTCGAAAAACCGGGATTTTCGAAGAAGCCGCCGTTCTTGCCGACCCGAACGGCCAGCACATTGTCGCCGCCTCCGAAATTGAGATCGGGAGTAACATCCACAACGAATCCCTGGAAGCCGATGACGTGGGTCGCGGTCGCATCCGCGGTTACCGCGCTGTTGCCGGGCAGAAACGTACCGTTGATGTACACCTGACAGCCTATGTGCACCCCCTGGAATTCAACGAAAACCTTTCTTCCGGCATAGGAATTGTCGATGGTAAAATGCTTCCTGTACCATACATTGCTGCCGAACATCGACCCGTCGCCGCCGCCGCTGGCCTGGTTGATAAAAGTATCGGTGTCATTATAGGTGTGCGGAATTCCAACATCCTTCCACGCCGCGTCGCTGTACGCAGTGGCCTGTGCGCCGCCGGCCGGATCCGTTTTGGTGAACTTCCAGGGTGATGCACCCAGGTTGATGGTCACCCTGTTGCTCGCTTCTCCTGTATACGTTTGCGCGAAACCGGACACGGCGGCCAGCATCGCGACCACCATTGCCCATGCAAGAATTTTCCCTTTCATGATCATTGCCTCCCTCAAAAGATTTTTTTCTTTCGCCATTTGCCGCACGGTTTGGATGTGAACGCCGCTTTGCATGCCCCCTTCCCGAACGTGGTTACAAAACCAGGTCCAACCCAAATCCTCACCTTATGCCTAATAATATAACCAACATTTGCCGATATTGACGGAATACTTGGCTTTTTTGTCGCCCATCCTTCAAAGGGATACATGGGGTTAACCGGCCGACGCGGGAAACGCGACCAAAGGGAACGTTTGAGCCCTGCATTCGGTCATGAGTTGAACCGCTGGCGGGAATTTATTTGTATGCTATTTTCAGCTTGTTTGCAGAGGAAAGTAAAGCTTTGTCGCGAGTATATATTGCACAATTCGAAATCAGGGCGGAAGCCAAGAGATGAACGTCCACAAAACCCATTCCTGCGCCAAAAAGCCGATGCTGATCGAGAAATGAAAAGAATTCATCTTTCGATATTTCCCGCGTCAAAGGCAAAGCACTAAGGAGTGATAAAATCAATTTCCTTTGCTTGAAATTTCCGCATGCAAGCTCACCTATGACAAAAGGATGGACTGCAACCTCGTTTTCGTCCAGTAAAAATTCCAGGTCACTGTCCCCAACGTTAAAATGATCTATCCAGACTGAGGTGTCCACTAAAACCATGCTACTTCCCGGTTTTTCGCCGTCGTATGTACTTGATGCCGTGTTCGCTTCCGCCCAGTTGCGCTAACCGCTTGCTGCTTTCTCTGGAAATGAGAGATTGCAATCCCAGTTTGACTAATGATGTTTTCACCTTAATTCCGGTTAAATCAGATGCTTTTTTAAGGATCGCATCATCAATGAGTAACGTTGTTCTCATGGTACATCCTCCTTATGCATATAAATATGCATCAAATAGGCATACGAATCAAGGATTTTTGATTTGATTTCATTCCGCTTATATGGAAGGTTTATACAAGTTCTTTTTTCCACTTCAAGGTAATGGCGAAACGAGAACACCGCCGCCATAAGTCCCTGCAAAGATATTTCCGCCGACCACTACAAGGGAAGTGACATTCAGATCCCTCGCGATGAATCCGGGATTTTCCCCAGTCCAGCTTGTACCTTTATCGGAAGAAAGGACAACACCGCCCTCCCAAGTCCCGGCAAAGATGTTGCTGCCGCTCACTGCAAGACACTGGACATTCATATCATTATTCGTGAGACCGGAATTGACGGCAGTCCAAGTTGCGCCGTTGTTGGCAGACAAGAAAACACCGCCGCCATTAGTCCCAGCAAAAATGTTGCCGCCGCTTACGGCAAGACACTGGACATTACGGTTCGGGAGGCCTATCGCAGTCCAGTTCGTGCCGTTATTGGTAGAAAGGAAGAGACCGCTCACCCAAGTCCCTGCAAACAGGTTGCCACCGCTTGCTGCGAGACATACAACAAGAGATTCGGGCGGGAACACGGCTGGAAATTGGAGCCCGGAATTGACTGCAGTCCAGTTTGTGCCGTTGTTCGTAGAACGGAAAACGCCGCCGCCGCTAGTCCCCGCAAAGATGTAGTTGCCACTTGCCGTAAGACACTGAATAGTATCATTTGTGGTGAGGCCGTTGTTGACCGCAGTCCAACTTGTGCCATTGCTGGTTGAAAGAAAGACGCCACCATCAGTCCCGGCAAAGAGGTTACTGCCGCTCACTGTAAGAGAATAGACACTAGTATTTGTGAGGCCGTTATTGACCGAAGTCCAGCTTGTGCCATTATTGGTAGAACGGAAAACACCGCCGTCAGTTCCAGCAAAGATATTACCGCCGCTCATGACAAGAGAATAGACGCCGGTATTTGTGAGGCCATTGTTGACCGCAGTCCACCAGCATAACACTGTTAGCTCCGCCCCGGAGCTCGTTGCGTTCGGCAATGTGCCGTTGGAAACGGTTACGGTATATGTCCCCGAATCGGCTGCCTGTACATTTGATATTGTGTAACTCGATGAAGTAGCTCCCGAAATTGCAGTACCATCTCTGTACCACTGATACAAAAGTGGGGCGGTTCCTGTTGCTGTGACGTTGATCTTCGTGCTTTGACCGATAGCCACCTGCCATGATTGTGGTTGCGTAGTGATAGTTGGTGCTAAAGGTGCAGGATTTGTGCCCAGGTTGGTGCAAGTGAGAAACATGCCGGAAACGAAAAGGACGGTCAAAAAGGCTGATAATACGGTAAGGCCTCTTAATAGTCGAGTAGACATAGTGTAGTGCCCTCCTTTTATACGTGATTTAATAATGAAACAAAAAAGGAGTAAATCGTCTTTTCTTTTTCTGAGATTTGGTCTTTTCCGATTAATTGCCTTTTTATTTGATGCATAACGCCGCGCTAATATGCCTGACTACGACCGCATTTTCCCGCCGCAAACCAAGAATCTTTTATGAAGAACCTGCCGCCTGCGAACCAAAGCTGTTTGCAAATACGGAAGGTCATGATTTGGCGCGTTAGGAGCTGTATTTTATTTTTTGATAATCCACTTTTGTGAGTCTCTCTTTTGCATCCCCGGTTTCCATTCCAGAGAAATGATCCATTTTGCTTGTGTCTTCAATAGTCAAGTCATTATAACGGTTAAAATTGTTGGGAACAGTTACGTATACTTTAGTAAAATACAATTTCTTCTTCTTTTTATCGATTCTGAAATTGATAATATTAAAGCGATGTTCACCCCAGCAAATGTATTGGTTCCCATTTCTTACCTCAAATTTCTCCGGAGGATCTGAAGGCGGTGCTTCTGGAGGGCAAGAAAATGTGTTTTTCCATTCCCCTTTGAATATTTCTCCTGGTTTACTCATTCTAATATTCTTAATGACTGCAATTGCCGATATGACGAGCGTGTAAGCAATTGCCATCAGAATAATTAATATTGTCAGTTTGAATAACGAAGGTGGGCAAATGAAATGGAAATGTTCAAATAGATACATTATTCCTATTGATACAATTGACAATGTTATTAAGAATAGTCCAATAATAATAGACCATTTTGGCAAGAACATTTCCAGTACGTCAAATAGCTTTTCTTGAATCCAAGAATCTTTCATTTTATTGCTCCTAACAGGTATTATAAACCGTCTTCCATAATATTCTCATCCCGTCAGTACCGATAATACAATAACCATACTGGAAATACTGGAATGATACTCCGCCGCAGTCAGTTCATCATCGACCTTAATCCCCGTGGGCTTTCTTCAGTTCGTCCAGCATCCTGCCGCAGTCGGAGGTTGAATCCGTATTGTCCACGCATTCCTTGAGCACCTCCATGGCCTTCGCCCAATGCTGCTCGTTGGAATAGGATATCGACCAGTTTACATATGCCGCTTCAAGGTTTTTCGCGATCATGTCGCTATGCTTGCCCTGGGTGTCTGCGGCTTTCAGTTTCTTGACGATCCGGACGACCTCGGGCCAGTCCCTTTTGTCCCAGAAGGTCCGGAGCTCCGTTCCGTACATGGAGACCATGTCGTCGAGGAACCATTCATGGTTTTTCGCGTACGGCGTAAAAACGGTTGCCAGGCTTTCGGCATCGGCGTAGTCGTTCATGTTGTCCGTGTAGAATCTGATGAAGTTGTCAACGTTTTCAAGCAGGCCTTTATACATTTCGGACGTGTCCGGCGTCCGGGAATTCACCATGGCATCCAGCGCCGACCTGGATTCCGCGACAAACGCATCGTGCTGGTGAACCGCAAGGAGCATGGTCGCGTGATTGTATTCCAGAACGGCGGCATTCCTCGCCAGATCCGCGTTCCCCGGAAAGCGCTGCACTGCCGCCATTACCGCGGGCATGATCTTTTCAAACATCCTTCCCGCGGTTGAGTAACCTCCGCTCTTTTGTAAAGACTGGAATTCGAGGCTGTAGACCGCCAACCGTTCTTTCTGTGCATCGGCATCGTCGTCAAGCACGTACCCCATCATTTCCTTGAGCCGGTTGATATCCTCGATTTTCGTCACCGAAGCGGCGGCATGCTGGTTTGCCATGCTGAGACAGACGAGCCGGTACGGTTCGAGGATTCGGCGCATTCTGTAATCCTCGTAGGTCGATGGTTCGAGACCCCGCGACGCAAACCAGGCCTGCGCTCTTGACTTATAGAAATTCTCGTCATGGACCCAGTCAAACCCGGCAAGGACGGTTGGCTCGATTTCGATGATGGTGCTGTCCGGGGCTGTTAGCTGGACAAACGCGTGTGACGGCAGCACCACCCCCTTGACCGGCATATCGAAGTATCGGGCAAGCACGATGTATAAGATGGCAGAACTGGTGCAATTGTATTTCCCCGTCTCCAGCAGGGTCGACAATCTGCTCTGATACAAATCGTAACCCGCAAGGTCGTTCGCGGGATCCGTTTTCAAGAATTCCTTGCGCATCGATTCGAACAGGGCCTGTCCCTTGTGCCGGAAATCGCTCTCGGCGGCAACAGCCGGCCGGGTCTTGGTTATAAACGCCTGAATCCTGGATACGTCTTTGTTGAATGTCAGAGAATCCCGCACATCGCCCGACGCCAGAAGAGCCAGAGCGAGCAACTCGTCGGGACTCCCTGATTCCGCCTTGGAAAGGTTTTTCAAGGTGCGGATTTCAACGGGTTTCAGATTGAACCAGAACGGAAACGGCGCATTGCCGAATTGAGAACGGTCGTACGACAAATCCACCGTTGAATCGTCTTTCCGGTTTATGGATTGCATGACAAAAGCGCACCCGGCAACGAGAACGCCGCAGAGGATTGCGACAGGCAAGGAGGTTCGCTTCATCATACTATTCTCCGGGACATTCGATGCAACCACGCATTTGTACATCGCCAGCCATAAAGAAGTGGCGGACGCGGCTATCATTTACCTGACCAGCAACACCTTCCGAAACCCCTCGGCCTTTGCCAATCGTATCAGGTAAACGCCGTTTGTCTTGATAAGATCATCCCGTATCACATTTCCCGCCAGCCCATAGACTGTCGCTTCCGGAAAATGTGAACGCAGTTCCTTCAACCCAGCAAGGGTGATCCGGCCTCCGGGAAAAAGCCCCGACCCTGGGGAAGCAGCACCCGCCCCGGCCGTCGTATTGTGGATGCCGGCATTGACAAATTCAAACGGCCCAATGTCCCAGCCCGCGCCCTGCGGCCGGGGCGTTCCGACCATGTCGCTGTCGTCGAGGCCGGGCAGCGCAATCCCCGCGTTGATGGCCGGGCTGGAAGGCTGCAGCTTGAAATCATCCCTGGACTGCGGCCGCGCAACCATGAACTTCGGGTTGACATTCACCAAATCTTTGGGGTCATAGTCGCCTGCGCTCAGGCCTCCCGCCGTGTCATAAATAATATTGTAGCCTCCCTGCATGGTGGACACGGAATCCGCCCAGTAGTTGCTGCCGCTGTTGTAGAAGATGTTGTTCCTCACCATGCCGGTCGATCCGCCCGTGCCGTTGTCTCCCCTGAACCCGATGCCGTGGTATATCATGTTGCAGAACACGTTGTTCACGGCCCTCAGGTTGGTGATGTTGACAACGCAGAGTCCCCACGCCCCGCCGAGGTCGCCGCCGCAGAAGATGTTGTTGCGTATGATGTAATTATTCGCGTCGCCGACGTTATTCATGCCCAGCATCATTCCCTCGTGAAAGCTCTCCACGAAATTGTTTTCTATGGTGATGTCGTTCGCCACTTCGCCGTTGTCGTCGAAGGTCTGGAACCCGTCGACATGCGACGCGCCGATTTCGGATGCAAGCGCGCCGTGAAAGTAATTGCCGCGGAACGTGATCCTGTTGCCGAAGAACCTGGAATAATCGCAGTCGCCGGCATCGGGATATAAAAGCCGCTCCACCTCGTTGTTTTCCACGAGCCAGTCGTTGCCGCTTGCCACGATCCCCTCGTTGACGGAATAGATCCTGTTGTCCGCAATATAGACGCTGTCCCATGTCCCGCCGCTCCAGCTCGCCTGGATTGCGGTGCCGGGAATATCGTGCAGGTAGTTGTCCACGACTTCCACGTAGCTGCTGGAAAGCCATATCCCGCCGTTGAGCCAGCCGCCTTGACTGTTGGTAATGTCGAAGCCTTCGATCCTCAGCCAGTCGGCGCCGTCGGTGTTAAATCCCTGCATGTAAACGGTCCGCCTCGGCTGCGCCAGGAACACCAGCCTTTTTCCCGCGCTGCCGGAATGCCCTGCGGGAAAGGTGATCCGTTCCGGATAGGTCCCGGTCTTTACAACAACGGTGTCTCCGGCGATTGCGGTGTTCGCGCCTTTCTGTATCGTTTTCCACGGCAGGGCTGCTGTTCCGGCGTTGGTGTTGCTCGCCAGCGCGCTGGCGCTGTCCACGTAGTAGGTTGTGGCGCTCGGCGAAAGGCAGGCCGACAATATCACAACGGCCGCAACAAGCGAGGAATTCCAACAGTCGGTTTCATGCGCGCCCCTATTCCTCTATTATATCGTTGCCGGTTGACTTTCACAAGCGGGATCTGCGCGCCGGGCCGGTTGTGAAGGCCCTATGATTGCATGATCCTGCGCGCCGCCCTAATGCCGCACCGCATGGCAGGCAAAAAGCCGCCGAACATGTCGGTCCAGGAATTTGCGAGATGGAGGTTTGCGATGGGCAGCCTGGATATCGCGCGCAGGTGGCGGTGCATGCCCAGCGAGCAGTCGTATCCGACAATCGATCCTGCCGGGCTGCCGGTGTAAGAATGAAATGTGCGCGGCGTCGCGAGGTCGGTCACGGCGCAGCAGGACGAGAGCCCGGGGCATAGCGCGTCGAGCCGCGCGAGGATATGGGCCGTCACGGCGGACTTTGCGTCCGCGTATTGCTTTTCGGGAAGCGCCATCCAGTTTGTGCTGCCCGCGCCGCACACCGCGCTGATCGCGGGACGGGCGGCGGAAAGGTCGGTGGCGACGAGCGAAACGATCTCGGGCATCACCGTCGCGTTCTGCCTTTCGATGAACGCGTCGATGTCGGCGCCCGGAAAGGCCACGGTAATCGATCGGTCGAGCCCGAGGTCGGCGCAGGAGCGCGTGAGGCCTGCGTGGAGCTGGAGCACGGCCATGCCCGGCCTCAGGCGCGACAGGTGCGAGAGAAAAGCGCGGGGAAAGAAGCGTCGCCCCACCAGGCTTTCAACAACGGCATTGGTATTGACATTCGCAACAAAGGCGTCGGCCGCCAGGCGCCTTTTGGCGGAGGTGATTGCGGCAACGGCCCTGCCGTTTTTCACCTCGATCGAAAGCGCCTCCTCGTTGGTGACGATTTCGCCGCCAAGCGTCCCGAGCCTTTTCACCAGCGCGCGCGTGAGCGCCTGGCCGCCGCCCGCTATGGTGTACATGCCGGTTCCCACAAGCAGGGAAAACATCATGATGAAATTGATTGCCGGGAGCCTTTTCATGGGCAGGGCGAGAAACACCGCGGGCTGATACAAGAACGCCTTGCAGGCCGGATCGCGCACAAAGCGCGAAAGCAGGGCGTCCGCGGAGATCGCGGTGAGGCTCAGAAATCCGGGAATCGCCGGAAGGAACCGCGCGATGCTGCGGCCGCGGTTTTTCTCGCCCATCAGCGCATCGGCGTACACCGGGCCGCGCCGCATCACCAGGGAACGGAACCCGGCTATCCCCCGCCGCTCGGACGGAAAATACCGCTCGCATGCGTCAAAGAACGGCCCGTATCCCATGGGAATATCGTACGACGAGGAACCGAGCCGCATCCTGGCCGGCCGGTCGAGCTTTACAAAAGACACATCGGCCGAAAGACCGAGGCCCGCGATCAAACGCTCGAAAAATCCGCCCGGCCCTCCCGCGGGCAGGGCGTGCAGGGCGACGTCGAACGTGTAGCCCTTGCGCGAGAACGATGTTGCGTAGCCGCCCGGACAAGGCTGCTTTTCCAGCACGGTCACGGCCGCGCCCTGCTGGGCCAGGGAAACAGCGGCCGTGAGGCCCCCGAGTCCCGAGCCTATGACCAGGACGGTCCTGTCGGCATTGCCGCATTTGGGGTTGATTATCGTCGTCACAAGTGATAATATTATATATTGTTCGGCAAACGGGTTCGGGAAAAATACTTACCTTCAAGGAAACCACCAATGAAACACGCTCTCGCATCGCCCATCAGGTTGTTCTGCGCATCGGTGCTGGTCTTCTTGTGCGGACCGTCGTGGAGCCAGACCGGCTCGCTCAACGCCGCGCCGTCGCACCCGGCGCTTGCGAAGACGCCCGGCATCATCAACATCGCGGTCATCAACATGAAGAACGCTTCCGGTGTGTCAAGCGGCGAGACCGAGGTTATTACCGACCGGCTCAGGGGCGAGCTGTTCAACACGGGAAAGGTGAACGTGATGGAGCGCGACCAGATGCAGGAGATCCTCAAGGAGCAGGGGTTCCAGCAGTCGGGCGCGTGCACCAACGAGGCGTGCATGGTGGAGATCGGGCAGCTGCTCGGCGTGGAGCGGCTTGTCACCGGGTCGCTCGGCAAGGTGGGATCGATGTTTCTGGTCAACCTGCGCGTAATCGACGTGAAGACCGCAAAGATCATGAAAGTGGTGTCGGTTGACATAAAGGGAGACCTCGACGAGGTCGTGGCCAAGCTTCCCGGCGTCGCTTCTCAGCTCGTCGCCTCAGAAGCCCCGGCGCAAACGGAACAGCCGGCGGCGCTCGAAAAGAAGGCGGAGCCCAAGAAGCCGGTTGAAACGGTGTCGGAGAAGAAGGAGGAGCCGGTGCAGGCAAAGGCGCCGGAGGTTGCCGACGAGCGGGCGGAAAAAAACAAGAACCGGTTCGGGATCAGGGTGGGGATGAATCTGTTCGGGGCAAACATCACCAGGATATATCATCTCAAAGAGTACGACCCCAGTACCGGCGATCTCATAGGGGATACCACGTATAATTTCGATGAAAACAGCGCGGCCACGATTACCAGAACTCCGCTTATCAACTATTATCTGAAGGGGGTTCTGAAAGCAGGCCGGTATATCACCATCGACATCGGCGGAGGGTACTCCGGCGAACAGACCACCTACGATTGGGACTTGACAAGACGGGTTCACAGCGCCGACATTTACTCCCTGCCAAGCCTCGGCGTCAATTTTACCAAACGCTGGTATCCGCTCAAGATAAATGTGGGCCTCATGGCTGATTTCAACATTCTGGACTACTCAATCGTGTACTATTCCAGGGATTACACCACCGACCCATTTACCAGAGACACCTCACTCTCCTATGTGACGTTTAACGCCGGATTCGGATTCCGGACGGGCCTGGAGATCATGGCTGGCAGGCACGTTGGGTTTAATGTTGATTTTGTCTACTACTATTCGCATTTTGATACGTTCACCCAGCATGTTGACGACACGGACGCCTCCGGAACCATCACCGCCAGCTCCGACCGGCAATGGAGCCTCACCATGCCGCCGATCGCTCTCGGCCTGGGCGTAAGCGTCTACTTCTGAACATCAGTCTCTTGACAAAAAAAGAAAATACGGGCGCCACGCCGCGCGGCGCCCGCACCTCAGAACTTGAACCCATAGCCGATGAGAAAGGTGATGAGGTAGTTCTTTATGTCAAGCTGCCGGCCGGCGGTCCGCCCGTCCGTCGTGATGAACCCGGGGGTGAAGCGGAGATCGAAGATGATTTCACCGGTGCGAATGTCGAATTCCATGCCGCCGCCCAGCGCAAGCCCGATGTCGAAGGCGCTGGTGCTTTCCTTGGTGTCGGTCACCGCGGTCGAATTACCCGAGACATCGGACTGGGTCGATTTCGTATAGCTTGACGAAAGCAAATAGGAGAACGACGGGCCCGCGTACCCGAGCACCCGTGACGTTTTGAGCGGATAGCTGAGCCTGCACATCACCGGCACCTCGACGTAATCCGACTTCCAGTCTTCCTGAACCGAAGTGCCGGCAATGCCGCCCGAGCTTGTCTTTCCCTTCTGCGCGTACAGGACCTCGGCCTGCACGCCGATATTTTCGGTGAACAGAACCGCGCCCATCGCGCCACCACAGAACCCGGCCCTCAGGGTCCCCGTCATGGAAGCGCTGTCGCCCGCGTCGGCGCCCCAGGACCCGGCCAGGCCCAGCCCGCCCTTGACGCCTGCGTAGAAATCGGCGGCGTGCAATGGCGTTGCTCCGCACAATGCCAACGCCGCAAACAAGAGCAAATTGCGAAAGATTGTTAAGAAAATTGTTTGCTGTTGTGATTGAATCATGATTACTGACTGGCTTCTACGTACGACCGCCGGCTGTCAACAGGTTAAAAGTAAGAATAGATTTCGCTCATTCTCAAATGTCTTTTGTCAATACTTGTGATCACTCTTTGATGTTTTTCGTTTTCCTTGTCACGAATCGGCAGTTTCCCTCTGCCCGCGCGTTAGGTGGACCGGAGGGTGAGCCAGAGCGAATTGCCGGCCGACCCCGGCTGAAAGCCATCGGGGCGGTCCGGCAACGAGGCGAACAGCCGAGCCCGCAGGGAGACCGGCCCCCTATGGAGTCGCACGGCCGTGCGACTCCATAGGGGGGAACGCCCAAATTCTTCTGTTCAAGACCCGGATGGTCATGTCACACCGCGCCTGTTCATCGACAATGCGTACGAGAGAAAGTTTGCCGCGTTCATTGCAAGCCGCAGAAAGCTGTGCGGGGACTCGCGCAGCATGCGAAGGTAGATCCGGCGCATGTACTTCCGTTGATAAAAGGCCCGGATGAATTCCCGGTTCATGCGTTCGAGCGTTTCGCGGGACCCGATCTCGCGGGGCACAAACACGAAATGCTCGCAATCCATCTTTGTCCAGTCGTCGTCGAACTCGCCGAGCGACCGGATGCCTGCCGTTATCGGCGCCCCCGGAAAGGGGGTGAACGCCGTGACGTTGGCGTCCTTGAGCGGGAGCGACAGGGCAAAGTCGCGCGTTGTGGCTATTGACGCTTCGCCTTCGCCGGGAAATCCCATCATAAAAAGGCCTTTCACGTACAGGCCGCCGCGCGTGAGCTTCTCGATGTCGCGGCGGACCACCTCGAGCGTGAGCCCGCTTTTGTGTCTGTCAAGTATCGCCTGGTCGCCGGATTCGATCCCGACGTTCACCATGAAACAGCCCGCCCGCTTGAGAAGGCGAACCAGCTCGTCGTCGATATGGCCGAGCCGCACGATGCAGTTGAAGCTCACGGCCGGTTTGAGCTGCGAGAGCAGGCTGCACAACTTCACCACGCGCTCCCTGTTCAGGGTGAACAGGTCGTCGTAGAAGTTGACGTGCCGTACGCCGAAGTCCTTTGCAAGATGCGAAACGAGCCCGGCCGTGTATTCGGGGGAATTGAACCGGAACCCCTGACCGAACACGGAACGGTCGCAGTAGGAGCATTGGTACACGCACCCGCGCGAGGAGATCACGTTCGCTCCCGGATGGCGCGGATACGAGAACAGCGGCATGAGATAGCGTTTTGGGAAGCCCGCCAGAAGATCGTAGGCCGGGTAGGGCAGGTCGTCCATAGCGCACAGCGCGGGCGCCGGGCCGTGCTCGACCACGGGGCCGTTGCGGAAATACAGGCCTTCGATCGTCGCGTGCGGCGCTCCGTTTGCCAGTTTACACATGGCGTACTCGCCTTCGCCCGCGATCACGAAGTCTATTTCCGGAACCCTTACAAGGATGCGCTCCCTTCCCCACGATACGTGGACCCCGCCGAACACAATGGCGGTTGTTTCCGCGCGCCGCTTGACGCGGCAGGCGACATCGCATGCGTCAAGAAACGCGGACGTGACGGCCGTGAACCCGACCATGTCCGGACGGGCGGACACGATGCGCTGCGCCCATTGTTCGTTGGAATATTCGATATCAAGCGCGGCATCAAACACTATTACGCTATGGCCTGCGTTCCGTAACACCGCCGCGATCGAGGCAAGGCCAATGGGCGGCATGACGCAGGCGAGAGAATGAAGCCGCCGGGATTTCGCGTCGAGGGTAAGGCCGCGGGGGTTGAATAGAACAATTTTCATAATAATTAAGATCCTGGTGGGGGCACCGCTCCGCGGTTCCCCCTGGGCCCCGGCTTCCGCCGCACCCTGAGAATTTCAAAAGTTTTCTGAATTGGTGCGGCGGCGATCCAGGGCCACACCCCCTCCTGCGAAGGTGCGCGCCAAAGGCGCTCGACTTGCGCTCGCGCGTCGTCGCACCTTCGCAACGCAACCTCAGTGGAATGCCGCTTCGCGGCCATAAAGTACAAGTCAGACCAATTTCTGCGGCAAAGGCTACTCTAACAAGCCATCACCCTGCAAGGAGAATCATCAAGCCACAATTTGTCAAAAAGCATTTCCTCATAAGAAAGGATGTCATTTAAGCCGATACCAGTACTGCGACCGGCCGATGAGGGCGAAGCCGATGTAGCCGTGCACCTCGAGCCGTGCGCCGCTGTCAAGGAGCTTCATGATGCACCGGTAGGCCTTGCCGTTGTCGGGGTCGGTGATACGGCCCCCGCTCCATTCGTTTCCATGCTTGACCATCGCGTCGGTGATGGTGAGGCCCTTTACCTTATTGTTTTTTCGCCAGTCGGTGCATTTGTCGCACACGGGATCGGGCTCTTCGCCCGGCTCGCGGTACAGCGAGTCGATGGTGGCGACAAGCGTGTCGCCTTTCAAAACGATGTTCATGATGGATTTTGGTTTGCCGCTCTTGTCGTCGACGGTTTTCCACCGGCCCGCGGGCGAGAGCGTGTCGGAGGAGAAGACAGGGAGCACGCAGAGCAACATTAGCAGGAGAGAGAGAATTGCAGGACGTGGGTTCATGGCAGGCGCTTCCTTGTCGGATGAAGAACGGGTTTGCGATGCGGCGACACTCAAATATACAACAATTGGTTCTGAGGCGGAAAATGTGCGGAAGTATTGTGTAGACCCAATATTGAGACTCCGCCAACAGGAATCTACCACCTTTGCGATATAGCAAAAGGGGTTTTCTGGTAGAAAACGGATTTATGCGCAAGGGTGTGCATCTGCCGGGAAAATGCGGTATATTATAAATTGATTGGTATTGCGCTTTCTTCGTCGTTTGTTATAACCAGATAAGGGGCCACATGAAAAACACCATTAGAAATCTTGTCGTAGCGACGGGAATTCTGGTTTTATCTTTGCATTCCGCAAATGCGCAATGGGTTCAGGTTGATTCCGGCCTCCCTGCGAATACGTCTGCCATGTGTCTCGCTGTGAGCGGTAGCAACATCTTTGCAGGGACTTGGGCCGCCGGTGTTTTTCTTTCCACAAATAACGGAACAAGCTGGACTGCGGTCAATTCCGGCCTCACGAATACCAATGTAAACGTTCTTGCCGTGGGCGGCAGCAACATCTTTGCCGGCACTGATGGTGGTGGAATTTTCCTTTCCACCAATAGCGGAACAAGCTGGACTGCGGTCGATTCCAACCTCACGTATAATCCTGTCTGCGCTCTTGCCTTGAGCGGTAGCAATATCTTTGCTGGCACTGGAGCCTTCATGGGCAATTTTGGCAGCATTTTCCTATCCACCAACAACGGCGCCAGTTGGACTGCGGTCAATTCCGGACTCACAAATAGGGCTATTATGTCGTTTGCCTTGAGCGACAACAATATCTTTGCCGGTACTTTGGGTGGAGTTTTCCTTTCCAGCAATAACGGCACAAGCTGGACCGCGGTCAATTCCGGCCTCACAAATCCAATTGTCAAATGCATTACCGTGAGCGGTGGCAACCTCTATGCCGGGACTTGGGGCGGCGTCTTTCTATCCACCAATAATGGTACAAGCTGGACCGCGGTCAATTCCGGCCTTACGGATACTAATGTATATGCTCTTGCAGTTAGTGGCAGCACTATCTTTGCCGGCACTTATGGTGGCGGTGTTTTTCTTTCGACCAATAACGGCGTAAGCTGGACTGCGGTTAATTCTGGCCTTACAAATGATACTGTTTTATGTCTTGCAGTGAGCAGCAACAACCTTCTTGCAGGGACTAATAGTGGCGGTGTATGGTACAGGCCGCTTTCGGAAATGGTAGGGGTAATCATTCCTAGCACGCAGCAAAAGATATCAAAGCCGTATACCGGCGAATTCAAGATCAATGTCAACAAAACCGGTCTTTCCGCATTGTTGCCGCCAGCCTTGACTAATAGCATAATAACCGTTAGGTTGTATAATGTTACAGGAAGGGAAATCTACTCTGCCAAGCATCAAACTGACAACGGCATGCTTAATATTCCAGTGAGCGGATTATCAGCAGGCAGGTATTTGATTTCGATTACCGGCAGGAAAACAACGTTGTCTTCAGTCGTTTGTATTGACGAAATGACCATAGCAGAACCATGTTTGAACAAGAGAAACCTTTATCAGTCTTGATAGGAAAATTGCAAGGAATATGCCAAAGGGATTGTCCGACAGTCAGAAGCCGTTAGGCTAAGGAGACACAACATGCAGATCGCCGCTTTTTTACAGAGAGCGATTTCTCCGCTTGTACTTGCGACAGTGGCCGCGGCAGCACTCACCGCCGAGGCTTACACTATCCCGATAGCTAACGGCAACAAATGGGTTTTCATGTACGGGCAAACTGTCAGCGGAATGAACACCGACGTCAGAACCGGCAAACTCAGTCTTGTGATTTCCTCCGTTAGCATTCGAGGCGATTCAACCTTCTTTACACTTTCATGCAGTGATAGCGTTACAAACGCAACCACCTCAACGCAAAACAGTACGTCAAGCGCGCGTGAGGTATTATACGGCGACTCTATATGCCCTGTGAGCTCTCAGATTGTTTCCGTTGTTGATGTGGGCAGACTGTTATCATACGCACGACCAAAAGATACGAGCTATACCGTATCAACTTCTTTTTCCGGGTCCAGTTGGAGCAGCAGCACCGACTCCAGTTCAATCAGCGTGAAGGGTGTGTTTTCCTCGTTTTTGACAACCATCCAGACCTCAGCAACGACGCTTGAGCAAAATGGCACTTGGTATACGGAAGACACAACGCAATGGATTGACGGAGTCGGCATCTTAAAATACTCTCACCATTATTCTAAGTTGTATTATGTACGGTCGGATACATTGAATTGGATAGCACTAGCTTCGTTCAACGATTTCCCAATTCAGGAATTAGGTGTTACATATCAACCTGTTCGGCGCACCAGCAGAAATCAACTTTTTCGGAAATGCGCTTCCAAGTATGTGCTATTAAGAACGCCTGTAACGGCAAAATCAATTCCGGGATTCTATTTCAATTTGCAGGGTCAAGCTGTCCCTTGTCTGCAAAAATCACAAATAATTGTTCATGTGCCAAAATATTGATAATCATACACGTTGTAACCAGAACATATCAAATTTCTATTACCGGCAGGAACACACCGATGTCTTCGTCGTTTGTATTGACGAAATGACCGGGAGATGGAACGGTGTTGGTGAATTATTAATTCCGAAACATCAACGTGCGATTACTTTGTCGCTTCGTTTCTCGCAACGACACTTCTGCATTCTCAACGTTTCAACGCTTCAACTTTTCAACGTTTCAACTCTCTCTTTACCCCGCCAGAAACTCCCACAACGGCCCCACCACGCCGATGCCGCGCAGCTTTCCGATAACACTCGCATTTTGCTCCGGGACGTCCCCGACTATCCAGTTCCTCGATTCCTTTGAGAACCCGTCGAGCAGGGCAAGGATTTTTTTCTTGCTGAGCGCGGGACTGACATAGAAGAACGGGGGCAGAAGGTCGGTTTCGGCAGTGATTACCCCTTCGTCAAGCGCCCGCCGGAACAGCGGCGTGCCGGGATACACGCGCATGCCCACGAACGGAAAATGCACGGTTTTTTTGAGCCGCCTGGAGTTTTCGAACCCTTCCCGCATGGTGGCTTCGGTTTCCCCCGGGCCGCCGGTGATGAGGAAATGCGCGCAGTGGACGCCTGCCGCGCGCGCGAGCTCGCTCGATTCGTACACATCTTCGAACGTGAAGTTCTTTCCGTATTCGGCCAGCACGCTGTCCGAAAAGCTGTCGGATCCGAATTCGATGTGGGACAGTCCCGCCCGCGCCATGAGGTCCACAAGCTCGCGGGTGAGTCCCTGAGGCCGCAGGTAACAGCCCCAGGGAAGGTTCACGTTGCGGCGGATCATTTCCTCGCACACGCCGGCAACGTGCGCGGCCGATGAATTGAACACCGAATCCACCACGAAAAAATATCGCGCACCGGACGCAACGATCTGCTCGAGTTCTTCGGCGACCTTTGCCGGTGCCTTGTACCGCACCGCGGTTCCCTCAATAAGTGGATACGTGCAGTAGCAGCAGGTGAATGCGCAGCCGCGCTGGGTCTGCACGTTGAGCATGGAACTTTCCCGCAGGTAAAACTGCGTGACGGACGGAGGAAGCAGCGGAGCAACAATGCTCGAATTCGCGCACCGCTCGGGCGGATTGTTGACAATTGCGCCCTTGTCGCGGTACACGAGGCCGGGAATGGAACGCGCATCGCTCTTGTTTTCGAGCGCGTCGACAAGCCGCGTCACGGCCTCCTCGGCTTCGCCCCTGATGCCGAAATCGGCGCCGGAATCCGCAAGAAGGCGTTCCGGAAACAGTGAAAAGCCGCTCCCGCCGACAATGAGGGGCACGCTGGTGAGCAGGCGGATTTTCTTGGCCAGAACCTGAAGATCGCCCGCGTAGAAATGAGGATCCTGCAGCCGGATATCGTCGATGTTGCGGAGGGAAAGTCCTACGTAGTCCGGAAAGAACGTCCGGATCTTCTCCTCCACCCCGCCTGGGTTCTCGGCGCAGTCCGCGATTGCCACGGTATGTCCCGCGCCCTTGAGGGATGCCGCGATATGCGCGAGCCCCAGCGGAAACACCGGGTACGGCGTGGTGCAGCGATTTACGCTGATGAGAAGGATTCTTGAGGGCATGCCGTTCTTTCGTGCCTGAAAAAGGCGGGAACTGAAATCAAATCTACCTGATTACAATCGGCCGCGGCAACAAAGCCCTGCTTGCCCGCGGCGCCTTCGTGTGTTATTTTGACAGCACGGGCAAGGGCATCCCTTTGGCGCAAGGACGCTATGTCGTACGAAAACGTGCTGGTCATCATCCCCACGTACAATGAGCGCGAGAACATCGGGCTTATTATACCTGAGATACGGTCCCTGCTCCCCGATGTTCACATCCTCGTGGTGGACGACAATTCACCCGATAAAACGTCTCCTTTCGTCAAGGAGCTTGCGGTCAAGTATCCGGGGTTGTTCGTGCTCGACAGGCCCGCAAAGGAGGGCCTGGGAAAGGCCTACGTCGCCGGATTCGCCTGGGCGCTTGAGCGATCGTACGAATTCGTGTTCGAAATGGACGCCGATTTTTCGCACGACCCGAAGTACCTTCCCGATTTCCTGACCGCGATCCGCGACAACGATCTCGTTATCGGCTCCCGCTACATCCGGGGCGTCAACGTGGTGAACTGGCCCATGAGCAGGCTGCTCCTCAGCTATTTCGGGAACCTTTTTGCGCGGATCGTGACGGGCGTGCCGGTGCTCGACTGCACCGCCGGGTTCAAGTGCTTCCGCCGGAAGGTGCTCGAAACCATACGGCTTGATAAAATCGACTCGTCGGGTTATTCGTTCCAGGTGGAAGTGAATTACCTCGTGTGGAGGAACAAATTCAGGATCGCCGAAATCCCCATTGTGTTTACCGACCGGAAGCGCGGCGCGTCCAAGATGTCAACCAAGATCGTCCGCGAGGCACTCGTTCTTATCTGGAAACTCCGCCTGCTGTCGGCCTTCAACAGGATGTAACCGGTGGCCGCCCCCAACACCCTCATTTCAATCGTGATTGTCAATTTCAAGGTGGCCGACTACCTCAAGCGCACCCTGCTCTCGCTCCGGGAAGCGGACCTGTACAACCGCTCCGAGGTGATCGTGGTGGACAACGCGTCGCACGACGATTCCCGGAGCCTCATTACGGCGGAGTTCCCCGAAGTGACCTGGGTGGGACTCAAGAACAACATCGGATTCGGGAAGGCATGCAACGTCGGCGCGAAAAGCGGCCGCGGCGACCTATCTCCTGTTTCTCAACCCGGACACGCTCGTTTCGAAAAACACCCTGCAGACATGCGTGGATTTCTTCGAGCTCTCATCCGGGCGCCGGCATCATGGGGCCCAAGATCCTCAACGCCGACGGAACGCTGCAGGCTGGATGCAGGCGGAGTTTTCCCTCGCCGCTGGTCGCGTTTTACCGGCTCGCGGGCCTGAGCAGGCTCTTCCCCAACAGCCGCCGCTTCGGCAGATACAACCTTACCTTACCTCGACCCCGGCGCACTTTCCGAAGTGGACGCGGTGTCGGGGTCGTTCATGTTCGTTTTGTCAAGGCTTTTCCACGACATCGGCGGTTTCGACGAGACGTTCTTCATGTACGGTGAAGACCTCGACCTGTGCTGCCGCATCAAGGACAGGGGATATTCGGTGTGGTACAATCCGGCGACCACGATCATCCACTTCAAGGGCAGGAGCGCCGCGAAACGGATGTGGAAATCGCGCAGGGCGTTCTACGAGGCAATGATTCTCTTTTCCCGGAAGTACAAGCACACCCGCGCGTCGTTTTTCCCGGGATGGCTCATCATGGTGGGCATCCTGTTCCAGGCCGGCGCGAATTTCGTGGGCAGCATCCTCAAAACCTCCACCGCGGTCTACATCGACGTATTTGTCATCAACGTCCTGCTCTGGAGCGGCATAACCCTGTGGTTTTCTTTTCTGTCAATGGTGAGCCCCTATGCCGGGGGAAGCGTGGGGATGCTGCTGCTCATGCATGTCCTTCTGTCGCTCAGTTTCGTGAGCAATTTCGCATACCGGGGCGTGTATTCAAAGGAACGGTACTCGGCGGTCAACGCGATCGTATCGGGCATGACGGCCTCGGTGGTTTTCCTGGCGGTCGTGTTCTTCGTGAAATCAATGGCCCTGTCGCGCATCGCGTTCGGGGTGTCGACCGTCTTCATAACCTTCACCCTGGTTGCCTGGCGCGAAGCGCTGCCGCGTCTCCTCACCCGGTTCAGGCGCGTGGCGTTCAGCACCGGCAGCGTGGTGATCCTCGGTTCCGACGATGTCGCCGCCACGCTCATTCGAAATGTCGAAAACGACCCCTCGGCGAACCTCCAGGGGATCCTGTGGCCGTCGGTAAACGGCTCCCCCGGCGAATTCATGGGATACCCGGTGCTCGGCCATATCGAGAACATCAAGGACGTGCTGTCCCGGCAGCACGTCGACCTCCTGCTCATCGCCACCGACCAGCCGTGGTACTCGCACCTGATCGAGGCGCTCGCAACCGTCAAGGTCCGCAACCTCACCATCCGCTGGGTCCCCACGGAATTGTTTACGTTCCCGCGTGACAAGCTGCCGGGAGTGATTCCGCTGAGAGATTTTTCGGTATAATAAAATCCATTACAAAGAGTCGGGGGAGAAGAATAGCCTGTCTCAAAACCCAGTCAAGGAACTGGGCGCCTGCCTTCGGCACCGGTTCTCCTTCCGGTCTCGGCCACGGCCTCGGGCTGCCACGGCCCAATGGCCCACAGGGCCGGGTCCGGGCAGCATCCCGCTCTAGCGGGACCTCCAGTCGCCCCTGGCGCGTGGCAGCGGGAATCCTGCACAATCATCACATGCTTGACTAATTAGGACTTTTTCTCGTTGTATCATGAGCATTCAACCTGGCGCAAGAATTACAAATTGACAAAAAGAAATTGCTCCTGCCGCGCGCCAGGCAGGACCGGAGGGTGAGCTGAAGCGAATTGTCACTTCGTTCCCCAAGGTACGGTAATAGCGCTTCGCGCTTTGTTATTATGTCGCTTGCCTTGTGCCGGCCGACGACCCTTGGAAGCACCCGAAGGGGTGCCCCGGCCGCAGGCCATCGGGGCGGTCCGGCAACGAGGCGATTAGCCGAGCCCGGAGGGAGACCGACCCGAGCGCAGCGAGGGGAACGCCCAATTTATTCTCTTGCAATGATTATAGAAATGCGAGTATTCAAGAAATCAATGTTATGATTTATATTACCTCCATGGCAGAAAACGACACGGCAAACAACGACTCCGGCAATCAACCGAACCAGCCCGCAGGCGACGAAGCTTTGCAAGCCGCCCCGGAAACCGTGGCCCTCGAAATCACCGACGAGCAGGCGGCCGACAATGCCGCGGCCATGGAGGAAGAAAGCAGGGCCGAGGTTGCCGTTCCGGAAAACAATTCGCCCGACAATCCCCTTCGCGTGCTCGAGGCGCTGCTCTTCGCCTCCGACGAAATCCTCACCACCGACAGGATAAAGGCCATTGTGCCCGGCATTCCGGACGGCCGCAAGATCCGGCAGATGGTTGACAAAATAAACGAGCATCTCGCCAAAGAGCGCCACCCGTTCGAGGTCGTGGAGATCGGCGGCGGGTACCAGTTCCGCACGGTTTCGTACTATTATCCCTGGGTGGTGCAGCTCTTCAAGGAGAAGGCCGCGCGCAAGCTTTCCATCCAGTCGCTCGAATGCCTCGCGATCATCTCGTACAAGCAGCCCATCACCAAGGCCGAAATCGAATCCATACGCGGCGTGATGTCCGACGGCGCCATGAAGACGCTGCTCGAGAAACGGCTCGTGACCATTTCGGGCCGCAGCGACAAGGCCGGGCGTCCGTTGCTCTATGCGACCACCAAGGAATTTCTCGCCTACTTCGGCATCAACAAGATCGCCGACCTGCCGAGGATCGAGGAATTCGAGGCCATGGCAAAGGAGAAACTCGGCGACCTTACCGAAACGGAACTCACGTTCATGGAGGCGGAAAAGACCGCGGCCGCGGATGTGCCACAGGCGCCCGCCGCGCCCGAAGAAACGGTGGCGCTTGACCAAAGCGAATTGCCGCAGGACGCGCCGCAGGACGCGCCTCAGCCGCCCCAACCGTCATGACGTCCCTCGAATTCCAGTCCCCTTCCGATTCGCTCACCCCGCTCATGCGCCAGTACAACGCCATCAAGGCACAGAACCCGGACACCGTGCTGCTGTACCGGATGGGCGATTTCTACGAGATGTTCAACGAGGATGCGAAGATCGCGTCAAAGGTGCTCGGGCTCACCCTCACCGCGCGCAACCACGGCGGCGCCGAGGACGTGCCGCTGGCCGGATTTCCGCATCACGCCATCGACCGGTACGCAAACCGGCTGGTCAAGGCCGGATACAAGATCGCCATCTGCGAGCAGACCGAAGACCCCAAGAACGCCAAGGGCGTGGTGAAGCGCGACATCGTGGAGATCATCACGGCCGGTACGGCGACCGAAGACAACTTTATCGAAGAAAAGAGCAACAACTTTATCGTGGCCGTGGTCGCCGCGGCCGACGCCCTGGGGATCGCCATTTGCGATCTGTCAACAGGGCTCTTTGAGGCCGAGGAAATTCCGAAGGACATGCTCGGCGAAGAGCTTGTCCGCATCGATCCCGCCGAGGTCCTGCTCGCCGGCGAGGAGGACAACCCGCTTTGCGCGGATGTAAAGAATGCGCTGCCGCAGGCGCTCGTGTCGCGCTACGATGCCTGGAAATTCGAGCATGACATAGCCGACAAGTATCTGTGCGGCCATTTCGGGGTCGCCACGCTGTCGGGCTTCGGGTTTTGCAACCTTGGATGCGGCAGCGTGCGCGGCCGGGGGACTGCTTTCCTATCTTAAAGACCAGAAAAAGAACGATCTGCGCCACATCGTGGCGCTTTCTCCGCGCGCGCTGTCGTCGTTTGCCGACCTCGACCCGTCAACGATACGCAACCTCGAGCTGCTCCGCCCCATGCACGCCGACGACGAGGACGGCACGCTCCTGTGGGTGCTCGACAAGACGAGCACCGCCATGGGCGCGCGGCTGTTGCGCACATGGATCACCCACCCGCTGCGGGACATCGGGGCGATTGCCGAGCGGCTCGACAGCGTGGCCTGGTTCAAGGCCGACGTGTTTGTCAAGGGCGAGGCGGAACTGTTCCTCAGGCAGATCGCCGACATCGAGCGCCTGATCGGCAGGGTCGCGTACGAGCGCGCCAATGCCCGCGACGTTTCCGCGCTCGCAAAGTCGCTGGCGGTGTTTCCCCGGATAGTCAAGCTCCTTTCCGCCGCGCCGAGCACATCGCTGGCCGAAGCGCGAATGTCTCTCGAAGGGTTCGAACCGCTCGTGGAATCGGTGCTTAAGACCATCGTGGAGAGCCCGCCGCTGTCGATAAGGGAGGGCGGAATCATCAAGACCGGCGTGTCGGCCGAACTTGACGAAGTGAGAAGCGCAACCGTAAACGGCAAGAAGTGGATCGCCTCGCTCCAGGAATCCGAGAGCAGCCCGCACCGGCATTTCGTCGCTGCGCGTGGGATACAACCGCGTGTTCGGCTATTACATCGAGGTGTCGAAGGCGAACCTCGGCTCGGTGCCGGAGAATTACATCCGCAAGCAGACGCTTGTCAACGGGGAACGGTTCATCACGCCCGAGCTCAAGGACATGGAGGCCAAGATCCTGGGCGCCGACGAAAAATGCGCGGCGCTGGAATACGATCTGTTCGTGGCGCTGCGCTCCCGCATCGCAGGCGCAGTGCGCCGCGATCCAGAAGGCGGCGCGCTCAATCGCCCTGCTCGACGTGTACCTGTCGCTTGCAAAGGCCGCAACGGAATACGGCTACTGCCGGCCCGTGCTCGCGGAATCGGCCGATCTTGCGATACGAGAGGGCCGGCACCCGGTGGTGGAGCGCATGCTTTCGGCCGGCGACCAGTTCGTTCCGAACGACACCGACTGCCGCGCGGCCGACTCGCAGATATTGCTCATCACCGGCCCCAACATGGCGGGAAAATCAACCTATTTGCGGCAGAACGCGCTTATCGCGCTCATGGCGCAGATGGGTTCGTTCGTGCCCGCTTCCTCGGCGCAGATCGGCGTTGTTGACAGATTCTACACGCGCGTGGGCGCGTCCGACCGGCTCGCGCGGGGACAAAGCACCTTCCTGGTGGAAATGATCGAGGTGGCCAACATCCTCAACAACGCCACCGACAAAAGCCTCGTGCTGCTCGACGAGGTGGGCCGCGGAACCTCCACGTTCGACGGCATCTCAATCGCCTGGGCGGTCGCCGAGTACCTGCACGAGGCGCAGGGCAGAAGGCCGCGCACGTTTTTTGCCACGCATTACCACGAGCTCACCGAGCTGGCCCTTCTGTTCCCGCGAATCAAGAACCTGCACATCAAGGTGAAGGAATGGAACGACAAGATAATCTTTCTGCGCAAGATCGACCTTGGAAGCTGCGACCATTCCTACGGCATCCAGGTCGCGCGGCTCGCCGGCGTGCCCAAGGCGGTGATCATCCGCGCAAAGGAGATTCTGGCGAACCTTGAGAACATGGAGTTCTCGCCCGACCACAAGCCCATTCTCGCCCGACACCGGGAGGCCAAGAAAAGCGCGCAGCAGGAAGCAGAACGTTTCGATGTCGGCGTGCAGCTTAATATGATCGACGCAATGAAGGGGGAAATCATACAGCAGCTTTTAGACTTGGATTTGAATCAGCTGACGCCGCTTGATGCGTTGAACTTGATAGCAGAATTGAAAAAGAGGGCGGGGGAAATACCGGAGTAGCTTCACATGTAGTAAATAAAAACCTTGGGCGTTCCCCCGCTTCGCGGGGTCGGGCAATATTTCCGTCCTTCCTGTTGGACGGGTTACTTCCTTCCGGTCTCGGGCCTAAAAATAAATAAAGAGCTGGGCGTTTCCCTCGCTGCGCTCGGGCCGGTCTCCCTTCGGGCTCGGCTACTCGCCTCGTTACCGCCTGCCACGAGGGCCCTGCGGGCCGTGGTCAGGCGGTAATTCGCTCTAGCTCACCCTCCGGTCCACCTAACGCGCGGCAGAGGGAATCTATTAGGGCAATTTATTCTTCTTGCGCCAAACTGCGGAATTGCAGAACTTGACATTTACGGACATGTCTGCGTAGTTCGCCACGTACTGTCTCGACAAGTTTTTGTTATCCATTGAGAAATGGAATCGGGGATATTGCAAAGCAAATTGAAATTGACGTTTATATAAGCAACACTACATTCCATAATGTTTGGTGAAATACTGGAAATATAATTGGCATCGAAAAGCAGCCCAATAGCGCTTTTCAATTTGCCAATTTCATCCGGAATTCTTTGCAGCTTGTTAGAGTCAAGACGTATGGTACCCGCATAGAAAATAGTATCCGTAAAAATTAGAGAATCGATATTGTTATTCTGTAACTCTAGAGTTGGGATAGATAAACTATTCAAGTACTTTGAAAATACAAACTTAACTAATGATCGTGACTTTAGATTGATTTCAGCAACCTCGGAATTGGCCAAAACAATAACATCTCTCACCTTCACCGTATCTAACCCATTCTCATCAAGTATGGCCCGTACGGCTAATGAATCACCTTTGCTCAACATATTGATTGGTGGCCCGTCTGAAGGGTTGCTGCCGAACCAGAGGCCCTGAAGATCACAGCTCAGAAACAATGCGGACAAAACAAGAACCGCCCACGTCACGGAACAGACCGGTTTTCTCTTATGTAAGTTCATATAATAGACTCAGTTCACCTGTAGATTGCTTCGCTTCGCTCGCAATGACACTTGTTTTTCTTTGTCCAGTTTTCGGGTATTAACTTTTCAACTATTCAACGCTTCAACGTTTCAACTATTCTCCGTGGGTGCCCCCGCAACACTGTTCGGTCTAGCAGCTACTTTGTCAAGGGGGCCACCCTAGAGGGGGTAGCGCAGGACCGGTCGCGCAATTCCAGCATTCTGTTTTGCAAAGTTGTGCGACCGGGCCGTAGCGAGGGGGAGCCTTCCTCCACATGAAAATCTTTTATTATATCTTTATCTAAATCTCAGCACCGCACTCCCCAGCCTCTGGTTCTCATACGAAAACTTGATATAATCCGGCGACCACACGCCGCTGTATATTCTCGGTTCGTCAATCTTGCCATTGAGAATTTCCCCATTGTTCCCGCCCCATCCGCCTATAGTCCAGGGCATCTGGTTGGTGGGCATCGGGGGTATGGGGCCCATTGTCCACGAATAGGAGCCGGCCTCCGCGCCGTTGACGTACAGGCGCATGGTTGCTCCGTCATAGGTTCCCGCGAGGTGCGTCCACTCTTTGTTTTTAAGAGAATCCGTGCTCACGGCGTATTTCGAAAACTCCGAGTTAAGACCCACGTGGAACTGGATCGCCGAATCTTTTGGGCCGGTGACCTCCAGAGAAAAAATCTGGTAGGGGCCTCCAAAGTTTGTCCATGGCTTGCAGATAATTTTTATCCACGGCGTCTTTACCGTGGGATTGACCCATGCGCTCATCGAAACAGTCTGCATCGTGGGCAAAAGCCCTGCGCTCAAGTACCTCCCGTTTGCCAGGCTGTCTGCTCCTGCAACGATCCCGGAACCGTAACTTATGGTGGGATTTATGTCGCCGCCCATTCCGCCCAACGGGGACGTATTGAACTGCGCCTGCACGGAATTGACGTTCGTCGTCGGCGATCCGTCGTTCATGTGCCATACGCCCACGTATCCGGACGCCGCGTCGAACACGGCAGTACCGTTCGAGCTGTCGATTGCGGAACCGCTGCCCCAGGTCATCACGATGTACTGCGAATCGCTGGACGGGATGATTGCGTCCACCTTGACCCATACCTCGGCGAGGCACGCGGTGTTGTCCCAGCGCTCTATCTGGTACGGCAGCGGCGTTCCAGTGGAATTTTTAAACCGCACGTCGCGTCCGTTCGGCGCGGCCTGGGCGAAATTCGCTCTTGTAAAGATCGTTGTGTCGAGACGGACCAGCAGGGGAAATCCGTACAGGGTGCCGGTGATGGCGGCGCCGCTGCTCAGGGTGCTTATGTAAATCTTGCCGGTAAAGGGCTCGGGGCCCGGGCGCACCGTAGGTGATGAAGAACCTGAGCGAGTCCGCATGGCCGGCGCGGTCGGTCACCGATACGAGCAGGGTGTCCTTGGACCGGCCGTTCGGAGGCGTCGGCGGCAGAATGACCTTGAACAGCCCGGTTGAGTCAGCGGCGAATTGGGTCTGGCCCGACGGCCACTTCACGGTGACGACGTGCCGCTCCACCGCGGGAAGATCGGGGTCCAAGATGGAAAAGAAAAGCGTGTCCGCGGTCGTCTGGCCGTACATGTTGAGCTCGCCGTCGGACGTCACCGGGATCGAATAGTTCACGGCGAGCGTGCACGGCCGGTTGGGCGGCACCACGGTGACGGGGAACAGGGCCGACACGCTCCGGTGGTTCACGTCCGTGACGGTCACGCCGATCGTCTGCTTTCCTGTGTCGCCGAGGCCCGGATGCCATACACACAGCGGGCCCGCCATGGGAAGCGCGGCGCCGTTGAGCGTCGCGGCGAAGGAAAGCGGCGCGTTGCCCGAATCGTTGCGGATCTTGACATTCAGTACAAGGCTGTCGCTGTTCGCTTCAAGATAGGCCGGGACCGCCATTCCCGCAGTGTCAATCTGCACGGCGGGCGGAAGGCTGCCTGCCGCTGTCACGAACACCTGGAACGAATCCGTGGTGGTCTGGTATCCGTCCGACAGATTGATCATTACCTTCTTGAGCCCGGTGTCCGAGGGGAGCTGCGGCGTCCAGGACAGCTGGAGCAGCTGGCCGAACGCAACCGCGTTCATGCTGTCGGGACCCTTGGCCTTCTGCGCCTTGACAGGATCGTTGTCCGGATCGGTCCAGACAATCGTATCAACAAGACGGCTGCCAAGGGGAATGGTGTCGCTCACGGGCGGGGCGCGCAGAATCTGCGGCGGCCTGTTCTGGCACAGGACGATCGAGACCGTGTCGCGGTTGAGCGCATTGTCAACCGCAATGATGGCGAAGGCGCTGCCGTCCGGGCGGTGCGCCACGCTTACGGTGTCGAACCAGATGAACCCGTTGCCCTGGGCGCTCTGGGCAAGCGGCCGCTTGTTGACAAGAAGGGAGTCTATGCCCGACCCTTCGTCGAAGGCGATGATCCGGAGCACGGCCGTGGAGTCGGTGACAAATTTGTTTGCAACGGGCGCGCCGTTCACCGTGATATCGACGATCACCGGCGGCGTGCTGTCTTTCAGGGCGGTGTCGCAGACGATCAGGAGCGATTTTCCGGCGATTGAATCGCCGTTCGCGGCAGTAGGCCGCAAGCCGCACCATGTTCGACCCGATTGCAAGGGGAAGACTGAAGCTCCAATCCGCCTTGCCCTTGCCGCGCACGGTGTCGGCCAGGCTATTCTTCGCGTTGTTCTCCCACAGCTTCACAATAACAAGAATCGAATCGTGCACATAGTCCTCAATGTGTCCGAAAATCACCTTGCTGCGCGACGAGGTCACCGAGGTGTCGGTGCTCGGATCGGTCACCGAGAACAGCACGCCCCCGCCGTGCGCCATGGTGCTGCTGAACTGGAACCAGAATGTCTTGGTGGAAGAGACCAGGAACTGCGGGTTGTTGACGGCCGAAACCGTCACCGGGAACAGGCGAACGTTCGTGTCCAAGCGCGTGAGGACGCAAATGTAAAAAGGATCGTCGTCGATGTCGAAACTCCGTCCGTTGACAGATGCGCTTTGCACCGCGCCCGTCTGCGCCGGGTCCCAGATCTGAACCTTAAAGTAGAACGTCGTGTCGCCGGTGACAATGGTGTCCTTGCCGACGTAGCCGGCGCTGACGCACTTGATAATGGGGCCGGTGGTGTCCTTAAGGGCATAGGTGAAGGGGACCGCGGGCGAGGGGTGCGCGCCCGACGGATCGGACACCCACAGGCTGCCGGCGTTGGACAGCGAACTCATCTTTACTGATGCGACCGTCTTCGGCTTCGACGACGAGACAACGAAACCGCCGCCGAAACCCCAGTGATAGGCCACATCCGTGTCGCCGACGGGCGTGGTCGAAAGCGCCACGCTGTCGCCGAACGCGCCGCTCAGGGGGGGCTGGCCAAGCGGTGACCGCAGGTACAGGAAAAACTCCTGCGGAACCCGATCGCCGTTGTTGCGGTAGGTGGTGACCGTAATCGTTTTCCAGCCGGTGTCGGTGAGCGAAAGGAGGTATGTGTACGGCCCGGACTCAAGCGGCTGATGCTTTCGTACCGTAAACGTATCCGCAAGGCGGCGGTTCGAAGGGGCCGTAATCGAGAACGAGTCGACAAGCTCGCAGTTGGCCACCCTCACCACAAGGGTCTCGGTTGTAAAGATATTGAGCGTGTCGACGTCGTTAAACGACTTGTGCGTCACCACTGCGCGCGCCTTTGAAAGGTCGGTAAACGGGTTGTAATCGTTCGAGCACGACACCAGCGCAAATGCCGCGACCCATGCCCAGCGCACCCGGAATCGGAAGTGAATGTTCATCGGCACCTTAGAAGAAGAAGGAATACGTGAAACCGCACGCGCCCGCCAGTCCTACGATATAGCCCGCCGTCATGAACCCCGCATTGCTGTTCCGGCCGCTCTGCGCCGCTTTGAAATCGGCGTCCCCGTTCGGATTATACAGGTCGCCCGTCACCTGGGTCATGCGCTGCTTCGACGCGTCCCACTGCTCGGTGAACACCGCGCCGACCACGGCGCCCACCACCAGCAGCGACAGCCCCGTATAGCGAATTGCGTTCCGCTTGGGCGCGTCCGGGTCCGTAAGGATCTTCACCGGCACGCCGTCGACGGACGCGTTCTTTACGGAAAGCGAATACGAGTACGGCTCAGCGCCGACGTTCTGCGTCTGGCCCTCGATGGTGAGGCTGGCCCGTCCGTTTTCCCTGAACACGCCCTCCAGAATCCGGACGAATTTGGTGAGCGAGTTGATGCCGTAGACCGAATACGCCACTTCCACGTGCTGCAGGTCGGTCCCGATGGCGTCGTCGTGGACAAAGATGCCGTTCCAGTCGTAGGGGTTGGGAAGCAGGGCCGCCCCGGGGTTGAAGCGTTTGTCGTTCTCGGAAGTAAACACCACGGGGCGGGCGGCGGTGCCCTTCGCAACGAGCATGCCCTGCACGTGCAGTCCCGTGAAATTCCTGAAAAGAAAGACCGTCCCTGCCTCGACCGACACCGTTTTTCCCGCCGGCACAAAAACATCCGACGTGACAAGGTACGGGCCCTTCTCGGCCGCAACCGTTCTGGGAAGGTCGCCCACGAGCGTCGCAAAGCCGCCGAACGAGGCACGGGTAATAAGGCCGCACAGGAGCGCGGCGGCCCACAGCGGGAGATTGCGGCCGGAATGCGTCATGGCTACCCCCGCACGTCCTTTGCCCTGTCCGCGATCCTTTGCATTTCGGAAACCGCCTTCTGATAATGGTTGTTTTCGGGCGTCGAGCGGAAGAGCAGCTTGACCTCGAACCACGCGTCAAAGGCGTTCTTCATGGTCGCCTGGCCCGGATGATCGTCGAATTCCCTGGAATAGCTGAGCGCACGGTAGTACAGGACGTCCTGGCGGAGGACGACCGGATTGACGATCTCGCAGTGCGATTTAAGACTTGCGTCCAGAAAGTATAGGCACTTTTCGAGATTGCCCGTCCTGAAGTGATACTTCGCCTGGGCCAGGTAAAATTCCCCGTCGTCAAGCGTTGACGACTGCAGGACGTTGTCCAGGGATTTGGTGTCGCCCAGCGCCTCGAGCACAAGGATGCGGCACAGCACCGCGGACTTCGACTGCTGCTGCTCGGCGGTCATTGCCCCGTACACGGTGGAGGCCTGCTCGTATTTCCCGAGTTTGACTTGCTTGACAAAAAGCTCCAACAGGTCCGTTGTGCCGTACTGTGCCTTGAGTTCGTCCAGGGGCGAGACCGTCGGCAGCGGCTGCGACGCCGTCTTTTCGGCCGGCGCGGCGAACGCTATCACGGGTTTATGGGAGGGCTTCGGCGCGGACATGAGCTTTTCACGCACGCCGGCCGCGGTGGGCTCGCTATGCGGGGCCGGTACAGCCTTCGGAACCTGACGCGCGGCCGATTGGGCCGCCTGCCGCTGCGCCAACCGGTGCTGGTAGGCAAGATAGCCTGCGGCCGTAACGGCCGCAATCACGGCGGCCGCGGTCAGCACGCCGGCAATGGCGCGCAAGGGCAGCCGCCGCCGGTACCCCACTTCGGTCCTGCCGCCGTTTTCCGATCCCGTAAAGGACTGCATGACCGCTTCCGGCGACAGCGCAGTGAGGCTTTTGTGCACCCTGGTGAGCTCGGCGAGCAGGACCGCCGCGTCCTGCGGCCGGCGCTCGCGCTCCCGGCTGAGGCACTGCTGGATGACGCGCCTGAGCCTCGCCGGGATTTTGATCTTGAACGAATCAAGCGGCTTAAACTCGTTCTTCACCTTGGACAGCATCAATTTGGAGATGTTGTCTTCGGCGAATGCCTTGGTCCCGGTCACCAGCTCGTACAATATGGCGCCGAGGGAATAGATGTCGGTGCGCACGTCCGCGGTCTTTCCTTCGAGCGTCTCCGGAGAGAGATACTGCATGCTGCCGAGCACCGAGGAATTGTCGGTGGTGTGAATGGATGCGTCGATGGGCCGCGCGATGCCGAAGTCCATGAGCTTGACGGTGCCGTCGTCGGCCACCATGATGTTGTTGGGCTTGAGGTCGCGGTGGATGATGCCGTGATACGTTTCCCCGTACAGCGCATACTCGTGGCTGTGAGCGTAGCGCAGCGCGCGGCAGATAAGAATACCGATGGAGGTGCATACGTCAAAGGGCAACCCGCCGCGGTCCGACACCAGCTTTTCCAGGGTGACGCCCTGGATTTTTTCCATTTCGATGAACGGCAGGCCGTTCCATTCGCCCACGGCGTGGATTTCGACGATGTTCGGATGGTCGAGCTTGGCGGTTATCTTTATTTCCGTTTCAAACCGCTCCTTTGAATCCTTCGAATAATTCGGATGGAGAAGTTTGACCGCGCGCTTCATTTCGAGATGATTGTTCCAGATCTCATACACGTTCGCCATGCCGCCCACGCCCAAAAGCGCGGTGACCGTTCCGGAACCGAGCTCAACGGGCTTGGAGCCATCGGGCAGGATCATCACATGAGGCACCCGCTTGTAGGAAAACGAGCCGCCATCCTGCTGGGTTGGCCGGGCCTTTTCCTGATTGTTTTCAGAATCCATCGGGCTTCCGCCGGGGTTGCGATGCACTGCAAAATTTTTGGCGAACAGGCTGGTTTTGGCGAAACCATCCAGGGCCAAGGTCTACCATTATACATAATAGCACAATAAGGGAAATATTTCCATTGATTTTCGCACTATTTGCGCAATGGAATGCAAACCGAGTTTGGAGAAATCGCGCGGAAGTGAGATCAGGGCTAAGAACGGTTCGCCCCGGAGCGGGGGCTGTGATCCTCAACCGGCATGAACCATTTCTGGGCGACAAAAGTCGGAATGACCGCGCTTGCCACAACGACACCAACTAAAATAGAATATTGAGATTGGTTGATAATTCCCGATTGTAAGCCGAAAAGGCTTGAAATAGTTCCAAAGGTCAAGCCGGTGCTCATGAGCAGCGTCGTATACATACTACCCTGAGGAATGTATTTCTTTGCAAGAAAATAGACCCCGGCAAATTTGGCGATTATTTTGAGGAAGAAAAACAATAAAAACAGGCCAAGGCTTGCGACAATCAAAGGGTAAGAAATCCTAAGGCCGCCAACGATGAAGAAAACCGGGGTTATAATGGCATAGGCCACTGTGCGGAGACGTTGTATAACCAAATGGTGTTCCGATTCCTTTCCGAAATACTTGGACATGAATAGGCCAAGCACAAAAGCGGGAAGCACTGCATGTCCTTCACCGAGGTTGGCGAAATAAATAAGGGTCAATAAAAGCACGAAAATGTACTTGATCTCGGATTCAACCACCTTATTCTTGAATACCGAATGGCTAAAAAGGTAATGAGAAAACAGGGACGCAACGATTATCACTGCAATAGAAACGACATAAAATAGAAGCGTGAACCATGTCGGCTTTACAAAAATAACACTTAGCGTCAAAGCCGTACCCATGTCCGTGATGAACGTTGACGACATTAGAAGCTTACCTATGCGAGTATCCGACAGACCGCTTTCCACAAGGACGGAATAAATGACAGCTAGGGACGTCGTTGATAAGGCTATTCCCGCAACAAGTGCAGCTTGAATACCCCAGTGCAGCGCAAACAACGCAACGACTGCCACTACAATAAACGGTAGCAAAAATGAAAAACCGCCGATCAGCAGACTGCTTTTCAGGTTCTCCTTCATCATTTTCGTGTCGATTTCGGTTCCGGCAAGAAACGTGAGAATAATACCGCCGAATCCTGCCAGGTACTGCATCCATTCTGCCGTATGCAGGCCGAAATTACCGGCAATAGAACCAAGAAGAATTTCGACAATCGCTACTGAAATACCGAGACGCAATGAGATTATGCTTGCGACAAAGATAATCAGACCTGTGAATAAAGGATTTAAATCCGCGTGCATGACAGCCTCCTATGAGAAAATGAAGCAAACCATAGGAGTCATCAGCCACATCTTGAGAGAAGAAGAATAGCGGTTTAAGGTGGAACTCCATCACCTACGAACAATTAATATTCTTAAAACGTTATTTCCGGTCAGGCCTCCTCACAATTAATACATCGCAGTGGGCCGTTTCACTGATTCGGTCCGCCGTTGGTCCAAGAACCCTGCCGATAAAGCCGGAGTGGCCGACTTGACCAATTACAATTAGATCAAAGCCGTTTTTTTCGGCATACTGTACTATCTCGCGAGAAGCGTTTCCCCGCAGATTTACCGATTGCACGTTCATATTATGATCAACTGCGCCTTTTTCGGCATAGCTCTTAAGATTATTGAAATATTCCTCCACCGCTTCGATTTCACCCTCAATTCGTCCTTTCTCACAGCTTGACGAGGTAGGTCATCACGAACCCATCCTATGGTGATTGAGGCATTGTGTTCCTGAGCAACAGTAAATGCACGGGCAAGCGCGGCCTTCGACCCGTCCGATCCGTCAAAGGCAGCAAGGATTTTTTTATACATATCACCTCGCATTCTTGAATGATTTCTTTCCGGCAAAAACAGCCTGTTTCCCAAGGAATTCTTCGATTCGAATCAATTGATTGAACTTGGCGGTGCGCTCGCTCCGGCAGCCTGAGCCGGTTTAGGGGTGCTGCACAAGTTACGACTGTCAAGTCCGCTATCGTCGTGTCTTCGGTTTCGCCGGAACGGTGCGAAACGAAACAGTTGTAATTATTCTTCACCGCCAATGCAATTGTATCGAACGTCTCGGTAAGCGTACCGATCTGGTTCAGCTTTATGAGAATGGAATTTGCAATGCCCTTTGCAATGCCCTGCGCCAGAATGGCCGGGTTTGTGCAGAAAATATCATCACCCACAATTTCGATTTTGCCGCCGAGTTCATCGGTCAACAATTTCCAGCCATCCCAGTCATTTTCCGCCATGCCGTCTTCGAGGAGAACAATCGGATATTTGTCTGCCCAACTTGCCCAATGCTTGACCATCTGTTCGGAGGTCTTTGACGATTTGTCAGACTTGAAAAACACATATTTGCCGCTATCCCACATTTCACTTGCAGCCGGGTCAAGGCAGATTGAAATATCTTTGCCCGGCTGATATCCTGCTTTAGTGATGGCATCGAGGATAACTTCTACAGCCTCTTCATTGGATTTAAGATTCGGGGCAAAACCTCCTTCGTCGCCGACCGCCGTGCTATAGCCCTTTTTCGAAAGAACAGATTTCAGCGTATGAAACGTCTCGATTCCCATTCGTATCGAAGTGCGAAAATCGGGGGCATTGTGCGGAGCGATCATGAATTCCTGAAAGTCAACGTTGTTATCGGCATGCTTTCCACCGTTAATGATGTTCATGCAGGGAACCGGAAGGAGGCTGGCGTTCACGCCGCCCAAGTACCTGAACAAGGGTACATTAAGATTGTTGCATGCCGCCCGAGCCACCGCAAGAGACACGGCGAGGATCGCATTTGCACCCAATACTGATTTATTAGGAGTGCCGTCGAGTGAAAGCATGACAGCGTCAATTTCTCTCTGATTCAGGGCGGACATTCCTTTGACGGCCGGTGCGATTTTCGTATTTGCGTTTTCGACTGCTTTAAGAGTGCCTTTGCCGAGATAGCGTTTTTTGTCCCCGTCTCTTAGCTCAACCGCTTCCTTTTCGCCGGTCGATGCACCGGACGGGACAATTGCACTGCCCTTTATGCCATTTTCAAGGGTTACCTCAGCTTCAACAGTGGGATTTCCCCTTGAATCCAATACTTCTCTTGCATGGACATTTGTGATTTTCATAAGGATTCCTTTCTTGGTGGCTGTTTTATCGCCATTGGGACAAAAAAAACTCCTACTGATACTTTTTACCAGTAGGAGTCATCAGCCGAAATTCAGGCGTTTATAGGCGAACTCCATCGCCAGAAATCAAAATACATCAAAAAGAAATATAATCCAAGATGCCTGTTTTCCACTTTAACGCCGCACCTTTGTATTTCTGCGCGGCGTTCTTTGGGTGCGCATTGCACACAACGAGGCCCAATCTACGTCTCCCGCACCTCGTCCCAGTCGGCCTTGACCATGATCTCGACGAGCTTGTCAAACGAGACTGACGGCTTCCACCCGAGACTTCTTCGCGGCCTTGGCCGGGATTGCCGAGCAAGCAGGTCCACTTCGGCGGGCCGGAAATACTTCGCGTCCACGCGGATCACCACGTTGCCGCTCGCGGTATCGGTGCCGGTCTCGTTGACTCCCTCGCCCGACCATCGGATGGGCATGCCCAGCGCGCTAAACGCCTTCTCCGCGAATTCCCGCACCGAATGCGTCTCACCCGTGGCGATCACATAATCGTCCGGCTTGTCCTGCTGAAGCATGCGCCACATTGCCTCCACGTAGTCGGGCGCATAGCCCCAGTCGCGCTTGGCGTTGAGGTTGCCTATGTAAAGGCACTGTTTCTTGCCTGCCTTGATGGCCGCCGCGGCCATGGTGATCTTGCGCGTGGAGAAATTCTCGCCCCTGCGCGGCGACTCGTGGTTGAACAGGATGCCGTTGCTCGCGTGGAGGCCGAAGGCCTCGCGGTAGTTCACCACGATCCAGTACGCGTACAGCTTGGCGACCGCATAGGGCGACCGGGGATGAAACGGCGTGGTCTCGCTCTGCGGGACCTCGTGCGCCTTGCCGAACAGCTCCGACGTCGATGCCTGGTAGAACCGGGTCTGGATGCCGGTCTCCTTGATTGCGTCGAGGATGCGGAGGGTGCCGGTCGCGTCGACGTCGGCCGTGTACTCGGGCACCTCGAACGACACCGCCACGTGCGACTGGGCCGCCAGGTTGTAAATCTCGTGGGGCTTTATCTTCTCCAGGAGCCTGTTCATGTTGCTCGAATCGGACATGTCGCCGTAGTGGAGAAAGAAATTGACGTTCTTGTCGCGCGAGTCGCGGAACAGGTGGTCGATGCGCTTCCGGTTGAAGTAGCTGGCCCTGCGGATCTGGCCGTGGACTTCGTACCCCTTGTCAAGCAGCAGCTCCGCAAGGTACGAGCCGTCCTGGCCCGTAACGCCGGTGATGAACGCGCGCTTTGTCATGAGATCCTTTCGGTGCGCCCAGGACCGCGGCATGGCCGCGAAAGTCTGTTCCCGGGTGCGGGGTGCATTGTATTTTTACATGCGCCCGCCTGTGTGGAAGCGCTTCGGGCCGGGGCACACTCCAAAAATAATACAGCGAACACACGTCTGTTTACAACAAAGCAATCGGATCAACCGCTTCATGGACCAGCCGCTCACCACACCGCAGACCCCTCCCCCGCCGGCGCCCCCCGTGGCCGGCAAACGGGTGGCCGCGGTCGTTCTGGCCGCGGTGTTCCTGTGCTCCTGCGCGTTCGCCGCGGCCGGGTGGTTCCTCTACCGCATGTACGAGACCCTGCCCACGCTCGACCAGCTCGAGAACATCGAACCGCCGCTCTCGTCGAAAGTCCTGGGAAAGGACGGCTCCCTCATCCACGAGTTCTCCATTGAAAAGCGCTCGTGGGTATCGCTCAAGGACATTCCGCAGAACCTCGTCAATGCGGTGATCGCCATCGAAGACCGCAAGTTCTATACGCACTGGGGCGTTGACCTCAAGAGAATCCTCGGCGCCGTGTTCGTGAACCTCGGCAGGCGCCACTACGCCCAGGGCGCGTCCACGCTCACCCAGCAGCTCGCGCGCAACGTGTACCTGTCAAGCAAGACCTCCATGGTCCGCAAGATCCGCGAAGCCATGACCGCGATGCAGATCGAGCAGTACTACGCCAAGAGCGAAATCCTCGAGCTCTACCTCAACCAGGTGTACCTCGGCGCGGGCGTGTACGGCGTAGAGGCCGCCAGCCAGTGCTACTTCTCAAAACACGTGTCGCAGCTTTCGCTCAACGAATGCGCCGTGCTCGCCGGGCTCATCCAGCTGCCCGAGCGGTACCGGCCCGACCGCAAGGCGAACCTGAAAAACACGGCAGCCCGGCGCGCGCGGGTGCTTGCCGCCATGGTGTCGATGCACTATCTCGACAGGGCGGCCGCCGACGCCGTTGACAAAGCGGACGTTCCCTCCAGGCCGCAGACCGACGTGTCGAAATGCGCCCCGTATTTCGTGGAGATGGTGCGGCAGTACTGCGAGCAGAAATACGGCGACGACATGCTCTACAACGGCGGCCTCACCATCTACACCACGCTCGACCCCGGGGCCCAGGATTCCACCGAAACGGCGACCACGGCGCACCTCGCCGGGCTCCAGAAAAAAATGAACGGGATCTACCTTGACAAAACGCGCATGTTCAAGAAGCTCAAGATCTCCCGCGATTTCTTTGCCGCGCATTTCGACTCGGTCTATGCCGCCCACCGCGCCGAGTGCGAGGCCTTCCCCGATTCCCTGCGCCTGCGGATCGTCCAGACCGCGGTGGTCGCCATGGACGTGAGCAGCGGCGCCGTCCTCACCCTGGTAGGCGGCCGCAACTTTCTCGAAAGCAAATTCAACCGCGCCGTGCAGTCGGTGCGCCAGCCCGGGTCCGCCTTCAAGCCCATCGTGTACACCGCGGCCATCAATCACGGGTTTACGCCCGCGAGCGTCATCCTCGACCAGCCCATCACCCTCCAGACGCCGCAGGGCGAGTGGCGGCCCGAGGACTTCGACGGCACGTTTCAGGGGCCGGTGACGCTGCGCCACGCGCTCAACCATTCGCTCAACCTGGTCGCCATCCAGGTGTTCATGCAGGTGGGCGGCGACACCGTGGTGAGTTACGCGCGCAGGATGGGCCTGCGCCAGCGCATAGAGCCCGTGCCGTCGCTGGCCATCGGTTCGTGCGAGGTGGTGCCCATGGAGCTGCTCGCGGCCTACGCCATTTTTCCCAACAAGGGAATGCGCAACGAACCGTATTTCGTGGAGCGCATTATTGACAAAAACGGAAACGTCCTGGAGGAGCACGATCCCGCGCCCGTGCAGGTCCTGTCGGCCCAGACCTCGTACATGATGTGCGACCTGCTTCGGACCGTGGTCCAGCGGGGGACCGCCGCTGCTATTCCCGGCCTGGGCTTTACCCGGCCCTCGGCCGGAAAAACCGGCACGTCCAACGATTTCTCAGATGCGTGGTTTGTGGGCTTCACCCCGCAGATCGCGTGCTGCGTGTGGGTGGGCATGGACGAGCGGCTCTCCCTCGGCTACGGCGTGACCGGTTCCGCCGGCGCCGTGCCGCTTTACGTAAAGGCAATGATCGCCCTGCACCGCAAGGTGCCCATTGAGAATTTCGCGAAACCGGACAGCATCGTGACCGAGAAGGTGTGCCCCATTTCCCACAAGATCGCCACTGCCTACTGCCCCCAGCCCTACGACGAGACGTTCATCGAAGGCCAGACGCCCGAACAGTGCGACATGCACGGACCGGGAAAGGTGAAGAGCGAGAATTCCACCAATATGTTCGGGCCGAAGGAGAAGACGGGGGAGAAAGTTCCTGCTAAAAAGAGATTAATGTTCTAATTTCAATATTTCTATTAATAATTAAGCTGGGCGTTCCCCCTATTGTAAAGGCGCAGAATTCTGCGCCTTTACAATAGGGGGCGGTTCTCCTTCCGGTCTCGGCCTCCGGCCTCGGGCCGCCTGCCACGAGGGCCCTGCGGGCCGTGGTCAGGCGGCATCCCGCTTTGGCGGGACCTCCAGTCGCCCCTAACGCGCGGCAGAGGAAATCCTGTTCCGTCAAGATCACAATCTTGCGCCTGGCTCTCGAAATAGATAACTTCACAATTCATCATCTGCTTTTCCCTACCAACCACCCTCCGTGGGTGCCCCCACACAGGTGTATGGTTCTGCAACTACTTTGTCAAGGGGGCTACCCTGGAGGGGGTAGCGGAGGCCTGGCCGCGCAGTTCCATACTTCTTTTTTGTGAAGCTGCGCGGCCAAGCCGTAGCGAGGGGGATACTTCCCCCCCTTATACCTCTTTGTATTTTCGGCTTCATTTCTCATTGTATTTTCAAGCCATGGCCTCAAAAGAACTTATAGAATCATTAGACCGCTTCCCCGAAAGCCCGGGTGTCTATTTAATGAAAGACGCATCCGGCGGGCTGCTTTACATAGGCAAGGCAATAAACCTCAAATCACGAGTCAAATCTTATTTCCTTGACACGCACGAAGACCGGCCGCAGATTCCCTTCATGCTGGCACGGCTCGACCACGTGGACTGGATCGCCACACGCAGCGAGACCGAGGCGCTCATCCTCGAGGCGAACCTGATACGCAAGCATAAGCCGAAGTTCAACATAGACCTCAAGGACGACAAGCATTACCCCTATCTCAAGATAACCGTGCAGGAGCCGTTTCCGCGGCTCCTGGTGGTGCGCAGGGTGGAAACCGACGGTAGCCGCTACTTCGGGCCGTACACCGATGCACGGGCCATGCGCAGGCTCATTCACTTTGCAAAACGGATTTTTCAGATACGCGACTGCAACCGCGACCTTCCGCTCAAGAAGCCTTCACGGCCGTGCGTGAATTTCGGGATCGGCCGCTGCAGCGGCGCATGCGCCGCCAAGATTTCGCAGGACGAATACCGCGCCAACGTGGACATGCTGGTCCGCTTTCTTATGGGCCGCAGAAAGGACGTAGTGCGCGAGCTTGAAGCGAGAATGGAGGCAGCCGCCGCCGCGACGCGGTTCGAGGAGGCGGCGCTCATGCGCGACCAGATCCGCCTCATTGGCGACGCATCGCAGGCCCAGAAGGTCGACCTTGCCGCACTCGACGAGGACTGCGACGTTTTCGGCGTTTTCAAAGGCGACCGCTCGCTGTGCCTCGCGGCGCTTTGCGTGCGCGAGGGCCTGCTCATGTCGGCGCGAAGGTTCGCGTTCGACAAGGCATCGTGGGAGGCGCAGGGCGCGGGCATGGAAACGCTGCTGATGCAGTTCTACCTTGACGCAGGAGAACAGCCTCCGCCCGAAGTGCTCGTGTCGCAGGAGGCGGGCATCGATCCCGCGCTTCTGGAGCAGGCTTTTCTGTCACAGTTCGGCCGCGCCGTGAACGTCGCGGTGCCGCAGAAGGGCGCGAAGCGCGGCCTTGCCGATATGGCCGTGAAAAACGCTCGCCTGTACCTGATGCAGAAGCTTCCACCGAACGCGCTCGACGACCTTACCGAGCTGCAGACCATTCTCCACCTTCCCAGGTTCCCGCATGTCATCGAGGCGTTCGACATATCGAACATGGGCGAGACCAACGCGGTCGCAGGCATGGTGCGGTTCGTGGAAGGCGAGGCGGACAAATCCGGATACCGGCGGTACAAAATAAAGACCGTAACCGGCCAGAACGACTTCGCCATGCTCATGGAGGCGGTAACGCGCAGACTGTCGCGCCAAGATGAAGAAAGCAGGCAGTTTGCCGACCTTTATCTTATCGACGGCGGGCTCGGTCAACTGCACGCTGCGATGGAAGCAATGGGGAAATTTGAAAACCCGCCGATGGCGATTGCGCTTGCCAAAAGGGAGGAGCTCATCTATTCTCCCTATGGCAAGGAACCGGTTCGCCTTCCGTCAACGCACCCGGTGCGCAAGTTCCTGGAACGCATCCGCGACGAGGTGCACCGGTTTGCCATCGCCTATCATCGTACCCTGCGCGGTCACCGGCTGGCCGTGTCTGCACTGCAGTCGGTGCCGGGCATGGGCAAGAAACGTGTTGTGCTGCTGTTGCGCCATTTCGGTTCGCTGTCGGCCGCGCGCAAGGCGAGCGTGGAGGAGATTGCGAAAGTGAAGGGCATTCCGGCAACGCTGGCGCAGGAGATTAAGAAGTTTTTGGAAGACATGGCAGCGGATTGAGAATGTTTTGTGACGCCCTTACAGGGCTTGTGATGATTCCCTATTGTTATAACCCTCATCGTTCATGCCGAATCATTTGAAAGGAGATGCTGATGAAACCGAAGGAGTCAACCACAAAGGCCGTGGGGTTTTTGCCCATCACCCTGCCAAAGCCGTCGGACTGGCACGGAAAATCGGTCTACGCTGCCCTCAAGGTAAGAAGGACAACACGCAAGATCAGTTCAAAGGCATTTTCTTTACAGATGCTTTCCAACCTGCTCTGGGCGGCAGATGGCGTTAACCGCAAATCCGGCCCCTTCGGGCTTCCCGGCAGAACCGCGGCCTCGGCAAGCAACTCCCGGGAAATAGAGGTGTACGCAGCAATGGAGAAAGGCGTTTACCTTTACGAGCCCGCCGGCCATCGCCTTGTTCCGGTTGCTCAAGGCGACTTTCGCCCCATGGCGATCGGCTACGGCCAGAAGACCTGGGGATCGAACGCGGCCATACGCCTTATCTATGTTGCGGACATTGACAAATTCAAAAAGTCCGGGTTTGACGAACCCAGGCTGCACGAGCCGGAAGGCCAAAAGGCCTATTACTACACCGACACCGGCCTTGTTGCGGGAAACGTGTACCTGTTCGCCGCCTCGCAGGGCCTTGCGGCGTGGTTTCACAACTGCGACAGGGAGATGGTGTCAAAGGTATTAAAATTACCGGAAAGCAAGAGGCCGCTGTTCGGGCAGACCATTGGATATGCGGGAAAACAATTATATGAAAGAGATGGGCGTTCCCCTCGCTATTCGTTACTGGAATAAAAACACTTGGGCGCCCCGCCGCTTTGCGGCGGCGGCCCTCCCTCCGGGCTCGGCTGTTCGCCTCGTTGCCGGATGGCCCTATGCCTGTCGGCCGGGTCGGCCGGCAACGCGCTCTTGCGCGCCCTACGGTCCTGCCTGGCGCGCGGCAACAGAAGTGTATTCAGTCAAGATTAAATCTTGCGCCAGCCTGAATTCTCGAGCGAAGAAGTAAAATTCCTTTGTGTGGTTTTTGACTTCTTAACTGCTTGACTCTTCAACTCTATTTCTAGGTGCCCCCGCAGCCGAGGTTTCTTTCTTGCAAACCAACTTTCATGGGGGCTACCCACGAGGAGGTAGCGGAGGACCGGACGCGCTTCTGGAATGTTGATTTGTAGAGCGGCGCGACCGGGCCGAAGCGAGGGGGATACTTCCCCCACATGAACATCTTTAATTCATTTATAAAATATTACCAAATAGATTTGTCTGCTCACTCTCCGCAACTTTCTTTACTTTCATCGCCTTTGCCTTCTCATACGTCTTTAGCTCTTCCTTGATATCCGCGAGAAAAGGCGACGGCCGGCCTTCTTGCGTTTTTCCATACATGGTCCGCCTCCGTGCGTGCGTAAGGTACAGACGCTCCTTTGCGCGGGTCATGCCCACATAAAACAGCCGCCGCTCCTCAGCAGTATCAAGATCTTTTCCTTCCCGAATCAGAGGCACGATCCCGTTTTCACACCCTGCAATGAACACCACGGGAAACTCAAGCCCCTTTGAAGCGTGGAGCGTAAGCAGCGACACTTTTTCGGCGCGGTATTCGCCTTCGTCCTCACTTTGCTGCAGTAAGATATGATCCATGAATAACCGAAAATCACCCCGAACTCTCGCAATCCGCAATAGCCTTTCGAACAGATCTCCGGCTTTTTTATCTTTGTCAAGCAACGCATAAAAATCAGGATGATCCTTCATGCATCCAAGCGCGCCGGACGCCCCAGATTCCTTCATAACCGCTCCCGCGTTTTCAACAACCCGCTTGATTGCAGATGCGCTCATTCGTATGACCCGGAAGCCCGCCGGCGGAAGCTTCGGCATCGTCGCGCCGTCCGCGGCCGAAAGCACGTCGAGAATATCCTTCACAAACGGATACTCCCCAAGTGCCAGCTCTCCCGACACCTGAAACGGAATGCCGCTTCTTTCGAATGCCTCGACAAGCGGGCCTGCCTGCGCATTGGTGCGGTACAGCGCCGCGCAGTCGCCGAACGTGCGGTCCGCGGAATCGCTGTTGTCAACGCGGTCGCTGTCGAGCGAGAACATGCTGGTTCCGCCCACAAGCCGCTCTATCTGATGCACCACGAATTCAGCCTCGGCCCGGTCGGTTGCCGCCTCGTGGATCATAAGCCGTCCCTCGAGGAACAGCCTGGCGGCAAGCGGCGGAACTGAGGCCGCCTGTCCCGCACTGATAACATGTCCGCACGCTTCCAGGATGTTCGCAGCAGTACGGTAGTTCTCGGAAAGAAACATGGTGACCGCACCGGGGAACGAATCGGCGAACCGGTCGAAGAACCGCACGTCGGACCCCCGGAACCCATAGATTGCCTGGTTTGGGTCGCCGATGGCGGTGAGCGTCACGCCGTCCTTTGCAAGATGCATGAGAAGGTCATGCTGAATTGCGTTGATGTCTTGATATTCGTCCACAAAAATATGGCGATACATTTTCCTGACATTGCCTGCGGCTGTCGCGCTCGACGCAAGCAGCCGCACCGCCTCTTCGAGTAGGTCGTCGAAATCGAGAAGGCCGGCGCTGCGCAGTTCCTTCTTGTAAATGGCAGTATCGCCGCCTTCCGGACACAGCGCACCGGCGCGGTGCTTCGAGATTGCCTCAAGCTTGGCCCTGCGCTGGCTATGGGTGGAAAAAGGCCATGCCCGTGCAGCGGCGGCCAGCCGCTCGTCGTCGGATGCAATGCGGAAATTTTGGGGAAGTCCGGCTTCAGCGGCATAATCGCGCAAGAGGGTAAGGCAGAACCGGTGGAACGTTCCCGCAAAGATGCTGTTGAGCGCATTCTCACCGCACTGCGCAACGATCCGCTCGCGCAGCTCCTCGGCCGCCTTGTTGGTAAACGTGATCGCGAGGATCTTTCCACCTGATACGCAGCGTACTGCCGTCTTTGCAATTCGGCTGATGAGCGTATGCGTCTTGCCCGTACCCGGTCCGGCGATAATAAGAAGATAGAGGCCGGGGTAATTTACCGCGGCGATTTGCGCTTTGTTAAGTGTTGCGGGTGCCGGGGTTTCCTTGTTTCCTTCGTCGCCCGGCGGCTGATCGGGGGATGCACGCTTTTTCCGGGCTTTTTTTTTGACGCCATACCCGGTGACTGGTTCCTTATCACGGGAGTCCTGCTTTTTCATCAACGACACCTGAGGCGGGGAATCATCACCAAAAAGATTCACCTGCCATTTACTTCCCCGACCGCTCCTTGTCGGAAAAAATCTTAATAATCCCGTATTCGCCGTCGTATCCCGCCTTCACCGAGATTTCGCCGCTCCTCACCCGGCGTATCCCCTCGGCAAGAAGCGATCCGCCTGCGTTTTCGATTATGTCAAGGGGAGCATCCATCAGGATGGAAAACTCGCTGCCCGCATTTCCGACAAGTTTCCAGTACAGGGTGTCTGCCTTTTGTGACCCCGGCCCGACTCCCAAACAGTCCCCGATGATTTCCGAAAGCGGTATCATGCTGTGATACGGCCGCCAGCGCTTTCCCTTTCCACCCTCGGGCCGGTCGGCAAGCTGCTCCACCCGCGCCATGACGCCCACGGTCACCGGCTTGCCGCACACCGGGCAAAGGCCCTTGTTCTTTATGGTTTCCCTCGGGTGCAGACGCGTTTCGCATTTCCTGTGGCCGTCAAAGTGGTACTTGCCCTCCTCGGGGAAGAATTCCACGGTTCCCGAAAGACCCCTGTCGCCGGGATTTCGCATTGCGTCAAGAATGCCGCTGTACGAGAGGTCCGTCTCAAAGATGTTTGCTTCCCGTCCCAGCTTACTCGGCGAATGCGCGTCCGAATTCGACACGAGCACGAACGGGTCGAGCGAGGAGAGCCGCCAGTTCATGGCCGGATCCGAAGATAGGCCCGTTTCCAGGGCATAGATATATTTCGTCAAGTCGCCGAAGCATTCGTCGATCGAATCGAACCCGCTCTTGGACCCGAGCACCGAGAACCACGGCGTCCACACGTGGGCGGGAATGAGGAACCCGTCGGGATGGCACGAGAGCAGGATGTCGAGCAAATCGCGAGAGTCAAGACCAAGGATGGGCCTTCCGTCGGAGCGGATGTTGCCGATGCTACCGAGCTTCGCCGCGAGCTTCGCCGCGGAGGCGAAATCGGGAAGGTACACAACGTTGTGTACCTTCCGCACCTTGCCGTCGCGTTTGTAAATGCTGGAAATCTCGCTGGAAAGAATGAACCGCACCTCCGCGTTGCACGAAGCCGGAACTTGCGCCGCGAGCGGCGCGCGGAATTCCTCTTTAAGTTCAAACAAGCCGTTTCCACACGGAGAAAGTTTCTCGGACAGTTCCTTGGACCAGCCCGGGTGGATGCAGTCGCCAGTGGCCACCACCGAAATTCCCTTGATCTGCGCCCACAGCCACAGGTGTTCCAGGTCGAGCTCGGGGCTTGTCGCGCGGGAATATTTAGAATGTATGTGGAGGTCGGCGTAATAATGCATGGAGAAAATATAGATAATCCATACAATACTATAACACATAGTTATTGGGGGGGGAGGTCTCCCCCTCGCTCCGGCCCGGTCGCGCGTTCACAGACCAAGATTCCGAGTCTGCGCGACCGATCCTGCGCTACCCCCTCGTGGGTAGCCCCCGAGAAAGTTGGTTTGCAAGAAAGAAACTTCGCCTGCGGGGGCACCGAGAAATAGAGTTGAATGTTGACAGTTATCGGTTGACAGCAAATCAAATGTCTGTTGGATTATCCGGGATTCCGGATGGCGGAAAAATCATCTTGACCAATGATATTTCTTATACCGCGCGTTAGGGGCGACTGGAGGCCGCGTTGGAACGCGGTGCCGCCCGGACCCGCCGCTACTGCGGCATAGGGCCGTGGCGGCCCGAGGGCAAGGCCCGAGACCGTAAGGAGAACCGACCCGACCCCGAGCGGAGTCGAGGGGGGAGGGGAACGCCCAATTTTTATTTTATTATTATTTCAAAATAAAATATTTCCCCGAAACGTAGTCCTGGTGTCTTTGAAATCAGAAAGAGGAAATTTCAAGAACATAATCAACAACATTTTTCGATATTCCCCCTCGGCGACTGACAGATGCAACTTCTTTCCAAAGGAGAAGGGGCGCTGTCAGCCGCCGCCCCCTTTTTAGCGGTCCCTTCTCACCGATTCCGGCGCAAACGCAGGCACGCACACCGCGATGTATTCCGCGCCGTCCGCGCCCGGCGTCGAGTATTGCACCCATTCCCCTGCCGCAGCGATAACGGCCTGACCGGCCTGAATATCATACGTCCCGCTTTTCGATGCCACGCGAAGGAAGCCCCTCAGCACCAGGGAATACTCATCGAACAGCGGTGTCTGGCCGGGCTCAACCCAGCCCTGCGGGCTCTTCATGCGCGCTACGCTCACGCTTTGCGTATGCGAATTAACCCGGCCGATGAATTCTTCAATCTTCTTGGGTTTGTTGCCGGCTGCGGTGATGATGGTTGGTTTTTCGATGAGGTGGGGCATGGAAAATGTTCCTTTCTATGAGGTGCTTACATATTCATGGAGTTTGAACTAAAAAAATGTATCCGGCAAAATGTTGCAAGAGATTTTTCCTTCGACCTCACCCCCTGCCCCTTCTCCGATTGGAGAGGGGGCTTTCGCATTTGACTGTATTCTTGTTTTCATGGCCGCGAAGCGGCATACCTTAGCGGTTGCGTTGCGAGCCGGAGCACCGTAGGCGCGGAGGCCACGCGCGAAGCGCGCCCGAAGGGGTGCGAAGCATGAACGGGCGACGCTTCGCAATGACCCGCAAATTCTTATATTTTTGCTACCACAATCACCTCGTGGGTGCCCCCCAACCGGGATATCTTTCTCGCAAATCAACTTACTTGGGGGCCACCCAGGAGAGGGGAGTGCCGAGGACCGCACGGCGGGCAGAGGCCGGGGGAGATACCTCTCCCCCGACAAATCCAAAGAAAACTCTTTATTCTCTCCCTCATGCAAAACTATTTTGATACCCGATGAAGCAGCTCGAACTCCTTATGGACGCGACTGCCTTGGACCGGGCCCTCACCCGCATTTCCCACCAGATCCTCGAAAAAAATCCCGACACCTGCAACCTCGGCATCGTGGGTATGCAGACGCGCGGCGTATACCTTGCGCGGCGCATCGCGGCCAAGATCAACGCGCTCGAAAAAACCAAGCTTGCCACCGGCGTACTCGACATCACCCTGTACCGCGACGATTACCGAAGGGCGCTCAAGCAGCCCAAGGTAAAGGTCACCAACATTCCCTTCGACATCAACGGCATCGACATGGTCCTTGTCGACGACGTGCTGTACACCGGAAGAACCGTGCGGGCCGCGCTCGAGGCGCTCAACGATTTCGGCAGGCCTAAAACCATTCAGCTCGCCGTGCTTGTCGACCGCGACTTCCGCGAAATGCCGATCCGCGCCGACTATGTCGGCCAGACGGTCACCACGCGCAAGAACCAGGAAGTGGCCCTCAAGGTGAAGGAAATAGACGGCGAAGACTCGCTGTGGCTCATGGAACTTGAAAAAGGGGACTAGCGTGCCGCTCTCCATAAAGCACCTGCTCGGCCTCGAAGGGGTTTCACGGGAAGACATCACCCTGATCCTCGACACGGCCGACAGCTTTTACGAGGTGCTCCAGCGCGACATTCCCCAGGTCCCCACCCTGCGCGGCAGGACCATCGTGAACCTCTTCTTCGAGAACAGCACGCGCACCCGCATGTCGTTTGAGCTTGCCGAAAAGCGTCTCTCCGCCAATCCGCTCAACTTCTCAACGTCCACCAGTTCGGTTGCAAAAGGGGAATCCCTGCGCGACACCATGCGCAACATCGAGGCCATGAAGATCGACATGGTGGTGGTGCGCCACGGCGCGGCAGGCGCGCCCGCGTTCCTCACGCGCTGCACCGACGCGGCCATCGTCAACGCGGGCGACGGCCTGCACGAACACCCGACGCAGGCGCTGCTTGACATGATGACCATACGGCAGAAATTGAAGCGGCTCGACGGCCTCAAGGTGGCCATCATCGGCGACATCCTCCACAGCCGCGTGGCGCGCAGCAACGCCTGGGGCATGAAGACCATGGGCATGGACGTCACGCTCTGCGGTCCGCCCACGCTCCTCCCCCAGCACCCGGACGTGCTCGGCGTGCGCGTGACCGACAGCATGGATGCCGCCTTAAGCGGCGCGAACGTGGTGATGCTTTTGCGGCTCCAGCTCGAGCGCCAGGGCGCGGGGCTGTTCCCGTCGATCCGCGAATACCGCGAGCGTTACGGGCTCGACCTTGACAAACTCAACAAACTTCCCGGCGACATCGTGGTGATGCACCCCGGCCCCATCAACCGCGGCATCGAGCTCGCCTCCAACGTGGCCGACAGCGACAAAAGCGTCATCTTGGACCAGGTGACCAACGGCGTCGCGGTGCGCATGGCGGTGCTCTTTCTGCTCGGAGGGGGCGAGAATGCATAAGAAACCCGACGGCCGCGCCGTCTACCTTCCCGGGCTGGAGGCCCACCCCGCGTGCATCCTCATCAAGAACGGCCGCGTGATCGACCCCGCAAACCGCGTCGACGCCGAGCTCAACGTGGGCGTGGAAAGCGGCGTTATCCGCTTTGTCAACAAGGAGATCCCGTCGGGGTTCCGGCCCCAGGAGGAGATCGATGCCGAAGGCATGTGGGTGGTGCCCGGCCTTATGGACATGCACGTGCACCTGCGCGAGCCCGGCCGCGAGGACAAGGAGACCATAGAGACCGGCACGCAGGCCGCGGCGGCCGGCGGCTTTACCGCGGTGGCCTGCATGCCCAACACCAACCCGGTGCTCGACGAGGAATCGAAAATCCGCTACGTGGTCCAGCGCGGGCAGCACTGCCCGTGCCGCATCTTTCCCGTGGGCTCCATCACCAAGGGGCTGCTCGGCGAGGAACTGTCGCCGTTCGGCGAGATGGTGCGCGCCGGCGCCCGCGCGGTGAGCGACGACGGCAAGAGCGTGCGCAAGTCCAACATGATGAAGAGCGCGCTCAACTACTCAAAATCGTTCAGGATACCGGTGATCTGCCACTGCGAGGATTGCGACCTCTCCGCCGGCGGCCATATGAACGAGGGCCTTGTGTCAACGCGCCTGGGCCTGCGCGGCATCCCGGCCATCGCCGAGGATATTATTGTCGCGCGCGACATCATGCTCGCGGAATACACCGGCGCGCGCATCCATATTGCGCACGTGTCAACCGCCGGCAGCGTGCGCGCCATCCGCGAGGCGAAGAAGCGCGGGGTGCACGTCACCTGCGAGACCTGCCCGCACTACTTTACGCTGTGCGACGGCGACATCGGCGACTACGACACCAACCGCAAGATGAACCCGCCCCTGCGCACCGCCGCGGACCGCGCCGAGATCGTGGCCGCGCTCGCCGACGGCACCATCGACGTCATCGCGTCGGACCACGCGCCGCATGTTTCCGAGGAAAAGGACGTTGAATTCGACGCGGCCAGCTTCGGCGTGATCGGCCTGGAAACGTCGCTGGGCATCGCGCTCACCTATCTCGTTGACAAAGACATCCTCATGCCCGCCGATCTCGTGGAGAAGATGAGCCTTGTGCCCAACCGCATTCTCGGGCTCGACGGCGGCACACTTTCTCCCGGCAAACGCGCCGACATCACCATCATCGACCCGAAGACAACATGGAAGGTCGACCCCTCCACCTTCTTCTCCAAGTCCCGCAACACGCCCTTCGAAGGGTTCGACCTCAAGGGCTATGCCCACGCGACGATTCTCGGCGGGGCCATTGTGTATTTGAGAAATACAAAATAGAATTCAGGAGTTGGGCGCCCCGCTGCTTCGCAGCGGCGGCCGTCCTTCCGGTCTCGGCCTCCGGCCTCGGGCTGCCACGGCCCTATGCCGCGGTAGCGGCCGGGTCCGGGCAGCATCCCGCTTTGGCGGGACCTCCAGTCCTGCCTGGCGCGTGGCATCAGGAACATTCCACAATCAACATATGCCTTACTAATAAGAATTCACTTGCACGGTTCCATAACAATTCCGGATGGCGCTAGAATTAGTTCTTGACAGAAGATATTTCTGTTGCCGCGCGTTAGGTGGACTGGAGGGTGAGCTGAAGCGAATTGTCACTGCGTTCCCCAAGGTATGGAAATAGCGCTTCGCGCTTCATTATTGTGTCACTTGCCTTGTGCCGCCTGACGACCCTTGGAAGCACCCGAAGGGGTGTTACGGCCCGAAGGGCCCTTGTGGCAGGCGGCAACGAGGCCGACAGGCCGAGCCCGGAAGGAGACCGACCCCATGTAAAGCCGCACGGTGGTGCGGCTTTACATGGGGGAACGCCCAATTTGTCTTATCCTTTATTGAATTACAAGCACTAATTTTCCTGTTTTGTCAATGTACCCTCTTGTCGTCCCTGTTCTCACCCTCGCAAGGCCGTCGGAAAATGGCGAAGCATCATCGAACGTAGGTTGCACCACGAAAGCCCCGGCCTTGTCAATAAAGCCCCATTTGTTATCGCTGCGCACCGCGGCGAGGCCTTCGGTGAACGGGAGCCCCGTTTCGAAACGCGCGGCGATCGCAAACGCTCCGGTCGTGTCGATGTAGCCGGTTTTGCCGCCGGCAAGGAACCCGAATTCGTCGCGCACGCCGCCGCTCACCACGGCGGCAAGGCCCTGCGAAAAGCCGTGCGCGATGTCGAACTGCGGCGCGATAAGGAACTCGCCGCTTTTGCCGATGTACCCGCATTTTTCCGGGAGCCCCTCGCCGTATTCCTCGGCCGCCGCGTGCACGATCGCCATGGCGCGGCCGTTGCCGAAATCGCCGGCAAGATCGAACCTCGGGTTGATCACGATGCGTCCCTTGGCGTCGATGAACCCGCGCCTGCCGCCCGGGTCGTCGCCGATGCGCACCTTGGCGAGACCTTGGTGGAACGGATAGGCCGCGTCGAACTGCGGCGGTATCGCGACGGTTCCTGTTTTGTCAATGTATCCCCATTTGCCGTGCACCGACACGGCGGCCATACCTTCGGAAAAATCGCCGGCAAGCTCGAACTGCGGATTGACCACGAACCTGCCCGCCGCGTTGATGAATCCCCGCCGCGCGCCGGCGTCGGCCCCCACTTTCACGCGCGCGAGTCCGTCGTGGAATTCCCATGCGCCGTCGAACTGCGGCACAATCACGCTCTCGCCCTTCTTGTCAATATATCCCCACAGGCCCTTGCTCTGCACCGCCGCAAGCCCCTCGGCAAAGTCCCGATGTGCGGTGCAGGGAAGTTTTACGGTAACGGCGGCCGGCGTTCCCTCCGGGGTCTTGGCGGCGGATTTGGGACTGCCGTAGGCACATGCGCACAACGAAAGCGCAGCAAACAACGCGGTAAAAACTGTTTTCATCACCAGACTCCTTGGCTTGTCACCCGATGGGACAGCACACAAAAATAATTAAGGCTGTGGACGCGTACCCGACCGCGCCGACCTTTGACCGGGGAATGTGCCGTGCAACACACGCGGCGTTTGGCATCACGGCGTTCCTTAGTTTATATTAGCCTCATGCCCGCGAGTCCGCCCAGACGGCGTGGGTTTACAAATGCCATCACCTCAACAAGGAGCCGTTTCATGAAACGTTTGCATTGTGTCGCCGCCGTTGCGGCCGCCGGTTTGGTCCTTCTGATGATCGGATGCGCCAAGGAACCCGCCCGCGAAATGGCCGCCGCCAAGGCTGCGGTGGACTCCGCCAAGGCGGCGCAGGCCGATGTGTACCTGCCCGACCAATTTGCTTCGGTCAGCGAGTCTCTCAATGCCGCCCTCGCCGACATCGACAAGCAGAAGGCCGGTTCTCCCATGAAAAGGAATTACGAAAAGGACAAGCAAAGCCTTGCCACCGTGGCAACCACTGCGTCGGACCTCAAGGCGAAGGTGGGTGCGGAGAAGGCGCGCGTGCAGGCCGGCGTGGAATCATCCATTGCCCGGGCGTCAGCGTCGGTCGAGGAAATAAAGGCCAGCCTTAAGAAGCCTGCAAAGAGCAAGAAGGCCAAGGCCGCGCTTGCGGCACAGAAGAGCAAACTGGGCCCCATTGAGACATCCATCAGCGACGCGAAAAGCGCGCTCGTCAGCGGCGATGTTCTCGGCGCGCGCACGAAAATCGATGCAGCAACTGCCGATCTTGCGGCGCTCAAGGCACCGCCCGCGGCCCCGGAACAGAAACCGGCAAAGGCGGCAAAAGGAAAGGCAAAGGCGAAGAAGCACCACCGATAATAACAGGCTGCGGCAAGAGGCACCATCGTGCCGATCGATGTACAAAACGCCGGGGGAAATTCCCTCCGGCGTTTTTTGTCACTCCATGAACTGCTCGGGCGGTTCCTTCTGTGCCGCCTCCAGAATTTTTCCCGCAACCTGGTCTGCGCTGTCGGCAGCGGGCGCCGACTCGCGCTGGAACGACCGCATCTGCTGGTTCCCCAGCGCGTTTTTGCCGAAATCCGTGGCCGTCATCCGCGGATAGACGGTGATCAGGCGGATGTTGTCGGCCGCGAGTTCGACGCGGGCGGTGTCGGTGAGCATGTTGAGCGCGCACTTGGTGGCCGCATAGGCGCCCAGCCCGGGAATTTTCATCCGGGAAACCATCGAAGAAATGTTGATGATGAGTCCGCCGCCCTTTGCGCGCATCTTCGGGACGGCCGCCTGTATCGCGTAGAGGGGCCCGAACACGTTGAGAATAAAAATGCTCTTGAAATGGTCGGGGGTGACCTCGGCAATGGTTCCGGCCGCCGACTGTCCCGCGTTGTTGATGAGGATGTCGATCCTGCCGAACCGTTCCATGGTCTTGTCGATCAGATTGACCACCTCGGTTTTGTCCCGCATGTCGGTGGGAACGGCAAACGCCTCGTGGTGCTGGTTGTGCAGTTCTGCCGCCAAGGCCGTGAGCTTGTCTGCCGTGCGCGCCGCGAGCACCACCTTCGCGCCTTCGGCGGCAAACCGTTTGGCCGTCGCCCGGCCGATTCCGGCCGACGCGCCCGTGATGACAACGACTTTTCCCGGTATGTCCATTGCTGCGTTCCTCCTCGTTGTTGTATATGTCAATTAGCGGCTCTTTAGCCTCCGATGCCGGCGGCAGCGATGATCCCTCCCGCGATGTAGGCGACCACCCACCAGCCGTAGGCGATCCGCGTATACCAATGGATGCCGCGCGGCACCAGTCTCCCGCCGCGGTTTCTTCGCCAGTGTCCCCAGATCAGCATGGTGTCGACCAGCATCGCAAGAAGCGCGGAATAGCCGATAACGCCGTGCACCGTGATGGGGATGTTGCGCGACCCGACAATCATGTACAGCGTGGCGGTGAGGTCGCACGCGAGGCCGGCGGTGAGGAACACCAGCACCATGCTTGATACAATAGACTTTCGCTGTTCGGCGATCACCGCGACTGAATAGAACAGCAGGGCGAACGTGACGATCACCACGCCGGTTGCAAGGGTCGGATTCAAGATCTGAGTCCTGTCTCACCGTCAAATGCGGCCTCAAAAAACTTCGCCCGAAAAATAGTATATCCTGAGCCCTGCGTGGCATCGGCTTCTGTTACAAGAGACATAACTCAATACACAAAGGGAATCAGCTTGCGCACCCGGCGGCGGTAGGATTGATATGCCGGGAATTTCTCCGCGAGCCATTGTTCTTCCCGCCGGGACTTGATGTCGAGCAGGACAAAAAGCAGAACGGCAAAGCTAATGGTAAGCCATCCGTGGACCAGCATTCCGAAACCGAATGACGCGAATATGAGACCGCTGTAGATAGGGTGACGCACAAGACCGTACGGCCCGGATTCAACAAGAGCACCGTTATCTTTAGGAAACGGCAGGGGCGTAAGGTTTTCTCCCAATGCAATCATGCCCCATCCTGCAATGAGAGCGCCGAACACCAAATCTAGCGCTCCGAGAGCGAAAGCGCTTTGTGCAAGTGCGGCGTTCCACAAAGGCAATCCCGGAACCGTCCGCGGTCCGACGCCCACCAGTGCGAGCAGCACGAACTGGCCCGCAACATACCATTCGCCGCGGCTTCCCTTCCACCATGGAGCTCGAAAAGATGCGGTGTCCATGACGTCTCCAGATACAGCAAAGGGACTCGCTTGCACGGGTCCCCTTACAAAAGTATATTGCCGCCGTCTGCTATTTCCTAAATAGAAAGATCTTGCCCTGCGTGGTCTTGTTGCCCTGTGTCATGCGGACAAAAACCATTCCCGAGGCCGGGACCCTGCTCTTGAGAGAAATGTGATTGTACCCCATGGCGACGTTGTTCATCGCTTCGGTAAACAGCAGGGAGCCGCGGGCGTCAAAGCACTGGACTGTTGCGGGCGCCGCGTCGGCTGCGGTGAAATTCAGCTGAAGGGTGCGGTTGCGGTCTGCGGAGTGATGCTTTTTAGCGCCAGGCCGCCATTTATGAGAGTTGAAATAGGCGCGGTCGGCTACGGAGACTGGGCCCATGTAGTTGAAGTCGACGAAGTCGACATTCATGGGCCCGTTTCCCTTCGGATTCGTGCAGACCTGGTATCTGAACAACTGCATTCCGGAATCAAGCGCCAGTCGGCGGTAGTCTTTCATATACCACCAAGAGTGAAAATCATACTGACAGCCACTGGTAAGATGCAGGGTGTCTGTTCCGGTACTTATGGAATCGGCGCCGTTCAACAGGGACATCTCAACGTATGGACCCCACGGGGTGTCAATGTCGGCCGCCGTCTGAAAAATGCTCAGACTGTAAATGCCGGGTTGTTTCACATAAACCGTATATTTTGTCCAGTCACCCATATTGGCGTCTGCCAGATAGCAATCGGTGCTGGCGGAATCATGAACATAGTCCGGACCAACCCAGCCATTACTCATGCAATCGTTGCCCTCACCCATCACTTGCAGGCTGGGTCCGGTAATCGCGCGCAAATAATGGCAAGCCCATTGACCAACAGCCATATAATCGTGCCAGGTTACGCCATTTGTGTTTGCATCAAGTGTCGCTTCGGGCTGTGTCTTGCCTGCCATTCCCTGATCGAAGCGGGAAAGCCTGACTCTTCCCGGGATCTGCTGGATAGTATCGTGATAGGGAAAGCCCTTGTACCCGGCAGGGATTGCGGAATCCGCGGGAAAACTGATGAACAGGACGGCAAGGAACGATCCGGCAACAGCCAGGCGCTGCGCCGCAGAAAAGAAATTCATACATCCCCCTCTACTTTAACATGTGGTCTCTTCCCGGAATGTAATATAAACAAAAAAAGGCTAGGTATCAAAACAGAATAGATTCCCAATAAAAAAGAAATTGTTAAACGAAATATGTTCCATTCTTTAAATGCTATGGTTTTTTACTTTTCGGTATAACCTACCCGGAAACCACATGCACCATAGTCCCATGGGTATTCGATTGGTGAAGACCTTCGAGTTGCACAAGCGGCAAGACCCATTTGAACATTGGCTCCTCTACAAACTAATGAAACATTTGAATTATGTGGTGGCGGGCCCAATGGATCCACAGGTTGATAATAATCATATGTTGAATCATAGTAGTCATTAACAAATTCCATTGCATTGCCGAGCATGTCATATAATCCGAAACCGTTCGGTTTTTTAGAGGCAACAGGGCTTAGATTTCCAAGCGGGAAATACCATTCATATTGACTCGCACCAGAAGTGTCGTTCCCCCAATAGTATGTAGTCGTCGTTCCCGCTCTGCAGGCGAATTCCCATTGGGCTTCAGTAGGTAAATGATATCCATTTGCTTTTAAGGAATCATACAGTATGGTTCCCAAAGCGCATCCATTGCCGGGTATTCCTGTAATTGAGGAATAACGGTAGATAGTATCAAGTCCGTCCCTTTTACTTCTTGCATTGCAATACAGAATCGCGTCACACCAGGTAATCTTAAATTCAGGATAATTATCACCATCCGTCGGCAACAGATTTGGCGCTGTTGCAGAAAAATTCGGATATGTCGCCGTCATAAGAGAAACATAATCTTTCTGCGTTACTTCCGTCGAATCCATCCAGAAATTATGGGAAAACGCAACAGAGTGAACGGGCTCCGCCACGCCGACCTCGCCCATACTAAAAGATTGTGCTTGGGACAGGATTTTTTTCATTCCCCTCGGTAATGCCGTTGTTTTTCTCACGACAGGGCTAAAATCCGACACCGCCCCCTTGTTTGTCGTTGAGGTCACGGCAATCGAGTACTCCTGCCCAACCTTAAGATTTTTTATCAGACACGGAGAGACTGCATTAGCAATCTTTGCCGCGCCGGCCTCGGTCACGGTATCTCCCTCCGCAAAATAGACCGTATCCGAAACCGACTCACTCCCTTTTGTCCACGTTACCTTTATCCACGTCACTCCGGAATCCGCAGCTACGCTTGTCGGCGCAGCCGGCCTTGTCACCACAATCGCCTTCTTCAGCGAATCAACCGTTACGCCGGTTGCCAGCAGCCTCACCGTGTATGTTCCGGGCGCCGAAAACGTGTGTATGGGGTTCTTGTCCGTTGACGTAATTCCATCTCCGAAATCCCACGAAAAACTCGTGGCGTTAGCCGAGTTATTGGTGAACGTCACGGCGAGCGGGTATTCTCCCGTAAGCGCGCTCGGGGTGAAATCAGCCTTTGTGGGGCTGGAGGATACGGTCATGATTATGGTCGCCGAATCCGACAGCGGCGGCGCGCCGTTGTCGGTCACGGAGAAAACCACTGTATCCAAACCGACGAATCCGGTCGGCGGAGTCCATTGGTATGTCGTGTCGGCCAGGGATCCGCCTGCCGGGCCGCTTACCACTTTGTAAGTTAAGATCTGGCCCGGGTCTGGGTCTGTAGCCGAAAGGATCAGTTGGCACGTTTGGCCGGCTGTGATGGTCATGGTTCCTTTAACCACAAGTGAGGGTTTGTGGTTAACGGGAGAGTTCTGTATTACGGTGAGAAGGGCGGGCGCGCTTGTGACGGAATCACCCCACTGGTCTTTTATCACGCACGCGTACCGCCCCGCGCTTGAAATTAAAACCGGGTTGATGATCAGCGTATCATGGGTGGCGTTAGGAACAGCAGTACCATCCTTGTACCATTGGTAGAAAAACGATTGCCCGGCGCCCGAGGCTTTTACGAATAAGAGGGCGGAGGAATCCTCATCGGCCGATGTGCTGACAGGGTCAACGATCTGTACAGGCTTTCCGGCAACAATAATGCTTGCGGTATAGTATTTATCCTTTTCATCTTTCACCGAGACAATTACGGTAACGGTTCTCGTGCCGATTGAATGGAACGCGATCTTTATCCATTGGGTGTCAGTCCATGAAATGGGGCCCAGAAAGGTGAGCGACGTGTCCGTGTCCGAAGCGCCTTTGGCGATAGCGACTGAAATTTTGGTGATGTAGGAGGGAAGATAGGCCGCAATGCCCACGCGCACTATTTTCTCAACAGTATCAGTGACCGAAGCAGTGTCTTGCACGCCGCTTGAGTTCTGGACAAAGAGGCTGATTCTTGCGTCCTTCGGCTTGAACGGGCTTTCACTGCCGCCACAAGAAAGAAGAAGCGGGAGTGAAACGGCAATAATGAAGTAGTAAAGTCTTGAATGCATGGGATATCTTCTCCGATCCGGGTTGGGCCGGCTGGGACTCAATGGGGAAAATAATAAAAGGGAACAAGAGAACGCGTTTTGAACTTAACATAAGATACGGAAGAGGGAAACTGTCCGCCCGCTATTCAACTCAGCCGCCTTGTTTGACAAAATGAGTTCTTTCGCTTTCATGCTGATTGGAAAACATCTGAAAGACGGGCCATTTTGTTTCTTGACAAAGACATTCAAAACCTATGTGTCTTTAGCGTTTCGAGTAACTATTTTATCTGTAGTTTCCGTTGCAAGGCGTGATCCCGTTTTCCCGTCGTTACCAGCCTTCCAAAAGGTGGCGCATGGACAAGAAGACCGCTGCGAAACAGGCGCTTTCCAGCCTCATTAACGAATTCTCAAAACTCGACAGGAAGGGCATTCTTAAGGGTCAATCGGAAGCGACCGCCCGTTCCTGGGTGGAAAAGTTTTTAATGATCTTTGATTGGGACTGCTCCAACCCTCATCAGGTGCGGCAGGAATACCGGATCCAGGGCCGGGCCGCCAGAAGGCTCAAGTCGGAGGGCACGTCCCACCGCCGCCCCGATTATTGCCTCATTTCAAACAACCAACGACTTTTGTATATCGACGCAAAAAAATTTGACGCCGATATAAAGAACGACTCCGGCATTTCTTACCAGGTGCGATGCTACGGCTGGTCTGAAGGGTTCAAGGTAAGCTATGCTTTCGATTTTGAAGAACTTGCCGTGTACGATTGCCGCATCCGTCCGAAAGATTCAGACGAAGCGGACATGGCCCGCGTGCTTTACTTGCACCAATCTGAATATCTTGATAATTTCGACGCGGTGTGGGAGTATTTCTCAAGAAAAGCCATCGATACGGGTTCGCTGTCGCGTTTGCTCCCCGATGATGAGAAGCCCCAAGGCGGCAAGACCCTTGATCAGGATTTTGAAGAGAACCTTTCGGCATGGAGAAAGGAACTCGCTAAATCCATTCTTCGCTACGGAAAAATCCGCGAGGCCGATATTATTTCCGCGGCCAGCCAGAGGATTCTGGACAGGATCGTTTTCCTGCGCATTTGCGAGGAATTCGGTTTCGAAGAACTCGGCACGTTGCTGGAGATGGGCCAAAATGAAGACGGCTTCTGGCCCCTTTTCATGGAAGAACACGACAAGCGCTATTGCAAAGTGTACGACGGCATTCTTTTTCCGGCCTCGGGCGAGGACGACCCGACCGGCGTGGACACGCACCTGCGGTCATGGTGGCTCAAGGGCCGTATTTTCCGGGACATTGTCGAGACGCTCTATTTTCCACATCCTTACCGGTTTGACGTCGTGCCCATCGAGTTGCTGGGCGGCGTTTACGAACGATACCTGGGAAAAAGATTGCGGGTCATCGGCAACGATGTCCAGGACGAGTACAAACTTGAGTATCAACGGACCAAGGGGGCGGTTTACACACCGCCCTGGATCGTAAAACGCATTGTTGAAAAGACACTTAGCCCGCTTGTAAAGGACAAAGATCCCGATGAACTTTTGAAGCTTCGCGTTCTTGACCCCGCGTGCGGCAGCGCCGGCTTCCTGCTCGGGGTCTACGATTTTCTCGCCGACCATATCGTGACCTGGTTCGGCCATCACCTTTCGGACAGGCGGCGAACGGCGTATGTCGCGGAAACGGAGGACGGACCGCGCGTCGCGCCCCGCATCGCGCACGATATCATCAATAATTGTATTTGCGGCGTGGACATTGACCCCGAAGCCGTGGAAGTGGCCCGGATGTCCCTTGCTTTGCGGTATCTGGAACAAACATCTTCGATGAGCGGCGAACCGCACCTTCTTCTCAAGGGGATCGGCCTTAATATCCGCCAGGGAAATTCACTGGTGGGGCCGGACATTGTCGGATTGGGGATCGACGCGGAAAAGGTGATTTCGGAAACCATGCCGTTTGACTGGCACAGCATAACCACGGGTTTCGGCGCCGTCATGGAAAAGGGCGGGTTCGACGCGGTGGTGGGAAATCCACCGTACATAGAGGTAAAAAGGTATAAAGAATGGATGCCTTCGCAATACAGGTACTTCAAGGAAAGCGGTGTGTTCGAAACCACGGCGGAAGGCAAAACCGACATCGCGATGCCGTTCATGGAACAGGGCCTTAAATTGCTCAATAAGAATGGCAGGCTGGGATTCATCATCCAGAACAGGTTTTTCAAGACGGATTACGGCGAAATCGTGCGCTCGTGGCTCAAGCGCAACAAGGCCATCGCCGAAATCGAGGACTTCCGCGACTTGCAGATTTTTGAAGGCCGCACCACCTACACTACGGTCCTGATTCTGCAAAAGAACAGCCCGTCGGTCAATTACCGCACCTACGACACGGTAACGGATGCGGCTGCCGATAATCCCAGCGTACAGTGCACCCTCAAATGGGACGCGATAGACGGCAACGTCTGGTCTTTCGACCAGCCCGACCTTCTCGAAGTCCACCACTACCTGGCGCAGAAACACGGCACAATCGGCCGGCACACCCAGTTGCAGATTTCCGTGGGGCTGCAAACGCTCTATGGAAAGTTGTATCAGTTCGAACCCGTGGAAGTCAAGCCGCGGACCGTTGTCGGCAGAAACGGCGAAGGCGAAATAATCACGCTTGAAAAAGCGGCGCTCAGGCCGCTGTGCCGCAACCGCGGGTTCTATCCGTTTCGTCAAGACAATGCCGATGCCTGGGTGATTTTTCCCTATGATGTCGCCGAAGGCGAGGCGAGCGAAATCGGGTGGAAGGAGTTTAAGGAAAGGTTCCCCAAGGCAGCTTCGTACCTGGAGGAGAGAAAAAGAAAGTTGCTCAAGGCCGTGGACGCGGAAGAAGGCGTTAACCGGTGGCATTTGTATAGATACCCGAAGAACCTAGCAAGCCAAGCAAGCGCGAAGGTGTTGTTCCCCTCCACCATCGAAGATACCATCGCGGCAGTTGACGAAAAGGGTGACATTTATCAAGATAATGTACGGATGAACTCAATTTCCTTCCGCAACGCGACAATAACTCAATTGAAATCGCTGGCGTGCCTAGTCAATTCAACAACTTTTAGCGCGCTTGCACGGCTCAAGGCAGGACTCAGCGATTCCGGCTGGCGCCAGTTCAACCGGCAATATGCCGAGCTTGTCCCTTTTCCCATCGCGATCATCAACGACCCGGACACGGTCAGAACGCTTTCCGGTCTTGCCGACAAGATCGGCGACTTGCAAGCCAAATCCATTTCCGCTTCAACCGAAGGCGCAAAAACCGGGTTTCGCGCTACAATCGAGTCGTTGTGGCGGCAACTCGACGGCGTTGTCGAAGAAGTGTATGGGTTGACTAAATCGCAAAAAGAGGTATTGAGGAAATATCCAAGGAAGGTCAACCGGTTCGACCTTCTCACCAGACAGACGGTTGTGGAGGAAGACGGGGAATAAGGGGATTTATCGAACGATATAACCCGGAAAATTTCTTATATTATGGAAGGGAAGCCAAAACATCACGTCATATCCTCAATAAAAAACTGATAATTGATAAAAGGGGGAATATGAAACCCGTCTCACGCCTTTTAATCTCCGCATTGCTCGTTCTGCCAATATCCCAAATAACAATCGCCGACGAATTCTCACCCGACTCGATCACCGCCATCATGCGCAAGGTCGCGCAATACCGTTTGTCGCATGGCGTCAACAGCCTCGGCGACTGGTTCGCCAGCGGAACAAACTGGGACGCGGGCGCGTACATGACCGGCATCTGCGGCCTGTACCGCCGCACGAACGACAAACAATACCTCGACAGCATCGTCAAGTTCGGCACGGGCGTGAACTGGACCCCGGCAAGCAGCAATCCCGATAACGAATGTTGCGCACAGACCTTCTGCGAATCATATATGTTCGCAGCAGACACCACGAAAAAATATATGTACCAGCCCTGGCTTGACCGCGTCACAGCGGATTTTATTACCCACTCGCCGTCGGGCCGCTCGTACTGGTACTGGTGCGATGCGCTGTACATGGCGCCGCCCGGCCTTGCCATGATTGCGTATATTACCGGACAAACGCGCATCCTCGACTCGCTTTACAAATGCTGGTGGGACGATGCGCAGGTGATCTACAGTGACACGTTCCACCTGTACTGGCGGGATCCGGGATACAAGCCGCCCAAGCTTGCGGCGAACGGCAAACCCATATTCTGGGCGCCGGGCGAGGCCTGGGTTCTGGGCGGCCAGGCGCGCATCCTCAAGTATACCCCTGTCAATTTCCACGGACGCGACTCAATGATAACCCAGTTCCGCGACCAGTTGACAGCCGTCGCTGCGCTTCAACAGGGAGACGGGTTGTGGACCACGAGCCTTCTCGATTCGGTGCAGTTTCCCATACACGAAACAAGCTCCACCGCGTTTTTTTGCTTTGCCATGGCATGGGGCATCAACAACGAAATCCTGGATTCGGCAACGTTCACCCCGCCCATGCGCAAAGCCTGGTCGGGCCTTGTGCGGAACATCGGACCCGGCGGCATGCTCATGTACTGCCAGACCGTGGGCCAGGAACCGGGCGACAACATGTTCAACAATTATTCCAGCTCGGAAGGCGAGGGCGCGCTGCTGCTTGCAGGGGAGGAACTATACAAGCGGGTGACCGGCGCTGTGCGGGTCAACAGCAGGCCTGTCCAATCACCACAAAACGCACTACGACCCGAATATGCCGTTCTTGCAAATGTAAACGGCCGCATTGTTGTGCCGCAAGGCATGAACAAATTCGAAGTGTATTCAATCGACGGAAGAAAAGTCTGGTCCGGGGAGAGTTTCTCTGTTCGGGATGAAAAATCGCTTGAGATGCCGAGGTCTGTTCGTGGCAACGGTATCTATGTGATAAAGTTCAGCAGATAGACACCGCAGCCGCCGGAGAGAATTCCGTCCTGTCACAGAAGAAGATTCTTGATCTTCTTGATTATGTCTGCGGCCACGGGACTCGGGTCGGCCTTCCGCGACGCACTCGCTATCGCGTCCACGCCGGCGGGGTTCCTTTTCGGCAGCCACTTCCCGCTGGCCGAAGTCGTAAGGACAATAACATTTGCCGCGTTCTTTTTCCCCTTTAGAAATTTCTGGATATTCCGGTCCCAGTCCCAGGCCATGCAGGTATTGATCAGCACGATCGCCCGGTATGCCGACGCGTCCTCGAACTTCAGTCTGGACAGCCCGATGCATTTGATGTAGACGGAATCGCCTTTGAGCCCCTCTTTTATTTTTTCCACGAGCGCGCGCTTGTAGTCGCCGGCGCGGGACGCGACAAGAATTTTCTTTGCCAGCGCCGGCTGGTATACGGACGAGGAATCCATGTCCTTCTGCGGCCAGAAGAGCTGGGGAAACGAAAACGAATGGGCCGAGAGGGCGATGACGAAAACGATTCCTGCGGTGAGTATTGCCAAGCGTTTTGCCATTGCAAACTCCTTGAGAAGGGGACTTTCAATCAGAAAATTACGTTACGGCTGGAATTTGAAAATTACAATCCGCAATGCTGGCACCGGTGCTCAATGTGGCGGCGGGGGCCGCCCAAGGCGAGTTGTTGAAAAGTTGAATGGTTGAAAAGCCTGACAAGATGCCCGGTGATTTCTTACCCACGACGAGTAGCGCAAGAATACGGGGTTGACTGAAGGGAACTCCGTTGCCGCGCGTTAGGCAGGACTGTAGGCCGCGCTGGAGCGCGGTGCTGCCTGGACTCTTAATTGTAGATTTTAGATTGATGATTGTAGATTGAAAAAATATTCCGGTTAGTCTTCGCATTTCAAATCTACATTCTACAATCTACATTCTAAAATTAGATGGCCCGAGGCCGACGACCCTTGGAAGCACCCGAAGGGGTGGACCGGAAGGACGGCCGACCCGAGCGCAGCGAGGGGAACGCCCAAGGATTCTTCTTGAATTATTGACGAAGGCTCGGGGGAATCGCCCAAATTTTTCATTTATCCCATAACACCTTGCTGCCTCCCCAAAACTTGCCTTTTCGCAAGAAAATCGTTGCTTATCCGATCAATTGAGCGTAAATTATGGACTGAGGGGGGGTGAACGGCATGTGTATAATGCCATCCACCTCTAGCGAAGGGATGTCCGGATGAGAAAGGCAGGGTTAGCGGTTTTTTGTCTTGTCTTTGCGGTTTTCGGTCAGAGCATCAACATTTCCGGCAAGGTCTCAAACTCTTCGGCGCAAGGGATCGCAGGCGCAGCGGTGAAACTCTTCGGGGTTTCCTTGGCCTGCACCACCACGTCAGACGGTACATACCTCCTGTCCGGTCAGACCGGCATCTCAATGCCGGGTTACTCCTCCAAGGTTGATGCAATCAGTATCTCGTGCAGAAACAATTCTTTTGTCTTCAATGCTCCGTCATCCTTCCCGGCTGCGGTGAGGTTGTATGACCTGCGCGGCAGGATGGTCGCTCAGGTGTTCAGCGGCATTCTCAGGCCGGGTTCCACAAAGGTGCCGTTCCCAAAAAACGTTTCGGCCCGCGCCATGTTTATCCTGCGTGTGTCCGCCGGAACTTCGGACGCGGAATACACGATAGTGCCCGCGGCGGGCGGATCGTATGCGCTGCATGCCGGCGGCTTGACGGAAGGCAGACTGAGCAAGACCGCTTCGGTTGACTGGCTGCAGGCCAGCAAGGCCGGCTATGCGTCGAGTATCCAGACCATAGACGCCTACACCGGGGTTGTCAATTTCACCCTGGGTGCGCTTGCAAACCCGGATTTCGGGTCGAATGTTTATGTTTTCGATCCCTCCATGGCCTCGATCCAGAATGTTATGGACGGCCTCAATAGCTCAACCGGACAATTCAGCACCCAACGCACGGCATACCTGTTCAAGCCGGGGAGTTACTCCGTGACCGTAACGTGCAATTACTATATCCAGGCCTATGGCATGGGACTGTCTCCCGAAGACGTGCAGATAACAGGGGCGGTACAAAATTTAAGCGGAGGCCTCACGGCTTTCTGGCGCGGTGCGGAAGGTTTTTCCGTTACGCCGACAGGCGGCACCGATACGTGGGGTGTGTCGCAGGCCGACCCTTTCCGGCGCATGCACGTAAAGGGTGCTTTGAATCTTTCGAATGGCGGGTCCAGCGGCGGCTTCATGGCCGACTGCAAAATCGACGGCGCGATCAACCCCGGATCACAGCAACAATTTTATTTCCGGAACAACACCCTGGGCGGCTGGAGCGGCGGAAACTGGAACATGCTCTTTCAGGGATGCGACAATCCTCCAGCGGAGAATTTCCCCGGTGGAGCCATTACCGTGGCAGCCAAGACGCCGCTTGTCCGCGAAAAACCATACCTTGTTTTTGATGCGTCGGGCAATTACTCGGTGTTTGTTCCTGCATTGCGCACAAATTCGCAGGGAACCACCTGGTATACCCAGACGCCCAGCGGCGAGTCTTTGCCGATCGACCAGTTTTATGTCGCCTTGTCCGCGATCGACAACGCAGCCACCATTAATGCGGCGCTCGCTCAGGGCAAGAACCTGCTCCTCACGCCGGGCATTTACTCGGTGGACGCGCCAATTCTTGTCCAGCGTCCCGGCACGGTCGTGCTGGGCCTCGGCATGGCAACACTCAAGCCGAACAACGGCGTGGTCGCAATGAAGACCAGCGATGCAGGCGGCATTATCATCGCCAACATTCTGTTTGATGCCGGCACCGTCGAATCTCCGGCGCTCCTGCAAGTGGGCGACTCGGGCAGCGTGCGCGACAACAGCGCCAATCCGCCGTTTCGTATTCGATATTTTCGCCCGCATCGGCGGCGCCGGTGCAGCCCAGGCAAACGTTGCGGTGGTCCTTAACAGCAACAATACCATCCTTGATCATTGCTGGCTCTGGCGCGCCGACCATGGTGCAGGCGCGGGCTGGACAACGAATCCCGCTAAAACGGCCTTGTCGTCAACGGCAAGCATGTGATTACCTACGGCCAACAGGTTGAACATTTTCAACAGCACAATACCGTTTGGAACGGCGACTACGGGTCAGACTTATTTCTACCAGAACGAGCTTCCGTACGACGTTGCCACAGCAATCCGACATTCATGGACTGGAACCAAGGACGGATATTCGGCCTATTACGTGACCAACGGCGTTACCAATTTCACTGGCTGGTGCCTGGGCATTTATTCCTTTTTCAACAAGGCGCCGATCATCGAATCCAATGCCATGGAAGTTCCCCGAGTGTCGGGTATCAAGATTCACCATGTCGTCACTTACTCTCTGGGCAGCGACCAGGGCCAGATTACGCATGTTGTAAACGATACCGGAGCAACGGCGAAATGGGGCGCAACGCCCATGATAAGGTTCGGTGACTATGTAGGACATTGATTTAGCGCGAAGACATGTTTTGAAAAGTTGGAAGGGTGATCGTGAGGTCACCCTTTTTATTTCCTCGGAAACCGCTTGGTGGTGAGCTTTGCCGCCCAACGTCAACCCGGCATCAAAATCATATTCCTCTTTTTGAAAAATATCCCCTATTTGAAACAAAATAAGTGGAATAAACGGTTGAATATCCTTATATTATCAGCGGAGGGGCAATTTCAAACACTGCGTGAGGGGGGCAATAAGGAGGAATGGTGAGAAAGACAGTTTTAAGCGTTTTAGTGTCAGCGGTTGTTCTAAGCTCATTTGCCCAAAACGTTAACATTTCAGGAAAGGTCTCCACCACTTCAGGCGCTGCAATTTCAGGCGCCGTGGTCAGAATCTTTAATACCCCAATGGCATGCACCTCAAAAACCGACGGGACCTATCTGCTGGTCGGGTCAACAGGAATTGCCGGATCCGGAGCGACCGTCTCCCGCACGAACAGCATCATGTACCGGAACGGTTCGTTCATCTTCAACGTTTCATCACCAACACAGGCAAGCGCGAACCTTTACGATCTGGCGGGACGTTTGGTTGCCAAGGTTTTTAACGGCAGGTTGAATCAGGGATCTGCGAGCGTCCCGTTTTCATTCGACCGCCTGGGACACACCATGCTTGTCCTGCGCATCAAATTAGGTGATGCAAGCTCAACCCGTATTTTGAACCCCGCGGCAAGCGCAGGCCTTGCAATCACTCAACAGTCCCTGGCGAATGGTGCTTTGGCAAAAATCGCGGCCGTTGACTGGCTGCTGGCGGTTAAGTCCGGCTATGCATCTTATATGCAGACCATCGATGCCTACACCGGCGTCATCAATATCACCATGACCGCGCTCTCAGGCACCGCCCCAAATTTCGGACCGAACACGAGTATCTTCGATGCGTCAATGTCGTCTAGCTCGATCCAGTCCGTTCTTGACGCGGCGCACGCTGCATCAAGCCAGTTCGGCACCAACCGAGCCGCATTCTTCTTTAAACCCGGCAGCTATACCGTGAACATCACGGTCAGGTATTACATGCAGGCGTATGGTTTGGGAATGTCTCCCGAAGACGTGCAGGTAACGGGAACGGTACAGGCGACGGAGGACGGCACAGGATCTTTCTGGCGCGGCGTGGAAGGCTTTTCCGTCAACCCGACAGGCGGGAACGCTGTCTGGGCGGTTTCGCAGGCCGACCCCTTCCGCCGCATGCATGTGAAAGGCACATTACTTATATGCAACAGCGGCGCCAGCGGCGGCTTCATATCCGATTCCAAAATCGACGGTGCGATAACCTCTGGTTGTGCACAACAGTTTTATATAAGAAACACCATCCTTAATGGAATCAATGCCGGCGGCAATTGGAACTTTATGGTACAAGGCTGCGACAATCCCCCGGCCGAGACGTGGCCGACGGGCGGAATAAATGTGGTCGCAAAGACGCCGCTGGTGCGCGAGAAACCGTACCTGGTGTTCGACAACACTTCCGGATTGTACTCCGTTTTCGTTCCGGCGCTTCGCACCAATTGCCAGGGAATCACGTGGGGCAACGGCAACTCCGGCCGGCGAACTGCTGCCTATCGACCAGTTCTATATTGCACTCGCAGCCACCGACAACGCCTCCACCATAAACGCGGCGCTTGCCCAGGGCAAGAACCTCATTCTCACCCCGGGTATTTACGTGGTCAATACGCCGATCTATGTACAACGGCCCGGTACCGTTGTGCTAGGCCTGGGAATGGCCACACTGCAGGCGCAGAACGGCTCAATTTGCCTCAAGACCGCGGACGCAGACGGCATCACCATCGCCAACATCCTGTATGAAGCCGGCTCAGGTGGTACTTCGCCTTGTTTGCTCCAGGTAGGCGATTCCGGCAGCGTGGCTGACCACAGCGCCAACCCTCCGTTCGTTTTCGATCTCTTCGCCCGCTGCGGCGGCTCTGTTGCCGGCCTGACAAAAGTTGGAGAGATTTTCAACAGCAACAACACAATCCTTGATCATTCCTGGACCTGGCGTGCAGACCATGGGGCGGGCGCGGGATGGAATTCTGACTCCAACGTCATAAGAAACGGCCTTGTCGTCAACGGCAACAACTGCATCACCTACGGACTGATGGTGGAGCATTGGCAAAAGTACAACACGGTCTGGAACGGCGACAACGGCCAGCAATATTTCTATCAGAATGAGCTTCCCTACGATGTGCCTAACCAGGCGTCGTGGATGGAGGGCACTGTCCCGGGGATACCTGCCATCAAGGTAACCGACCGGGCTACGAAATTCTACGGATGGGGACTGGGCATCTATTCCTACATGAGGGTGACCGCGATCACCACCACCAATGCGATGGAAGCCCCGAAGGTGCCGGGGATATCGGTCCATCGCGTGGTTACCTTTGCGCTTGGCGGAGACAAGGGAACGATCTTGCATGCAGTAAATGATACAGGAGCAGCCGTGCAGAATCCGAGTCCCACCATGATCAGATTCGGGGATTATGTAGGACATTGATTGATGCGATAAGAGTAAGAAAAGTCCTTAGTGAAATTAGTGAAAATTGAAGAGGGTGATCGTGAGGTCACCCTTTTTCTATTTTCCAATTCAATTAATTCCTAAATGCAAATCTGGGCGTTCCCCTCGCTGCGCTCGGGTCGGCCCTCCTTACGGTCTCGGCCTCCGGCCTCGGGCCGCCTGCCACAAAGGCCCTGCGGGCTGTGGTCAGGCAGTACCGCGCTCCAGCGCGGCCTCCAGTCCTGCCTAACGCCGGGCAGAAGGCACTGCCATATTTGTCAAGATAGCCTGCGGCAATGGTTGAGTTTGGGGGAGGAAGTTGACATGCTGAAACGTGTTGGATTTTAATTTAGGACGTCCGTGGGCTTGAACGGATACAACATCTTTCCTTCACAACTGCCGCTCCAAGGATGCGCGCTTGTGTAAATGCATTTCCCTATTCTCTCCCTCTCCCCGTGGCGACCCTTGGAAGTACCCGAAGGGGTAGAGAGGGTGGGGTGAGGTTTCCGGTCTTGCCACAGCCCCAACCACGCCGCACCCGGCGAAGCTCCCAAAGGCATTTTAATTTATTGATTGTAAGAGTTGATTGTCAGGTGAATACTCAATATGATAGCAATTCCAATTTCTTCTTCCTCGGCAACCTCTTAACTTCGTGTTCCCGGCTCATCGCCTCGCCCCGCGTCCCGCATTTCTCAACATGCCTAAGCGCTACGGGCAAATGTGCCCTTGTATATTTCGCTCCCCTGCCCGCCTGATGCGCGGCGAGCCGCGCCTGCACGTCATTTGAAATCCCCGTGTACAATGAACCGTCGCGGCATTCGAGTATGTAAAGAAACCAAGCTGCCTTCCGGCGTTTCTTCGTCATTAAAAAATCGACAGTTTATTTAAGGTTCGTTCTCCTGCCTGCGTCATCTCAAGCAAATAGATCCCTTTGCTTAACGAGGATGTTTCAAGAACAAGACCGCCGGCCGGGATGTTGTGGGTTTTGATCACCCGCACCACCCTGCCGGAACAATTCAGGAGCTTGACAACTGCGCCGACCTTTGCATCCCATCCGGAAAAGGCAAGCATGAAATTCCCATCGGCAAGTTTCTTTATGTTCATGCGCTTTGTGTGCAGGGAACTGGGGTTCGGGCCGATGGGCTGGCCAACGCTCACTCCGGGGCGTATGCCGTATAAAAATCCGTATAAGGCGATTTTCCCCCTCATGGTCTGCTGCGGGGTAAATTCGGAATGGGCATACACGTAACGGGTATTGAAGTAGACCTCACCAACGGGCCAGGTCGAATTATCCGGATAGCTGAAGGCCGTCATCCAGCTTGGATTGCCCATCACCATGCCGCCGCCCCAATCCACCACGTTGAAGTACGGCGTCATGCCGGGATGCTGGCCCGGAGTACCATCGTTCTGGCCGGAGATGTACATGGCGTCGACGCTGCGTTTTGTTGAAAGAGGCGTTGATGCCGTTGTCATCTGGATCAGGTTCGCCGGATTTCTGCCAAGTCCCCAGTCTGCTTCCAGTATCAGGGCATTCTCCAGAAAATCCTTGTCCGCCTGGGTTGTCGCAACCGAACGGGCAAGGATGGTCCGTTGAACATTCTGTTCGGTATGGAACCAGCCGGTATTATTATCCGTGGAGCGCCGTGAAGGCCTGATGGTACTGTAGTTGGCCTCGCTGTTTTTCGCCTCGTTGATAATTGAGGCTTTCATGTTGCTGTAAAGCGTCGGATAATTTACCGTGCGGTTGGTGAAAAGATACGCGGCGGTCGCCCATAGCTGGTTATAGGCGGTCACGTCGATAATTGTGGAAGTGGTATTGGTAACCTTGCTTTCGGCATTAATTTCGTTTTCGTAAACCGTATTTCCCGTTACATTGTAAAGGTAGGCTGCGGCCAGCATCTTAAGGTCTCTGCCCCGCACAATTCCATCGCCGATACCTTGCTTGAAGTCCAGCATCTGATCGGTTAGTCCGCCGGCATAATTGTAGGCATTGACGGCCGAGTCGCGATAGGTGTTCATGAGGGTCGTTTGACCGGCAATGCGGAACGCTTCGGCCAGCATGGCCGCGTTGGCTGCGCTGGCCCACGCTCCGATTGCGTTGGCGCCGGCCTGATAGAAAACATTGCTGCTGTTGGGGTTGGTGAGTCCGTAGCCATATGCCTGTCCGTCGCGCAAATTCAGCCAGAAATCCACTTCGTTTCTGGCTTCGTCGATGATGTCCGGAATGCCGTTGCCGCTCTCCGGTATGCCGAGGTTGTCGTCGCCGATGGCGCCGTTTGTCAATATATAGGGAAGGAGTATGTCATAGATGTTTGAAATGTGGGTCATGTTCCTGTCCCAGTCGGCCGCGTCCGCATGCCCGCCGATTGCCCGCTGGTTGGTCCTGCCGGTGGAATAGGGCAGCCCACGCATCGGGATTATCGTAGACGATCCCCGCCGGAAAAGGTCGCCCAGTTGGCATTGTTCGGCTCCATGGTGGTGATATACACCACCGTGCTGGGCGGGTTGACGCCCGGGATATACAACGGCCGGCGGGGAACCGGCCGCACGCCGGCGCTGTCCTGGCCGATGCGCATGTAAAAATACCCGCGCTCGTTTACCATAAACGGATCATGATACACATCATTGGCAATCTTGAAATCCTGGCTGCAGCCGACGCCGTCAATTACCAGGCGGTAGGTGCCTGGCGCGTAGCTGCCGGTAAAATCCGCTTTCCAAACATTGGACATGGTAAAATTGTACCCCTGCGCTTCGCCCGCGCTTGCTTTCCAGAAAGCGACCGTGGCCACCTGCTGCGACGCTTGGGTGACGGCGTTATACAGATAAACATTGTTTCCCTGAAAACCTGTGTAATCCCTGGCGCCGCCGTTGCCCGTCCAGCAGTAAAGGTCTGCGGCTTTGATGGTCGCGGCGGTCGAATAGCCCACAAGGTTGACATGCACGGCTTCGGAACGGCTGTTGTAAATGTCATACGTAAACGTTTTTGAGGTGGAGTCGGCGTTGGTGTTTGCGTTGATCTGGAGCGTGTAGGTCTTTCCCTGCACCATGGAACTGGGCAGCTTCAGATAAATGGAGTGTTCCATGGTATGCTGATAGGCAAAATCGCTGCCGGTCCAATTGCCCTCGTACATGCCGTTGAGTTTTGATTTCCGATAGCAGTTAGTGGGCGAAAGGCCTGCTGTCCCGTACGCGGCATCGTCGGTTGAGGTCAGCTTCCAGGAGGCCGTCGCCACGGCATTGGCGGTATTGAGGGCCGTGCCATAGTTTACAATGTTGTTGTTGCTCGCATCGTGGCCGAGATTAAGATAGGCAGTCGGCCCCTGACCATTATCCACAAAGGTGACGTCCCCGTCTTTGAAATAGACCTGGAGGTAATCCTTGTCAACCACTTTCACTTCTGCAAGCATTGACGCCTGCAAATGTCTGAAAGAATGAAAGCAACAGGATACATCCCAGAATAGAAACGGCATTGCGTGCATTGAGGGGTTGTCTTTGGCTTTGCATGCGTGCTCCTTTACTTGATGTTTTCTGGAGGGTACGGTCATCCGACAGAAGCAAAATAGTTCCATGCGGAAGAGGGAGTAATTTAATAAAGAGAAAGATCTGGGCGTTCCCCTAGGTGGAGTTGCGGGGCGTAATAAAAAAGAACTGGGCGTTCCCCCAAGTATAGCCGCATGACAATGCGGCTATACTTGGGGTCGGCCGGCAATCCCGCTATGGCGGGACCACTCCGGTCCACCTAACGCAGGGTAGAGGACGTTGCCATAATTGTCAAGAGGGTTGTGATTGACAAAGGGGTTTCCCCCTTTCCAAGGGGGTGGCGGCGCTTGGGCCGCCGGGGGTTGTTATTGTAAGCATTTTCCTTGCCGGGTCTTAGGGCCGGTGAGGCCCTACCTGCATTTAATTATTCTTCGCCCTACGCATTTCCGCCGTGGGCCACAATCATCCTTGATAATGCACCATCTGTCAAGAGCATTTCTCACCCCTTCCCCACATACTTCACCACCCCCCTTGTCGAAAACGCCAGCACCACCGACGCGGCCATGAGCATCACCGACAGCGCGTTGATCACCGGCGACATGTTGTCTCCTGCCGCAAAATCTCTCAATCACCACATCTTCATTGATGAACGAAAGGTATATTTACGTGCATGAAGCGGACCGTATACATAGAAACTTCCATTCCCAGTTTCTATCATGAAACAAGAAATGACGCAATTTCCGTTGCATGGCGTGAGATTACTCGTTCCTGGTGGGATAGTCAGAGACGTTTTTATCAGGTGGTTACCAGCGACGTGGTACGCGTTGAACTTGAGGAGGGCAAACATCCTCACCAGAAGGAAAAGATTGCCTTGATAGTCGGACTGGAAATACTTGAATATGTACCCATTATTGACGAAATTGCCGGCGTTTACATCCGGAACAAACTCGTTCCGGCGGAAACCGGCGGTGACGCTTATCACCTGGCGTTCGCATCATATTACGCCGTTGATTTTCTTTTGACATGGAATTGCTTGCATCTTGCCAATCCAAATAAATTCGGCCACATCCGAGCCGTTAATGAACGGCTTCGCTTGCCGACGCCGATATTATGTACACCAGAACAATTACTGTCGGAGTAAAGGACGGGCCAGCCATGAAAAAATCAATTCACCCCGCTATTGAAGAAATCCATGAGGTGCGCCGGACTCTTTTCAGGAGATTCAGCTGCGACACCAAAACCTTTGGCAAGTATCTTGCCGAGCGTCAGCGGATGCACAAAAAATCCGGCCAAAAAAAGGTAAGAGCGGCCGCCTGATCGTAGATCTCCAGTGGAATACCACTTGGGGGAACCGGATGCGTAACACAATCAAGAAGGCGATTTCTGAGTCCGTAAGGGACCTTATGTGTGCCGGGATTGGCACATCATTTACCCAAAGAGAATTGCGTGGGCTCGGGGTCGAAATTCCATCCGTCCATATCAACCACACAAGAATCAAACATATTCCCAGAAAGGCGCACCCTTTACGCCGTGTGAAGTAAAACAATTTCAAACTGTTTCACAAAATCATCCTTAATCGTGTGTCATCTGTAAAGATTACTTCTCACCCCTTCCCCGCCACATACTTCACCACCCCCTTGTCGAAAACGCCAGCACCACCGACGCGGCCATGAGCATCACCGACAGCGCGTTGATCACCGGCGACACGCCGAAGCGGATCATCGAATAAATGTGCAGCGGCAGCGTTGACGAGCCGGGGCCTGCCACAAAAAACGTTATCACGAAATCCTCGAGCGACAGCGTTATGGACACAAGGAACGCGGCAATGATGCCGGGGATGGACACGGGCACGACCACGCGCAGGAGCGCCTGGGGCTCGGTGGCGCGCAGGTCGTAGGCCGCCTCCACGATTGAATAGTCGAATTCGTCAAGCCGCGACGGGGCGATGCTCATGGCGGCAGTGCCCTATAGTATTTTTCCTTTATGATTTCCATCATCGATTACAAAGCCGGCAATCTCACCTCTGTCAAGCGGGCGCTCGACTTTCTCGGCATTGCGTGCGCCATAACGCAGGACGCGGATGTGATCCGGAAGAGCCAGCGCATCATATTCCCGGGCGTGGGAAACGCGGCAAGCGCCGTGCCCGTGATACGCGAGCGCGGCATAGACGCGGCGCTTGCCGAGGCGTTTAGCGCCGGCACGCCGATTCTGGGCATCTGCCTGGGTACGCAGATAATCCTGTCGCGCTCCGAGGAGGGCGACACGGAATGCCTCGGATTGATAAAAGGCAATGTCGCGCGGTTTGCCCTTTCCGACCCGTCGCTTAAGGTGCCGCACATGGGCTGGAACGAGCTTCTTGTCCGTCAAGAGCACGTTCTGCTGAAGGACGTTTTGCCCGGCACGCAGATGTACTTCGTGCACTCGTTCTATCCGCGACCGAGCGACGCCTCGGCCGTCATTGCCGAATGCGAATACGGAATAACCTTTCCCTGCGCCATCGGCACGCGCAATTTGTTCGCGACGCAGTTTCACCCGGAAAAGAGCGGCCCAGCCGGGCTTTCCATACTTAAAAATTTCGCTGCGTGGGAGCCGCAAGCATGCTGAGCAAACGGATAGTATCCTGTCTTGACGTGCGCGACGGCAACCTCGCAAAGAGCGTCAAGTTCGTCAACACCAAGGACATCGGCGACCCGGTTTCCACGGCCAAGCGATACTACGAAAACGGCATCGACGAGCTGGTGTTCTACGACATCACGGCCTCAAGCGACAAACGCGACATCATGCTCGACGTGGTGAGCAGGGTCGCCGCGCGAGATATTCATCCCGTTTTCGGTGGGCGGCGGCCTGCGTTCGGTTGACGACTGCAAAAAAGTCCTGCTGGCCGGGGCCGAAAAGGTGAACGTGAACACCGCGGCAGTGGCGCGGCCCGAACTCATCGCCGAGGCATCGGCGGCCTTCGGCGCGCAGTGCGTGGTGCTGTCCATGGACGTGCTTGGGGTGCCGAAGTCCGCTGCCACACCCTCGGGGTACGAAATCGTCACGCACGGCGGCCGCACCCGCACGGGCCTGGACGCAATCGCCTGGGCAAAGCGCGGGGAAAAGCTTGGTGCCGGCGAGCTTGTGGTGAACTCCATCGATGCCGACGGCACCAAGGAAGGATACGAACTTCGGCTCACCCGCATGATGGCCGAGGCCGTCGGCATACCGGTGATCGCGTCCGGCGGCGGCGGAACTCCCGAGCATTTGTATCAGGTGCTCACTGAGGGAAAAGCGGATGCGGCGCTTGTGGCGTCGATCCTTCACTATGGGGAATACTCGATACGGGAAGTCAAGGAGTACTTGAAGAAGAAGGGCGTGAGGGTGAGGATGACGTGAACTCTCATTGATTTATCTGACAAATAGACTGCAAGTATCCTTCCGTAGAATTCCGTAATCATCAACACCTTCCAAATAGAACATGTTAACCCCTCTCACAAAGACGGTTTGCTTTCCAATCAGGATCAATTGCTGTATAGAATATTCTTGATATCCCGCCGGGTAAAGTAACTTCTTGTTGCTATCCAGGAAGAGATTGTCACCAACTTTTATTGTATCTTGTGCCACGACGATGTTGTTGTCACAGGCAACAATGACGTTGCTGTCAGGAATTCTCGCGGGAAGGTTAGGATATCCTGCATTAACACTTGAGGAGCTTAAGGAATCATCCTTTACGGAAAAGAATGCTAGTACAACGCTATCACCATTTGAAATAGTATCAATTTTGGGGATACTTGCATAAGGATGTAAAGGATGTATAAGAGGTATTTCTAAGAATGAGTAAAATCCAAATTCAAAAGTGAATGACGGCATGCCGGAATCGTGATCCAAACGCAATAACAGACCCGAGGCTGTTGCAAAAAAAAGATATCTATTTTTCATGCCTGATCATCCCCCTGCTTCTCCGCCCTGACGAGCGGCCTGCTCACCTCAGAATATAGGGTTTTTTTGCGCTTCTTCATCCATAAGAAACGAATATCATCAAACAATGACAAATCTTGTCCTAATTTTCCTTCACCGTAACCCGCAGCGGATATATTTTCTGTCTTCGTTTTTTCCGGGTTGCGCCGTCGCTTTCAGAAAAGTCTCGCAGGCAGGAATCGGAGGTGTTTTGTGAAAGAAGCGGATGCCCGCGTCGATCTTGACCAGCACCAGTTGCTTCTGTACGTCGAAAAGGAAGACGGATCGTACGGCCCTCTTCAGACGGGTGCCTACCTTGTAAAGAATTATTCGGACGATTTCTTTCAGAAACGCCACAACATCGAAACCGAGTGCATGGACAAACTCACCAGGGGCGAGATAAGCCCGGTGGTGTACTATATGCTGCTGTACAATATGACCCCGGCCGACATTGCGGTGCGGGTCGGGATCTCTAAGGCAAAGGTGCTCAAGCACCAGACGCCCAAGGGCTTTGCCGCTGCGTCCGTTGAGGTTGTCAAGCGGTACGCCGACGTGTTCGGTGTCTCGGTGGCGAACATGTTCCAGCTGGTGGTGCCCAAGGAGAAGGATCTGAATATTTCCAGCAGAAAGACCGCGAATCCGTTTCTGTCGGTTCTTGAAATAGGCAAGGGAAACGCATGAGCCGGATCCCGTTCGAGCACAAACTGGCCGCGCATTGCGAATCGGGAATGCTGTCGGCGCTCCTCAATCACAACGGGCTGCAAATCAGCGAGCCCACGGTGCTCGGCATCACCGGCGCCATCTTCTTCGTGTTTATCAAGACGCCCCACATGGTGTTCCCCGTGTTCGACATGAGGAGCAGGCCGGGCGACATGCGCAAGAACCTGGGAAAGCGGCTCGGCGTTGAGTTCTGCACGCAGAAATTCCGCGATCCCGTAACGGCGCGCGCCTCGCTCGAAGCGCTGGTCGCCCGGGGCATTCCGACCACGGTCCAGGTCGACATGTTCTACATGGACTACATCCCCTCGTATATGCGCGTGCATTTCAACGCGCATTTCATTGTGGTGCTGGGCAAGGAAGGCAATGACTTCCTGGTGAGCGACTGTTATTATCCGTCGATTTCGAGGCTCTCGCAGGACTCGCTTGACAAAGCGCGCTTTGCAAAAAGCGATTTCGCGCCCAAGGGGTTCCAGTTCTACGTTGACATCGGTGCCCGCCGGACGGCGTGAGCGACGACGTGCTCAGGGCGGCGGCCATCAGGGGAATTAAACAGGCAGCCTCCAACATGGTGAAGCTGCCGGTGCCCTTTATCGGCATAAAAGGCATGCGCCGCTTCGCCGACAACATTCCCTCGTGGCCTAAAATCGCGCGCAACACGGACGCGCTGTCGCACGCAATAATGTCAATCCACATCACGCTAGAGGAGCGCGGCACGGGCGGCGGGGGATTCCGGTTCATGTATGCCTCGTTTCTGCAGGAGGCGGCAAAGCTCTGCAACAGGCCGGAATTTTCCGACATGTCAAAACGGATCATGGGCATCGGGGACCGGTGGAGGGAGCTGTCGCTCTTTGTGGCGCGCATCGGCAAGGACCGCGACCTGGGCGACAAAAGGATGCAGGAGATTCGCACAATGATCCGCGCCCGCGCCGACGAAGAAGAGGCCTTTTTCAAAGACCTCCTTGCCATGGTCAAATAGGAAATTTGATACCGCCCGGAAGGGCTTTACCAGAACCACGAGTGAAACAATGCCAGACCCCACGCCGCGGATTGCGTCCCCGGAACTCAAGATGGAAATCAAGAAGCTTATCCTCGAGACGCTCAAAATATCGGATGTCAAGCCCGAGGACATCGACAACGCCGCATCCCTGTTCGAAAACAACCCCGTTGTCCAGCTCGACAGCGTCGACGCGCTGGAAATCGTGATGGCGCTGCAGCGCGCCTACGGCGTGCACATCGACGACCAGAACATCGGCCGGTTCATTATCAAGTCGGTGGATTCGATAGCCGAGTTCGTGGCGAAGGAAAAGGCGAAGGCTAATAGTTATTTATCATGACACCGGGGGAGAGGTTTCTCCCCCGGCCTCGGCCCTGCAGTCCTCGGCACTCCCCTCTCCTGCGTGGCCCCCTTGATGGTGTAGTTGCGAGACCGATACCTCGGCTGGGGGGCACGCACGAGCAGCGGCTGGCGGGTTCTTCAATATTCGCAAATTCTCCCTTCGAATGAGTATCGAGAAAACTGTTTTCATCCTGTGTGGCCTGGATCTTCGATCCAGGTTCCTCCAAACAGAACCGTAAAATTCAAGAATCACCTATTATTCATGATTGTATATTCTTGAAATGAATCGACTACAAATCATTTCATCGATATTCTTTCTCCTTCTCGTTTTTTCCTGCCAGCAGAAACCGCAGCGCCTCGGCATGCCTGCGAATTTCAACGGCACGATCCCGGACACCATCACTATCGTTTCCTACAACGTTGAAAACCTGTTCGATATGGTTGACAACGGGGACGAGTATCCCGAATACAAGCCGAACCACAGCAACTGGACGAACAACACCTATCAGATCAAGTGCGCCAATATTGCGTCGGTGCTTGCGCAGATCAACGCGGACATTGCGGTGCTTGTCGAAGTGGAAAATGAAAACGCGCTATCCGGGCTTCGAGCCGCGCTTGCGGAACGGAAGTGCTTTTATCCCTATTACGCCCTTGGCAACGGGGCAGGAAACAGCAGCGTGATGCCGGCGGTGCTGTCGAAATTTCCCCTGCTGTGGGAGAAAACGTTCGGGGTTGCGGCCGGCGCGTGGCAACACAGCAGAAACATGCTTGAGACCGCAGTGTATCTGGGTTCGGACACGCTTATCGTGCTCGCGTGCCACTGGCCGAGCAAGACCCACAAGGAATCGGACAGGCTTGCAAACGCGAAACTCCTTGCCGACACGCTCGCTTTGCTTCCGAAAAGCAGGGACTATGTTGTGGCCGGAGATTTCAACGAGGACTACGACGAATGCGAAACGTTCCACACCACAGGGCTCGATGACACCAAGGGTGTGACCGGACTGAACCATGTACTCGGAACCGCGAGCTCTGCGCCGGGGAAATTTGTGGTCTTCAGGCGCAAAAGCGAGGTCGCGTCGGACACGGCCATTGCGCTTTTCGATCCGTGGCTGGAGCTTCCCGAAGCGCGGCGGCTTACCACCGTGTACAAGGGCAGGCCCGAAACGCCCGACCATATCCTGCTTCCCGCGTCGATGTTTGACACAATGGGAATCTCCTATGTCGACAATTCATTCACGCCGTTCACCTGGAACGGCAGGCTCACCAAGGACGGCGCGCCCTTCCGCTGGCAGATGCGCTTTACAAAAAACGGGCCCATCCACATGGGGGAAGGTTATTCGGACCATCTGCCGGTATTGGCAAAGCTGTGCCGGAAGCCGTACCGATGGCCGGATGGCCGGCGTGGCGGCATTGACAAGCCGGAACGCGCGATGTGCCAAGGGAGATTTTGAGGACGGCGTTGACGGATGGGTCTCATGCGTCAAGCACGTGGCCGTGGCGCGCGACTCCGCCTCTCCCCATTCGGGCAGCTATTGCCTTGCTATAACCGGCAGGGCGGCCGCGAACGCCTCTGCCGCGAGGTGCAGAATCTCGGTTTCCGGCGCCTGCCCAAACGATTCCCGCGCGCTTATCATTCTGGCTCAAAGGTTCCGGCAGCCTATGCTTCCGCCTGTGCCAGGGCGTCGGAGAATAACTGGATGTATTTCAGGGGTGAAGACTTTACTCCCGCGAAAGCAGGAAAGTATACGGATTATATGTTTGACAAATGGACGAACATTTCACTGCCACTCGTAGCTATGTCAGGAACTGAAAAGGAAATTGATGTGGAACTAAGGACGAAGAAAGATAAAGAGATGAGAATTATTTATGGATGATGTAAAAATTGTTTGCAATTAGCAATAAATGGATTTAAGAGTCTGGGCGTTCCCCTTGCCTATCACGGCGATAGTGCGAAGGAATACAATCCCTTTTTCAACAATCGCATATCAACCACAGGATATTCGAGCAAGCACTTGTCATATGCGCGTGCGTTAGGGACGACTGGAGGTCCCGCCAAAGCGGGATGCCGCCCGGACCCGGCCTGTGGGCCATAGGGCCGAGGCGGCCCGAGGCCGGAGGCCGAGACCGGAAGGAGAACCGACCCGCGTAGCGGGGAACGCCCATCTTGTTTGTAAATTAGTAAATTGGGACTAGAGCCTTCTTATCGCCATCATCGTAATATCATCCGACTGCTCGACATCACCCACATACTTCGCCAGTTCCGCCTCTATTCTCATCAGCAGCGTCCGCGCGTTCTGCGGTTTTGAATCAAAAATCGGAACAAGCCGCTCCCTGCCGAAAAGCTCTTCCGCGGCGTTTTTCGCCTCGATCACGCCGTCGGTATAGGCGAGCAGCATGTCTCCTCGGGAAAGAATCGCCTCCCTCACCACATAGTCCGGCTCCGGAACAATGCCGAGCGCGGGGCCGCACAACCGGAGCGACGTGACCGCGCCGCCGGGCGAGAGGATCACGGGCGGATAATGTCCCGCCGCAATGTAGCGCAGGCCGCCTTCCCTGGTGTCAAGAACGCCGAACAGAAGGGTGGTGAACAGATAGCTTTTCTTGAGGCGGTGGTGCCGCGTGAGGTAGCTGTTGGTGAGCGTCACCGCATCCAGGATGTCGGCGTCGCCCTTGGCCTGCTCGGAAAAGGCGCGCATAAGGCTGCGCACAAGCGCCATGAACAGCGCCGCGCCCACGCCCTTGCCGCACACGTCCGCGATCATGAAGCAGAGCCTGTTGTCGCCGAGCATGAACGCGTCATAGAAATCGCCCGCCACCTCGAAGGCGGGCGCGAACGACGCCTTCACTTCCCAGCCCTCGGGCTGCGGAAGCTGCCTCGGGCAGGAAATCCGCCTGGATCTGGCGGCCCAGCTCCAGCTCGTGCTTGACATGGAGCATATACTCCTGCTCCTGGTCGCGCAGCCGTTTCTTTTCGAGCGAGGCCGAGACGCGCGCGTTGAGAATCACCCTGTTGACGGGCTTGTACAGAGTAATCCTCGGCGCCGAGTTCGATGCATTTCACCACGTTGTCGATGTCGTCGATGGCAGAGACCACGATGACCGGAACATGGCGGAGCGTTTCGTCGTCCTTGAGCCGCGAGAGCGTCTCGATGCCGCCCATCACGGGCATCATGATGTCGAGCAGGATGCAGTCAAATTGACTTTTGACAATCATGGCGAGCGCCTCCGCGCCGTTCGACGCGGCCGCGGTGGCGTGTCCCTGGCGGGACAGGAGACGGCAGAGAAGCTCGCGGTTGTCCGGAATGTCGTCCACGACGAGGATACGCGCCTGTTGGGTCATGACGGGCCGCCTTTGCGGATAAGGGTTTCCATCGCGGCAATGAGCCGGTCGAATTCCAGGGGCTTTGTCTCGTACCGGTCGCAGCCCGCCGCAAGGCCGCGGCTCTTGTCTTCGGCCATGGCGTGCGCGGTGAGCGCGACCACCGGGATGGCCGCGGTGGCGGGCGACGCCTTGAGCCGGCGGGTGGCTTCCCATCCGTCAAGAACAGGGAGGCCCATGTCCATAATGACAAGGTCGGGCTGCCGCTTTTTTGCCAGGTCCACGCCCGTTGCGCCGTCGGCCGCCGTGATCACCTCATAGCCCTTTCGCGCAAGCCTGCGCGAGAGCATGTCGGCGTCGAGGGGATTATCTTCGATGATCAGGACAAGCGGCCATGATATTATCCTTTGCAACACGAGAAAGAATTGGGCGCCCCGCTGCTGTGCAGCGGCGACCCCAAAGAAGCATGAGCAGGCACATGACAAAATGAGAATGATTGGAAGTCGGATCATGGCTGATTTCACCTAAAAGATGTCCAAAATGGCGGATAGGCCGATCATGATTTCAAACCAGTTCGTGCCGAAATCTGCTTCTCCCAAATTCCGGATGGTGTTAGTACTGTCGTTTTGATCAATGGTCACTCTATTGATGGACGAGCCAGTTGAATGTCCTAAATAATCCATATCAATTTGAATCCTGAAATAATTGTTCACACGGTATCCGAAGGCGACTGTCGTCCCAAAACCAGATTGAAAAGATTCAGTATTATTCGGCCAATACAGAATGCCCAGGGAATACGATAAGTAAAGGTTGCTGAATTTCTGGCTTGGAGCCACCATACTCGCCACGGCAACATAAGATAATTGCTGAAATCGCTCGTAGGAACGGTTGCTCCACATCATGAAATGAGAATAGCGTAGAAAGAGCGAAAAACGGGGATTGATTTCCAGGCCCATGTCAAGCGACGGAATGAGCGACCCTTTTGAAAACGGACCCGCGCGGGAAGTAGAATCAAATTCGCTCCAGTATTCCCAAGAAAGCGCATACGCCCCTTCCGCGCCGATATCCAACCTGAATTTCGGTATGAAATGCTCCTTTGAAAAGCACAGGCAGGCACATGACAAAATGAGAATGATTGTTAGCCGGTTCATGGCGAATTCCAATAAATCAATATCGGACAAACAGGATACTGCCCCGTTGACAGCCTCCCCGGGGGGAGGTTGGTGGGGCGATACAATAAGCATTTTGTCATTTCATTTCTTAAGGGTATGGTAATGGTGCTTCGCACCTTCTATTATGTCTTTTCCCCTTTCCTTACGGGGTTTTAGGGGCGGAGCCCCTACCATATCTTGGTTTTGTATTGATATCTTAATTGGTATTCTCCTCCGGTTCTTCTTTGTTTTCCACCCTCACCGGCAGCATAATCACAAACTCCGACCCTTTCCCGGGCTCGCTCGACACCGTGATGTCGCCGCCCATGAGCCTGCACAGGCTCCGCGAAATGGCGAGCCCGAGTCCCGTGCCGCCGTAAGTCCGCGCGGTCGACGAGTCGCCCTGGGCGAACGCGGCGAACACGCTTTCGGCCTGCTCCTGCGTCATGCCGATGCCGGTGTCGCTTATCGAAATCCTGTACCACTCCTTTCCCTCCCGCCATTCGCGGCCGGCAAAAAGCCGCACCTCTCCTTCCTTGGTGAACTTGGCCGCGTTGCTCAGGATGTTGATCGCTATCTGCCGTACTTTAGTACTGTCGCCGTACATGACGCCCACGGTTTCCTCGCAGCCGGTGACAAGCGTAATGGAGCGGCCGACAATCTGCGGCCGCACCGCGTCGGCCGCGCCGTTCAAAACGAGCGGCAGATCGAATTCCTCCAGATACAGGCTCATCTTCCCGGCCTCGATTTTGGAAAGGTCGAGAATGTCGTTGACAATTGCGCGAAGGTGGACGCCGGCCGCGCTGACCTTGTCGAGGTCGGCGGCAAGCTGCGCGTCGTTCTTTCCCGCCGCGTCTTCGGCGAGCATTTCGCTGTATCCCACGATGGCGTTGAGCGGCGTACGCAGCTCGTGGCTCATGCTGGCGAGGAAAACGCTTTTCGACCTGTTGGCGGTCTCGGCCGCCTCCTTGGCCTTGGACAGCTCGATCTCGGTCTCTTTTCTCTGGAACACCTCCGATTCGAGCCGGCGGTTGGCGAGCGCGAGGTCGCTCGTCTGGTCGTGGACTTTCTTCACGAGAATCGACGCGTTGAGCGCCGCGGAGATCTGTTCCGACAGGATGGCAAAAAGGTGCAGCTGCATGAAGCCGGCCTCGAGAAGCAGGAAGCCGAGCAGGTCGTCGCCCGCAGAAAGAGGAACGGCGATCATGGAGAACGGCTGCTCAAAGCGGAGAAGGCCCGGAGGAAAAAGCTGCTGCGCGGGAAAGGAAAGCCCGTGGGGCGGATACGTCTCGGTCCTGCCGCCTTCAAACGACAGCACGAGGACCAGACCCGGCGGTCGCGGTCGCTCAAGCGCGCTCGGCCCTATAAGCGATGCGGCGATTTCCTCGCACAGCACCACGTGTCCGCGGGGAATGCCCAGCTCCCAGAGGCCCCGGGCCGTTTCGTCGAGAAGACGGCCGGGGTCGAACGTGGTGAGCAGGGTGTGCGCTATGGCGCTAATGATTGACATCAGGGACTCTTCCCGGAGCTTTGCGAAACCCTGGGCGCGGCGGGCGCTCTCGGCGATCATGGTGGTGCCGCGCTGGAGCAGGTCTTCGGCGACGAGCGCCTCCGCCGGCGAAAGGATGGTCCTCGCGCTGGAGCGCAGGGCCCACAGCGCATCGTGCCACGCCAGGACATTTTCCCCTTTTTCAAGCGTGGCCTGCAGCGCTTCGTCGAGGACCTGCAAAAAGACGTTGGAGAGCTTTCCCTTTGTGTCAACAAAGAACGCCTTGAAGAGCCTGGCCGCGAGTTCCTTGCGGAACGTCGCCAGATGGTCCTGCGGCGACGCCTCGGTGACCGCTGCGGCCATCTCGGTGACGATGCGCTCCTTTGCGGCCCGAAACGAGCCTTCGGTCCGGTGTTTCTCCGGTATCGCATGGCGCTCGTGGATCTTCTGCAGGTTCGCGCCGAACGGACACCCGCACGATTGACGGAGTATCATGGCGGAAGCAAGAAAGACCCTGCGCGACACCGCTTTGCCCGCAATGAGATCAAGCACCATGTCCGCGGCCTGGCTGCCGATGTTGTAGAGCGGCTGGCGCACCGTGGTGAGCGGCGGCGACACGAAACTGCACTCTTCGATGTCGCCGAAGCCCGTGACGGCAATGTCGTACGGCACGCGCAGGCCGCGCGCCGCAAGCCCTGCAAGGGCGCCGAGCGCCATCTCGTCGTTTGCCGCGACGACGGCTTCAAACTCGATGCGCCATTTGTCAAGCATCACCGACACGGCGCGCTCGCCGGAACGCCTCGACCAGTCGCCCTGCGCCACGCGCTTGGGATCGGCCGCAAGTCCGTATTCGGTGAGCGTGTCGAGGAACACCCGGAACCGGAGCTCGGCGCCGGGGTTATCAACGGGCCCGCGGATAAACGCGATCCGCTTGAAACGGTGTTCGTGGAGCAGGTGACGCATGAGGTCGCGGAATCCCGATTCCTTGTCGACAAACACGGCCGGCATGTCGCCGAGCGCCTGATCGATGCTCACCACGGGTTTGGGCAGATATCGGCTGTACACGCTCATGAACTCTTCGGGGGACACATACGTGCCGAGTGTGCCGGATATGATCAGGCCGTCAACGTCCGCAGGGCTCACATGGTAGAACAGGGGGGAGGTTGACCCGGCCGGGCCGGTCGGAACTTTTTCTGAGACCTGGCCCGGTATGCAAATCATGCTTGCCCCGCGCTGGCGCGCGGCATCGGCGGCCCCGAAAAACAGTCCGGCCTGGTACGCAATCGGGACGTCTTCCAGAAACAGCCCGATCAGCGGATGACGTTTCCTGTCTTTGTGGACTTGCCTGGTCATTGCTTGCCGCTCTGCGGTTGCGTGCGGGTGCGCGCGGGCGAGCGGCGGGTGTTCACGCTTGTGTGGGGATTACTCCGAATAAACCCGCCGCAGGGAATCTGCCAATAGTATACCAATACGGCAGCCTTGGAGAGAAGCGCAATGTTAGAGCGCAAAAACATCCCTGAGCAGATGTCTCCCGCCGTCAACGAAAATGATTTCGCCGGTGATAAACGGGCTTAAGGCAAGAAACAGAACCGCCCGTGCGATGTCGTCGGCGCTGCCGTGCATTCTGAGCGGAACCCTGGCTGCGAGCGAATCAAGGTAGGCCTCGGTTTTTCCCGCGGGCGGGAGAATAAGGCCGGGCGCCACGCCGTTGACGCGGATGCGGGGCGCGAACTCCAATGCGCAGATTTTCGTGAGCGCTGCCAGGAGGTGTTTCGAAAGAATGTAGGCGGCGTGGGTTGCGTCGCGGCCCGCGATCCGCGCATCGAGCAGGTTCACGATACAGCCCTTTTTCGCGGTTGTTGCAAACGCCCTTGAAAGACACAGCGGCGCCCAGGCGTTAGCGCCGATATGCTCCGTCATGTCGCGCAGGGTGATGCGCGACAGCGCGCCCTCGCGGAACAGCGAAGCGTTGTTCACCAGAAGAGACAGCGTGTTTGCGCTCAGGGAATTTGCCGTGCGGATGAGCGACCGGCAGCCCGTGGGGCTGCCGAGAGCGCCGCCGCAGGCCCATGCCCGGACGCCGCGGCTTTCGAGCTCGCGCGCAAGGCGCAGCGCCTCGGATCTTGATTTCCGGTAATGGACCACGACGTTCATCCCGGCCGCGGCGCACGCAAGCGCAATGGCCCGCCCCACGCGCCGCGCTCCTCCCGTGATGAGCGCGGTTGCATTTGTAAAGGATTGTCCGGCCATGGAACGCTACCTGGTTGCTGGCCCCGCTGCGGTGTCGGCCGGCTGGCCCGGCTGCCGTGCGGGTGCGGCCGGCTGCGGGGGTTGCTGCGCCTGCGGAACGGATTGTTCCTGCTTTTCGGGCGGCTGCGCGGTCTGCTTCGGTTCCGTGGCGGGAGAGGCCGCAGCGGGCGCCCGCTTCTGCACGGGAGGTTCCGCGGACTCGTTCTCGTCCCTGTTCGCGGATGATTTCTGTTTCTTCTTGTAGCGGGTGATGTCGAAGTAATAGAAGTGTTTCTCCCCGACCTTGGGTATCTCCACCTGGACCATGTCGTAGGTTCTCCCGCTGTCAACGACCGTGGTCTTCTCCACGAGCCGCCAGTCCTTGTCCTTTATTCCCCAGGAACTCGAGATGAATCCGTCTTCGGCGTTCACCGCCTCGGTATAGTCCTTGCCTCCGGTGATTTTCACGGCCGTTTCATAGGAATCGCCGAGGCCTCCGGACGCGCGGGCGGATTCGGACTTCTTCACCGGATTTTCGCCTTTGCCCATGGTCTGCCTCGAAAGGCATCCGGCAACGGCCAGCGCGCAGGCAACGCAAATCGACAATCGGAAGAAAAGGGGTTTCATCCAGTCCTCCTTTAATCCATGGTCAGTATCTAAATAAAATAGATTTCCACGCTGCGTAAAGCCAATATTGCGTTGGTAGATATAATTACAAGAGCCCTTGGGCGTTCCCCTCGCCTTCGCTATCGCTCAGGCTCGGGTCGGTTCTCCCTCCGGTCGCCCCTACCGCGCGGCAGAGGAAGTCTTGTCAGTCAACTATTTCTCCCCGCGCCAATCGGCATGCGCAATAAATCAATCCTGCTCGTTGTTGACTTTCAAACTTTTCAACGATTCAACGTTTCAACGGCTCTCCATGGGTGCCCCCACAACAGAGTATGGTTTAACAACTACTTTTTCTAGGGGTGCACCCAGGAGGGGGTAGCGCAGGACACCGCAGGCCGAAGGCCGAGGGGGCCGGAGCGAGGGGGAAACATCCCCCGCTCATATTCTTGAATATCCTTCTTTGAAAATGCCATAACTTTTGCTGCTCTTTAGAAATCCCACATTTGCTGTTTTCATTGTGCTCTTGGGAAATCTATATTCTATGGTGCTAATAGTGCCCGGCGGAGAATAATCGTGCCGGTGTCGCGGCGAATTCTTTATTGAAGGATACCTTCTTTCTCTCAACAGGATGGATCTCCATGCCTAACGATGTTTTTGCCGGACGCAGAGGATTTCTCAGGTGCTTTCGGGAAAGCCTGTTTGCCCTGGCAACGGACCAAAAGGAATCAAAAGTCAAGGTCAAGAGACAGAAGGACTTTCAGGTTTCTTTCCCCCAGCTTTTTATTGTGTGCGGCGAAGCGGGATGGGGCAAGAGCGCACTTGTGCGGCGATGCGTTGCCTTGACAGCCGAGGTTGAGGCCGAGACGAAAAAGGAGTTCAAGACGATCGTCATCGACTTTGACGACCCCCTGTTTACCCGCAACATTCTGCCGTTTACGCCCCGGATGATGGTGCAATATCTGCACGCCGTTCTTGTCGATCCGTCCCTCGGCCTGGAAGACTGTTTCTCGGAATATGCCTCCGTGGAGCAAAGGCTCGAAAAGGTGATCGCCGGCGTCAACGCGCTCCACAGGGACGAATGGCTTTCGGCGACCGAAAACAACGAGCCGGTTGATTTTACGGAAGACCCCGCTCAAAAGGCGGCCTTGCGCGCCGCCGACGCTGTGAATGGCGCATCCCCCCACGCGCGCACGGCACGGCAGGAGGCAGAGGCCGCCTTTTTGCGCTGGCTCAGGGAGAAGAAGCGTCTCCCCGAAGAGGATTGCGACCTTTTCGAAAACGCGGATTTCCGGCTCACCAAGGCTCTCGTGAGCGGGCTCCAGGCGCTCTCGGCGGATCGTCCGGTGGTGCTCGCGATTGACAATCTGGAACGCGTTGCAAACCCGCTGGTCCTCGAATGGCTCAGGTCGATGTTCTTCGGCCAGCTTTTCGAAACGAAAAACAGGGTGGCGGCAATCGTGAGCTGCCGCGACCGATTGCTCAGGTCGTACCGCAACGGGTTTCCGGAAGAGCTCCTGTGCTCCCTCTCACCCGAGGAATTAGCGCTCTGCTCCCCGGACATCGAAGAATGCAATCAGGCGATGCGCCTCGGCCTTTCCGCGGAAACCGTGGCCGCCGTCGAAGAGGCGACGGGCGGCGTAGCCATGGTGGTCCGCGATATATTGACATATGCAAATAACGGAACCGTTCCGGCAGACCTGCTCGACGCCGCGGCAAGCGCCGAAACCATGCACGACAAGATGGCAACCGTCGTCGCGCGCTTCCTCGCCGCCCCAACGGACGAGCGCACCAAGCGCCGCATCGTGCACCTGGCCATGCTCGGCAGAGCCGACGCGGGGCTCCTTGCCGCCCTATGGAATGTTTCCGCGTCGGAGACAAGCGCCGAAATTCTCCGGCTCTCGGAGCACTATCCGTTCGTTGAGGAAAAAGCCATGCACGACGGCGTGTCGCTGCTCCTTAGGAGACATCTCATCGGCTGGCTTGCCAAAGCTTCCTCACCGTACGCCGGCGTTATCAAGGAGTTTGGACAGGCCGCGGTTGCCTACTACAACGACCAGCTGTCCCAGCTCGCCTCAGCGACACCTGCGCCCGACAAGAGATTTGTTGATGACCGCTTTGAGGAGGCCTTGCTCGGCAGCATAAGAACCCTCCTGTGGCACGACCATGCAAAGCTCAAGGGTGTCGTTCCGGGAATTTTCCTCGAGTGTCTCCTGTACAACCAGGTCCTTGCCGGGAGGATCCTTGCCGCGGCCGAAGAATTCGCTGCCGCGCTCAAGCCCGATCTTGCCAGCCTGTTCAATTCCCTTTCCGCAGGGCTTCTCGCCGCGGAAGGCCAGCCGCTGTTCGGCGGTGAAAAACCCGCGCCGGCCGAGCTTGCCATGCTTGCGGCTCTCGAAACCGCGGCCGGCGCCCTCACCCCGCCGCAGCAGGCGATCCTCAGGCTGCGCGCGGCGTCCTGCGCCTGCAGGGAGCTCGACTACCAGCGCGCGCTCGACGAGCTTGAAAAATGCGAACATTTTGCGGACGAATCGGACCTGTTCTGCCAGGCGCTCGTGGAAGGATACTGCGGAGCGGGTAGCGCGTTCTATTCGGCCGAAAAGTACGAAATGTCAATTAAGGCGTTCGGCAAGGCCGCCGAGATCCGGCCCGGGCTGTTCGACGCATGGTACTGTCTCGGCTCTTCCTATGCCGCACTCAAGCGGCATGCTCAGGCCGAAGACTCGTTTTCAAAGGCAGCCGCGTGCAGGCCCGAAAGCTTTGAAGCGCACAACGCGCTCGCGACGGCGCGGTTCGCGCAGAAGAAATACGGGGACGCTGCGGGGTCGTACGCCAAAGCGGCCGGCCTCAACCCTGGCGAGGCCGAAACGTGGCACATGCTCGGTCTTTCGCACGCGGCGCTGTCGCGCAGCGCCGAAGCCGTGGAGGCATACAGGAAAGCAATCGCGATCTCCGCAGGCGACGCCGCTCTCTGGTTGGACCTTGCGGAAAGCCAGGCCGCCGTGGGAAGCGCCGAAGACTCCATTGTGTCGTGCAGAAAAGCGCTCGAACTGAACCCGTCCCTTCAGAGGGCCGCCGTGCTGCTCGGCCGTCAATTGAGCACCGCAGAGAATTTTCCCGAAGCCGCAAAAGCCTTTGAAACTGCCGCCCGTCTCAGCCCGAAAGACGACAGTGTTTGGTACAGCCTCGGCTGCGCCCAGCTGGAAAGCGGGGATGCGAAAAAGGCCGTGCAATCCTTTGCAAAAGCGACCGACATCAACAAGGATTTCGCCGACGCTCACAATAAAGCGGGGCTGGCGCTTTTCAAGGAAAACGATCTTGACGGAGCGGTCGCCGCATACAAGAAAGCGGTAAAGGCCGATCCGGCGCATTTCGAAGCGTACCTCAATCTCGGCAGCGCCCACGTTGCGCGCAAGGAGCTCGAGAAGGCGCTGGCTGCGTTTACAAAGGCCGCAGACATCAAGCCGGATCTGGACGCCGCCTGGTATAATGTGGGGCTTGTCTGCAGCGACCTGGGAAGGTTCGGCGATGCCCTTGAGCCGCTTTCAAAGGCGGCGGCGCTCTCGCCCTCCAAACAGGAGATATGGACGGCGAAGGGCCTTGCGCTCGGCAAGCTTGACAAAAACGAAGATGCGGCGGGTTGTTTTGCAAAGGCGGCGGAGCTTTCCCCGCAGTCCTTCGACGCGTGGTACAGGCTCGGCTGCGCGCTGGAAAGCTCAACAAAATACGGCGAGGCGGTTGATGCGTTTGCAAAGGCCTCGGGGCTTTCGCCCCGCGCTGCAGACGCATGGCATCATCTCGGCCTTGCTCACGCGGCACTCGGGCAGCACGACCGGGCAATTGCCGCCTTCGGCAAGGCGGTTGCAATCGACCCATCGGCGGGCGAAACATGGCACCTTCTCGGAGTTTCAAATCAGCAGGACGGCCGTTTTGAGGAAGCGGTGAGCGCCTTTCGCGAGGCGGCAAAACTGCTGCCCTCCAAGCAGGAATCGTGGCACGGCGCCGGGCTGTGCAGTTATTACTTGAACAAGTATGACGATGCCATTGAGCTTCTTTCCAAGGCGAAGGATCTTTCTCCGGACGCCAAGGAAACGCTGTATACGCTCGGGCTATCCTACCACGCAAAAAGCGACTATGCTCAGGCCGCGGCCTTGTACCGCCAGACCCTGGAGCTGGCGCCCGACATGGCAAACGCCCGCATGAACCTTGCGCTGTCGCTTCACGCCCTCAAGCGCTACGAGGAGGCCGTGGCAGTGTATAGGAAGATTGCCGAAGAACAGCCAGCAAACGCCGACGTGTGGTACAACATGGGATTGGCCTGCGAAGCCCAGGGCGGCAGCGAAGAGGCCGTTTCCGCCTACGCAAAAGCGGCGGAACTCGCGCCGGACAAGATCGCTGCGTGGACCGGCATGGGAACCATCCAGATCTCGCTCGAACGGTATGCCGACGCAATTGCGTCGTTCACCAAGGCAGTCGGGCTTCAAAGCGACAATGCCGACGCCTGGGCGAACATCGCCCGTGCCTCGTACTATGTCGGCCGCTTCGACGAGGCCGTCGCGGCATACGCAAAAGTCAATGAGCTCAGGCCGGGCGACGCGGCCGCATGGGGCGGCCTCGGCCTCACCTACTATACAATGGGGAATTATCCGAAGGCCATCGAGGCGAGCGAGAAGGCGATTGCGATAAAGCCGGACGAGCTCTGGATCCAGGTCAACCTTGCACTGGCCGCGGTCATGGCGCTCAACCTCGACAAGGCAAAATCGGCGTTCGGGAAGATTATCGAGCTCGCAAAAACGCCGAACGGATCTGCTGCACCCCATTGCCAACCTCAAGGAGCTTGTCGCGCGGAATCCGAACCTGGGGCCCGCGAGGGAGATACTTGCGAAACTGGAAGAGGCGTGGAAAAAATTGAAAAAATGACTCCCTAAGGGTAACCTGTTTTAAGCGGGGGAGGTTTCCCCCTCGCTCCAGCCTCCTCGGCCTGCGGCCTGCGGTGTCTTACGCTACCCCCTCCTGGGTGCACCCCTAGAAAGATTAGTTGCAAGAATCAATCTTTGGTTGTGGGGGCACCCGCGGAGAGCGGGGGAATAACAGCCACATTGACCATCGAAGTATCACCTAACCATAGTCTATACGGCAACATCCTCCCGGAACCCCACTCACCCACTACAATCCTATTTTTCTTCATTGTCAAATTCCCCTCGCTTTGCATTCTTTTCATCAATCTTGAAAATGTCTCGCTTGCCGCGCCGATCGCCTGCGCGATGTCCTTCAAAGAAATGTTCATGTGACTCCGGATATTCTGCAATCTTGATAAGACAGCGCGTGCATTTTGAGTATTTTATAGGTCGGTCACTACGTTCACGTTCGGCGGGCAGGTAACCGGTTCATGAAAACATCATCCATTCTCGAGCTCATCGGCAACACGCCGCTTGTCGGCCTCAGGGGCGAACTCGTGGTTGCCAAAGCGGAATTCCTCAATCCCGGCGGCAGCATCAAGGACAGAATTGCGCTTGCCATGATCGAGACCGCGGAAAAAGACGGCTCGCTTGTTAAGGGCGCAAAGATCGTGGAACCCACGTCGGGCAACACCGGCATCGGCATCACCATGGTGGGCGTGGCAAAGGGATACGAGGTGTACATTTTCATGCCGGAGGGGATGAGCCAGGAGCGCAAGAATATCATCCGCGTGCTGGGCGGCACGCTTATGCTCACGCCCGACGCTGAGGGCGTGGCGGGCGCGGTAAGCGCAGCGGAAAAATTCGCCAAGGAAAACAACGCGTTCGTGCCCAACCAATTCAAGAACCCGGCGAACCCGCGGGTGCACTACGAAACCACGGCTCCCGAGCTCTGGCGTCAGACCGGGGGCGACATCGGCGCGTTTGTTTCCGGTATCGGGAGCGGCGGGACGCTTCAGGGCGTAGGAACATTCCTGAAGGAAAAAAACAAGGATGTCATCCTTGTGGCCGTGGAGCCCGCCAACAAATCCGCGCTGCTGGGCCACGAGCCGGGCCTGCACGCTATTCAGGGCATCGGCGACGGATTCATTCCGGACGTGCTCGATGTTTCCATTGTGGACAGAATTGTCGAAGTGACCGACGATGATGCAATAGGTACCACGCGGGAATTGGCGAAATCAAATTCTTTGCTTGTGGGAACCTCGTCCGGCGCCAACGTGTGGGCGGCCAGGAAGATTGCGAGAGAAAATCCCGGCCTCTTCGTGGCGACCGTACTGCCGGACAGGGCGGAACGGTATTTCAGCACAGGCCTGTTGTAGCTCGCCGCATTTGTTCTTCTCATTTGTGCGGCTTGTTGACCTCAGGTTCCGCAGACCACGGTAATCACCTGAAATACAATCAGTAACATTGGCGGAAAAATCAAGACGCATCCTTCTTCGGGGTGACCACGCCTCACTGCGGCATTATTTTCTTATTCTTGAAATTCCTGAATTGCTTTCCTAATATTGATGAGAAATAGTGGTTCTTCCAGGATATCGCACAGGATTTGCTTTAGAAAAGGATGCCTGATGTGTTCTGTAGGACCTCAACTCCAAAACAAACCACTGGATCTGCTCCTTTGCGCATGGGCACACCCTTGAGGATGTTCTAATGGCAGTAATCAATTTTCATTGGCTCCCTCATCATATATTGATTATATTTTACTGCAAGAGGGCAGCCGCATAAGAATCGTTCATTTATGCGGATAAGCCGTGATGGTGTTTCGTTGCGAAAGGAGAGTACGAGGTGAACAAGATTTTCCAGACCGTCGCCAAAGCAACCCCGGTAATGATGGTTCTCGCGTTGTTCTGCTCCAATCCGGTAAAGGATGTTGCATGGCGCACCAGCATCGACCTGCCCATTACGGCCAACAAAAAATTCATTCTCGCCGCAATGATGGACACCCTTTTCTTCAATAAACAGCAGGTGCTGACAACCACCACCTACGACACCATCAAGGTGCCGGGGAAGCCGGACAGTATCGCGAAGATCATCGACACCACTATGATGATTATGAAGGCATACCCTTTATATGATTCGGCAACCAAGAAGACCATACCGGACACTGTCGCTTTCGGCATTCCCACCCGGGACACGGTGCAGGACACGATCAGTGAAGACAGCCTGGCGGACAAATACTATTCGGACCTTTTCGGCCCCCTTCCACTGTCCGGAGCTCCCAACGACACCATAACGGTTCCGTTGACAGGCAACTACACCGCCAACACTCAGATCGCCACGCCGGCAACGCCAGTGACGCTCCAATTGGTGTATCATATCGAGCTCAAAGACACTCCCCAGACCGCGAATGTGACGGTCGTCAACAATTCTTCTGCAGATTTTGGCAGTGTTGCCATTACCGCAGGCAACCTTGGCACATCCACGGTAACCAATTTGGCGCACAACACAAGCGATACCGCACAATTCGATGCACGCGCCAAGATAATAGACAGCGTGATGATGGTGTCGGTTACCGTCACCCCTTCCACAACCGGGTCATTTGCCGCCGGAGGCACCGACAACCTGCAGGTCATCCTTTCGTTTAACGGCCTTGTTGCAAACAAGGTGGTGGCGAAGGATTCTCTGCTTGTCAATTATCACCGCGTCTTTACAAATGCTTATAAGCTTACCGACACCGTGAGCGTGTACTACATCGATATCCTGAAGGGGTTTTTCAACTACCTGGTCACCAACAATACTAGCCTTGAGTTGAATATGCTGGTAAACCACAGAAACCTGTGGACCACCGATTACGCCGCACGCCATATTCCTCCTCTCGATTCGGTGGCCGGCCTTGTCGGCCTTACCCTCAACGATTCCAATGAAGGATACGAGGGAGCAATCACGCCTCAAGTAGTCGTCATTCCGCCCAACCAGACCGCCAAGGTGACCTCCAAGGAAAACCTGTCCGGCTACCGGATGTTTCCGGAATGGGAATGGAATACCTACGATAACGATAGTGAATCGGTGACAAAAGTCGACTACGACATCACTGTAGCTGCGCACGGAACACGGGTGACGCTCAATGCGGGCGACTCGCTCAATTTCATTATTCGTACAACGTCGTTCAAGTTCGACAAGATGTACGGCGTGTCCATGCTTCCCTACCACAGAAAGAGCGATCCCAAGAACATCCCCGTCTCGCTTCCCTGGAGCAAGTCCGTCACGGATTCGCTGCGCAATAATTTTATTCTCCAGAGAGTCCTTGCAAAAGTGACGACGAACATGAACATCCCCGCCGGAGCGTACATCGACACCATGCACGTCTATTACACTATCTCCAGCACCACCGACACTACCAAAACCGTCTCGGATTCGGAAATCTTCTCCCCGGTGACGCGAGATTCTACGTACGTGCGGTCCCTCGACATTACCCAGGTGGTCAATAACTATCCCGATTCGGTGAGGATAAAAGTCTCGGCCACGGTCCCCAACGCCACAACTCTGATGGCGGTAAACGATCTTACCGTGCCGACGGATGCCGATTACACCAAATATGTGGGACGGATGATCATCCACGCACAGGCGAACTATAACCTGGTGGCTGCTCTCTGGTGGACGGTTGCCGACACCACGGTGATGGACCTCGGCGGCACAAGGGTCGATCTGGGCGGCGCAGGCGGCGTGCTCGATTTCGTTGAGAAAATGCGCGACCGTCACGACAGCCTCAACATCAAGGTCACCAATTTCACCAACGTGGACCTCAAATTGTACTCTCTCATCGCCACCGATACGTCCAAAATAGCTGCGCTCGTGGACACCAATAATGCGGGCTACATATCCACCAACGACTTTACTGCTCTCATCAACAACCCGACGGCTGGCTTTGTCAACCTTCTCGGCAGCGGCGTGTGGATTCCGCCGAGAGATTCCACCCAATCCGTGGAGAACACCATTCGCATAAACGACGCGGACCTTACCAAGCTTGTGAATGCCAAAAAAATCGGCATGCGCTGGGAAGTGCGGTTTTTGCCCCATCCCGCAACTGCCACGTCGCCGGTGCCGGACGCGCTCTCCAACACCGATTGGCTCAAGCTCAATTCCTGGATTCATGTAGACGGGGTCAACAGCATTGATTCGCTGTTACAATAGCAACCATTGGGATTTTCGACGCGCCCTTAAAGGCAACAGACCGATAGAAAGAGGTGCATGGGTAATGAACTCCGCACAAAAGCTGGCAATCGCTATTTTGTTCGCTGCGCCGGTTATCACGCTTGCAGCCGTAGACAACAACCCCATAAGCGCCGGAACCACCACGGGCCGCAACGTAACAGGGAGCGGTCCTGAGGCCACGTTTGGGAACCCGGCCCTGCTCGGATGCGACCGCAATCCATGGGGCGGATTGCTCCTCCTCCCCATCACCGATTACGGCATGGGCCTCTGGAGCGACAAGCTGGCCCTTTCGCCTTTCACCTTCCTGGGGCACGTGCCCACCGACTCGGCAAGCACCAAGGAGTTTATCAAGGAGGTGATGGCCAACAGCTTCAACCTTTCCGACAACACAACGCCCGACCAAACCTCCCAGAAAATGACTGACCTGTTCAAGGGCGGGACATCAATCTACAGCGGCTTCCGCACATCCCTCCTGTCCTTCGCTTACAGAAGGATTGCGTTCGACGTCACCACGCACATGGACGAGGAACTGCACATCCCCGAAGGGGCGCTTGATCTGCTTTTTTCCGCGACCAGGGGCCTTCAGCGCGGCAATACGCTTGACTTCAGCGACTTTAATCAGGATGGAATCTGGGCCACCGATTTTACTCTGCAGCTCGGCCTGCCGGTCACCATTCCGGCCTTGCATAAATTTTTCAACCTGCGGTACGGCGCGGGCGGCGTGGGCGTCAAATATGTAATGGGACACAGCATGATGCAGGCATGGGCGGATAAGGGCACAACCGTCTCCTACGATTCCGTCAACAATGTCCTCAAGATGGACGGCCATATTCACGTGCAGAGCGCCGGCACAGGGCTGCACGGGCCATGGGAATGGCAGAACCCTTTTGACAACGGTTTTCCCGTAAACGGCCACGGCATAGGCGTCGACGCTGGCGGCATCCTCTACGACAAGGACGCTGCTCTGTCAATTAATATTCAGAACTTAGGCGTTCTGTTCTGGACCAACAATGTCAAGGCGCATACCTACGATTTCAAAAAAGACAACCTTGACATGTACAGCCTTATCAGCGGAATAAGCTCGAAAGGCAAGGGCGACAGTGCGATCTATTCTCTTTTCGACAGAAACGCCGGTGAAAATTTCCCCACATACAGCGACTCCCTCAGCAATCCTCCCAGCGCGATCACCACGTGGCTGCCGCTTACTCTCAATATCGGCTATGCGCGGATTTTCGATTTCCGGAAAGCCGACAACAAGAAACTGTACATCTTGGCCGATTACGCCAATGTTGCCGTCAATTACGAGCAGGAGCTCACCCCCGGACCCGGCCGCTCTTACATACCGCGTCTCTCCATCGGCTCGGAACTGGCGTTTCTCCACAACTTCTGGCCTTTGCGAATGGGATTCGTGATGGGAGGACCGGAGCAATGGGCGTCGGCCCTCGGCATGGGATTCAATTTCCGGTATTTCTCGATCCAGGGAGCGTATAAAGCCATCGGCAACTGGTGGTTCACGCCCACGCGCGGGTTCGAAGTGGCGGCGGGCCTCAACATCAATTGGGGCGTCAAGCCGAAACCCGAGCCGGTGGCGCCAAAACCCCAGCCGGTGGTGAGCAAGTGCCTGTTTACTCCTCCTGCAGGGTTTACCGGCATGCTTGACAAAGACGGATGCCCTGACCCGGACGTGGACAAAGACAGCCTCTGCGATCCATGGGTTTCCGAGTTGCACAAGGACTCTCTCTACGCAAAGGTATGCCACGGCGTCGACAAGTGCCCGAACGCGCCGGAAGACTACGACGGTTTCCAGGACAAAGACGGCTGCCCGGATTACGACAACGATCAGGACGGCATTCCTGATACGCTTGACAAATGCCCGAACGAGCCAGAAGACATAGACGGGTTCGAAGACCAGGACGGGTGCCCGGACTACGACAACGACAAGGACGGCATCCCGGACACGCTCGACAAATGTCCGAACGAGCCAGAAACATACAACGGCTACAAGGACGACGACGGCTGCCCGGACACGCTGCCCAAGCCCACGGTGAAGGAAGAGAAGGCGCTCAACAAGGCGCTGCGCGCGATCAACTTCAAGACAGCGAGCGCCGAACTCACCACCGATTCGTACACGGCGCTCATGCAGATCGCGGCCTTCCTCAAACAGTATCCGTACCTGCGGTACGAGGTGCAGGGCCATACCGATTCTCGCGGCAACGACAACTACAACCTCCTGCTCTCCGCGGCACGCGCCGGGTCGGTGAGGTTCTACCTTGTCGGCCAGCAGGGCATCCCGGATTCGACTCTCATCGCCATCGGGTACGGCAAGACGCGACCTATTGCCACGAACAGCACGGCTCAGGGTCGCGCGCTTAACCGCCGCGTGGAGTTCAAGGTGATCGACACCAAGGAAGACTACCAGAGGCTCAAGCTCCTTGAGGCCGATTTCAAGGACAGGGTGAAGGCGGCGCAGATCAAGGGCGTCAAGTACTAGAAAGCAACCGCCCGGTCGCGGCGGAACCAGGGGGAGAGGTGCAATGCACCTCTCCCCCTTTTCATTTATACTTGCCGATCGACAGCGATGCAAACCAAGCGAGGTGCCGTGCAATCGGGCGAGCCGCATTGTATTTTTTCAGCAGAACCAAAATCACGCGGAGGACAGGATGAACATTTCAGCGTTCCGGGCAATTGCCGTCTCTATGGCCCTGTTTTCCGCCGCTTCGCTCGCGGCGGAGGCGGGCGCGCCGGTGCAGATCGAACCGACCATCCAGAACTATTCAAAGCTCTTCACTCAAAAGCTTTCCAAGAAATTCTTCGTGGGCGATGTTATTGACAAAAGAAAGAACGCCGGAGCGGATTCGGTGGGCGCCACCCGCACCGGACGATTCGAAATGTCGCCCCTGCGGTGCAAACCCCTGCCGAGCGCGATACTCCAACAATCGCTCACGGGAATGTTTCGCGAGCTCGGAGCCCTGGCCGAAGACGGGAAAGGCGCGGATTTTCTGGTGAATGCGGAATTGCTGGAATATGGCCTGGAGGAAACCAACAAGGTGTTTTCGCAGCAGATCAAGGCGACCATCAAGTTCCGCGTCATGATCAAGACCGCGGCGTCGGGCGCACTTGTCAACCAATTCGTGATACGGGCCGAAGATTCCCGCTCGGCAATGGACACCACGCCTTTTGCGGTGAAGGTTGCCGCAAATGCTATGGTGTCGGGCCTACAGAGCCTGCTTGAAAGCCTCGCTACGCTGTAACTACTATCCTGTCACTGAAATGGCCCCGCGCAGCGCCGAAACCGGCTGCGCAGGCCCTGCCTGGATGATCGCGCGGGCGGCGTCGCATTTGTCCCAGACGTTAAACAGAAGCACGCCGACGCACCTGTTGTTCTTCACGTAATAGATAACGCCCTTTTCGTGTTCCTTCTGCCAGTCTTCAATCGTGTCGAAAGAAGGATTGACGTCGCCCACCGCCTCATAACCGTATTCAAACAAATCCGAGAAGAAATACGGCATGTGTGCGTAAGCCTCCTGCGCGCCCGCCATGTTCCGGCCTGCGAGGCGTCCCTGGGATACGGCGTTGTCCCAATGCTCCACGCGCATGAGCGAGGAGAGGGCGTGATACGGAAAACGCGCCACGTCTCCCGCGGCATAAACGTCCGGATCGGACGTCTGCAGATGCTCGTTGACGACAATGCCGTTGTCGCACAAAAGCCCGGCGCGTTCCGCGATTTCGCTCGACGGCCGCATTCCGATGCCGGCAATAATGCAGTCGGTGGCTATTGCTTCCCCCCGGAGCGTCCTGGCCGCGGGCCGCGCGCCGGTCAAGTCAAAACCCAGAGGTTTATCTTCCGTCAACATCCTGATCCCGGCGCGCGCGAAGCGGGCAAGCACCGCCTTTCCAAGCGAGGCGGGAAAAACCGATGCGCACGGATATCGTTCGGGAAACACCATGGTGACGCCCACGCCGCAGGCAGACAGGACCGCGGCCATCTCGGAGCCTATGAACCCTCCGCCCGCGACGACGACCGATTTTCCGGGCACAAGCTCCTTCTTGAGGCTCACGTAGTCGTCCAAGTACCGATAGTAATTGATGCCCGCCTGACCGCCGGAAAAAGTCCGGGGCGTTCCGCCGGTGGCGATGAGCAGCGAGGTATACGAATACACGGCTCCGCTTGCGCACGCAACGGTCTTGTTGCGTGCGTCAAGCTTTTCGGCCGGGTTGCCGTTAACAAGGGAGACCCCGTTGTCCTCGTAGTAGCCGACCGGATTTACGAAGATGTCGCCGACGGCCTTCTTGCCGAGCCAGAGCCCCTTGGAAAGCGGGGGCCGGTGATACGGAAGGTGGGGTTCGCTGCACAGCAGAAGAATGGTGCCGCTTTTGTCAACGTCCCTGATGCCGGCAATCGCAGACGCGCCCGCAACCCCGCCGCCGACAATTATGTACGTAAAGAAGTTTTCGTTGGTCGCCACTGCTCGCCTCCTTATTGGCTATCTACGCAGGAAAACGCACCGCAGGCAAAATAACGGATGCAGACACGCAGAAGGTTTACCCCCGGGGCGGCCGCTCCGCCAGGCACGGTCCTTTACCGGTACACGGTCCTGTTGCTGCACAGCATGCCGTAGGCATCGGTGCAGCAGGAGCATGCATCGGGAACCTTTGCGGCCTTATGCATTGCCCTGAACGACGAATAGTCCCTGCCGAACCAGACTCTCCTTGCATCGTCCTTCAGGATATTGCCGAACACCACGGGTTCGGTGCGCTGCTGTTTGTCAAACAGGAAAAACGATGTCGTTACGGAAAGGTAATCGCAGGGACAGACATTGCCCCTGATGTCGACAAACAGTTCGAGGCACTGCCGGCATCCCAGCCGTTCGGGCCGCATCCGCGGAAGATGGAGCGTCTGTCCGTTGCGCCGGGCCCGCGCAATCGCCTCGCGGAAAACCGCCTCGGCGCTCGGGTTGCCCTCTTCGCGGTACAGCGCCAGCTGCGCCAGTTCTTTGGAAAAACACAGCAGGTTGGAGACGAACACGGTTTTCACGCCGAGCGAGTTGACAAAATCCACATACTGCGGGAATTCTCCTATGTTGTCCCGGTGGGCCACGAACACGGTCTTGATCGCGCTGCGCGGAAGCCCGCTCCCAAGGTCCTTGATGGTCTGCACGGTGCGTTCAAACGACGAGCCGGTCTTGAACGCCTCCACGGTCTCCTTGTTCACGCCGTCCAGCGACACCACCACTTCGGGCACGGCAAACTTCGACAGCATGGCAACGGTGTCGCTGGCAAAGCTGTTGCCGTTGGTGTAGACGGGAAACCGTACCTTCGGATTGATCGCCAGCACGTGCTCCATCATCCGGAAAATGTCTTTGTTGAGCAGCGCCTCGAACCCGGAGAAGAAAAAGTATTCTGCGCGCTCGACAAAGGGCCGTATCCGCTCCACCCGGCGCGCAAATTCCTCAAAATCAATTGTTCCCCGGGGCCCATCCGGAATGTCGGTGCCGAACTGGTTGAGAAAGCAGTGCCGGCACTTGAGGTTGCAGCCGGACACGGTCTGAAGGATAATCGACGAAGGATAGCCGAAAATCTTGCGGTCAATGAAGCGCTTGAGTCTGACGGGAAGCATTTATTCTTACTCCGAATGTGCCGGTGCAGTCAAAATAGTTGATGAAACCGGGCTGCAATACGCCTGATTCTTCCGGAAGTTATATCGGGAAATGGATTCTTGCTTCGGGGGGAGAGATATGATCGATGATCATACCATATTTTTCTCTGCGGCTGGATTCTTCATTGTCAAGCACCTTCGCCTCGTAATTCCCTAATCAGTTTCCCCGGGTCCTTCGTCCTCATCAGCGACTCCCCCACCAGCAGCGCCGAAACTCCTGCCTTGTAAAGCATGGCCGCCTGGTCCGCGTTTTCTATGCCGCTTTCGGAAACAAGCACCATGTCCCTGGGTACGTGAGGAGCGATGGCAAGCGTGGCGGCAACATTCGTCTCAAAAGTGGCGAGGTCGCGGTTGTTGACGCCGATGCAGGAGGGAAGCGGTGAAAGCGAAAGCACGCGGTCGAGTTCGCTGGCGTTGCGCACCTCAAAAAGAATGTCGAGCCCCTGTTCGCGTCCCGCGCAGTACAGTTCGTCAAGCTGGCCGCGCGACAGCGCGGCGACGATGAGCAGCATGGCGTCGGCGTTCATGGCGGCGGTCTGGAGAACCTGGACCGGGTCGATGATGAAATCCTTGCGCAGCACCGCTCAGCGGCGCCGCGTTTCTGGCGGTCTCGAGGCAGGCCTGCGATCCCTGGAAAAATTTTTCGTCGGTGAGCACCGACAGGGCCGCCGCCCCGGCCGCATGGTATTTCTTTGCGATGGCCGCAGGGTCGAATTCCCGCGCTATAACGCCCTTGCTGGGAGACGCCTTTTTGATTTCCGCGATAACGGCCGGCCCGCCTTCGCGGCGCAGCGCCTTGACAAACGGCCTCCTGTCGCCGGTTCGTCCCGAAAACCGACCGCGCTCCCTGCGCAGACGGCGCACTTCCTCTGTTTTCGCCGCGATAATGGTGTCGAGGATCGAAGGCATACTGGCCCGGTTTATTTGCGAAGGAAAAAACGCTCCGTTATATAATCCCTGCAATAAAATTCTTGAGCAGCGCCTTGCCCACCTGCGTGAGGATGGATTCCGGATGGAACTGCACGCCCTCGATGGGGTATTTTGTGTGCCGCACGCCCATGATGATGCCGTCCTTGGTCTGGCTTGATATTTCGAGACAGTCGGGGCACGACTTGCGCTCGATGATGAGGCTGTGGTAGCGCGTGGCAATAAAGGGATTGGGAATGTTCGTGTAAATCTTCTTCCCGTCGTGGTGGATCTCCGACACCTTGCCGTGCATGAGATACGGCGCGCGCACGACGCTGCCGCCGAACGCGGCGCCGATGGCCTGATGTCCCAGGCACACGCCGAGCAGCGGAATTTTCGGACCGAATGTTGTGATGACCTCAATGGAAATCCCGGCCTCGGCCGGCGTGCACGGCCCGGGCGAGACAACGATTGCCTTGGGGGAAAGCGCGCGGATTTCGTCGAGGGAGATCCTGTCGTTCCGCGCGACGCGCACCTCTCCCTTGTACAGTTCGCCGAGGTACTGCACCAGATTAAAGGTGAACGAGTCGTAATTGTCGATGATCAGGATCATCGGAGCTCAGTCTCTTCCTATGATGCTTTTCGCGTCGTTGATGGCGGTGAGAAGCGCGCGGGCCTTGTTCATGGTCTCGTCGTATTCGAGGGACGGAACCGAGTCTGCCACGATGCCCGCGCCTGCCTGGATGTACGCCGTGCCGCCCTTGCACACCACGGTGCGGATCACGATGCAGGTGTCGAGGCTGCCGGAAAAGTCGATGTAGCCGAGCGCGCCGCCGTAGATGCCGCGCCGCACCGGTTCCAGTTCGTCAATGATCTCCATGGCGCGGATCTTGGGGGCGCCCGACAGCGTGCCCGCCGGGAAACACGCGAACAGCGCGTCGAGCGCATCCTTGCCGGGCACAAGCGTTCCGGAAACGTTCGATACGAGGTGCATCACGTGCGAATACTGCTCCACGTGCATCATCTCCTCCACCTTCACGCTGCCGTAAACGCTTACGCGGCCCACGTCGTTCCTGCCGAGATCGACGAGCATGATGTGCTCGGCCGTTTCCTTCGGGTCCTTGGTGAGCTCGTCGGCGAGGCGCTCGTCCTCCGCCTCGGTCGCGCCGCGCGGCCGCGACCCTGCAATGGGCCTCATTTCAACCATGCCGTTTTCGACCCGCACCATCATTTCCGGGGACGAGCCCGCGACCTGCACGCCGTTCAGCGACAGGAAGTACATATACGGCGACGGGTTTACGGTGCGCAGGATGCGGTAGATGTCGAACGGGTTTGCGTCCACGCGCACGCTGATGCGCTGGGACGGCACCACCTGGAACACGTCGCCTGCGCGGATGTATTCCTTGCACGCCGCCACCGCCGCTTCGTACTGCTCTCTGGTGAACGTCGACGACGATTCCTTGACGTCGTGCACGGTCACGCCCGAAGACGCAAGCCGTACCGCAAGCTTGTCTTCGAGACTGCCGAGCGTGTGGCACGCATCCTTGTACGCATCCTCGAGAGGAACGCCGTCGTCCGTCCGAATGGTGGTGATGAGCAGAAGCTTGTGCTCGCGATTGTCAAATGCGATGATGTCGCGGTACAGGCCGAAGAATATCTCGTCGACAAGGTTTTCATTGGGGTTCTTATCCGGGATTTCCTCAAACAGCCGAACGCAGTCGTAGGAAAAATATCCGACTGCGCCGCCGCACAGCCGCGGCAGCCCTTCCACACGGACCGTCCTGTACCGCGCCAGCAGCGAGCGGAGGCGTGCAACAGGGTCGCCCTCGCCCTTTTCCGCGTTTTGCCCCGCAATCTCCCACGACATGCCGTTGCTCCGGAACGTCGCGAACGGCTTTCCGCCGATAAAGGAGTACCGCGCCACCTTGTCGCCGCCGGTCACGCTTTCCAGCAGGAAGCTGTATGGTTCGTCTTTGTAAAGCTTGAGCCAGACCGACACGGGGGTTTCGGTGTCGGCCAGTATTTTATGGCAAACCGGGATAATGTTCCCCTGGCCTTGTTGGTCGAGAACTTTTATTTGTTCGAGAGACGGGATAATCATGATGACTTACAATCCTTGAAAAAACTTAACGGGGAATAATGAAAATAATTGGGCGTTGCCCTCCCCCTCGACTTCGCTTGGGGTCGGGCCGGTCTCCCTCCGGGCTCGGGCCATCTAATTGTAGAATGTAGAATTTAGATTGTAGAATTGAAATACAAACATCGGAACATTTTTTCAATCTACATTCATCAATCTAAAATCTACAATTTAGTGGCGGCAATTCGCTCTGGCTCACCCTCCGGTCCACCTAACGTGCGGCAGCGGGACTTCTTCTTAGTCAATTATCTTCTTCACGCCAATCGGAGTATTTAGGAAATCGGCTATTGTTTTCATGCAATTCCCATACTCCTCAACTACTCCTCGTGGGTGCCGCCACAGCAATGCATGGTCTAGCAGCTGCTTTGTCAAGGCGGCTACCCAGGAGGGGGTGGCGGAGGACCGGTCGCGTATGATCAAAAAATCTGTTTGTTGAAGCGATGCGACCGGGCCGGAGCGAGGGGGACACTTCCCCCACCAAAAACTTTAATTAATTCAAAGCTGCCAGACTTCTCTTCAACTTCTCCAAATTTTCAAGAACACCTAAGTATTTTTCGTTTTCCTTTTTGACAACTTCCGGCGGCGCCTTGTCCGCGAAATTCGGGTTCGAAAGCTTTGCCTTTGTCGCCTCCGCGAATTTTTCGGTCTTGGCTATTTCCTTGGAAATCCTGTCGCGCTCCACCTTCCTGTCGATGAGCCCTTCGAGCTCCAAATATACCTGATGACCCAGAACCACGGCCTGGCCCGCAAAGCCGGGCCGCTTGGCCGCCGTGTCGACAACGGTTTCTTTGAGCCTGCAGAACATGTTGATCTCATTGACATGCGGCAAAAGCATTCGCGCGGCCCCGGAACTTGACGGAATAATAACCGCGCGGCCCTTCTTGTCCGGCGGAATGTTGTTTTCCGACCGGATGGTGCGCAGGGCGGTGATCACGTCCATAAGCAGCAGAAATTCAGATTCGACGGCCGCATTGACGCGCGAAGCGTCTTGTACGGGATACGAGGCCTTCATGATGGTGTCGCTGTCGAGCAGCGGCGGATACTCGATTTTCTCCCGCAGCGCCTGCCAGATTTCCTCGGTGACAAACGGCATGAGCGGATGCAGCAACTTGAGGATGCTGCCGAGCACCCATGAGCATACGTTGAGCGCGTTCGCCGCGCGGCCAGGGTCGTCGGTCTGGTAGAAATCGGCCTTTTTCGCCTCGATGTACCAGTCGCAGAAGTCGTGCCACGTGAAGTCGTACAGGCTGTGGGCGGCCTCGTTGAGCCGGTACGACGAGAGGGCGGCCGACACGTCCGCAACAACCGTGTTGAGGCGGGACAGGATCCACACGTCGAACGGCGCAAGGCGGTCCGCCGGCGGCAGCGCCGCAAATGAATGCCGCTCTTTGATGTTGTCAAGAAGAAAACGGGACGCGTTCCACAGCTTGTTGCCGAAGTTCCTGCCGATGTCGAAGGTGTCGGGCTCCAGAAAAACATCCGCGCCCTGCGACGTGATCATGACAAGCGAGAACCGGAGCGCGTCGGCCCCGGACTTCGCAATCACCGCGAGCGGGTCGATGGAGTTTCCCAGCGACTTGCTCATCTTGCGGCCGGTGGCGTCCCGCACGGTCCCGTGGAGGATGACGTCGGTAAAGGGCAGCTTTCCCGTAAAATGCAGTCCGGCCATGATCATGCGCGCCACCCAGAAAAACAGGATTTCCGGGGCCGTGACGAGCACGTCGGTTGGATAGAATTTGTCAAGCACCTTCGTCCGGTCGGGCCAGCCCATGGTTGAAAAGGGCCACAGCCACGACGAGAACCACGTGTCGAGCACGTCGTCGTCCTGCGCCAGCGACACACCGTTGCATCCGGGGCACGAAGCGGGGGTGTCTTCGGCGACAATGGTCTTTCCGCAGTCTTTGCAGTACCATACGGGAATGCGGTGTCCCCACCAGATCTGGCGCGAAATGCACCAGTCGCGGATGTTTTCCATCCAGTCGATGTAGGTTTTTCTCCACCGGGCCGGATAAAACGTTACGCGGTTGTCAACCGCTGCGGCAAGCGCGCCTGCGGCCAGCGGTTTCATCTTCACGAACCACTGGTTGGAATAGTACGGCTCCACCACGGTGTGGCAGCGGTAGCAGTGTCCCACGGCGTGGACGTGGTCTTCTATCTTGTCAACAAGGCCGAGCGCCTCCATGTCGGCGACGATCTCCTTGCGGCACGCAAAACGGTCGGTGCCGATGTATTTCTGCGGGATGGGGCCGGTCATGCAGCCGCCCTCGTCCATGACCACGATGGGCGCCATGGCATGGCGCAGGCCCATCTGGAAGTCGTTGGGGTCGTGCGCGGGCGTCACCTTCACCGCGCCGGTGCCGAATTCCCGGTCCACGAAGTCGTCGGCGATAATGGGGATCTCCCGGTTTACAAGAGGCAAGACAAGCATCTTCCCCACAAGGGCGGTGTACCGCTCGTCGGCCGGGTTCACCGCCACGGCCGTATCGCCGAGCATGGTTTCGGGCCGGGTGGTTGCAACCGTGACGGACCCGTTCCCGTCTGCAAAGGGATACCTGAAATGATACAGTTTGCCGTTGGACTTCCTTGTGCTCGGCCTCCTCGTCGGACAGCGCGGTGCGGCAGCGCGGGCACCAGTTGATGATGTATTTGCCGCGGTAGATGAGTCCTTCGTTGTACAGCTGCACGAACACTTTTCGCACCGCGCGGGAGAGCCCTTCGTCCATGGTGAAGCGCTCCCGGTCCCAGTCGCACGACGAGCCGAGCTTCTTGAGCTGGTTGGTGATGGTCGCATGGTACTGTTCCTTCCAGCTCCACACTTCCTTGACAAACGCCTCCCTGCCCAGGTCGTGGCGGGTCTTTTTCTCCTTGGCGAGCTTCTTCTCAACAACGTTCTGCGTGGCAATGCCGGCATGGTCGGTGCCCGGCATCCACAGGGCCTCGAAGCCCTGCATGCGTTTGAAACGGATGAGAATGTCCTGGATCGTGTTGTTGAGCGCGTGGCCCATGTGAAGAATGCCGGTCACGTTGGGCGGCGGGATCACAATCGAATACTTCGGTTTGGTGGAATTCTCATCGGCATGGAAATGCCCCCTCTCCATCCAGGAGGCATACCATTTGTCTTCGACGCGCGCAGGGTCGTATTGCTTTTCCATTGGGCACGCTCTCCGAAACCGCAGGGATCGCCGGGAAAATCAGCCCTTTTCGGCAGTGGTTGTGCCGGAAAGTGAAGCAGGAAATATACAACAACGCTGGAGATTTTGAAGAGAAAAGAGGAAACGGATCAGGCCGTTATCCGGCTGCGTTCCGCGCTCCCTGTGCCGCGGGGCAGACAAGCCGGGCAACGGCAATGTGCCCGCTGCTCATTGGCTGCCCCGTGCAGGTCAGTTGCCGTACAGCGCCCTAAGCTGGTCCACGGTCGGATGCCCGGCGTAGAATTCTCCCTGCGGCCCTATATAGCCGTCCTTGTGTTTGACAAGCTTGACGGAAGAAAACCCGCCTTTCGAATTCGGAACGCCCACGGTAACCGTGTCGGCAGATGCCGACTTCTGCTGGCCGGCTGCCGCCTGCGACGCCCCTGGTGCGCTCGACAGCGATTTCGCTTCGGTACCGGTTCCCGATGCCGTTGACGTCTGCGACGGTGCGTTGTTCTGCACCGATGCCGCAGGAGCGGCGGTTGTCGCCGGCTGAGGCGGCGGCGGTGACACAATCACGTAACCGTCCGAATACGGCCGGAAATATACGCCGTTATAGTAGTAGTACCTTTCGGCGCCGACAATAAAAGTGGTGGAGCCGTCGGGAAGATAGGCGACATAGGCGCCTATCGGAGGCGCAATAACCGTAACGTCTGGCCACCAGGGACCGTAGTACGGCCAGCCGTAGTACCCATGATAGTAGAATCCACCGTGGTAGAAATGTCCGCCGAAACGACCCCAGGCAAACGCGCTTGAAGACGACAGTATCATGATCATCGCGGCCGCAATTGCAAGTGCCGCCCCTTGCCGTGCTGTGTGACTGTTCATAAACCCCTCCTTTCCCAACCATAAATTAGACGGAGAGAAGAACCGGAGCGTTACAGGAACTGCGTTGGCTCTTCAGCGACAAATATAACAAAAAAACAGCCCCGCGTGTTGAAACGCGACACTGGGCTGCGCACGGAATCTGTGGGCAATCCAGATCGAAGCGAATTTCTAATCGTCTTCGCCGTGACCCCAGTGTGCGTGCCTTCTTTCGTGCCCAAAACCCCTCGCCCGTTTACCCTGCATTTCAAGGAACTTCTTAAACTGCTCCGGCGTAAGAATTTGCTTGATCTTCATAATGTTTGAAATGCTGTTCTTGATCATCTGTTTGTGCTGCTGCGCAATTTGGTCGGCATATCCTTCGAGAGCGGTCTGGTCCGGTTTGGCCTTGAGAAATTCATCCTTCATCTTGTGGCGAAGAGCCTTGGCGGCCTCAAAACCGGCCTTCATCTTTTCCCGCATTTCTTTGCGCTGCTGTTTGAGTTGGTCCTGCTGCGCCTGACTAAGTCCCAGTGCAGCCCAGCCATGGTGTCCATGGCAGCAGCATCCAGCCGAATCCTGGCCCGCATACAGCGGAGCAGCGAGAAGCCCGGCGACAGATACGGCGATCATCACAATATGTCGGGTCATGATTTCCTCCTTTTGTAAATATCCTGTGAGATTTCCGTTCCCCCTCGTGTTCAACGCATTTGACCATATGCGGACGGCCCTTGTTACGCTTAAGGACCTGCTCGCATTCCGCAGATCATGCGGCAACGCTGCCGAAACACCTCTGCCCACCTCGCGGTCTAACTATATTTAGGTACTGTTGCACCTCGTCAACATTTTCTTCCCATGGAGGTTGGCATCGTGAGGAAAACTCTGCCGTTGCTGTGCATCATCCTGGCCTTGGTGCTTATGGTCTGCGAACCGCCCGAAATCGTTCAAAGCAAATGGACGGACGCAGACAGCCTCCTCACCGTTGATCCCGGCCGCTGGAAAACCTTTGTGCAATATCCCGACGATCCTCAATTCGGGATCGGCGTGAAAAACGACGATAGATTCCTGTACCTCTGCATGACCTCCTGGAAGCGGGAGGTAAACGAGCGCATTCTGAGGCACGGGTTCACTACCTGGTTTACGAGCAAGTCGAAAAAGGGCAAACGGTTCGGCATTCACTACCCCATGGGGCTTCCGGACAATGCGCTGGCCGCGGACCGTCGGTCTCACCGAGGAGGCGGAGGCCGAGAACCTGTCAGGCAGATGACGGTGGAGATGTTCCAGGAAATGGAACTTCTGGGGCCGGGAAAAAACGACAGCGTTCCCGTTAAAATTGCCGTTGCCGAGACCTTCGGCATTGTTGCAAAGTTGTTTCCCACCGACGAGAGCCTTGTCTACCTGCTCAAGGTTCCGTTCAATTCCGATTCGGTAAGCAAGTACGCTATGGACGTCGGAAAAGACACGCTGATAAGCGTGACCTTTGAGACCTTTGTTCCGGAGTCTCCGTCCGACCACGAAGGAGCGGATGGCCAGCAGGCGTCGGTTCCCATGGGTATGGGCGGGGGCAGTAGTGGCAGTGCGGGGGCCGGCGGAACCCACGGCGGCGGCATGCACGGCGGCGGTGGCGGCCGCGAAGCCCCGGTTGCCGAGGAATTTGTCGCGCCGTTCAGCGCCGGTTTTACAATAGGGAAAGCCGGAAGTAAAGAGCCACGGCCATAGGCCGTGGCTTTGATGAGGGGGTGTAACCCCCGAAATCAAAGAAAAGCGCGTAAGCGCTTTAGCGTAACATTGTGCACCACGCCCATAGGGCGTGGTCTGTTTTTGAGAAAACGCCATTGGCTTTTCTCTACTGCTTGTTCACGCTGCACAAAATCAGGGAAAATAGCCGCAGCGCCTTCCTCAGGAAACCGCAGTGATGGATGGATGGTCTCCGCAGACGGGACAGGCAGGGTTGCGCCGGACATTCACGGTGCGGAACTCCATGGTGAGCGCGTCAACCGTGAGCAGCCGGTTCGCAAGAAGCTCGCCCGCATTGGCGACATACTTGACAGCCTCCACGGCTTGAATGATGCCGATCATTCCGGCAAGCGGCCCCAGTATTCCGGCCTGCGCGGTGGTCGGGACCGCGCCCTGGGGCGGCGGCGCAGGGAACACGCAGCGATAGCACGCCGATTTTCCCGGAACAACGGTCATGGTCTGCCCGGAACATTGCAGGACGCCTGCGTGCGAAAAGGGTTTGTTCGCGATCACGCACGCGTCGTTGATGAGGAACTTGGTTGCGAAGTTGTCTGTCGCGTCGATGACAAACTCATAGTCCTTGATGACGTCGCCGACGGTGTCTGCGTTCAGAAACGTCCGGTATGCATTCACGGTTATGCCGGGGTTGAGCGCCAGCATCTTTTCCCGCGCGGACTCCGTCTTGGGGCGGTCAATGTCTTTTGTAAAGTGAATGACTTGTCTCTGGAGATTGGTGATGTCCACCGGGTCCGCGTCCGCTATGCCGATCGTGCCGACCCCTGCGGCGGCAAGGTACAGTGCCGCGGGAGACCCGAGCCCGCCCAGTCCTACGACAAGCACCCTGGACGCAAGGATCTTCTCCTGTCCGTCTTCGCCGATGCCCGCAAGCAAAATGTGCCTGCCGTACCGCTTGCGCTGCTCTTCTGTCAAGCCAGCCACAGAGGCCGTCCCTTCTTTCCCGCACCCACAGAAACACGCGTTGTCTATTCAGCGCCTCAACTCGTTTACACGTTTACTCGTCAACACGTTAATGTTCCAGCGCTTTAGTCCCTTGCCATAGACAGAACCCGCACCCTTGTTGCGCCCGCGTCAAGCAGGGCCTGGCTGCATCGGCCCGTCGTTGCGCCGGTGGTGACGATGTCGTCCACCAGAACCACGCCTTTGTCCCTTACGAGGTCCGGCCGGGGCACGCAAAAGGCGCCTGCCAGGTTTTTAAGCCTGCCCTCCCGGGAAAGCGCGGTCTGCGTTCTCGTGGCTCTTCTTCTCTGTAAAGCACTTGCTCGAAGCACGGGCCGGCCTTCGCGGGACGCGCAGACGCCGGCCGCAAACCGCTCCGCCTGATTGTATCCGCGCGAAAGCCTTCGGAACACGTGGAGCGGCACGGGAACAACAAGGTCCATGCCGTCGAAAAAATCCGCAGGAACAAGGTTGCCGAACGTTCTGCCCATGTCGAAGGCAAGCCGCGAAAGACCGCCGTACTTGAAGGCGTGCGCGATTTCCTTGACAACGTCGTCAAAGTCGAACAGGGAGACAATCCGTTCAAACGGAAAATCCCACGCGTGCTCGCACGCGCATACGGCAATGCGGCGGTCCTGCGCGCACCGCGGGCAGGGGTCGCGGCTGCTGTGGTTCTGCTCCAGCCGCGAAACACACGAGTCGCACAGCCACGGGTTTTCCCGGGCGCAGGGGCGCCTGCATGCGATGCACAGGCCCGGAAAGAAAAGGTCGCGCGCGTTGCGCAGGCCGCGGGAAAGCGTTGCCTTGACAAACGTGACAGGGTCAGGCGGCATTCGGGGCGCGGGGCTCTTGTGCGCCCTCGTCCCTGGAAAGAGCGTTCCGCAGGATGAGGCCGGAGAAGAGGATGAAAAACACGATGCAGATGACCTGGTTGTGGGAGAGCGGCCCCAGCCTTTCGTGCGGCGTGTAGAACCGGGTGAAATCCACGCAGAACCGCAGCACGGAGTACATGAGGCCGGCCAGAAAAAACCGGAACCCCGCAAACGTCTTGCGTGTGCCGACGAGCAGAAGAATTATTGCCATAAGCAGCCCGCCGCCCGACTCTATGAGCTGGGAGGGAATGAGCGCGTGCGCGTGCACGTCGTGCATGTACGCGCCCGCCGGACTGTTTGCGGGAAAGCTCACCCCGCAGGCAGCCGTCGTGGCCGCGCCGTAGCAGCATCCGTTGAGAAAACAGCCGATGCGCGTGAGAAAAATGCCGAACCCGAGGCTTGCGCTCGCAATGTCGGCATAGGGAAGAAACCGCTCCTTCCTGACGCGGAAATACGCGATGGCGGCAACAATCGCGCCGATGAACCCGCCGTACATCACGAGCCCGCCTATGCCGAGGTTTCCGCCGTGGAACGGATTGAAAATGCCGGTGAGGTCTCCGGAAAATTCCTCAAAGTGAAGAACGACGTAGTAGAGCCTTGCGCCCACAATGGCCGCGATAATCACCCAGAATCCGAGGTCAGAAATAACGTTCGGGTCAAGCCCGCTCCGCCTGGCGCGCCATGCGGCAAACCAGATGCCGAACAAAAACGACAGCGCGAGCATGAATCCGTACGAGTGGATGGGGAACCTGAAGATGTGGAACAGGATGGGATGCATGGAATGGCACTGTCCTTTCGGGAATCCGGGAATGCGACGGCATGAAGAAAATAAAACGAGCGTGATGATGAGTGGTATAGATGTTTGAGGGGAAACAGAATGAGGTTACAAGGAGGGTCGCGATGTTCGATGGTCAATGATGACCGATGGCAATGGATTAATATATTCCCACTCTTACGTGGCAAGGCACAACCCCCCGGTTGTCGCGTTCTTGTCGTCCCTTGTTGATATGTGATAATATAATTCCGGTCTTGATTCTATCGCCGCGAAGCGGCATTCCTGCAGGAGGGCGTTGCGGGAACGCGACACGTGCATTGCGCAAGCGATGCGCCTGGTGCGTGTTCCCGCTGGAGGGGGTGTGCCCCGAGACCCCGCAGACGCGTGAAGCGCGGCGAGGAGGCTTGGGGCCAGGGGGAAACGCGAAGCGGTGCCCCCACCAAATTTTATTGATATTATATTAAAAATCCTGCCTGCTGTACCGCGCATTGAGCAGGAACCCGAGCAGTATCGCAATAGTCAACGTAAAGGACCCGCCGTAGCTCAGAAACGGCAGCGGCACGCCCACCACGGGCATCATGCCCAGCGTCATGGACACGTTGATGAAGATGTGAAACGCCAGAAGCGACACGGCGCCCACCACCACGAGATTGGTGAACCGGTTCCTCACCACCTGCGTGGTGGTATAGCCCCGGATGATGAGAAAGAGGAACAAGAGCAGTATCGCAATGCAGCCGAACAGGCCGAACTGCTCCCCCAGGACCGAGAAAATGAAATCGGTGTGCTGTTCGGGAAGAAACGACAGGCGCGTCTGGGTACCCTGGAGATATCCCTTGCCCATCAAATGGCCCGAGCCGATGGCCACCTTCGATTGGATCACCTGGTACCCCGCGCCCGACGGGTCCATCTGTGGATTGATAAATGAGAGTATCCGCTTCTTCTGGTAGTCCTTGAGAACACCGTTCCACGCGACCGTCGTGATGCCCGCGGTGAACAGGTTGAGCACCACCACGCCGACCAGGATGAGCATGCGCGGCCGGGCGTAGTAGAGCACGGCGCAGATAACCACGAAGAACACGCCCCACGGGATGGCCTCCCAAATGCCTCCATGCGTCCCGAACGCGAAGGCGAGAATGAGCGGTATGGCCGACAGCGCAAGAGACACCACGGGTGAAAACAGGAACAGCAGATCCAGAAACGTGAGGCCCGCCCAGTACATCATGGGCACGGCCATAAGCCCCAGGATGAGCGCGGTCCCAAGGTCGGGCTGCTTGAGAATGAGGCCGAACGGGAAAAGGATCATCACGCCGGGAAGAACAAACGAGGTAAGGTGGTCAAGCGAAATCGACTTTGTTGAAAAATACCGGGCGAGCGCGAGCAGGAGGCCGATCTTCGCGAATTCGGACGGCTGCACGCGAAGTCCTGCGATGTTCACCCAGCGTTCCGCACCCTTCGAGATGACGCCCGTGAAGAGTCCGTAGAGAAGAAGGAGCAGCGACGCGGCGTACACCACGTAGGCAAAAGAGAAATACAGACGGGTGGGAATGGACGTGACGACAAGGATGATCGCAAGGCCCAGCGCGATCCAGATGATCTGGTTTCTCGTCGAATGCACGAGCGGGCCCGAATCGTAGATGTGCGTGGCGGAAAACACCAGCAGCACGCCCACGGTCCACAGCGCCATGGCCGCCATCACGAGCGCAAAATCGAATTCCGTCTTTTTTTGTATTTCGGACATTGTTCGCCTGTCAATCCGCCAGCCTTGGCTTGTGCTTATCAGCAAGCGCGGTCTGCGCGCACGAGTCGGCGATCCTCTTTCCCTCCGGGTCGTGGCTGAAAAAATACCTGAGCACCGCTCCGGCAATGGGCGCGGCGATCGTGCCGCCGTGACCCGCGTTTTCCGCAACCGCCGAAACGGCGATCACCGGATTGTCGGCCGGCGCGCACCCTATGAAAAGGGCGTGCGTCTTTTCGCCCTGCGGGTTCTGCGCGCTCCCCGTCTTTCCCCCAACTTCGACGTTGGGGACCGCGGCGCGGCCGCCCGTGCCGCCCGCGGCGAGCACTTCGATGAGCGACTTATGGAGCGTGGCAACAATGGCAGAGTCCAGATTGAGCGTCCTTGACACAGTGGGATTCTGCTGAAGAATGGTTGTTCCGTCGCTTGAACGCACTTCTTTCATGAGGATGGGGCGGTAGATAAACGCGCAGTTTCCGAGCGCGCCGGCAAGCACGGCGAGCTGCAGCGGGGTCACCAGCTGCGTCTGGCCAATCGCCATGTCCATGTTGAGTCCCTGCGTCCACACCCAGCCCCGCGATGCGAAGCGGCGGTTGTACTCCTCTTCACCGGACAGCCACCCGGATTTTTCGCCGAAAAGATCTATGCCCGTCACCTGGCCGAGCCCGTACATGTCGGCCGCCTTGTTGATGATTCTGTCGCCCAGCCGCAGGCCCAGTTGGTAGAAGTAAATGTCGCACGACTGCTTTACCGCTCCCACCAGGTCGAGGCTGCCGTGGCCCCGAAGGTCCCAGCAATGGGCGATGCGGCTGCCGAACCTGAAAGCCCCCCGGCACGGAGCCGGCATTCGGGATGTTCCCGTGATCTTTCCGCTTATAAGTCCGGCCGCGGCCGTGACGAGCTTGAATGTGGAGCCGGGAGGGTAGGTGCCGGCAATCGCGCGGTTGTTAAGCGGAAGATTCGGGTCGAGCGCGATCGACGCCCAGTTCTTTGAGCGTTCCGAGGCCGCGGCGGAGAAGATATTCGGGTCCGCCGAAGGGCTTGACGTCATGGCGAGCACCTCGCCGTTGCGTGGGTCAAGCGCCACGACCGCGCCCTTGAGGGTATCGGGAAACGAGTCGACCGCAACCGTCTGCAGCGCCGCATCGATGGTAAGATAGACATTGCCGCCGGGCACGGGCTCGGTGCGGGGCATGTCCTTGATGGGGCCGAGGCTTTTGCCGTACGCGTTCACCTCTATGTATTCCTGGCCATCCCGGCCGCGGAATATGTCTTCGTACTGGCGCTCGATGCCGGCCTTGCCCATCTGGTCCCCGAAATGGTAGCCGAGGTTCTTGAGGGAATCAAATTGCGTTTCGGGAATTTCGCTCATGTACCCGAGCACGTGAAACGCCTTGCTTCCCATCGGGTATTCCCGGCGCGATTCCGTTTCCACCGTTATACCGGGCAGTTCCATGGAATGCTCCTCGACAATGGAGACGAGCTCCATGGACACGTCTTCCTTGAGCCGCGCGGGATCGAACCGCCGGCGCTGCGCGTCGCGCATGGCCTGAACGAGTTCGGTGCTGTCGAACACTGCGATGCCGCGCGAATCGCGGATCTTCGTCAGGTTCTTCACGATTTCGGAACGCTTCTTGACTTTGTAGGGGAGCACGCAGATGGAATAGGACGGCCTGTTGCGGGCGAGCACGCGGCCATTTCTGTCCAGCATAAGACCGCGCGGCGCCTTGATCACCCGCAATTGCATTCCGTTTTCCCTGGAAAGCCGGATGTTAAGCTGCGCCTGGACCACCTGAAGATAGAAGAGCCGCGCGATAAGGATGAAAAACAACGCACCCACCACGATGCTGAGCCGGAGGCTCTTGGCGGTCCGTTCCTGCTGGTCGTCCTGAAAATGCGACCGTATCGGCATGAGAAACGCTCAGTTCCTTGCGCGGGGCTTGGGCAGCATGTCCCACACGTGCCACAGCCCCGCGAGGGCGATGGAATACAGGGCGCGGGGAAGGCAATGAAGAAACAGCGCGCCGAACACGACGGACAGGGGGCCGCCGAGCTTGAGTATCTGGACAAAAAGGAATGTGGTGTCGTGGATGATGAAGGCGACCAGCAACAGGGCGCTCTTGATGAGCGCATCGGTGCGCATCGTCCGCTCGTTGAAGAACCCGATAAACGCGCCGGTCATGGTGGCGGCGAGCGCGTTCTGCCCGAGCAGCGAGGGCGAATACAGGTCGAGGCCCAGGCCCAGGAAAAATCCGACGAAAATACCGGGCATCATGCCGTACTTGATTGAGAAGAAAAAGAGTGCAATAAGGGGCAGGTCCGGCCCTATCCCGGCAACGGAAATAACAGGCACGAACGACGTCTGCAGCACGAGCGAGAGCGCGAACACGATGAGCCACTTTACTGCGTGCGACATCATTTGGATTTCTCAAGGGAATCAAGTTCGTCCCTGAATGACGCCCATTGCGGCGGCAGCTTGATCACAAACACTTCCTCTATGCGGTCAAAGGTGACTTCAAGCTTTACAAACGCCTTTTTGAAAATCGGATCGCGGCCCTCCTCGAGTTTTGTCACGACGCCTGCAAGCAGGCCCCTGGGGTAGATGCCGCCGAGCCCCGAGGTGATGATGGTGTCGCCCACGGCAAGGTCGGCGTGCGCGCGGAACATGATGGAGAATTGGCTGCCGTTTGTGGTCTCAAGGATGCCGATTTCCCGGGTGCGGCCGATCATGACGCTTGTCCGGTTTGCCGGGTCTACAAGTAATTGGACCAGGCTCATGCGGCCCATCACCTGAACCACCTTCCCCGCAACGCCGCGGCTCGTCATCACCGGCATGTAGGGAAGAATCCCGTCGTTTTTTCCCACATCGATGATTGCGCTGCGGGAAACATACGACGGGTCGCGGACCACCACCCGCGCGGGGACGAGATCAAACGAAAACTGTCGGGTGATGCCGAGAAGGTCGGTGAGCCGCTCGTTCTCGCGCGTGTTTTCGGTGAGCCGCGCCGCCTTTACGGAAAGCGCCGCGATCTCCCCTTTTAGCCGCCGGTTCTCGGCAAAAATGTTTTTGGCGCGCGTTGTCTGGCTGAAATAGAACTGGAACGGATAGAAGATGCTGAGCGTGAGCATGCGCGCGATGCGCTGCTGCTGAACGGCGGAGCTCGACAGCATCAGGATGCCCAGGACCGACGTCACCAGCAGGGAGGCGAGATTGCGATGGGAAACAAAGAACCGGATGATCCACTGCATGGTGTACTCTGGGATGGCCCTATTCAGGGCGGACCGCGCCTTACCGTCTCCTGCCGGTATTCAGGAGAACGGACTTGTATGTGTCAAGGTTCTCGATGATCTTGAGCGCGCCCCGCGCGACGCAGGTGAGCGGGTCGTCGATGACGTTGACCGGCAGATTGGTTTCCTGGCGCAGCCGTTCGTCGAGCCCCCGGAGGAGCGAGCTGCCGCCGGTCATGATGATGCCTTTGTCAAGAATGTCGGCAGAGAGCTCGGGCGGCGTCTGCTCCAGCGCCTGTTTCACGGCCTCCACGATGGTGGAGATGGGTTCGTTGAGCGCGTCGCGGATTTCGGTCGAGGTGATGCGGAGCGTTTTGGGAATGCCGGCGACCAGGTCGCGGCCCTTCACTTCCATCTCAAGCTCGTCTTCGAGCGGGAACGCGGAGCCGATCTGGATCTTTATCTGCTCGGCCGTGCTTTCGCCGATGAGAAGGTTGTAGGTCTTCTTGAGGTACGAGACCACAGCCTCGTCCATTTCGTCTCCGCCCACCCGCACCGACATGTCGCACACCATGCCGAACAGCGCGATCACGGCAATCTCGGCCGTGCCGCCGCCGATGTCGATGACCATGTTGCCCGACGGTTCGTCCACGGGCATACCCATGCCGATTGCCGACGACATCGGCTCAGCGACAAGGTACACCTCGCGCACGCCCGCGCTTTCCGCGGAATCGATCACGGCCCGCTTTTCAACCTCGGTAATGCCCGACGGCACGCCGATGACGGCGCGCGGCCGGAAAAACGACGGATATTTCTGCACTTTCTTTATAAAATGCTTGAGCATTTCCTCCACGAGGTCGAAGTCGGCGATCACGCCGTCCTTCATGGGCCGTATCGCCTCGATTTCGCCCGGCGTGCGGCCGAGCATGCGCTTGGCCTCGAGGCCGAACGCTCTGACGTGCTTGGTGCTTTTGTCAAGTGCGACAACCGAAGGCTCGTCGATGAGAAGTCCTCTGCCGCTCACGTAGATGAGCGTGTTCGCGGTCCCGAGATCGATCCCGAGATCGTTGGAGAGAAAGGGAAACAGAGCCATACGGTAAGCCTCTATGGTCGAAACATGGTGAGAACTTAATTAAGTAAGTGCTGGCGGATAAGGCGCTTTTGGCGTTGCAAAAGAACAACTTACGCGAATGCCGCGGCGTCAATTTCGTCGCAACAGGAAAATATACAATAATGACAACGATTCATGCCAGGAATTGTGGCGGTGCTGGAAATCACGGGCGCACGGCGGGCCGTTATCGCGCCGGAGCGGCCGAGGGCGGCCTTGTCGCGCCGGAATCCGCGGGCGCGGGCTGCGGTTTTTGTTCAACCGGTTTATTCACAGCTGTTGAGTCGGATTTCGGCGCGGGCGCGGCGGCAAGGCTGTCGCTCTGAGGCAGGGCCTGCGCCGCCTTTTCGATAATCGCTGGTGAACCGGCCGCAGCCGTATCGGCGTGCGCCGGCGCAGGAGGTTGCGCCTGTGGCGGCTTCACCTCCGCCGGGCGCGCTTCGGCCGGACTGCCTGCCGCCGGTTTCTCCCCCGCCGGCGGTACGGCAGCGGGAGGTTTTTGGGGGCTGTTCTTGACAGAAGCAGCTTTTGGCCTGGGCGGCGGGAGGGTGTAGGTGAGCGCGAAGTACGGGTTGAACTCGATGTCGCTGACAAGGGAGGTCACGTCGCACGACATGTCGAAGCTGAGCATGGCAAAGCGAAGGCCGGCGCCGAAAGAGAGAACGTCCGTTTCCCAGTTGAACCGCTTTCCTATGCGTACGGCGATGTATTTCGTGGGCCACGCCTCGATGCCGATCGGAACCGACACCCGGTCAAAAAACTGGGAGGCCGACGTCAGCTTGTTCCCGACGTCGCGGTACACGATGTCCGCGGCAACGGTGTAGGCGACCTTCAGCAGCGTGTCGGAATACGCCGCGCCAGCGCGGCCGCTGCGCGGCAGGGGCGCGCCGCCGCCGAAATATCGCGTCTCGTCAAGATCGCCCGTGGTGGAACCCAGCTGAAAAACCGCGGCACCGAGCGTCAGCTTCTGCGGAATAAGGCGGTAGGTGAGGCCGGCCGACACCGAAATCCCGTACCCCGCGTACGACACGATTCTTTCCTGCAGGCCGTTGAGGCACAGCCCCAAACCGAGGGCCTCGCCACGGTATCCGAAGCAGAGTGACACCATGGTGCCGTCGTACGATCCCGGAACGTTGTAGTCGGGGCCGTTGCGATAGTCGGCCGGAATTATGCCGCCGATAAACTGGTTGGTAACGGCAGCGGCCGCAAACATATTGAGAAAGGTCCAGGCGCCTTCGCAAAAGGCAATGGTGTTCTCCGACGGGAGCGGCGCATAGCCGAGGTTGAGATACGGCCGATCCGAAAGTGCGGGTGACGCGGGATTGTAGGACGCGAAGCCGGAGCCAGCAAGCGCGGTTCCCGCATGACCCATCGCGACCTGGCGCGGCGACGCAAGGAAATCGAGGAACTGGAACCCCGCCATCGACTCTTCCTCGCTCTGGCCAAAGGCACGGAAAAAGACCGCCGGAAGCAGTGCGGCAAAGAAGCAGATTTTTTTGCTTGTCCGGTTCATAACCGACCTGTAAGATATATCCTTCAACGGTGAGCCTTCAACCTAAAATCCGTACACGAGATCCAGCTTCTGGTCCACGCCCGCCCACACCTCGTCGGTGGTGAGCGCGTAATTGAGGGTGAGCCCCTTGCGGATTGCATTGAGGTCGACCCCGAAGCCCGCGGTAATCCTGAATGCGAAATTCTGCCAGTAATATTGCCAATCCGAGGCGATATAGCGATTAATGGTGATGTCGCCGATGCCCGCGCGCACCCTGAACGTCTGCCAGCGGCGCCACTCGAACCCCGTAAACAGCACTGCTTCCATGGAGCTGAGCCGGGTGAACGTTCCGTCAACGATATAGCCGTCGACGTCGCAGCTCCAGGTGAGAGGGTATCCTGCAAGCAGGCCGCGATAGGAACTTGCGAGCACGAATTCGGGCAGCACCATGTCGGTGATCGACGTCGGGCTGCCGTATCCCTCGTCGCCGGCCCCGTAATTCTGCTCCGCTGAGGACGACACCTGCCAGTTCATGGCAATTCCGGCCGGCGCGCCGGACAAAAGCTGGAGCGGGCTTATGTCGCGGACCGCCAGCGCAAGCGTCAAGCTGTCCGCGACTTTGTACTGGACTGCGAGCGAAAATCCGCCCACCGCCGTGGCGTCCGAATAGACAAGCGAGGTGCCCACGTACGACGTGGGCAGGTACTGGTAGTAAAAACCGATGGACAGACCCGCAGACAGTCTTCGCGTGATGAGATAGCTGAGCGCGGCCTTCACCGTGAGCGTGGTGTACGCGCCGTTGTCAAGCTTCTCCTCGGACGCATTGTAGAGGTCGTCGAGAAACGGGTCGCCGCGGTACAGCGCCCCGATACCGATGCCGACGCGCGGCGGCAGTTTGAATTCGAGGGAGGCGAAGCCTTCGGTGCGGCCCTGCGAGTACAGCCCGGTTCCCGCGGAAAGTGTTCTTTTGTCAAGGAGGCTCAATTGCGCGGGGTTCCACCACGTGGCAAAGTACGACGGCGCCGCAGTCTGGCCACCGCCCATGGCGGTCGCCTGCGCGTCTGCGGGAGCGCGCAAATACGCCCCCGCCTCGCCGCCGATCTGCGCATGGGCCGCGCACGCGCCGCACACCAGTGCGGCGGCGAAAACGTCCCTACTTCGCAACAATGATTTTCCCAAAAGAACGCTCTCCGTCCTGCGCGGTTATTCTGAAATAGTACACTCCCACGGCAACGCGTTTTCCCGCGTTGTTCGTTCCGTCCCAGAAGTCACGCGTCCTGTCGGTGCTTCTGCCGTTGCCGAGCGGGTCGTCCTTCCCCGCTTTGCGGTCTTCGTTGGTGATGATATTCTTGACAAGACTCATGTTCCAGTCGTACACCGCAATGGTCACCTTTGACGCCTTTGACAAGCTGTAAGCGAATATCGTCCGCGTCTGCTGCGAATAGTCGCCGGTGAGAATGCCGGGATAGGCGTAGGTCTGCTTGAGGCCGCTTTGTATTGTGCGCTCCCGGTGGACATACACGAACGGAATCTTCCCCCGCTCGCCGGCCCTCTCGTCCCTGGTAAAAAACAGGCCGTTATTGATGACGCCGGAAGATGCGGTGCCTATCCACAGCGAGCCGGTGATGTCGGAGCTCGGGAGATAGAGCACGTCGGTGATGTAGTCAGGGGTGTTGCCTTCCATGGCGGGAGACATTCTGTCGTTGAGAAACGATTTCGGGCTGCAGACGAGGGTGTCGGTTGCGGTGCGCACGAGCGTGTCGGGCCTGCTCCCGGCGGCAGCCTGAATGTTGTTCGGCTTGACCGAAAAGTACACAACGGAGTCCGGGCCGAAGGTGAGCGAGGTGACGTTGGAGAGAAACGGATAGATGATCCAGCCGCCCGAGGAGGAGTCGTATCTGTAAAGAATCGTGTCGCTGCCGCCCGCGGTCGCGATGCTCGCATAAAGCAACTTCGAGCGCGCGCAGGAAAACACGTCGAGGTAGGCCCCGAAGGACGCGGTTCCCGAAGCGATGCGGCCCGGCAGCGTGTCCCACGACGTGTCGTTCGGATGAAACCGGTACAGCGCGGCAGGGGTGCACACAAAAAGCGCAACGGCGCCGCCGGCCGAGTCGCCCACGCTTACGGCGATCACTCGTTTCGAAAGGTCGGGGAAGACGGTGATTCCCGTGGTGGCGCTGTCAAGCCTTACCGCCGCAGGGTCGACGCTGGTTCTTGACTTCGGATAATACGCGCGCATGCTCGGTTGCGCCGGGTTCCACCGTACGAGCCCGCCGTCCACGCACGCGAGCCAGAAAAAGCCGCCGGCCCAGGTTATGCCCACGGCCTTGAACACCGAACTGTCGCGCTTGCTCTTTGACAGCGAGTCCGGCTTGAAAGGCAGGGGTATGCTGTCGAACGAATGCACGGCGTAACGGTAATACCAGAGCTTGCCGCTCTTGGCAAACGGCGCCGTGTCGAGACAGGCCACGGCAACGCCGCCGCCGAACCCCAGGCTAAGCACGGAAAGCGGCGCCTTGTACCCGAGCCACGAAAGCGTGTCCGAGTTCGCGATGGTGCAGTTGAGGCCCTGATCGGTGACCATCCAGAGCGTGTCGCCGTTGCCCGCAAACCCGTAGATGTTGTTGCTGGTAATTTCCCTGGTGGGAAGGTCGGCCGCACGCGCGCCGGAGCACGCGCATGCGACAAAAAGAGCGGCGAGGACCGCGCGGCGGGCATTATCTCTGGTCAAGGACTCGCGCTCCTTTCGGCGGAACAAATTCGAAGGCGCCGGCGGGCGCCGGCCCGCCCAGCGCGGTTTTGGAGAACGAATAGGTGCTCTCGTTTCCGCATCTGTCAATAACCACCAGCCGCTTGACGAGCGCGGTCTTCCGGTCGGCGGTGATGCTTACAAACGAGACATCCCCGCCCGCGGCACCTTTGGCCGAGTCGGCCTTCCATTCGAGCACGTCACTTCCCGAAGGACTTTTTGAGGCTTTCAGAGGATACTTCGAGCACAAGTCGGTAAGGACTTTTGATGGAAGCATTGAATTGTTGTTCCCCGAAAGTGCGCTGATGACCACTTGCGACAAACTTTTGTCGTACTGCCACAACGTTGCCCCGTCGCTCACCCAGAGGGTGTTCCCGAGGTTTACGCGGTACCGGTCGCCCGGAGCAAGCACGATGCTGCCGTGCATGTTGTCCGTCTTTTCGCGCACCTTCCAGACAATGCGGATGTCAACGGCGGCCGAAAGGGTTGTTGCCCCGCTGTAGTTCCGCCTGATTTTGTCAACCAGTGGGTTTTGTTGACAAAAGCATGGCAGGCTGGATGCAAAAAAAACGAGCGCGAAAATCGGCCTGACTTTCAAAGCAGCCCCAAACGATAGAATTACGCTCATGCCCTAGAAATGTTTATGGCGATATGCGGAACCGGTTCCCCATCAATCGGACATGTGTCATCGCAACAGAGACGCAGGGAATAAACAAATGATAAAACCCGCCGTATTTTTCACCCGGTCAGGCCTGGGGCTGCGCAGCGCCGTTGCCCCCGGATCTCATCCTCTGTATGTACCCCTCCAGCTCGTCCGGGTGCATGCGGACCTCGCGCATCTTGCTTCCTTCCGCAGGCCCCACGATGCCCGCCTGCTCCAGCTCGTCCATGATACGGCCGGCGCGCGCATAGCCGATTTTCATCCTGCGCTGCAGAAGAGACGTTGACCCCTGGCCGATGCCCACGATGAGCCGCGCCGCCTCCTCGAATAGGTCGTCTCGTCCACCGTCGGTGCTGTAGCCGTCGGGTCCTGCGGAGGCGTCGCCCACCAGATCGGAGAAATTCTCGAATTTTTCCATTTCGTAATGCTGGTCGTTGATCGCCTTCACAAGGCTTTCGACATCTTTTTCGGAAATATACGCGCCGTGATACCGCTCGAGGTCGGGCGCGCCGTTGCGCAGAAACAGCATGTCGCCCATGCCGAGAAGCTGCTCCGCACCCTGGTGTCCAAGAATGGTGCGCGAATCAATGGACTGGATGGTGCGGAACGCGATTCGCGAGGCCAGGTTCGCCTTGATGGGGCCGGTGATGATGTCGACCGACGGACGCTGCGTCGCGACCACGAGATGAATGCCCGCGGCGCGGCCCAGTTGCGCAATGCGCAGGATGTGGCTTTCCACGTCCTTGGACGCGGTGAGCATGAGATCGGCGAGCTCGTCGACGAATATGACGATATGCGGCAACGGACTCTTCTCGTCTTCGGTGAGCGTTTCCTCGGCAAAGTCTTTTGCCACGAGACGGACATTGGCGCCCTGGATGTCGCGCGCTCTCAGTTTTTTAAGCAAAGCGAACCGGCGCTGAATTTCCATGACCGCCCAATACAGCGCCTTCACCGCTTCCTTGGGCTCGGTGACCACGGGCGAAACGAGATGGGGAATGTTCTCGTAAATGGTGAGCTCGACCTTTTTGGGGTCTATCATGATGAGACGGAGCTCTTCCGGGGTTTTTGTCATGAGCAGGCTGCAGATGATCGCGTTGATGCACACGCTTTTACCCGAGCCGGTCTGGCCTGCCACCAGAAGGTGCGGCATTTTGTCGATGTCGGTGACAAAGGGGACGCCGGAAATGTTCTGCCCCACGATCATGGGCAGCTTTGCCTTGGCCTTGGCAAACGCCTCGGAAAGAAGGATGTGCTTGAAGTGCACGATCTGCTTGTTCCTGTTGGGCAGCTCGATTCCTATCGCCGCCTTGCCGGGGATCGGCGCCTCGATGCGGATCTTCTGGCCGCCCACCGCCATGGCAATGTCGTTCTGCAGATTGATGACCCTGCTCACCTTGACGCCGGGAGCAAGCTCGATCTCGTAGCGGGTCACCACCGGACCGTAGCAGACGTTGCAGACCTTGCCTTCGATGTCGAAATTGAGCAGGGTTTTTTCCAGAATGGCGGAGTTTTCGGTGATTGCCTTTTCATCGGCCTGCAGGGACGTTTCGGGCGGGGACGAAAGCACGTCGGGTTTGGGCAATTCGTACGGCTTCTGCTGCCCCGCGGCTTTCTGGGAAAGTATGGGCGCTTTGGTGCGGCGGCCTGTTTCTCCCAAGTCAAGATCGCCTTCGGCCGCCGCCTCGTTGTCGCCGTCGTCGTCGCTTTTGGGCTGCACCGCCATGGTCGTGATCTTGATGGGTTCCTTGAGTTTTGCCCGAAACGCCTGCAGATCCTTTTCCTGCTGCTCCTGGCGCTCGCGCTCGAGCTCCTCGCTCTCGTTGGGCCCGGCATTACCGTTTCCCAATGGCGCGACCTCGGCGGTCCTTTTCTGCTTGGACCCCGCCGGCATGGCTTTGGCGGCGGGCGCCGCATGCTCTCCCGAAAACAGGCCCCGCAGCCGCAGCAGCGCGGCCTTTACAAACCGCACTACCGCGCCGAAGGCCGCGGCGAGCGTTACGCGAAAGCAGAGAAGGATGGTGATCACCAGGGCGAAGGCGCAGAGGAAATAGGGCCCGAACCGGTGCGTCCCGAAGAGAAAGTGAAGCGACCAGGTGAGGGTGTTGCCGACGTAATTGTCGGTGATGACGAACGTCCCGTGCGCAAGACCGGGAAGATTGACAATGGAGACAACCAGCGATATTTCGGCGATAAGCGCGGCCGTGAAGGCAACCGTGCTCGCCGGCACGTCGCGGCCGGTGAGGTTGGTCCATCCCGCGAGCCCGAGCGCACAGGGAACGAGGACCGCGGCGAACGCGCCGAACAGGTACACAAGGCCCCTGGAAAGCGCGGTCCCCAGATAGGGGCCGAGAATGTTCTCGTTGTTATTGACAAAGTAGGAAACAAGCGATATGAGAACGAGCAGACCCATGGCGAGAAACGCCACACCCCACACTTCGTGGGCGAGGTTCGACGACTTTTTCGGCTTGGATGGCCGCCGCTGCTGGCGGTCGTCCCCGTCCCTGTCCTTTTCCGTCTCTTCTTCTTTTTCGGCGTTTCTTGCCATAGTGTCAATATCCCGACTGTTTCTTTTCCAACGCATAGAGGGAAAAGCGCACCGTCTTCGCCGTTTGCGAGATCGGCAAAGCGGCCGAAACCTTGGCGAATTCCTCTATCACCCGGGCGGCCTCTTGTCCGCGCTTGAAGTTGGCCCGCAGAACATCGGCGGCGCCGTCGCGGCGGAGTTCCTCCGGACGATTTACATTGGCGAAGGGGTCCGCCGCAACGTCGCGGCTCGCAAGCAGCAGGCCGCGGCCCATTGCGGCCTCTATGTCGTCAAGTGAATGCCGCATGGATTTGAGCGCGGCGGCGCGGCCCTTGTTCGCCGCCATGAACCGGAAGTATTCCTCGATCACCCTGAGCGCTTCGCGCAGGCGGTTGAGGTTCGCGTCGATGATGCGGAGAACCTGCTTGTCTGAGATGCGTTTTCTCGCGCGCGCGGGCATGGGTGTCGGAATAAATTTCCGTGAACGTCCGGGGTGTATCGGGCCGTGTGACGACAATGATGCTTAAAATATACGTAATGCGAACGGAGGGGAATCGCAATTAGCCGGGCGAACGAGCGTCGGCGCGTTCGGGAACGCTCGAGTGTTTCTTCTGCTTAGGAGCCATGATAGACGCGAGATACTATATTTCCCTCGTACCGCCAAAGGAGGGTGCTTCTTATGAAAAGACTTCTTAAATTCGCTGTTCTATGTGCCTTCGTACCATCATTCGCCGGCCAACTCGGCATCAATATCAGCCTGCCCGAGCGCGGCGGAACGTTTGTGGACATTACAAAGGAGAATTACCGCTGGAGCAAGGTCGGCACCGGCGCCGCGCTCGGGGCCGGTGACGTTGATTCGTCCGGGCTGGCCCGCATGCGACGCCAATTTCGTGCTCGATTTGCGGCCGGTGGCAGAATGGGCCGGCAGCGTGGACGACCCGGCTTCGTATCATCTTGACCTGCGCGGGACCTACAAGTGCAGCCTTGCGGGCCGCGCAAGCGTCAGCAGCTCGGGCGAAGGAACGGTGCAAAACCTTGTGTACGATTCCGCGGCCAACACCACCACGTTCGATTTTGTGATAACCGACGCGCCTGCGCCTGGCGGCGGATTCGTGAGCCTTGCATTCACCAACACCCGGCGCACCGCAGCGAGCCCCGTTGGCGGCGGATTCACCCGCTTCATCATGAACCATCCCGGTTATCCGTTAACCTCGCCAAAGATCTTTACCGATGATTTTCTCGCGGCGTTGACCGGGATCAATTTTTCAACGATACGCTTCATGCCGTTTACCAACCCCAACGGCATAGACCCTCTTTATCCCGGCGTCACGCCATGGAGCAAACGAAAGCTTGTTTCGGACGCAGGCCAGAATGCCATTGCGCCCCTCGGAAAACCCGACGGCGGCGCGTGGGAATACGTTGTCAACCTCGCCAACACCGTCAATAAGGATGCCTGGATCAACGTGCCCATTTCCGCTGACGCGGGCTACGTGCGGCACCTTGCGCAACTGCTCAAGGATTCCCTTAAGTCAAGTCTTAATATCTACGTGGAAAGCAGCAACGAGGTGTGGAACACGGCGCCGGGGTACGAGCAAAGCGCGTACAATCATGCCTGGGCGCAGGCGCTCGGCATCACCGACCAGCAGAACCATGCGCGGCGCACGGTGTCGCTTGCCATGAGTTTTGACAGCGTATTCGGCGCAGGCGCCCTCAACAACCGCGTCCGCGTGGTGATGTGCAGCCACAAGCCCATGCTCAAATGGTGGGTGGAGCCCATGCTCCAGTATGTCGACTCCGCGTTCGGCGCGCCCAAGAACTACCTCTACGCGATCGGCTGCCAGACGTACTTCACCGGCGGCGTTGACAGCGGAGAAAGCGTGGCGACGATACTGTCCGGGTGCCATTCCGATATTCAGAGCCAGATCGACGAGACCGGCGGGGTCAACGAGGCTGGCCGCAAACAATGGATCGCCGAAGCAAAAACATGGGGCCTTGCGGGCGGCTTTGTCTCGTACGAAGGCGGGCCCGACCACGGCGGCGGGACCACCACAAACATAGCCAACCGCATCCTTGCCGAACGCGATGTACAGATGGGAGAACTCCTCAAGTACAATTACGACACCGCCTTTCTCGCCCTCGGCGGCGCGCTTGCGATGCAGTTCACCCTGAGCAGCGGCTACAACCGCTACGGCTGCTGGGGCCTCACCGACGACATAGCGAATCCCAACCGCAATTACAAGTATGCCGCCCTGAAATCCATTGTGGGCGGATCGTCGGTGGTTGCGCCGTCCGCACCCAAGCAGACAGCCGCACGCAGATTGACAATATACAGTCCCGGCCCGGGAAAAATTACCGTGCGGCTTGACGCGGCAGGAAATCTCCCTGTCAATGTCGCCCTCTACGACATTTCGGGAAGAAAAGTTGCCGTCCTGTATCGTGGAGTACCGGGGCAAGGAGCAAGGGAAATCACGATAACCGGCAGGGCTTTTGCAACAGGTTTATATGTGGTAAGCGCGGATGATGCGAACGGCCGAACCGTAGGGCGGGTCGTGGTGCGGTGATGGCGGTTCGACCCCCGGCCAGCTTGCGAACAGGAAATTGCGTCCTTCACGATAATCGGGGACTAAAAATTATTGGTGCGGGCTGATCCGGGCGGTTCGGCTCAACGCCCCTCATAATCCTCCCTCTTGTTTCCCGAAGCAGTATATTTAGTGTTTGGCATGCAAAAAACCCCGGTCCTGGAAACTTCATCTGTCAGAGGCGGAAAAATGGACTCCCGAAAATCAATCATCAGGCAGACTGCGGTACTTCTTGCTGTTGCGGCCACGGTACTCATCGGATGCGCGCCGCGGGTTCTGGTCCGCACGCCGCCGCCCCCCATCCCCTTTTATGAACAGCCGTTCTGCCCCGGGCCCGATTATATCTGGATACCCGGGTATTGGGACTATGGCTCGGACGGCTACTACTGGGTGCCCGGGATGTGGGAGCTGGCCCCGAGAGTCGGCTGGATGTGGACGCCGGGCTACTGGGGCTGGTCCGACGGCGTTTACTTGTGGCATTCTGGATATTGGGGAAGGCATATCGGATTCTACGGAGGCATTGACTACGGCTGCGGGTATTCGGGCGTCGGCTATGCCGGCGGGTACTGGAGAGAAAACGAATTCTACTACAACAGCGCAGTCACGAGGGTAAACGTCTCGGTGGTGAGCAACACCTATGAGACGCCTGTTCTCAACAAGAGAGCTGCCGTTGCGGTTGTAAGCTACAACGGAGGAGACGGCGGCATAGCCTCTACTCCTTCACGAGAAGAGCTCGCGGCCGCCCAGGAGCAGCATATCGCAGCGACGCCCCTTCAGAAACGGCATGTTCAGGCAGCGAGCATGAACCGGGATCTGCTGGCTTCCCAAAACCATGGTCAGCCTCGCACGGAACTTCTTGCAAAGCAACTGGCTCCCCGCCCGGCAAAGGCGAATGATTCCCACCCAAAGCCACACGCAAAGAACAGGCACAGGCCAAAAAAACAGGACGGGCAGAAGCGTGGTGATTCGGGAAGGTGAGGATTGCGATTCCGGCTTTGCTTCGTCCCTCCGGGCGTCCCAAACATTTTGACAATACTTTAAAGCCAATGTATTTTAACCGTTCTTCTTTTCGATGCTCACTGGAGTGTAGCTCAGTCGGCAGAGCAAGTGGCTGTTAACCACTGGGTCGGGGGTTCGAATCCCTCCACTCCAGCCAATGTAAAGGGCTCCTGGCAGTCAGGGGCCTTTTCTTTGATGCCTCCCGGATACTCCTCAATACTCTCCAAAGTGCTTAAACGAGGCCGATAAGAATTTTTACGCCGCCTGGAAAATTCTGCCGGTACTCTGTCGGACTACCGAGAACTACGGAAATGTGAAAACATGTGTGAAAACATTGTGCTCAGTGCACGCATTGCAGATTGAAAGGATTTTTTTCATGACCCCAGCCAGGTCCCGATAGCCGGGAATGTTGCGCACGTCAAGAACCAATGCCTTCCCTCCCCAAAAAAGGGTTCGGGGAAATCAATCGCTGTCAGCTTATCAAAAATGCCGGGCGTCAATCGCAAGATACCGAAATAAACTTGACACCATAGCCAGAGCAGCGTAGTTTCATATGAATACCTTAGGAGATTCCGTCAAATTTGACTGAAAATGGGAATTTCTTTGGCGAATGCGCGAGTTCCTTTAAGGTAGCAAGGAGTGTGTGCACCTATGCGTAGATTTTTTTATGGTACTCTTGTCGGTCTCTGCGGAATTCTTTTCATCGCTCCACAAATCATTCATGCCCAGTCGTGCCCTTCGTTCACTCATAAAACGACAATCACCGGTATTCGCGATTCGCTGCCCGACGGGTGGTTTGTTTTTGGATTGAGCGGTCAAACCGGGCTTAATTATTGTAAAACCAGATCAGGAACGCCGACAGTTATTAATAATACGAATACCGATTCGATATCCGATGTGGATATATCCGATGATGGACTGTGGATCTTGTATTTGAATAAGCAGTCTACCGCATATTTGATAAAACCCGACGGCACCGGCAAGACGCCGGTATCGTTGGGGAGTGGAATTACTTATGCGCAATTCCATCACCATTATTCCCCCACTGAAATTGTGTATATCGCCGATCAGGGTCGTGTTTACAGGGTTGGTTACCATTTTGGTGCTTCAGGAAATGCAATTTTCGACAGCATGAAGGTTATTGTTGATTTTCGAACCGATACGACAAAAGCCGGCACGGACTTAAGTGCGGTGATGGTGAATTACAGCCAGTTCTCGATTTGTAAAAACGAATTTGTGTGCACGTTAGAGTTACCAATACCCCCCGATACAATGAATCCTCCTCTCGGGGATCCTCCTCTCGGCAGCGATGATCGAACCAGCTATGTCACCATCCCGAACCAGGGCGCAGGGATTGCGCGGGGTAAAAATATTTACAAATACCTCACTACGGATTCTTCTGCTTGGTATGGATGCGGGATTACTGTTTCGAATGATGGTGCGCGGGTCTTGGCCAATTCAAATGCTTTTGGCGGAACTTCCGGGTGTGTCCCAAATCAGCTGCTTAATCCTCCCATGGATCATAAGGGATTTTACGTAACATGTTTCATGTACGACACGATGCCCTCGATGCCGCGCGATTCGGTTGTTCTGAGCACGAACTATGGCATCAGTATCAACTGGTGCCCGACGCAATATAGAATCGGAACATACCGGCAACTAGGGTTTACCGCGTGGTCATTCTCGAATAATAACGACTGGGTCATCGGCGAGCAGGAAGGCACCAATACGCCCCTCAAGGGTGTGTGGATTGTCAATATTCCGACCAATACATGGACCCTGGCATATACGGCATCGAGTACTGTCCTGGCTCCCGCAATGTTTCTGCCTGAGACGACGACAAGCGTCGAACAGGGGATGCGGACTTCGCATTTTTCGGACGTTCCATTACGATCGAATGTCATAAGAGTCCCGGGCGTGTCCTCGCATATCACGCTGGAACCATCAGTATACCGCTGCGACCTTTATTCGCTCTCAGGCAAACATTTGTGGAGCTATTTGCGTGCTGACGCAAGTAAACGTTCAAGTGTGGAGATTCCGCGCTTTTTACAAACAAATAATGCGGTCGTTGTTGACTATATCACAAAGGCCCGATGAATGTTGGCGCGGGGATTGCGCGCGTTGAGGCATTCATCAAACAGTGCGAACTGAAAACATTTAACAGAAAAAGGTTGGATCATTGAAAAAAACAACAATCTTCTGGGTCGTGCTGGCGGGGCTTTTGGCGCAATTTTTCTGCTCTCCTACCTCGACACAGAATCCTCCCGGCAGAGTCGCGTCCATCAGCGTGAGCGATTCTATGACCTTGCCGTTTCCGTCTTTAACCTTTTCCGCCTCGCCCGGAGCTCAATCTTATGTCATCGAGCGTCGTTGTATTTCCGACAGCGGTTACGATTCTATAGGTTCCGCGACCAATACCGGTTATATCGATTTCGATACCAGTTTACTTCCGGAAACGACTTATTTTTATAAGGTAAAGGCGCGGAATTCCGGCGGCGAGAGTGCATTTTCCGACGCAGTATCGGTGCTTACCCCGAAGTATATGATTTTTTCGCCCCGGCAGGGGGATGTGTTTAAAATCAACGATACTATGCGTGTATTGATAAAAACCGCAGATGCTTCCGCAGTAGGCGGAATAGAGTTTTACGAAGGATTGAATGACTTTTCTCCGCCAGGTATTGCGGGGACTTTCCACATGTATCCGTCACAGGTTTTGAAGTTTGCTGTTCCGGCAACTTTTTTTCCCTTCGGTTCCACCGTCCCGATATCGACAGTATCCGATTCCTGTTATATTCTCATATTTGATTATGCCACGTTAGATACGTATGCATATTCTTATGGATATTTTCAAGTCACTAATTAGCGCAGCTGCAGGGTTCTTAATAAACATGTGATCCAGGAACGATTCTAAATGCCTGTATATTTCAAGCGTCTGCAACAAACAATCGTAACAACTGCTCTTTTTGTCGCCACCGTTTCCGTACCTCAATGCTGGGCCCTTAATGCCCAGATCACTTCATCGGTTCAGAATATCACCGCCTTTCTCGGCACCGTAAACGCCAAACTGGTATTCAGGAATTTCGATCCCAACGATAGTTACCTTTATTTTATCGATTTTTCCGTTGCTGCTCCCACCATAACGAAAATGAACAATACCTTTGAAGCCATCGCGCCGGTGATTTCACCCGATGGGCAGTACGTGGTTTTCGAACGGGGCGGTCTCAATGACATGACCAGCGCGAATCCATGTTCGTCATTCGTTTGCAGTCTGAGCGCCAATGCCCAGCCGGTACTCGTTGAAGCAGCAACAGCATACACACCCCGTTTTATATACAATGCATCGGTCCCAACCATCATTTATGCGACCTGCGGATGGAACCCCAATGACCACGTAACCGGAGGTTCGGACGTGTGGAACGGATGCGGAAAGGTGGCAAAGCGCACGTGGCAGAACCTGGTTGTGGGCCCGGAGCAGGACGTGTACACAGGCGGCAGTTACATGGGCGGACTTTCGTACGACGGCAATTATCTGGCCACGGCGAATGAATCCCCGAATTGTTTCATGCTTGATCTGCGCAATCCAGCGAACGGCCCTGCAAGGATTTACCGTTTGAATTGTCTATCGACAACCGGAGGAGCGGATACCACCATAGATATTCAGACCTGCAATCCGTCTATTTCGTCAAGCAGGATATTCACCTCTTGCATGATGTTTCTCGATTTCGGGTTTTATAAACCCGGGTATACAACCACGTTAGGTTCATATTGGGAAATGCACGACCGCATTTTCATTTGCGACATTCAGAATAGGGTGGTGAAATATTTTGACGTGAACGATCTGCCATTCGCGGTCAAAGGTACCTCGGCGAATCCCGGAGAAATTCTTAATACGCAATATGATAATCCTGAGTGGTCGAATCATCCCTATTATGCCGCCGCCAACATTTATGTCGATCGCATTTTCAAACCTGCAACGACATGGGTGCATACGCAGAATCATGAGGCGATATACCTTATCGACGCAAAGGATTCCACCTATCTTCACATAGTCCAATCCGGCGATACGACCGCATCGACATCAAAAACGGATTTGCGATGGCCATGGCTGTGGATCAATGTCCCTGCGGATTTTGAAACAACCGAGGATCCGACCTGGCTCAATCCGCATGCTCCCGTTGTCACGCCTCTTCGATACCGCGCTGTCGGCGGCAATGAAATATATCTGCGAGATGGAATCGTAACATCCGTGTCCCCGATAACATCATTGACAATTCATAATCTGCTCGGGCGGATCATTGCTCGCGTTGAGGTGAACAATAAACATGCCATTTCGTTGTCCGCATCGTGGTTCCCGAAATCCGGCATTTATTTTATCCATGTCCGTGCTGCGGATCATGCCGCGCGGATTTTCAAGGTTACCTGTTTGACGTCAGCCGAAAGTGGACAGAGTAATAGTGTAAGATAGCAGATGGTTTAATTTGGGGAGTAAAGAACCACGGCCAGAGCCGGAAATCAGCGGCCCGCCGCAATACGGCCGGCAAGTGTGCCGAATGCACCGCGAACAGTGGCGCAATACACGCCCGGGGCAAGGCCTATTGTCGTGAACGAGAACGATTTCGCAACACCTGTCGAATGCAGCACGCGCGCACCGGTTACGGAAAAGAGTTCAAGCGAGTATGTCTGGCTGGAGGGCAAGGTGACCGAGACCGCAGTCCCTGCGATCGTAAACGCGGAATGTGCCTTGGGGGACTGCGATACCGGCGCCCCGGCCGCCACATTCGGGTCCCAGTGGTAGACACGCAGGTAGTCGACGATAAGGCTTTCCGGGAAAATGGTGGTGTTGTCACTGTTGCCATCGAAATTTCCGCCAACGGCAAGGTTAAAAATAAACCAGAATTCCTTGTCAAATGGCAGACTCGGGTCGCTGGTCCTCGGAAGAGTCCCGAAATTCACGCTGTCGCAAAACCAGCGTATCGAATCGGTGTTCCATTCCGCGGCATAGACGTGAAAACTGTCGTGAACGTTCCCCTTGGGCAATGTGTACTGGTTGAACACGTCGAAACCGGGAAAGTGGTACGACCCGGAGGTCCAGTTCGGCAGCCGTCCCCTTCCTTCCATTATATCAAGTTCTCCGCATGCCGGCCATCCAACCGAACTGAAATTGGAGCCGAGCATCCAGAACGCGGGCCACATTCCCTGGGTGATGGGAAGGCGCATGCGCGCCTCCATGCGTCCGTACACGAAGTTCCTTTTGTTCTGCGTATTAAGGCGGCCGGAGGTGATCCCGCCGTCGTTCTTTGCAACGATGATCAAACAGCCGTTCTTGACGAATATATTGGAATTTGTCTGATCGTGTCCGGTTGTGTAATGTTCCTGTTCGCCATTGTCCGGATTGTTTGAAGGGTCCACCGACCAGTTGCTCTCGTTGAGCGCGGTGCTGTCGAATTCATCTGACCAGAACAATGTCCACCCGCCGGCAGCTGAAGCATTTGTCAAGAACAGAAACACCAACGCCGGCAGGGCCGTTGCAAAAGCTTTTCTCAAACCACTTGTTCCAAACATGACGCCGCCCACCTTATCCCCCGGGTTGACATTGAGCGCTTAAATGCCGGCACAATTCGCCACACGCCTACATTTGATTGGTCCGACGAAATCGTTTCACCGGTTAAATATACCCGAAAAGAAGCTAGAATGGGAACTATTTCCATCACACAAAACAGAAAAGTGTCTCCCTATTTGTTTGACATGACTTATCAATGAGCGGTATATTCCTAGCAAGACTGTTTACGCGGTGCGGAGACGTAAAAAAGGTGATGGATGATATTTGGATTTTGCTTCGGCGGACAAATGGCGCACTTGTCAAGAGCTATTGTCCGTCCGCTCAAACCCTCGGAATAAGGTAATTTACCTGTCGAATTGTTGGCACCAGAAAAAGGAGCGTGTATGCATTTTATCGCTCAGAGTAAACACTACCGCACGAAAAGGGCAGAAGGTACTAAAAACATCATTGGTGATACTCATTCCGGTTTTTTCCCTTTTGCAGCCTTTATTATGGCAGCTGCAATCTTCTTTCCCATTGAAATCAGGGCGCAGATGACGTTTGGGGCCAACTTTTGGAACATAGGCTGGGGTTCGGCTGCCGGCGGCGCCGGTCCAGAGTACAATTATTTTACGACAAATGTGAATTGGGCCACCACAACCAATCCCTGGAATCCGACGTTCATCTCAGAGCTTGAGCAGGCAAAAGTTCACTGCCTTCGATTTATGGACTGGGGTTGCACAAACAGCAGCCTGGTTACCCTGTGGAGCCAGCGAATATCAAAAACGGCCAATCATTACCTTTCCGGAAACACCCAACCACAGACAGCCGGAACCGGCTATGGCGTCGCATACGAATGGATGATTGATCTCTGCAATCGGGTAAACGCCGACATGTGGGTCTGCGTTCCGCATCAGACCGACACGAATTATTCCTATCAACTGGCTACGTTGATCAAGAACAATCTGAATTCCAATCTAAAGGTGTATATCGAATATTCGAATGAATGCTGGAACGACGGCTTTGCACAGGCCGGTTGGCTGGATGCACAGAGGAATATCAACGGTCTCGCCAATCCATTAAAATGGCAGGGGCAAACTGTCTATGGTTTTGGGAGCGGCGGTGATTGCCGATGGTCTGAGTACGTATACTTTGTCTGCAGGACCATGAATCAATTCAACCGGGTTTTCGGAACAAACAGCCCGCGGGTTGTCAAAGTCATGAGCGGACAGGCCGGCTGGGGGCTTGGCAGCGGCATGAATCAGATGTGCCAATACCATATGGCTTGTCTTCAAACCTCGATTTGCAATCCGTGGGGGGTTACCATAGACGCTTATGCAATTGCGCCGTACTGGAACGCCAGCGATCATACCCCTGCGGGCACCGAAGCATCGATGCGGGCCAGTCTTGCCGATTGCGTGACAGAATTGACGGACACCCGGAGTGCATTGACAGGTTCGGGTATTCCGCTGGTCTGCTATGAAGGCGGACCGGATAATTACAGCACGCAGAGCATAGCGAACGATTCTTTCCAGTATCAGCTCACTATTGATGCTTTAACCGCGATGGCACTTCTTGTCCAGGGCACATTCAACTACTACACGTTCAATGGCGGAGCAGTTTGGGGCCTTAAAGAGCAGGTGGGTGATGATCCCTCGATAGCGCCAAAATGGCGCGGCTATATGCAATGGCTTTCGACCGTTCAAGTGACCCAACCGATTCTTTATAAAATCGCGCCACTCGGGCACTTCGGAACCTCCACAATTTTCAATCTGCTTGGACAGCGAGTAAGAGCAGTCGGTTTCCGTGGAATTCTCCCTTACAGCAGACAGGGAATGTTCATAACGGTTCTGGATAATTCGCCAACCAAATCAATTTCCATAGCCCGGTGAGATCCATGGATTGTCGAGATACGTCAAGTAACGCTGGAGAACTTCCGGTTGCATGACATGCGCCCACAGCAGCGTGTCCGCATTAGTCAACAATTTGACCTCATCACCGTTCGTGGTAGAGCACTTCGACAAGCGCAATGCAGGCTCTTTGAACCATGAACGGCAAGATTTTTTCAACACCCTGCTTTCAGGTTTTCTGCCAGAAAACGCTTTCTTTCAAAGGGATTTACAAAGCCAGGGAGCAACAGTATATTATGTTGGTGAGGCAGAAGTTCACAAAACTTGCCTCGAAGGGGATCTGCTTGTTTGGCAAACTAGTTATCATGTTGTTTCTTGCCTGTGCGACCATGGGGTTCGGTCAATGGACGCAGGTCGCCTCCGGTGTCCCCTCGACTGCTTATGTCTGGTGTCTTGCCGTGAAAGACAATATTGTTTTTGCCGGAACCGGACCGGGCGTTTTTCGTTCCACTAACAATGGTATAAGCTGGACTGCTGTTGATTCCGGCATCCCGACGGCTGTCTATTCTCTTGCCACAAGCGGCATCAGAATTTTTGCAGGGACTGGGGGCGCCGGCGTATTCCTTTCCACTGACAACGGAACAAGCTGGACTGCCGTTGATTCAGGGCTGCCAGCGAGAATTTCTGTCAAGTCTCTTGCCGTTACTAGTTTCGGCAACGTCTATGCCGGAACTTCCGGCGGCCTTTTTCAATCCCCAAATTTTGGCACCTCCTGGACTGCGGTTTCCGGATTCCCCACTGCTTCTATCCTCTCTCTTGCTGCGAGCGGCATTCATGACGTCTTTGTCGGAGTTGGAAACAATTTTCTTGTCTCCACAAATAGCGGTGCAAGCTGGAGCACTTCGGTCTCTTGGGGACCGCTTGTGGGTATTGGCGTTTTCTCTATCGCCGTGACCACTAGTGGCAGCGTCTTCGCCGGAACTGGTAGCGGTGTCTTTTTATCGACCACAGATCGCTCAACCTGGACTTCGGTCAATTCCGGCCTCACGGATACCAATGTCTTCTCACTTGCCGTGAGCAGCGGCAATCTCTTTGCCGGGACCTACAGTGGCAACGTTTTCCTTTCCACCAACAACGGCGCAAGCTGGACTGCGGTAGGCTCTGGCCTCCCGCTCAACGGAGAGATCTCGTGTCTTGCGGTGAGCGACAGCAATGTCTTTGCCGGGACGTACGGGAACGGCTTATGGCGCAGGCCGCTTTCAGAAATGATACCATCAACAAATTATGATTTTCAAAACAAACAACCATCTGTCAACGGTCTCAGAATCAACCTCAACAAAACAATTGTCACCGCATCCATGCCTCTGTCTGATGGCCCAGTTACTATTGGACTTTTTACTGTCGCTGGTAAAAGAATCTATTGCGCCACCCATCAGGCGCACGAGGGAATGCTGAATATTCCCGTATCAGGACTATCAACAGGCACGTATCTAATGTCAATTACAAGCAGGAACTCATCGCTGTCTTCGTCGTTTGTCATAACGAAATGATTCGGTAAAGATGCTCTAAAATCAATACTCATTGAAATCCATTGACAATTAAGGCTTTCTGTTGTATATATATGGTAACCCTATACTGGTTTGGTTGATTACAGGGATTTCCTTTAGAAGGGGGCTGCTGATATGAAAAATTGCTTGTATAGTGCGCTTCTGCTGTGTTCCGCGGTTTTATTCGCTTATGGTGACCAAATCCTGACCGTCAATTATTCAACGGCCAACCAGCTTCTCCAGAATGGCGCGATAATCCATCCTGATGCGTCGAAGACCACCGACCCCATCCAGTGCTTCGACATGGGAACGACCGGTCTCATTGAAATTCCCAACATAGCGCTTCCGCAGGGACCCTTTTCCATTGAAAGTGAGTTTTATCTTCGCGGCTACAATGAAACCGATCCCGATATTTCGGGAGTTTTTGAGGGTTTCAATTGCGATTATGGAAACACGGGGGCGGGAAACACGGAAGGGGTCGAATTCCGTGTTGGCGGCGGCTATAACTACCCTTTGAAAATTCAGGATGTGTACAATAATGTCAGCGATTGGGTTCCGCCTGATGATTCCGCCAAGACTGCTCGCGCTGCTATTTCTCTGGCAATAGGAGAATTCGGCCTTGGCGTTGGCCAGCATATCTGGAAGGAGATCTATACCAATTCCTGCATTGAAACCAACACGTGGATGCACATGGTTGCGACGTGGGATGGGACAACGATGCTGGTATACCTCAACGGGCGCGACGCAACGGACAATTGGCGCACCACGGGCGCGCAATTGCCGGTGCTTATCGCGAATGTAAGGACGGTCTATGTTGGCGCGCAGGATGCTACGGCGGCGCGGCATGTGAACGGCAAAATCGGATTCGTGAATGTCTATAATGAAGTGCTTTCGCCTGGTGACGTATGGAACAAATTCCGGCAGTCTGCTGGAGGAAACATATGCGCCCGCTTCATAGAGATTGAATCGCCTCGGTGCGGTGAGGTCATTTCGCCCGACACAAAAATAAAATTTTCCGTTAGAGACAGTTTAGGCAACGATGTGACGCCGTCCGGCAAGTCCTATTCGGTTCATATTTGCCGGGAGCCGACGTTTTCAGATCCTTCAGCCAAAACCTATCAGACCGCCGTAACCGCGTGCGGCTTGAAAGATCTGGTTGGAGCGGATACCATAAATTTAAGTGGCCTTTTCTATTTCCGTATAACAGATGGCCCTGCCTCCGCTTTGAGCAAAAGGGCCGACGATGCTCCGGTTGCGCAGAGTGGAACATTACCCGCCTATCTCATAAGTTCCTCAACAAAAATCGCTCCCCATGCAGGTTTGGTCCATAAGGGAACAGCCAACATCGGCCAGCTGGCCAATCAGGTTATTTATGATATCCGGGGCCGCACCATGGGAATCGGATCAAAAGTGCCGTTGTCAACCCTGCAAAACGGGATTTATTTTGTCAAGACGGGTGCCATGGCCGGTCAAAAAATATTATTTGTGAAATAATGCCTTGTTGCGGATATCGTAAGGAAAAAGGGCCGACGTTGGCGCGTCGGCCCTTTTCTTTCGGGAATTTTCCCCTAGGTGTAACCCCCGAAATCAAAGAAAAGCGCGTAAGCGCTTTGGCGTAACATTGTGCACCCGATATCCCTGACGCCCATAGGGCGTGGTCTGTTTTTGAGAAAACGCCGAAGGCTTTTCTCTACTGCTTGTTCACGCTGCACAAAATCAAGAAACGCCCACCCGACCTTGCGCGAATATGCGGTTTTGACTTTGGCCCGCGGTGAAAGTATATTATAATGGAACTTTACAAATGGTAGAATTACTGCGGTTTCGGCAAGGAGGACCGTATGAAAAAAGCAGCGTTTCTTCTCTGTGCCGCGGCTGTCATGTCGGCATCCGCGCAGAGCAAGCCCGACGAAATAGCGGTGGTGCGCGCCATCCTCGACAGCGCCGGCCGCAGTGATGTCACGGCCGAAAGCGTTACCAAGGCGGACCCGGAGGGCCGGATTGTTTTCCTGGACCTTACCAATAAAGAAATGGAAAAGGGGGGAATAAAGAGCATACCCCCGGAAATCGGCAGGCTCCGCGCCCTCAGGGAACTGCACCTCGCCCGCAACGAAATCGGCTCTCTGCCTTCCGAAATTGCATCGCTTACCAAGCTCAAGATTCTCGACCTGCAATACAACCAGATTGCCGAACTGCCTCCCGAAGTGGGCAAACTGGCCGCCCTTCTGGAGCTCGACCTGCGCAACAACCAGTTGTCGCAGCTGCCCAAGGAGCTGTTTTCGCTGAGTCGCCTTAGCGTGCTCAAGCTTTCCAACAACAATTTTACGTCGCTTCCCGAAGGGATCGGCAGGCTCGCGTCGCTCAAACAATTGTACCTCTCCAGCAATAAGCTCGTTACCCTCCCGAAAAGCGTCATTACCATGAAACGCCTCACCTATGTTGATTTTCAGGACAACAAATTCTGCAAAACGTCCGCGGAGTTCTCGGCGTGGCTCAAGAAATGGGATGACCGGTGGAAATCAAAACAAAATTGCCGGTGATCATTTTTTTTTCGATCAAAAAAGCCCCGGCTCTTTCGCGTCGGGGCTTTTTGTTTCCGCATCTGCTACAGGTATTACTGCCAACTCGGGCGGCAAATTAATAAAGAGCAGGGAAAGAATTTGTTGATCCACTCCCCCTCTCTCTTTGTAGTCTTGACTACCGTGTAATGAGGAACCGCGATTCAGCCATGACGCCGTCCTGTTCCATCTGTAAGAAATAAACACCGGAAGTCAGTTTACCAAGAGACAGGCTCTGCGATTGAGTCCCGGAAGTCAAGAACTTTCTCATCGGGTTCCCGACCTGTTTGCCCCGGCTGTCCATAATGGAAAATGAGGTCATGCCGGCTTGTGCCATGGTGAAAGAAATAGTAACCCTGTTCTCCATGGGAATGATCTTCATCACACGTTGTTTCTCATGAACCATATCTGTCTGTACGACTTCAGCAGGATATTGGAGATCGAATTGCATCCAGTCCATGTTCCAGCTGCCATCCTTAAATGTCAGCTGAATAACCTGCAATCCGGTATCAAGCATCACGGAATCCACATTCTTGGTGATGCTCCAAGAATGCCAGACTTCAGGACAGCCGGAGGGCAGCGGCGTATCGACCGGCATGTTTTTAATTGAATCTATTTTCACCTTCTGGCCATCATAATAGGTAAGCAACTGGAGATTCGGAAGGTTAGCATTAGCCTCATGGAAACTTACATAATACATACCCGCCGTGTTGACATGAACGGAATATTTTTCCCATTCACCCGGGTCGCCGTTCGTGTAGTAGGTGGACGGAAGGATCCATGCCAGATGCCAGTAGCCAGTTTCGTGCTGACCGGGGTTCGACCCGAAAATGAAGTCATTGCCGCTGAATGCCTGCATACTTACAATGAAATCCGCCTGGATTTGCTTGCCGGAGGCATCCATTCTCATTGATCCGCCAGAATTGCTGTTTCCCGGGTAATGGAACCCCACTCCCTCCCCGCCCGAATCGAAAAATACGCATAAAACCTGTCCGGGAATCTCCTGGTAATGGCCCCCTTGGACCGTGTCGCAGCAATAGGGTTTGCCGGTATATCCGGCCGGAATCGCGGCATTGACACCAAGAGATATTGCAAAAAACACCGCCGCTATGGCGGCAAGCTTGTAAAGACTCATAAAACGCCTCCCCCTTGTTAAGAAACCTGAACGGAAAAATAGTTCCGCTCAATGTACTTCTTGTCGCTGATGTAAATGCAGCAATCCTTCTTTCAATCCAAAAGTGAAGAAAAATCCACAGGGAACAAAACCCTGCTAATGTTTGTCGCCTTTATGCTTGCCCTTGCCGTTTTCGTCATGATTGCTCCCCTTTTCCTCCCCCACCATGAACCACGTTGGCAATCCCTCCGCGAGGCGAAACTATGGCCCCGGCCGGGCTAGGCGCCGCGCTGTGGCTTGCCTTCGGCTGTTGACGATTCGGCGCGGCGGCGGTAATGCTTCCGTGCGGTGCGCGCGGCAATGCCATTTCAGGCCCGGGCGGCAACGGCGGCACGGGAGCTATCATTCTGCCGTGGGGTGCGCGCGGCAATGCCATTCCAGGGCCGGGTGGAAACGGCGGCACAGGAGCTATCATGCTGCCATGAGGAGCGCGTGGCAACGGCATCCCAGGGCCGGGCAGCAAGAAAAACGGTCCCGGCCGTCCGTGCGGCCCAAGAGGCAGCGGAGGACCTGGGGGCAAAAACACCGGCCCGGAAACAATCGACACAACAACAATGGGGGCATCCACCGGCATTTCTTCCGGATTGATCTTGAACCTTGTTTCATACTCATTATAGTACCGCGGCCCCAGCAGGGGCTGCATCTTCTTGAACTGCCCGCAATTCATCGGCGCAGCCGCATCCGGTCCTGCGTTAGAGGCGACCGTGGTATAGCAGCCGGGCGTAACGAGAACCTGCGGTGCCGCGGGCACGAAGGGATTGAACACGCGCACGCGTCCGTCAAGGACGCGGACGTTGGTGACATATGGCTGCGGCGAAAACGCAACGATAAAATTCGTCCCCTCCGCATGGGCGACCGCCGTCGGCGTCCATACCTCGTAGCCCGAGCCGCGCTGTTCGATATCTTTTACATCAGAAAGAACCTCGCCGCCGATGTTGAGTACCGCGATGTGCCGTTTGTTCTGCCCGTCAATTGTGTCGCTGATCGTAATGCACGTGTTTTCTCCCAGTTTTATGGTGCTGTTGCCGAACGTAATCACCGCCTCCGCATCTTTCGACGTTCGTATGCTGTCTCCGGGGTGCACCGATGCGCCGTTCTGCGCCAAAACCCACGATCCGCTTGCCGATTCAAACACCCGGGCCGTTCCCGTCACATAGGCAAGGTTTCCAAAAATTCGATGGTTCCCCTGGCCGCCGCATCCCGCCAGGAGGGCCAGCAATGCAGAGAAAACGCATAGCGCGAGGTGCTTCATGGGGACAAACCTCCCTTTGCTGAAAAAATGTTTTCATTGTCTGCGGGGCGTTTGACATTTGCAAAATCTCCTGTGCAAAACACCCCGCACCCTGATCTTGTCTCTCGGATAATTGTTGTGACCCCCGTCAATCTCTAAAAAGGGAAAACCCTCAAAGGCGTTTGCTTCGACTCGTACGCCACGGTGGTATTGCAGAAGGTTTCTGTAAGGAATATATCATTTTCAAGAACCAATAGCCACTCTTCGGAACGCTGGTCTTGCGATTTTCCCCGCCGCTACCGTCTTCAATGCGTACCCATCTGAATCCAATGGATTGATTTCACAGAAATCCGTGCAGCCGCCATATATTTTTCAAATACCACTCATGCTGCACCATCCCTGTTCCCGAGCGTTCTGGTTTCTTTTCATAATTACCCTGTCTAGTTGCGGTAAGGATCGCGCAATTGCCCGAACCACTCCCCTCGTCGTTCGCACCATCCCCCACGACACGGCGGCGTTTACGCAGGGATTGTTCTATTGCAAAGGCCTCCTGTACGAAAGTACGGGCCTGTACGGCCGATCGAGCCTGCGGGTGCTGGACCCGAACAACGGCCGCATCGTCAGGAACATTCCCGTGCCCGATATTTTCGCCGAGGGGTGCGCCAGAATGGATTCCTCGCTTGTGCAGCTTTCCTGGCGAGAGGGCGGCGCGGCGATATATTCGTTTCCGTCGCTGTCGCTGCGGGGATCGTTTTCCTACGCGGGAGAGGGCTGGGGCCTTACGTCCGACTCCGTGTCGTTTTACATGAGCAACGGAAGCGACACTCTTTACCTGCGGGACAAGCGTTTCGGCGTGAAGAAAAAATTGGCCGTAACGCTGGGCGGTGCGCCCCTGACGTCGCTCAACGAGCTTGAATATGTCAAGGGGCTCATTTACGCGAACGTGTGGTTCAACAACAACATCTACGTTATCCGTCCGTCAAGCGGCGCCGTGGTGCGGATTGTCGACTGCACAACGCTTGTTTCGCAGAACGCGTCCCCAAGCGATCAGGATGTGCTCAACGGCATCGCCTACAACAACGACACCGGAACGTTTTATGTGACCGGAAAGCGCTGGCGGTATATCTTTGAAGTGCGGATGTAACAAGGATTGTTATTTATTCTTTCTGATTTGCCTTTCGCATGAGTGCAACGCCTCGGGATTTTGATTCTTTCTTGTTGATTCTATTTCAGACAAGAAGCCCGTTTGCAAGGGGCAAATAGCAAGAGCGGCGCAATACTTTTACCCGCGCGTTAGGTGGACCGGAGGGTGAGCTAGAGCGAATTGCCGGCCGACCCCGAGTAGGGCCGCACGGCCATGCGGTTCTACTCGGGGGAACGCCCAACTCTTAATTGTTTTTTATTTGCTATTTATCAACGCCGCCGCATACCCCGCCCCGAACCCGTTGTCGATGTTCACCACGGTGAGCCCCGACGCGCACGAATTGAGCATGGCAAAAAGCGGCACCAGGCCGCCCAGGTGAGACCCGTAGCCCACGCTCGTGGGAACCGCGATAACCGGGCAGGCAACGAGCCCCGCCACCACCGACGGCAGCGCGCCTTCCATGCCCGCCACCACGATGATTACCGACGCGTCAAGCAACTCGGTCTTATGCGCCAGCAGCCGGTGAATACCGGCAACGCCCACGTCGTTAAGCACCCTGCACGGATGGCCCAGCACCTCCACCGTGCATTTTGCCTCCTCCACCACGGGAATGTCCGCAGTGCCCGCAGAGGAAATGAGGACCGTTCCCTTCACATTGTCCTTTTTTTTCCAGTGCTTTGCTTTCTTCCAGAAGCACCGTCCCGGTCTGTTTGTTTCGACCGACGGCAGTTTCTTTTCGACAAGATCAAGCGTTTCGTTGGAGGCGCGCGTGCCGAACACGGTTTCCTCATGCGCCGCCATGGCTTTCGCAATGTCAACGACCTGCTGCGGCGTTTTGTTCTGGCAGAAAATCACCTCGGCATACCCCTTGCGCAGCGCGCGGTGATGATCGACCTGGGCGAACCCCATGTCCTCGAAGGGCAGCCCGGAAAGCTTCTTCATAGCCTCTTCAATGGACATCGACCTTTGGGAAACTGATTTCAGAATGTCACGCAACGGATCGTGTTCCATGCGGGTCCTTTCGTTGCCGTTCTCTTCGGACGGCTTTTCTTTTCGAAATATAACTGATGTTACTTTCCTATCGGCAGCCGCAGGAGCGCCTGTTCGATTTCAAGCGACGTTTTCGCAGCGAAGATTGCAGTCCTCACCATGGAGGACTGCGGCAGCCCCCGAATGTACCACGACGCATGCTTCTTCATCTCGGCAGCGGCTCTTCTCTCTCCGCACATTTCGCGGCAGCGGCGAAGGTGTGCACAGGCCGCTTGCACACGCTCGGACGCGTCGGGAACGCGCGCGGGCTTGCCGTCAAAAACGTCTTTGATGCGGGAAAAAATCCAGGGGTTTCCCAGCGCTCCCCTGCCGATCATGACCGAATCGCAGCCGGTGTCGCCGAACATGCGCCCGGCGTCGGCCTCCGAATGGATGTCGCCGTTGCCGACCACGGGAATGCTCACCGCCTTTTTGACAAGGGCTATTCTTTCCCAGTGCGAATGCCCGGAAAACCCCATGGTCTTCGATCGGGGATGCAGGACAATCGCGGAAGCACCGCAGTCTTCGGCCGCGCGCGCGAATTCGACATCCACCCAGGCGTTCTCGGCCCAGCCCGAGCGCATCTTTACGGTCACGGGGACCGACGCTGCCTTGACAAGCGCGGTTACCAGAAGCGAAAAAAGACTCACGTCCTTAAGCAGCGATGCTCCCCCGTTCTTTTTCACCACTTTTGCAACGGGACAGCCCGCGTTAAGGTCGATAAAATCCGGAGCCGCCGCTTTCTGAACGTGCTCGGCGGCCTCGGCAAGGCGGTCTGCGCGCGCACCGAACAGCTGTATGCCTATGGGCCGCTCCGATCCGTCAAAATGAAGCAGCGAGCCGGTTGCGCCAGAGTTGTAATGCAGCCCTTCCGCGCTCATCATTTCCGATACAACAACGTCCGCGCCGTGTTCCCTGCAGATGCGGCGGAATGTGCTGTCCGATACCCCGGCCATGGGGGCGAGGAAAAGCTTTTTTCCGGCAAAATCCATTTCTTGAAAATACTCCATAGCCCATTCGCTGTTCCATCTCCACCGTTGTGCTGGCCAGCGGACTGCTGCAGCAGATGCATTGTGCATTTGCGTCCCAGGCTTTCCAATATTGAATTATTTTATTTATTCTTTACCTTATCATCACTGCGCTGGATTCGGCGATATATGAAACTTCTTCACGATGTCACGTTTTCGTCCCCTCCGCTACTGCTCGCGGCATGGCCGGGAATGGGCAACGTGGGTCTCATTGCCATGGACTACCTTCGACGGCGGTTGAATGCGAAGCTGTTCGCCGAAATAGACATGAGCCCGTTCTTTATTCCCGATTCCATTATCGTCAAGGACGGCATCGCCCAACTGCCGGAAATTCCTTCAAGCGTGTTCCACTATGCCACTAACCCCGACGTCATCATCTTTGAGAGCAACGCGCAAATCGGCGGCAAGGACGGCATCACCATCATCAAGACGATTCTTGATATTGCCCGGCAGCACAAAGTCTCTCGCATCTTCACCGCGGCGGCGCTTGCGCAGCCCATGAGCTTCCAGGCGACCAGCGACGTGCTTGTCGCCTGCTCCGGCACCCCGCACCTCGACTCCATCAAGCACTTCGGCGTGGTTCCCATGCCCGACGGCTACATCGCCGGCCTTAACGGTCTCCTGCTCGGCGTCGCGGCTTCGCGGGGCATCGACGCGGCCTGCCTCCTTGCCACCATGCCGTCTTATGCCGCGAACATGCCCTACCCCAAGGCCTCGCTCGAGGTTGTCAAGGTCTTCGGCAAAATACTGTCCCTCGATCTCGACCTCGCCGAATTGCTTTCGAGCGTCACGGATATGAACCAGCAGCTCGCCGCGATCGAGGAGCGTATCAGGCAGCTTTTTCCGGCCGAAAAAGAACAGGACGAGGAAATGTCGCAGATCGACGACGAGAAAGTACCGCATTACATTATGGAGAAGATCGAGAAACTTTTCAAAAAGGCGGAACTGGACCGCACGTCAGCACAGGAGCTCAAGAAGGAACTTGACAAATGGAATCTTTTCGAACTGTATGAAGACCGCTTTCTGGACCTCTTCGAAGACGACGCCGGCAAGTAAAAACGGCTCTCGCCCTCCTCCCTATGCCGATTTCAACAGATGTTCGATGACAATGTCCTGCTGCTGTTCGTCAAGGTAAGGATGCATCGGTAGGCTTAAAATCCTCCTACATACTTTTTCGGCAACCGGAAACTGGCCCGGCAAGTATTTGAGAGCCGCGAATGCCTTCTGCAGATGAAGCGGCTGGGGATAATATATTGCCGTCGGGATACCCTGTTCTTTCATGTGCGCTATTACCTGTTCGCGGTGGTCTGTTTGGATCGAATATTGCGCCCAAGCCGAGCGCATCCCTGCGGGAACCCGGGGGACGACCACGTTGCTCTGCAGTGCCGCTGAATATCGCGCCGCAACTGCCTGCCTGCGCGCCATCTCTTCCTCGAATATTTCCATTTTCGCAAGTACCACCGCGGCTTGAATCGTGTCCATGCGCCCGTTGATGCCTATCCTCACATTTTCGTACTTGTCGCTCCCCTGTCCGTGGATCCGCAACGACCGCAGAACCTCCAGCATCTGCCCGTCCCCACAAAACACCGCCCCGCCGTCGCCGTAACACCCAAGGGGTTTTGCGGGAAAAAAACTTGTTGCTGCCATGGTGCCGAAGCTGCACGACATCTTTCCGTCGGCCTTCGCACCGAAGCTCTGGGCCGCGTCCTCAAGGACAAAAAGGCCGAATTCCTTTGCAATTGAGTCGATTGCCGCGTAGTCGGCACACAGACCGAACAGATCAACGGGAATGATCCCTTTGGGCCTTAGGTTCTTTGGAACGCCAGCGGCAACGCCCTCGCCTTTTGCCACGGCTGCAACCGCCTTGCGCAGCTGTTGCGGATCGATGTTATATGTTTCCTTGTCAATGTCCACAAACACCGGTGTAGCCCCGAGGAGGGCTATGACCTCGGCGGTGGCGATAAAGGTGAACGTGGTCGTGAAGACTGCGTCTCCGGGCCCGATGCCCAGTGCCATGAGAGGCAGAAGAAGCGCGTCGGTGCCGCTTGAGCAGGCAAGGCAATACTTGGTTCCCGCGTACGCGGCAAGCGATTCCTCGAGTTCGGCTATTTCCTTTCCCATAACAAAGCCGGCCTTCTCGAAAATGGCATCAAGCCTTTTTTGCAAAGACGGCTGGATGAGCTTGTACTGTTTTTTCAGATCAATGAAGTCCATTTTTTTCCATTTCTTGATTCAGTCTCGGCGGACGCACCATGGCGCTTGCTGCGCGACGATAATGGTGCGATTTTTATCCCTGGGAACCGCGCAGCTTCAGGCGCTTCGGTGTGCACCGTTTCATGCGTCTTCGAGGATCCTCAGCGGCATGATGAGGAAAAGATCTTCGCTTTTCGCTTCCCCTTCTTTTTCATAGGAAGGAAACAGCAGGCAGGCGCTGATGTGCGTGTTCATTTCGATTCTCACCTTAGGAACCGAAATGATGCCGAGAATTTCCATGAGGTACTGTGCGTTGAAGCCCACCGCATGCTCTGCGCCATCGTACTCTGCAGGAACGCTTTCGCGGGCCTCGCCCCCGATGTCTCTGTTGAGCACGATCACTTCAACCTTGCCGTTTTTGAAAAGCAGCTTTACAAGGTGAGTTTTCTGGTTTGATAATATGGAAACTCTCTTCACCGCATCGAAGAGGGCTTGTTTTCCGATAATTGCTTTCTTGGGATTGACTTTGGGAATGGCCTTGTCGTAGTCTGGGTACGGTCCCTCAATCAGCTTTGAGCATATTTTTACGTCGCGGGATCCAAAAAGGACATATTTATCCCCAAGGGTAATCTCAACAAGATCTTCAGGTTTTCCTCCCTCGGTTATTCTTGCAAAATGAAGAAGGCTCTTCGGAGAAACGATCATTGATAGGTGCTTTTCAAGAGAATCGTCTCGTTTCCAGAATGAACTCCCGAGCCTATGGCCATCGGTGGCAACCATTCCGGTTCTGCTCCTGTCGATTTTCCACAACACTCCGCAGAGGCAGGTCCTCGACTCATCCCGCGAAACCGCGAAACTGCTCTTGAGAATCATGTCTTTTAAACAGCCAATCGCTACTGAAAACGAAGTTCCGTCCTTTATCTCAGGGAACGCAGGAAAATCCTCCGTGCCTATTCCCGCTATCCTGCACGAGAACCCCTTTTTCGTATCAATAACCAGGACATTCACATCAATGCTGAAATGAATATCACCATCCGGAAGTTCCCTTACAATTTCAAATAGTTTTCTCGCATTAAGAGTGATCTCGGCTTCTCCGTCGGATTCCGCCTGCGCCGATACCTCAATGGAATGATCAAGGTCGGTTGCCGCCAGAATGACCGCTTTGCTTCTAAACGAAACTTTGAAGTTCGACAGTATCTGCAGTGAGGTCTTTAGCGGTATTAACGGATACGCCTTCTGGATCAGCTCGTATATTTTGCTCTTTGCAATGATGCATTCCATGGGCGGGTTGACCTTTCATGTTTAAAGAGAATGGGGCTCGAAAAACAGAGTAAATCTTTCTATTTCAAAATATATATAAAAGAACAGATATAGAAATAGATTTGTTGATACCGGATGAAATCGGTGTAATGTGATGATTAGAAAAGAAGTGTTGTGTTGATAGTATGTGAAAAACAAAGGGAGTATTGTTGATGGATGATGAATAAGAGAAGAAAATTTTTACCGCTAACATGTTATCAACGGTCAATATGTTTGCATCGGTATCGTTTGCTGCTTCAGACGTGGTTTTCACCGGAAAGAGAGCTTACTATGGAATCGATATCCGAACACACGGATTTGTCCTTTTTTCTGAGACACTCGATATGATTAATAGCATGAATGACCGTGCTGTGATCTCTCCCGCCGAAGTGCAGCCCTATTGACTTTAGAGAATAGTTGGTGTATCCTTTTGCGATATACATTGCAAGCTGTCTGCAGAAGGCGACTTCCTTGCGACGGTTCTTTTCACGGATATTGTTAAGGGGAACCCTGTAGTACTGCGCGACCGTTTCGATGATCCTGTCGATTGAAAATCGGGATTTTTCGCGTTTTTGCGATCCCTGCAGAATGTTTTTCACGAAATCCAGAGTGATATCCCGCTTTGTAATTGATGAATATGCAAGAAGACGGATTACCACGCCCTCAAGTTCGCGGATATTCGAGGACACGCTTTCCGCAATGTGGAGAAGGATGTCTTCGGGAATGTTTAAATTGTCCTGCTCCGCTTTTCTCTTGAGAATGGCGACTCGCGTTTCGAGATTCGGTGGTTGGATATCCACGGACAGGCCCCACTGGAACCGAGAAACAAGGCGGTCTTGCAGGCCGTTAAGTGATCCTGGCGGAAGGTCCGACGTGATCACAATCTGGCGCTGGTTTTGATAAAGCGTGTTGAAGATATAAAAGAATTCCTCCTGGGTGCTTTCCTTCCCGGAGAGAAACTGGATATCGTCGATAAGAAGGATGTCGGAAGATTTGAATGTCTCAGAGAATTTCCTTGAATTGTTGTTCTTTATGGCATCAATAAAATTGAAGTAGAATTCTTCAGATGAAGAGCAAGAAATTCGAAGTCCCTTCCGCTGTAACTGCACGAAAAGACCTATGGCGTGAAGCAGATGGGTTTTTCCAAGGCCGACGCCTCCATAAATCAACAGCGGGTTAAACTTGGTCTTTCCCGGAGCCTTTGCAACTGCGAATGCGGCGCTTTTTGCAAATTCATTACCCGGTCCCACGACAAAGGAATCAAAGGTAAAATTCGGATTAAAAACAGGAGAAGATTTGCGCTCCAGCGTGCCTGATTGAACCACGGGTGCCTGCGAGGTTTGGGGAAAAGCGGGGGCGCCTTGTCCAACCGCAAACACAATATCGCACAGCGCAGGGGAACGAGTTGCTGCGACTGAGAGCATCCTCGTTTTATAGTGTTGTTCCAGGAAATCCGCTACGAACTGACTCGGTGCAGAAATTACAAGAATCTTGCTGTCCCGAATCTCTATCGGCAGCAAAGGACGAAACCAGGTTTCAAAGGTCGCGGCATCGACAGTGAGCGAGAGGTCGGTGAGAATGTCCCGCCATAAAGTGGGTAGCATGGGAATCAGAAGCTCCCGGGGATCTTTGGACCGCGCGCAGTGAAGCACGTGCATTGTGCCTTTGTGGAAATCTACATGAGAAAACAAAAAAAATCAAATGCAAGAATGCGAGAAGCCCCAAAATACTTTGACAGTATGCAGTGACTGAAACCATTTTTAGAGCAAAGAAAGGAATCGCAACATGAAAAGAACGTTTCAACCGTCAAAGCGCAAGCGCATAAACACCCACGGGTTCAGGAAAAGGAATTCCACAAAGAGCGGAAGAAAGGTGCTTCGCAAGAGGAGAGCAAAAGGGCGCAAACGCCTCACCGTCTCCGACAAGTAGACCGCGTGCAGGATACGCCACGTAGAGGTTGTGGACGCGCGTGCAGAATTTCGTCACGGGGGGAAATCGTTTTTCTTAGAAGAAATGGGTTACGGTGGCAAGGTGCAGCTTTTACGATATTGTACCGGGAAAACGCGCTTGGCTTCAATAGGTTTGCCGTTCTGGTGGGCAAGGCAAATGGAAATGCGGTTCAACGCAACAGAATAAAAAGGATCCTGAGAGAAGCTGTTCGAAAGAACAAGAGTGTCGTCCCTCCTTTTTTCGACATCCTCATCAAGCCTTTGGATAATGTTCTTCCATCCCAAGAGGAAGTAGAAAACAGTTACCGACGATGGAAAAATTTTGCAGGAAAATAGGGCAGTATGCCCTTTCTTGTCTTGTCATTCTGACAAAATCGGTCCTCATTGTGCCGCGGGGGTCATGCAGGTTTTCACCTTCATGCAGCGAGTATGCATTGGAGGCGATCAAAACCATGCCGCTTCATCGCGCGGTGGCCGCCATTGCCTATCGGGTGTTGAGGTGCACGCCGTTCTCGCCGGGCGGATATGACCCCGTGCAAACGCAGGATCGAAAGGAAATGTTTTCGTGAACAGAAATACCGCGCTCGCCTTTTCGCTGATACTCTTAACGTTCATTGGTTTCGGCTTGTACGAAAACTACACCGCGAAAAACAATCCTCAAAAAGCGGTGTCTTCCGTGCCCCCGAAATCTCCGGGGGTTACCGAAGGAGAAAAGCAGGGCGAGAACAATGCCTCTTCGGGCCGGGAAGCGCATTTGCAGGAGCCTACCGCAGCGGCGCCCGCGGCCGCCGCAATCGACACGGCTCGGAGAACGGCCGTGTCGGGTGACACCATCTGGGTTGACAACGGGAAAATTCTTTGCGGCATCAGCGAGGTGGGGGCGCGAATCGTTGCACTAAGGATGAAGGAATACGGCTACGACAGAACCGGGTCCCATGAGCCTGCATCAAAGGAAAAGGTCGACCTTGTGGGCCGCTCGCCTATCGGGGGAGCCAATCTTGTCATCGACGCGGAGAGCTTCGATGCAAAGCTCTTCCAGGTGCAGGATACGGCAAAACGGATACACCTTCAGAAAGGCCAGAAGGCATGGATTTCGTTCAGCTGTCCCTATGCAATGGGAACGACCGTTACCAAACGATATGCCTTTGAGGGAGATTCATACAGGATAGGGCTCGAGATTTTATCGCCCTCGCTTGACGGGAAGAGCGTTTCTGTTGGCTGGAATTGCGGCATCACCGAGAGCGAATACCGCAAGGGAAACGCCGGGCAGAAAAGTATCGCAAATGTTAATGAACAGCGGAAGGTGCACCTCTACGGTGGAAATTCCATCGAGCATATTCAGGCGAAGAAAGTGGATGAGAAGATAGACCCGAAGACCGGAACCTACAAATGGGCCGCGATCACCTCGAAGTACTTTGTTGTTGCGCTGATTGCAGACAGCGCGCGCAGCGCCGATATCAACATCGAAGGGTACGACGCGAGGGCATACGACGATGTGAAGCCGGTGGCAAAAAAGGGCGATATTGTAGACTATGCTCTTTCGATTCGGCGGATTGGCGAGGGGGCGAAGGACGCCTACTGGATATACGCGGGCCCAGGTCGGCTCGCGGAGCTTCGTTCGTACCGCATAGGCCTCGAAAAGGTTCTGTTTGGCGGGTGGGTGTTTCTTTTCCGTGCCGACATATGGTTTCCTTATATATGTGAGTTTCTTCTGTGGTTGCTTGTGTATGTGAACAAACTTGTGAAGGACTACGGTTTTACCATTATCATCATAACGATCCTTACAAGGGTAATCACCTATCCGCTATCGCAGAGCAGCATGCGGTCGATGAATCGGATGAAGATGCTTCAGCCGAAAATCAATCACATTAGGGAGAGGTACAAGAGTAATCAGAAGAAAATGAACGAAGAAATCATGAATATGTATCGGGAGGAAGGGATCAATCCGCTTAATCCGGGATGCCTTCCGATGTTTCTGCAGATGCCCATTCTCTTTGCATTGTACGTGGTCCTTCAAAAGGCAATCGAACTTCGGGGTGCGCACACGGTCTTGATTCCGTGGGTACAGGACCTTTCCCAACCGGAAATACTGATTTCTCTCAAGAGCATTCCTGGGCTGTCGGGAATGTTTCCCGAGGGAATTCCAATGTACGGCTACGGAATCGCACTCATGCCTATTGCAATGGCCGTTCTGACCTTTATTCAAAACAAAATGACCATCAAAGATCCGAACCAGAAGGCCATGATCTACTTTATGCCGGTGTTCATGCTTGTGCTGTTCAATGGCCTGCCTTCGGGTCTGGTGTTCTACTGGACTGTTTCCAATGCGCTTGGCATTCTTCAGCAATACATTCTCAACAGGAGCATGGAAAAAGAAGCGGCTGCCTATAATGCAAAAGGGGAAAACAAGCCGCGATCGGGAAAAGCAGCCAAGAAATAGGCATCCGAAGAGTGTCGAACTCGCAACATCCGCAGGCGAAATCTTCACAATACAGCAGCACGAAAGAGCAGCGGGGTAACCATGGAATCCCGCACAATCGCAGCGCTTTCATCCGCGAAAGGGCGGGGGGCCATTTCGGTCATCCGCGTTTCGGGGTGCCGGACATTTGAGATCCTGGAGAAATGCCTTGAACCTCAATTGGCATTTCGCAGAAGCCCCGCCCGGAAGATAAATCTCTACACGTTTATTTCTCCTTTGACAAGAAGGGCGGTAGATCAAATTACTGCCGTCAGGTATGTCGGCCCTGCGTCGTTCACGGGTGAAGACATGGTGGAATTGTTCTGCCACGGCGGAGAATTTGCCGCGGAGAAGATTCTTTCGGCGCTCGCGGACGGGGGAGCGGATCTTGCGGAAAGAGGAGAATTTACTAGGCGCGCTTTTTTGAACGGAAAATTCGACCTACTGCATGCGGAGGCAATTCTCGGGATAATCGAGAGCAGGTCCAAAAGAGAGTATGAGGCGTCACTTGAAGCATTCATGGGTGAAAGCAGCAGGAGGCTCGCAACGTGGAGAGAGTCGATAAAGAACCTGTTGAGGGACGCAGATGCGTCGATAGAATTTCCTGAAGAGGAAAACGTGCAAACCAGTACCAAAATGCTCATAAGAAAAATTACTGAAACAAGGGAAGACATAGAAAGGGAATTGAAGGCAAGCGGAAAAAGCCACAGTATAGAAAAAGGAATAATTATACCGATTGTGGGTATCCCTAATGCAGGCAAATCGAGTCTATTCAATTTATTGGTTGGATACGACAGATCAATTGTGCACTGGAAAGAAGGAACCACGCGAGACGGTATCGGGGAGGAAGTGGAAATTGCGGATGAACGAGTAACGTTGCTCGATACGGCCGGACTCCGAGATGCCGACAATGAAGTGGAGAAGATTGGAATCACGAAGACAAGAGAATACATGGAAAAGGCGTCTCTGGTGATATGGGTGACTTCGGCGGACGCAGAATTGACAAGCATGGAAGAGCAAATACTTGCCAAGGAAGGCCAGAGTAAATTTGTTGCCGTCATAAGCAAGAAGGATCTGGCCGACACAACCCCAAAGGAAAGAGTACTTGCAGAGAAAAAAATTCCCTTTCTCTCATGCTGCCTGCTTGACACAAAAGACAGGGAGAAGCTAGTTACTTTTGCGGAGGTTGCCGTCAGGAAAAGAATCGGTTCAATCGCGACCTCCAGCGTTCTGCTCGCAAAAAGGCATGAGGCCATTGCAGCAAGAATTGTGGAAGAATTGAAGCAAGTCGAGAATAATGGAGGAGCCGGAGAAGAGGTTGCGGCCGCCGGACTCCGCAGAGCACTTTCGCTGTTTGCCGAGTTGATCGGAGAAACCACAAACGAGGAAATCCTTACCGGTATCTTTTCACAGTTCTGTGTAGGAAAGTGAAATCACCGAGGAGGGTGCATGAACTTCCCGTCTGGGTGAATAGCACTGCCCGCGCATTCCCCGTGACTTGGCGCGGGGTTAGCGGGCGAATATTTGTTATTCTATTTCCTTAGCTATGGGAGAATCCCCGCCACTTGGGGCGGGGTTCATCAATCACCGACAGCGCGTTCTCCCAAGGGTTCTTCCCGGCACCCCGCCTGACTCTTTCTGCAAGCATCTGTGGGTTTCCATCTGGTATTTTTCTGGAGAATATAAAACGTTTCACGTGAAACAGCGAAAGGCGACTGTGGTCTTATGAAATTCGACATCGTAGTGGTCGGCGGGGGCCATGCAGGACTGGAGGCCGCTCATACATGCAGTAAGAAGGGGCTAAGGACGCTTCTTGTCACAACGCATCTGGATCTTATCGGACAGATGTCATGCAATCCTGCAATTGGTGGAATTGCCAAAGGCAATATGGTGCGAGAAATAGACGCCCTCGGCGGAATAATGGCAAAAATCACCGATGAGGCGGGGATTCACTTCAAGATGCTCAACCAAACAAAAGGAATGGCTGTTTGGGGGAACAGGGCCCAAGCCGACAAGCTGGCCTACAGAAAGGTGGCAAGGAAATTTCTTGAAAGTCAGCCTTCGCTTAGCCTTTTTCAGGGACGGGTCATTAGTATTAAAATAAGAAGCGGCAGGGCTCGCGCTGCTGTATTGGAATGCGGAGAAGAAATAGAAGCCAATTGTTTTGTCCTTGCCGTGGGTACGTTTCTGAACGGCGTTGCCCACATTGGTCTCACCTCTTTTCCCTGCGGTAGACTGGGCGAGCTGCCGTCAAAAGGCCTGACGGAATCCCTTTGCGAGCACGGGATTATTTCAGGAAGGCTGAAGACGGGCACATCACCCAGAATTGACGGAAGGACCGTCGATTATCAGAAACTCGCTATACAAGAGGGAGATGCTTCTCCTTGGCCTTTTTCATTTTCCTCAGATCACCAACCGGAAAACAAGGCGGTGTGCTGGATTACAAAGACAACCTCGGAGACCCACGAAATCATCCGGTCAAACCTCGACAGGTCGCCGCTGTATACAGGCAAAATAAAGAGTGTCGGGCCGCGGTATTGTCCTTCCATCGAGGACAAAGTGGTTCGGTTTGGAGATAGAGATGGTCATACATTATTTTTAGAACCAGAGGGACTGGATACCAGTGAGATGTATCTCAATGGATTGTCCACAAGTTTGCCCTTCGATGTCCAACAGTTAATGCTTCACAGCGTGCCGGGGTTCGAAAAATCAGCGTTGACGCGGCCGGGATATGGCATTGAGTATGACTTTTTTCCGCCGATGCAACTGTGGCCGACATTGGAATCAAAAATCGTGGAGAACTTGTTCTTTGCCGGCCAGATAAACGGGACATCTGGCTACGAAGAGGCGGCAGCTCAAGGTTTGATTGCCGGGATAAACGCTTCCGAAAAGGTACTTGGCGGTTCCCCCCTCATTCTTGGCCGGGATACCGCATATATCGGCGTTCTGGTAGACGACCTGGTTACAAAAGGAACCGAAGAGCCATACAGAATGTTCACCTCCCGGGCAGAGTACCGGTTGGGGCTCCGGCAGGACGATGCCGATGAGCGGTTGATGCCCGTTGCAATGCAGCACGAACTCATTTCCAAGGAGGCGTTTGAAAGAAGGAGGCGGGTTTGGGACGAAAAAGCGCGGTATAAAAAACTGATTTCCGAGGCTAGAATAACACCCGAACGCTGGAAGCGCAACAGCAAGGCCTCGCCGGAAATCAAGACGATAGCCCAAGCGGCATTGCTGTTGAAACGTCCCGAAGTACGGATTGAAGATATTCTCGAGGCAATCGCCGAAAGGATCGAAGACCGAGAAATCCGTCTTGGTGTGGAGGCAGATATCAAATATTGCGGATTTATTGAAAAACAAAATGAATACCTGGAAAAATTCCGTAGAATGGAAAACGAGCTGATACCCGACACATTCGAATACCAAACCCTTGAGGGGCTTCTCGCTGAGTCCAGATCTAAGCTCTCGAAGATAAAGCCTCGATCCCTCGGGCAGGCCCTGAGAATTCCCGGGGTTACACCGGCCGACATAGCCGTGCTTATGGTTTCCTTATCCAAACAAAAGAACGTTTCACGTGGAACAACGGTGAGAATATGAACAAGACAGCGAGGGTTTTCCTAGAACGGGCAAGAAAGTGCTACGAGTTAAAAGAACTCGAAAGGCTGGGGCTTACACCCACTCTTGAACAACGAGACCAGATCCTTAGCTATATGGCCCTGTTACTCAAGTGGAATGCTGCTGCCGGACTGATTTCCCCAGGAGACGAAGATCATATGTTCCTGCGCCATTTCTGTGATTCGCTTCAGCCGCTTCTTCTGTTCGGGTTCAAGAAGAACGCAAAGATTCTTGATATTGGAGCTGGTGGCGGATTTCCTTCGATTCCCATTCGTATTTTTAGGCCCGACCTTGCGTTTGTGCTTGCGGAATCCAACAGGAAGAAAAGCATGTTTCTCCAGCAGGCGAGAACGGACCTTAGCTTTGTAAACATGGAAATATACCTGGGCAATGCGGAAAAGCTTCCCCAGTCTGAGAGGAGATTCGATTATGTAATAAGCAGGGGTCTTGGGACAATGCAAAAATTCTCTCAACTTGCCAGACCTTTTCTTGCACCAGAGGGACATATGTACACTTTCAAGACGAAACAGTTTGCTCAGGAGCTCGACAGCATCACATCGAGCAAAGACAAAGATGGGATAAAAATAAGTGAAATTGCCGAATACGATCTCGGGAATCAGATTTTCGGACTTAATCTTGTCTCGCTTGAATTGATGAAATAGCCCCAAACAAATATCCCGATGTTGTGCACAAATAACAGACCTTCCGAAGCTCGTGGATTTGCAGCTCGTCCTCGCCATGGTTGAGCCAAGTCTGTCACCCGATAATAATCGGAAACATGCAGAGAATACTGTTAAGGGAAGGAACCTCTCTTGGGAAGAATAATTGCGGTCTGTAATCAAAAGGGAGGTGTGGGAAAGACCACAACTGCAATTAACATTGCCGCAACAATTGCTGCAGCGGAGCATGAGACGTTGCTCGTGGACATGGACCCCCAGAGCAACGCAACCACCGGCATCGGGATAGACAAAAACAATGTTGAAAATTCCATGTATGAGGTTATAACCAGGAGGAAAAAAGGGAACAGGGACATTGCCCTGGTCGACATCATCCTGCCCTGTGAACAAATAAACTTTCTGCATGTTGCCCCATCAAGTCCCGATCTTGCCTCAGCCGAGATAGAGCTTGTCAATGTTCTTGCCCGGGAAAAAAGCCTCAAAAACGTCATCGAATCCGTCCGGAACAAATACGAATATGTCATTGTCGATTCGCCTCCCTCGCTCGGTCTTCTTACCGTAAACATCCTGACGGCTGCCGATTCGGTTCTCATTCCCATACAGTGCGAGTACTATGCGCTGGAAGGGCTTGCCGAACTTTTGAGCACGATTCGCTTGGTCCAGAAGAATCTAAATGCAGATCTTGCGATTGAGGGAGCATTGCTCACCATGTATGATAGCAGGCTTAATCTTTCTCGTCAGGTTGCCGAAGATGTAAAATCGTGTTTTCCCGGAAAGGTATTCGACACAATTATTTCACGAAACGTCAAACTCTCGGAGGCCCCATCGTTTGGGAAGCCAATAATTCTGTATGATATCATGTCCTCCGGTGCGGAAAATTACCTGAACCTTGCAAAGGAAATCATGCGCAATGGCGAGTAGCGGTCATTCTCGAAGAGCACTGGGAAGAGGTCTTACAAACCTCATTCCGCAGGATAGCGAAGAAAGGGGAAGCGACAACAAAGTTGTCCTCGTGGATTGCAATTCCATCCGGCCTAACCCATTTCAGCCCCGACGGGGATTCGACAAGGAAGAATTGGATGGACTGGCGGAAAGCATCAAAAACCAGGGCCTTCTTCAGCCGATCATCTTGAGAAAGAAGCTTGACGGATACGAAATTGTCTCGGGCGAACGCAGGTTTCGTGCTCTTCGGCAACTGGGCCACGACAAAATTCCCTGCATCATTAAGCCGAAAATAGCCGACCGCGAAATGATAGAGATGGCGCTTGTGGAAAACATTCAACGCGAGGACTTGAACGAAATCGAACAGGCCGCCGCATTTCAGAAGCTCATGCTTGAATGCGGGCTTTCACATGAAGAACTGTCGAAAAAGGTGGGAAAAAGCAGGAGCGCCATTACCAATACGCTTCGATTGTTGAAACTGCCCGAGGAGCTCCAGCGGCGATTAATCCGGGGCGAATTAACCATGGGGCACGCGAGGGCGCTGCTGTCGGTCGAGGGCGATTTGGAGCAGAAAGCACTCGGGGAGAGGATCGTTTCCGAGAACCTTTCCGTGCGAGAAGTTGAAGAGATTGTTCAGCATGGCAGGCAGAGAAGAACATTTTTGAAAGCGGGTTCTTCAAAGAAACGGCCACTGGAGCACCAAGATCCGAACATGGTCGTGCTTGTTGAGAAGCTAATCCACAGGTTTGGAACCAAGGTATCTATTATAGGATTGCAGAATCACAAGGGCAAAATAGAGATCTATTTTCATGATATGGCCGATTTCAACAGGATTTCAGACCTTCTCTCCCACGGACAGTAGTATGTTCGTTTCATCAGAGCAATTAGGAAGTGCTGTTCCTGTTTTCCGGAATGGCACCGTTAACCAGCGAAAGTGAAATGCAGAGAAAAAAATATTACACAATAATGTTTATTCCGGAGGGCAACCTTCGGACATTTTCCATGCATGTCCATAGAAACATTGTGTACTCATTAGGCGCATTTCTTCTAATCTTTTTTGTCGGTTTTATCCTTCTGGTCGTAAAGTCAGGAGAGATTGCAGCAAAACTCCAGCTTGTTTATATTCTTACCCTTGAGAACAAGAGGTTAAAGGAAGAGAAGGGAAAGATCACCTACGTGGCAGCCAAGCAGGACAGAATAGAACAGATGGGGCGCTATCTGCAGAGAATTGGAAGGTCGGTAAGTGCCGATCAAAAGAAAAGTCAGAGTTCCCTGCTGGCTCTTAAGGGTAACAGTCACGGCGTTGTTCCGCGGGACAATATTGACGAAATGATAGATAGCCTTGCAGAGCCGTCGACAAGCAGGGTAGACGATGCGGGCAAGCGGAGTGTTGCAAGAGAAATGTCTCTCGCGGCACTTCCAAATATTCAGCCTGTTGTTGACGGGTGGATAACAAGGGGGTATCTGGTTGAGGCCAACGACACCGAACAAGCGCACAACGGTGTTGACTATGCCGCAACGCAGGGCTCATTGATTCGCGCAACAGCACCGGGAATTGTTGACAATGTCGTCAACGACAGATACTTTGGACTTCTGCTTACCATCAAGCACGCGTATGGAATGTCAACGAGGTACGGCCATTGTCTGCAGATTCTTGTGTCGAAGGGTGATCACGTTGAACGCGGTCAGACGGTGGCCCTGGTCGGAAACACAGGGCGGTCCTCCGCGCCGCACCTGCACTACGAAGTGCTTAAAGACGGCAAGAATGTCGACCCGACAAATTATATTGTGACCACGAGCGAGAAATGAAAACAACGGTCTTATCACAGGAGCGAAACATGGACAAAAGCAACGACAAAGGATTGCACACAATCCTGGGGGAAGGTACGGTCTTTGAAGGAACCCTTTCGGTACCTCACAGCGTTCGCATAGACGGCCAGCTTAAGGGAAAACTGGAAACCTCGGAAACACTAACGGTGGGAAGCAAGGGCCTTGTCGAGGCAGACATTGTTGCAAAGAATGCCATTATTGGGGGCAGCATACGAGGAAACATGTCGGTGGAAGACCGGATTGAACTCGAGGCAACAGCATCTCTTGTCGGAGATTTGAAGACTCGTGATCTGGTAATCAATGAAGGTGCCACATTTCACGGAAATTGTCTGATGGATACGGGAAAGAACGTTCGCGTATAGCGCAGCGTGCTGTTTGGCCGAACCATTGAAAACAGGCTGGCTTGAGGGACATGGCTCCATATTGAGGACCGGTGTTGACAACTGTTCGCAGCCAACTGCAACAATATCACATTGATAAAAAACAAGTTACAGCAAGAGCATTCTTGAGCCAACAAGTTATCAACACGGCTTTCTTCCACCCCTGGTCAATGTTGACAACAAGTTCTGCGAGCTCCCCCTGTTCATTCCACAACATTCCCCGTAACTGCTGATTGCGGTCGGCCACAGACGCGGCCAGGGGCACACGGGCAGTTTTACCGCACGTAAAGATGATGGCGGCACAACCAGTCCGGTGTGTCAAGGCGTCCGTTCGAGGGGCTTTGTGAAAGAGTCCAAACGTAAACAGCGCGCGGGATTTCACTCGAGGGACGCAAGAATTTTCTCCGCAGCATCCGCAGGATTCTTGTCCTCAGTAACCGCACGGCCTATGACGAGGAGGGTCGCACCGTTTTGCAGTGCCTCCTTCGGCGTCGTCACGCGCTTTTGATCGTGAGGGTCGCCGTGTTTGAGCCTGATTCCGGGAGTGACGATTTCGAAACCATCGGGCAGTAGCGGCTTTACGTGCGGGAGGTCTGCGGCAGAGCACACGATGCCGTCGAGCAGCGCGTCAACAGCGCGCAGGGCGAGGATTTTGATGTGCTGCTCAAGGGCAACCGAAACGTTAAGCTCGTTGAGGAGGGCAGAGGCGTCAATACTGGTAAGCAGGGTGACGCCAATTATTTTTGTTGGCGCAAGTCCTTCGCTGTTTGCTTCGCGCGCGGCAGAGCAGGCGGCCTTCATCATTTCTGATCCGCCTTGAGCGTGGACCGTCATAAAATGCACGCCGAGGCGTGACGCAGCGAGAACCGCGTTTGCAACAGTATGCGGAATATCGTGAAATTTTAGATCGAGAAATACTTTGCGCCCCGATTCGAAGACGCAGTCGAGTATGGACGGACCAAACCGGGTGTAAAGTTCGAGTCCGACCTTAAAGGTCCCAAAACAATGCTTTGTCTGGGCAACGAGCGACTTCACGTCGGCGGGAGATCGTAAGTTGTCAAGGGCAAGGGCGAGATTTTCGGATCTGTCCTTCATTCCGTAAAAATAATCAATGGCAGCGCTTTTCAAAACGGAAACAGCGGAAACTATTGGAGAAAGGGCGTTCCGGGAAGAAAGCCCCCGCTCTCGCCACGGGCGCCTTCCGCTGCGGGGGATTGCGTTGACACATGCGATGAAGAACAAAGAGGAAAAGAAGAGCTTCGCCTCCACTCACGGCATATTTTTTGATCTCACTACTGGGAACTTGGTTGTTCGCTTGGATAGCGCGCAGATCCGCAAAGCGGCGTGTGCTTGCTACCCAAAGCAGAATTCCCCGTAAAATGGTGTTAGTTCAAAAAATTATGGATCACGCGAGCAAGACGAAGCTCAACGGAGAATATAATCAATATTTTCAAAAAAAGATCACTTTTGAATGAAATAGTTTTAGAAAATCGGCTCTTATATCCTTAATAGAGGAAGCCGCCGGCACATTGACGGTGTGCAGGCTTGACGTTAGTTGTTTTGCAAATGGGGGAGGATTAGGTATATTATGTTTTCATATGTATTACCAAGAGACAAAGAGGCACCGGTGAGCAGTTTTCTTGTTGATGGCGGATTTTCCCTCAAGGGAAGCATTGCGACCTCGGGGAACAAAAATGAAGCATTGCCGGTCATCGTCGCAGCGATGGCATGCGGGGAAACGGTGACGCTGTGTAATGTTCCGGACATCGGAGACGTGCGCAACATGTTATCGATTGCGGCGCATCTTGGCGCGCACGTATCGGCATTGCGGGATGGAAAGGTAGTCATTTGCGTTCCCGACGCCCCGGCCTCCGAGCTGCCTCTTGCAATGTCAAGCACAATCCGTGGCTCGATTCTGTTTGCCTCGGCGCTCCTCGTGAGAACGGGAAAGGCCGTGATACCACAGCCCGGTGGGGACTCAATTGGAAGAAGAAGGCTCGATACGCATTTTCTGGTCTTCCGGGCGCTGGGCGCGACCCTTACGATACGCCATGCCCATCCTCGGCAACCGTCATCCTCCGTGCTTTACATTCTGGAGGCCCGGAAAGGGCTGCGCGGGGCCGAGATATGCCTCGATGAAGCCTCGGTTACGGCCACCGAGAATGCAATCATTGCGGCCGCCGGAGCGAAGGGAAAAACAACCATTGTCAACGCAGCGTCGGAACCGCATGTGCAGGGATTGTGCAGGTTTCTTATGGCCGCCGGCGTGCGCATCGAGGGGGTCGGTTCCAATGTCCTCGCCGTCCATGGGGCCGCAAGATTCAATGCCGTGCGCCATTCAATTGGAAGCGATTACATCGAAGCAGGCTCTTTTGTCGGACTTGCGGCGGCAACGCGCTCGGAATTGACAATCACGAATGTGGATATACAGCACATGAAGATGATCCTCTTCCAATATGCACGGCTCGGCGTGCGCGCGGAGGCGGACAGCCGGCGGCGATCGCTGCTGGTGCCCCGGCGCCAGGCCATGCGCACGCGGGAAGATCTCGGCGGCGCCATACCCAAGATCGATGACAATGTCTGGCCGGCCTTTCCTGCGGATTTGATGTCTATTATGATCGTTGTTGCCACCCAAGCAAAGGGAACAACGCTTCTCCACGAGAAGATGTTCGAATCACGACTGTTTTTTGTTGACAAATTGATAGCCATGGGCGCCCACATTGTTCTGTGCGACCCGCATCGGGCGGTGGTGACGGGCCCCTCGGCACTTGTGGGATCGACCATATCCTCGCCCGATATACGCGCGGGCATGGCACTTCTCATTGCGGCATGCGCGGCGGGAGGTGCCAGCCGGATCCACAACATCGAGCAGATTGACAGAGGATACGAGCGCATCGACGCAAGGCTTGCCGCTCTGGGCGCGCATATTACCCGGACCCCGGACCGCCGCACAGGCGGTTTGACGCCCGGGAAGCCGCAGGTAGCAGGCTCATGAGGCTTCGCGAGGTCGCTATTGCGGGCGTTGTTCTTGTTGTCGCATGCGCAGCACCTATCAAACAATTCTATCCCGGAACGTTTTTTCCCGCAGAGCGCACCTACCAGAACAAACCTATCGGGTTTTCCCTGACCTACAAGGGGAGTTGGGAGCTGACGACAAACCCAAATGAAATGAGGGAAAACAGGGCCTTCGCCCAGGAACTCCATAAAACGGGCGTTGAACTGCTTTTTGTCGGTTTTACCGCGGAAAAGACCCAGGGAACGCGCTGTATCGCGAGCAACACAAACGAAGCAACCAGGGAATATGCGGAACAGATTCATCGCCTCAACAAGGAACAAATCGAAAGCGACAGCGGGCTTGCGGACGATACGGTGCATACAGTCCCCATGGTGCGATGGGAGTACTCGAAGAACGAAATTCAGTTTGTTGAATTCTTTTTTGCGGTTGACACCTACAACATGCGGATTGCGTTCTGGACCACACCGCTCTTGTACGGAAAATTCTATCCGGTTTACCGAGAGATCCTGGGAACGCTGCAATTGACAGACCGGTATTAATCCGGAGATGCCTGCAACAGGAGGCGTCTGAGGAGGACGGACAATGATAGTCAATAACCTTCGGCTTCTCCTCGAGAAGCTTGACGAAAGCTGCACGAAAACGCTCGAATCGTCCATCGGGATGTGCGTGAACAGGGGACACTACGAGGTCCGATGGGAGCATCTGCTTGCCGAATTCCTCGACGATCCGCAGGGCGATGTGGCGGCGATCTTGGAGCGGTTCAAGGTTGACGCCGCCGCGCTCAGAAAGGCGCTCAATCGGGAGCTCGAAAACCTTCAAAGCGGCAACAGCGGCAGGCCGTCGTTTTCACCGCCGCTTATCGAGGCTTTTGAGCATGCGTGGAGCATTGGCACCTTGTGCTATGCGCTATCCTCGATAACGCCGGGCACGTTGTTTGTTGCAATGCTGGAAAAAGGACAATTCTCATCAACGGCCTACGGTGATTTGCTTAAACCGGTGAACCTCGAAACGCTCAGGAACGAATTTCTTTCCATTGTCAAGCCGTCAACGGCACAAACCGCGGGAACGGCCCGTCGCAGAACGGCCCGCAGGTTCCGGCTCACCCGGAGGGGCGCACGATACGCTCAGGCAGTTCTGCACAAATTTCACGGAGGAAGCAAGGGCGGGAAAGATAGACCCGGTTCTCGGCCGCGACGACGAAATTCGCCAGGCAATGGACATCCTCAACCGCAGGAGGAAGAACAACCCCATTCTCGTCGGAGAAGCAGGCGTCGGCAAAACCGCGATCGTGGAGGGTATAGCGCTGCGCATTGCAACCGGCGACGTTCCGGCCAATCTGGTGAACGTCGACGTGTGGGGACTCGACCTGGGGCTTCTTCAGGCCGGCGCATCCGTAAAGGGAGAATTCGAAAAGCGGCTCAAGAGCGTCATCGACGCGGTGAGGAACAATGCCGCTTCCACCATTCTCTTCATCGACGAGGCCCATACGCTGATCGGGGCTGGGGGAGCGGTCGGGCAGGGCGACGCAGCCAATCTTCTCAAGCCGGCGCTTGCCCGCGGCGACTTACGCGCGTGTGCCGCCACCACGTGGTCCGAATACCGGAAGTATTTCGAAAAAGACCCCGCCTTAGCACGAAGGTTCCAGCTTGTAAAGGTGGAGGAACCGGACGAAGAAACTTGCGCCGTGATGCTTCGAGGCGCAGCGGACGGCTTTGAGAAGCATCACGGCGTGCACATTACCCAGGCAGGTCTCGATGCGGCCGTGACCCTTTCGCACCGGTATATCTCCGGCAGGCAACTGCCCGACAAGGCCGTCGACGTGCTTGACACCGCCTGCGCCCGCGTGAAAATGAGCCAGAGCGTGAAGCCGGCATCGCTTGACAACGCGGAACGTTCGCTGCGCAACGCGGAGCTGGAGAAGGCGAAGCTGGAGCGGGACCGGGATGCCGGGCTGCCCGTTGCCGCCGAACAGATTGACGATTGCGATAAGCGCGTTGCTTCAAAACGGGCGGAGATTTCGAGCGTGGCGGAACAGTGGGACAAGGAGAAGACTCATGGAGAAAAGATCCGACAGCTGCATGACACGTTGCTATCACTGCGGAAAAGCAATGCAGGGGTCGCCGAGGTCTCAAACGAGCTTGCGGCAATGAAGAGCGAACTTGAGGCGCTTGCCGCGATTCAGGGGGACAATCCCCTTGTGTTCCCGAATGTCTCTGCCGGCGTGTGCGGCCGGGTGGTTTCCGACTGGACAGGCATTCCGGTTGGGTCAATGGTGAAAGACGAAGCAGAGACGCTGCTTGCGCTTGAAACCAGGCTGGGAGAAAGGATTATCGGTCAGGACGGCGCGCTCGCCGCTCTCGCGAGCAGGATCCGCGCCTCGAAGACGGGCATGGGCAATCCCGATGCGCCCATCGGTGTTTTTCTGTTCACCGGCCCGTCGGGCGTTGGAAAGACCGAATGCGCGCGTGCGCTCGCCGACATCCTTTTCGGTGGTGAGAAATTCATCACCACGATCAACATGTCGGAATACCAGGAAAAGCACACGGTCTCCCAGCTCAAGGGCTCGCCTCCGGGGTATGTGGGCTACGGCGAAGGCGGCGTTCTCACCGAAGCCGTGCGCCAGAAACCGTATTCAATCGTTCTTCTTGACGAAGTCGAAAAAGCCCACATTGAGGTAATGAACCTTTTCTATCAGGTTTTTGATAAAGGTTTCATGCGGGACGGCGAAGGCCGCGAAATAAACTTCAGAAACACCATCATCATCATGACCTCGAACCTTGCATCCGAGACCATCGTGGAACTGTGCACCCGGAAACAGGCACGGCAGCCGACCGCAGAGGAGATCATTGCCGCCGTCAGGCCGGAGCTATCGGCCCATTTTCAGCCGGCTCTGCTTGCGCGATGCACCATTGTGCCGTTCAGGCCGCTTGACAAAGAAGTAATGAAGGGCGTTGTGGCGATGAAACTCGACGTCGTTGCGCAGCGTCTCAGGCGGGTTCATGGGATCACCCTCTCGATTTCTCCTTCGCTGGTCGACACGATTGCGGAGAGCTGCACCGCCATCGAGGCGGGGGCGCGCAATGCCGACGCAGTGATCGACGGCGCCCTCCTGCCGGGCATTTCACGGCGGCTGCTCAGCGCACATGGGCAAGGAGAACAGGGCGTACACCCGGCTCCATGTCGCGCCCATGCAAGCGGGGGAGTTTGAGATTGTGTTTCTGGAGGAAGGGGATGCCGAACCCGGAGACACAAAGAGCACGAAACGGAAAAGAAAGCAAAAGAAGGGGCAATCCGACGTGGAGCATCAGGATCAGCGACAAGGCACTTGACTTTCAGTGGTCACAACGGATTCGCGGTGGATATGGAATCCTTCCTGCAGCCGTCACTTACCCTGTTTCATACGTTTTAGGTGGGATAAAAAAGGGACGCCCGGTTCGGTGTTCCTGCGTCGAGAGAAATCGTTACTGGCTCACGCCAATGGGGTTTCCTGCTTTTTCTCGAGGGGTTCTTCTCGCCACACGAAAATCGCGCCGCAGCTCTGGCAGGTGAGGAGCTTTGTTCCCCTGCGGATTTCGTTGATAAGCTGCGTTTCAAGAACCTTGAAGCACGAGGAACAAGTCTGGTTGTCGATGCCGACAAAGCTGAGCACGCGCGCGTTCTTCCGGCGAGAGAGAATATGATCATAGGTTCTGAGAAGCGACTTCGGAATGCCGGCGGCAATGGCCGATCGTTCCTGTCTGAGGGTTGCCACGGAAGAATCTATGGATGCCACTTTCGTCTTGAGGTCGGCAATTCTTGGTTCACTCTCTGTCTTGACCTTCTCGAGATCGTCCTTTTTTGCTTCGAGCGATTGCGTAACCTTGTCCGCTTCGGCCATAAGGGTTCTCATCCGCGTGTCGGCGCCGGCAATGGTGCTCTTGAAGTTTTCGATCTCGGCGTGAACCGCGTCGTATTCCCGGTTGGTCTTTATTGAATTGAGCCGTTCCTGGCTTTTGTCAAGGGCAGTCTTCGCGTCCGCGACCTTCTCTTCAAAGGACCTCTTTTCCGCTGCATTTGCGTCCAGTTGGCTGTCGGCGCCGTCAACGGCTTTCTGCGCGTCCGCAATTGCCCGCTCCAGTTCCGCAAGTGATTTTGGCAGGCTGCTCTGGGATTGAATAAGGTCGTGTATGCGGAGATCGATTGTCTGAAGCTGTACCAGCAGTTCCAAATCCCGTATCATTTCGCCTCCGGTGGCCGCAGAAGATTAAAGCATAGCGATAGTGGCGCACGTTCGGGAAAAGACCCGGCACACGAAAACAAAAAAGCACCTCTGTCTGAGAAGTGCCTTTGTGATTGTCGTTCGGCCTTATGAATCGCTGCGCCGAAAGTGAGAAACAACAGTATCCGCTCGCGCATGTCAAATTCCGGTTTTCTATGGAAAAGAAGTGGTGGGCCCACTAGGACTCGAACCTAGGACTAACGGATTATGAGTCCGCTACTCTAACCAACTGAGTTACGGGCCCTCAAGGGTGTCCCAAATATAATTCCTTGCCCACAAATTCTACAAGGAGAGATGGAAGATTTCCGGCGACAATCGCGGTGCGTACCAGCTTGCCTCCGCGGCGCGGAGAACGGGAGAAAATCGCGGCTACCTGCAACAAGCCGCCAGAAGCGTTTCGCCGTCAACACAGGCCGTACCCAATTCCGCAACAGTAATGCCTGCCGCATGGTTGGCAAGAAATGCCGCCTCGATCGGCCTGGCTTTTGCGGTTATCGCCGCAGAGTAAACGCTGATGACCGTGTCGCCGGCGCCGGTGACGTCGAAGACATTCTGTGCCACGGTGGGAAGATGGGAATACGTGTGAGCGGTCCGATCGAAAAGGGCCATGCCCCGTTCACTAAGCGTTATAAGCAGATACGGCAAGTTAAGCTTCCGCACGATGGCCCACCCAAGCTTCTCGATGTCTTTGTCGTCAACCGTTGCGTACGGAAGGCCGAGAGCGGCGTGCGCCTCCTTGAGATTGGGCGTAATGACGCTTACTCCTTTGTAAAGGTCGAAATGGCGTTGCTTCGGGTCGACCGCAACAAAAAGGCGCTTGTTCCTGCAAGCGTCAAGAATACGCGAAAGAAGGGGCTTTGAGACGACACCCTTTGAATAGTCGGAAATGATGACTCCTTCCACCTTGGAAAGGAGCGAGGAACATTTTTCCCACAAAGCCTCTGTTTCGTCGCTGGTCAGATCACTCGCGGTTTCGCTGTCGACACGCACTATTTGCTGATGCCGCGCCATGATTCTTGTTTTCACCGTGCTCGGCCGGTGAGGAGATACAATCAACCCGTCTGCCGAACAGCCCGATTGGGCAACTCTTTCCCTGAGGTTTTTTCCGTTTTCGTCGTCGCCGCACAGCGAAACAAGGTGTGGGGTGACGCGAAGCGACTTGAGGTTCTGAACCACGTTGGCGGCTCCTCCGAGCCGGAACGAACGCGATTGTACGTGAACCACCGGCACCGGCGCTTCAGGAGAAATCCGGTCGACATCTCCCCAGACGTATTCGTCGAGCATGGAATCGCCGACAACCATGATTGACGAATGTGAAAAGCCGTTTACTATCTCTCTGAGGCGTGCCTTTGAGACATGCGGGACGGGCATGGGTCACATCCTTCCGCCGAAAATGATGGAATGCCAGAAAGAGGCATAGGGCACGTACAGCGGGTTAAGGACAAGAGACAAAGCCTTAACCGGGGTTGCCCATTCAATAACAATCAAGACGAAGAAAACTACGGGTATATATCGCATGAGTCTGAAATAGCTTTCTATTCTTGACCGCGGGAGAAAGCTCAGGAGGATGTTTGAACCGTCCAGAGGAGGTATTGGGAGAAGATTGAAAAAGGAAAGCCCAACATTTATCTGATACGCAATTGTTAGAATAGGGAATACATACTCCGGCCACGGGACGCGGATCATGTTGATTATTAACAGCTGTAAGATAATTCCTATTGCTCCAGCGCAAAGAATATTTGATAATGGTCCGGCAACACCGACCAGAGCAATGTCGCGGCCGGGATTCTTAAGGTTGCGGAAGTCCACGGGAACTGGTTTTGCCCAACCGAAAGGGCCGAAACACAGCATGAGCGTGCCGATCGGATCGAGATGGGCAACGGGGTTAAGTGAGAGCCTTCCTGCCTGCTTTGCGGTTTTGTCGCCTCGCCACAGTGCAACGAGACCGTGAGCATATTCGTGGATGGTTATGCCGAACAGGATGCCCGGAGCACGAAGCAGCAGATTCTGAACGAAGGATTGAACGTCGGGCATGGTTCCTCAGAAAAACGGGTCAACCCTGAAAATACTTCCTTCCAATTAGAGAACCCCGCTGCGAGTGTCTGAGCATGCACGGACTGTAATATTTAATTGCGTTTAAGGCGGGACATATCCACGTCCGATTCCCTGAGCATTTCTCCGACCGTGACAAAACGGTAGCCTGCGGCCTGCAAAGTATCGATAAGCCTGCCGAGAACATGATGAACCTGTTCCTCCTTCTGCAGACGAGCGGAATTGAGATGCATGAGAATGATGCCGCCGTTAATTCCGGAGCCCCCGCTGTGGGCAAGGCCGACAATCTTTTCGAACACCTGCTGAGGCGAATGATAACCCGGTGTTTCTTCGTCGGGCGTCCAGTCGTTGCTGTCAAGACCGAGCCGCCAGGTTTTTCCCTGTCGCCACCCGACGTGGAGAAACCCCGCATGTCGGGCCCACAGGCAGATTTCGCGATTGTATTCGCCGAACGGGGCTCTCCACAAAGGAGCAAGCCGCACGCCAAATACGGAGCGAAATAAAGAATCTGTCTTGACAAGTTCATTGCGGAGAAATTCCTCCGATACTGTCGGCAGTATGGTTTGCGTATGATCCTGTGCGTAGGTCGTGAGGCGGGGGTGCGAAAAGGTGTGATTGCCGATTTCATGACCTTCGAATATGATACGTCGCACCACATCGGCGTTGCGCCTGATAAACTTGCCCGACAAGAACATGGTTGCCCTGATATTCCTCGATTTCAGCGTATCAAGAATGTCCTCAGCGGTATTTGCCTGATCATTTCCATCGAACGTGAGAGACACAAGACGTTTCTGAGCAGTGCCATTGTCAAATGAAACAGGCAGGCCATCAATGACAGCCGGAACAGGGGGCTCCGCGTGGACGACACATGCGTTCCTCCCGTTCCGTGACGACACATTCGTTGTGACGGCAAGCGAGTCGATGCGGTTGCGCAAGTCCGCAATTTCCTTGTTTCGCTCCTTTATCTGTGCAAGAAGTTCTATTCGTTTTTCCTTCAATAGTTTGTTTTGTTCGGAAAGGCTTTGTACCCGGATCATGGACCATATGCCGAAGAAAAGGGTGCACAAAGCAAATGCAGCCGCAAAAAGAGCAAAAACTGATTGAACGGTTGGGTGTGTATGTTTGCCTTGCAGCGGTGTTGATGTCGCGGGTTGAGGCTTCTTCTGCAATGCATTCCAAGAGTAATGGGCTTGGCGAAAGACTTTAACAGCACCTTTCGCGCAATCCCAGGACTTGCAAACCAACCCCCATCCGCCCACCACAGCCCTTTGGCAATGACGGCACCACGGGAGAAATCCCTTTTTCCAGTCTGGCATAGGAACCAAAATACAAGGTTGCTGGTTCGATTGAATAGCACAGCCCGCGCATTGTCACTTCGTTGCCTAAGGTGTTGTAGTTGCGCTTCGCGCAAATAGTATGTCGTTTGCCTTTTCCCCGCGAGTTCGCTTGCGCGGCTACTCCTGTAGTATGTATGCAGGCGTAGTCGTGGTGGCGCGGGGATAGCGGGTATTCTATTTCCTTAGCTATGGAAGAACCCCCGCCACTTGGGGCGGGGTTCTTCAATCACGATCGGGAGCCCCCCAAAACATTTCTGCAAAGGACGTTGCGGAATCACAAATGAGCGCTCTTCCAAGAATACACTTGAACGTTACCGGCAACCGCTATTATCTTTACATTGGATCTGTCCAAACATCGAAACACAGTTATGGCAATTCCAAGTATCGAACTCATCCATGTGTCCAAAGACTTCCGGAGACACTTCTGGGAAAAGAAGGTGCCTGCCGTCATTGACTGCACATTTGCCGTCGAGAAAAACACCATTACCGGCTTTGTGGGTCCGAACGGCGCAGGGAAAACAACCTGCATCAAAATGCTCCTGGGCCTCATCAGGCCCACCACCGGAAAAGTGTTGATTAACGGACAGAACCCGGCTCTTCCAAGCTCGCGAAAGGGGCTCTCGTTCCTGAGCGAGCGGCCCTATTTTTACGATCATCTCACGGTTCGGGAAACCCTTCGATTTTCCTATGGACTCGTTGAAGGGTATGCGAAATCCGGTGAAACCGACATACTGCGGGCGCTGGAGGCCGTGGAATTGTCAGCATCCATCAATACAAAGGTGAAAAATCTCTCTAAGGGGATGCAGCAGCGCCTGTCAATGGCCCAGGCCCTGTTATGCAACCCAGACCTCATGATCCTTGACGAACCCATGAGTGGTCTGGATCCTCTTGGGCGGCGGCTTTTCAGGCAGATTCTGCTTGCCTTGGGAAGCGAGGGTAAGACGATATTCTTCAGCTCTCATATTCTTGACGATGTGGAATCGTTGTGCAGTCACGTCGTGGTGTTGTCAAAAGGCCGCCTTACGTATCAAGGGCCTCTTGCGCAGCTCGTTTCCGAGGAAGCCGGGGACGCAGAATGCGTGGTAACGGGCCTCAGCGATGCAGACCGCCGCGTGCTTGCAGGGATGGGATTCACTATTGCGAAGAATCTGAGGGCGGGCGACACCATCACTGTTCCCGGAGGCAGAGGCCTCAGGGAATGCCAGCGATATCTGTGGGAGAACGGCCTGTTCTGCGAGTCGGTGTCGAAGCGGTCCTCCTCGCTTGAGGACATAATTTACAAAAGGCAATAGGAGATCCACGAATGCGGGCGATTTTCGAGGTCGCGGCAAACACCTTCAAGGAAACGATACGCAACAACGTATTGTACATCGTCCTTTTCTTCGTTGTCGCGCTTATCGTGCTGTCGGTGTTCGTGGCGGACTGGTCGGTGTTCGCCAGGATCCAGGTGATGCAGGACTTCGGTCTCGCCACGATGTCTCTTGCCGGGCTTATGCTTGCGATATTCATCGGCGTGGGAATGCTTGGGAAGGAGATGAGCCAGAAGACCCTGTATCATGTCGTCACCAAACCAGTTTCGCGCGAGCAATTCGTATGTGGCAAGTTTGCGGGCCTGCTTGCCACGCTTCTGCTCACCTACGTGGCAATGTCGGTGATCTTTCTGGGTACGCTGCTGTATCTTGGCGGGACAATAAAACTTTCACTGATGTACGCGGTCGTTCTCATCTGGGCCGAAATGTCGCTAATCATCTCCGCCTCAATTCTCTTCTCAACGCTTACCTCGCCCATGCTCGCGTCATTCTTTTCGCTGGCCTTTTACATTGCCGGACACCTCAACGATTTACTCTCAATAAAGTTGGTTGAGGCAAAGGGCTCAATTTATCCTCAGGTGCTGAGGGCGATCTACTACATTCTTCCAAACCTGGAGCATTTCAATGTGCGCGACAACATCATCTATGGGGTGAGCTTGCCGGCGTCGTACTACGGTCTTGCAGTTGTCTACGGCATTCTCTACACGTCGCTGTTTCTCGCAATTGCATGCATCCTGTTTGCCAGAAAGGACCTTTAGTGATGCGGGCGCGCACAATCCTTGCGCCGGCATCGATTGCCGCAGGTCTTTTTTCATTGTGGCTGCTGATCCTCGTCGCGCAAAACAATCTTACGTCCATTCGGTCAAGGCACTGGGCGCCGCCAAGCATGGCATTTGTGCCCCAGAGTGAAAAAATCAAGCCCTATCTGCTCGGATTCCATACCGCGTACGCGGACTACCTGTGGATCCGCACAACGCTCTACTTCGGATCTGAGTATCTCTCGGGAGGCCAGTACAAGTGGCTTGTCCACATGGTGGATCTTGTCACCAAGCTCAATCCAGGCTTCTATCCCGCCTACGAATTTGCCGGGCTGATGATTCCGGATGTGTGCGGGGACCCGGATGCCGCCAGGGTAATTCTCGAACGGGGCATATCTTCTTCGGTTGAAAAAAAATGGAAGCTCTGGTTCTACCTCGGCATGATCTACTACCGATACTACGACAACAAGAAAGACGCCGCGGCCTGCCTTGCACGCGCGGTTGCGCAACCCGGTGCGCCCGGTTTCCGGCTCGCCGGCATTGCGGCGGCAATGTTCAGAAAAAGCCGGAGCGCCCGAGGAAGGCCGCGATTTTCTTGAGTTCATGTACAACACGAGCGAAAATCCGGAAGTGAAAAGGTTTGTAGGAGCGAAATTGAAGGCATTCTTGAATAGTCAATAACGAAGCTGCATTTGAAATACCCCGCAGTCCCGCGGGACGGGGAATCTTCCATCCCTATGGAAGGAAAACATACTTGTAGTCGCTCGCTAACCCCGGAGCAAGCTCCGGAGAATGCGCTCGCTGTGGGATTCAAAGCCTCTCCGGCGCTTGATGAGTGAAACCCCCTCTTTTGAGAAAATGGCTTTGTTCAATCGCATCGGTTGTTACAGATTCCTGCAGCGACTTCGTGGCGATTCTAGTGGGCATTTTTGTGCAAATATTGTATTGTTTACGTGATGGCTCAAGTTACGATCAGGCCATTGGCGGACAATCCCAGGTAATCTTGACAACCACCGAAAAAGCCTATGACAAAACACGGGATTCCCATGAAAGTGGTCATTTTAGCCGGCGGTTATGGAACACGCCTGAGTGAAGAGACAGATGTTAAGCCCAAACCCATGGTGGAGATCGGCGGCATGCCGATTCTGTGGCACATCATGAAGATATACTCGCATTATGGTTTTAATGAATTCGTCATTTGTCTCGGCTACAAGGGATTTGCCATCAAGCAATTTTTTAACGATTATTTTCTTCATGAGTTAGACGTGACATTCGATTTTTCAAAAGGAAATAAACGGACCATTCACGGGCACTCCGTGGAACCGTGGAAAGTGACTCTGGTTGACACAGGATTGAATACGAACACAGGAGGGCGGGTCAAAAAGATCCAACCATATGTCAAGAACGAAACATTCATGCTCACCTACGGGGACGGGGTCGCGGACGTCAACATTCACCATCTGTTGAAATTTCACGAATCGCACGGGAAGACGGTCACCGTGACCGCAGTACGGCCCGCAGGAAGGTTCGGTGTTATTGATATCGACGCCACGAGCAGCGTCTCCAACTTCTGGGAAAAACCCAAGAGTGAGGCTTCGTGGGTAAGCGGGGGATTCTTTGTCATGGAACCCGGCATTTTCAACTATATCAAGGATGATAAAACAATTCTCGAAAAAATGCCGCTCGTCACCGTGGCCCGCGAAGGCAAACTCAAGGCATACAAGCATGAGGGTTTCTGGCAATGCATGGACAAACTGAGCGATAAAGTGCTGCTTGAAGACCTCTGGAATTCAGGCAAGGCGCCATGGCGTCTGTGGGACAAAAAGCCCCATGATTAACAAATCGTTCTGGAACAAAAAGAGGGTTTTTGCTACTGGCCACACCGGCTTCAAGGGTTCGTGGCTGTGCATGTGGCTCCACCGTCTTGGGGCGAACGTTACCGGCTATTCCCTGAAGCCTCCCACCAAACCGAGTCTTTTCAAACTGGCCGGTGTCGAGGAGCTTGTTGATTCTCTTACCGGCGATGTGCGCGACGGCAAGAAATTGATGAAATGCTTGTCCGACGCGAAACCGGAGATCGTGTTCCATCTCGCCGCCCAGCCGCTTGTCCGCGATTCGTACAGATTGCCGGTCGATACTTATGCAGTCAATGTCATGGGCACGGTAAACGTTCTTGAAGCCATCCGGCTTTGCGGCAATTCGGTGCGGGCATTTGTCAATGTTACCACCGACAAGGTGTACGAAAACCGGGAATTCCTCCATGCCTACCGGGAAAATGAGCCTCTTGGCGGATACGATCCTTATGCAAGCAGCAAAGCATGCTCTGAACTGGTGACCGCCGCGTATCGTAATTCATACTTTAATCCCCAAGATTTTGCAAAGCATGGAATTGCACTTGCAACCGCCCGGGCCGGTAACGTTATCGGAGGCGGAGACTGGGCAACGGACAGGCTGGTTCCGGATTGCATAAGGGCCATTCTGGCAGGCAGAACAATCGTTGTCCGGAATCCCCACGCAATCCGTCCGTGGCAGTATGTACTGGAACCCTTGAGCGGGTATCTTTGTCTTGCGGAAAAACTGTACACGAATGGCCCAAAGTACGGTGAGAGTTGGAATTTCGGTCCCGGTGAACATGATTGCAAAACGGTTGAACATCTTGTAAAAGCCATCTGTCGGCAATGGGGACCGGAAGCGTCGTTTGCATTTGCAAAGGCAGAGGGGCTTCATGAGGCGTCTTTCCTAAAGCTGGACTCCTCCAAGGCCCGAGCGCGGCTCGGCTGGCGTCCGCGTTGGCATATTGAAAAGGCCCTGTCGGCGACCGTTGAATGGTATAAGGCCTATTCATCCCGAAGCGATGTAAGAAACCTTTGTTTCAAACAAATTGACGAATTCGAACGGACAAGATAGAATAGCCGATATGGATAATCCTCTTGCAGGCGATCTGGATTACGTTCTCTCCCAAACAAAAGATTTCTGGGAAGAAGTTCGGGGAAAGCGGATTTTTGTCACCGGAGGGACGGGATTTTTCGGCTGCTGGCTGCTGGAGAGTTTTTGCTGGGCGAATCGAGAACTGAATCTAAAGTCAAAAGCAATTGTGCTCACACGAAACCGAGAGGCATTTTGCAGGAAAGCGCCGCATTTGGCAAACGACGCATCACTGGAATTAACAACAGGGGACATTTGTTCTTTTTCTCCTCCCGGGGAGTCTGTTTCTCTTCTCGTCCATGCGTTTGGATACCCCAGTGACCCTCTTCAAAGCAACAACGCGGAGGCAAACCTGGATGTTCTTGAAAAAACAATGGGAGGTTTACGGCATACGCTGAATTTTTGCGGTAAATGTGGGATTAAAAATATCCTTTTTGTCAGCACAGGCGCCGTATATGGAACACCTCCAGCGGAAATGACGCATATCCCCGAGGATTTTTCCTGTGGTCGGAATTCTGCGGACACAAGAAATGCGTATCACGAGATTCGTCGTATGGCCGAAATGGTGGCAGCCATGTACAGTGATCGATTTTCTCTCGAAATCAAGATAGCGAGGTGCTTTGCATTTGTCGGTCCATACATTCCCCTGCACGCCAATTTTGCAATTGGAAATTTCATCGGCGATGCTTTGCATGGAGGTCCGATAATTGTCAAAGGCGACGGTACGCCGGTTCGGTCATATTTATACATGTCGGATCTGGCCATCTGGTTGTGGACCATATTACTAAGAGGAAGAAGCTGCTCGCCCTATAATGTTGGGTCCGAAAACGGGATAACAATTTTGGAAGCGGCCCGGTCGGTTGCGGACTGTTGCTCTCCGCGTCCGGACATCCAGGTTCAGGGAAAAACCTTGCCGGCATTTGCACCCGACAGATACGTTCCCAATACATCTAAGGCCAGAACGGAATTGGGCCTTTCTGAATCGGTTTCTTTGGAAGAGGCATTACGAAAAACGATACAATGGCATCGAAATTATCCTTTGAAAAGCATTAATTGAGTGACGAAAAATGATCTAAGGTTTTTGCACCAGTACCTAACCATGGAGACTTAAATGCAGGATGTGAAAATTGGTGGGATTCCGATTGGCGAAGGCCATCCTTGCTTTATCGTTGCCGAAATCGGAATCAACCATAACGGTGATCTGGACTATCGCAAGAACGACTCATCGATCGTTGCTTTTGCCGCCGGATGCAATGCGGTAAAATTTCAGAAAACGGACCATGGACATTGTGTACTCTCCAGAGGAGCTGGCCAAGCCCCGGGAAAGCCCTTTCGGCTTACCAACGGTGATCTCAAAGGCGGTCTTGAATTTGGGGAAGAAAGAATATGAGGAAATAGACCGATACTGCCGAAATTGCAGGAAATAATATGGTTTGCATCCTGCTGGGACGAGGAGTCGGTGGATTTTATTGATCGGTTCAATCCACCCTGTTACAAAATAGCTTCAGCCTGCCTCACCGATGACAATCTGCTCAGGCACATCCGCGCCAAGGGGAAGCCGGTAATTCTCTCCACGGGCATGAGCACGCTGGAGGAAATTGATCATGCGGTTGAAATGTTAGGCAAAAAAGATCTGATTATTCTGCAATCGACCAGCACATATCCGGCGGATTATATCGAGCTGGATTTGAAAGTTATTACTGAACTGCGTAAGCGCTATGAAGTTCCCGTGGGATATTCCGGTCATGAAACCGGGATTGCAACGACCGTGGCTGCCGTAGCTCTTGGCGCTTGCATGGTGGAAAGACATATAACCTTGGAGCGTTCCATGTGGGGTTCAGACCAGGCTGCTTCATTAGGGCCCAGCGGTATCACCCGTCTGGTACGCGATATTCGCTTGGCTGAAATGTCCATGGGCACCGGGTCGAAACGGGTTTTTGAACGGGAAAAGCCCATCATCAAGAAACTGCGTCGCGTAGGAGCCCGTTCATGATCCCGATCAAGGCTGTTGCCCTCGATTTTGATGGTGTCTTGACAGACGGACTTTTCCTCTGGGGGCCTCAGGGCGAGGAATTCAAACGATTGTCGTTCCGGGATGTGATGGGCATTTCCCTGGCGAAAAAGGCGGGCTTGGTGTTCGCATTGATTTCCGGTGAGGATAGTTCGTTGGTTGACCGTTTTGCCCGCAAAATGGGAATTGCCGATGTGTACAAGGGATGCAAGGACAAGGCTTCTGCATTGAGGAAGTTTGCCGGAGGACACGGCCTGGCCCTGGGGGACGTTTGTTTCGTAGGCGACGATGTGAACGACCTGTCTGCCTTCGCCATTGCCGGATTTGCCGCCGCGCCCTCAGATGCCCACCCCAGCGTACGGCGGGCAGCCGGGTATGTGGCGCAGGCTTGCGGCGGTCAAGGTGCGGTCCGGGAGATATTGGATTACCTGACAGGAGACGATTCTGCCGATACGCGGATGTCAAGGTGATTCCATGGCCATGAAATTATCCGATTATGTATTTCAATTCCTTGCCGAAAAAGGCGTGAAGCATGTCTTTATGCTGCCCGGCGGCGGCGCCATGCACCTGGATGATTCCTTGGGCCGATGCAAGGCACTTACCTACACCTGTTTTCTGCACGAACAAGCACTTTCCATCGCGGCGGAGGCTTATGGCCAGAACACCAATTTTCCCGGCGTGGGTTTGGTAACATCCGGTCCCGGAAGCACGAACGCCATTACCGGCGTAACGGCCGCCTTTCTCGACTCCACTCCGTGCGTGTTTATCTCCGGTCAAGCCAAGCGGTCCGATCTGAAGGGCAGCAGCCATCACAGGCGTTGCAGCCGCCTTTCTTGACTCCACGCCATGTTTGTTTATCTCCGGTCAGGCCAAGCGGTCGGATCTGAAAGGCAATACCGGCGTTCGCCAAATGGGTTCGCAGGAGGTCGATATTGTGTCCATGGTGTCGTGCGTCACCAAATACGCAGTTACCGTGCTGGAGCCGAACAAATTCGCTACCATTTGGAAAGGGCCTGGCACAGCGCGACCAGCGGGAGAATGGGGCCGGTTTGGCTCGATATTCCCCTCGATGTCCAGGCAGCAACGATCGATGAAACGTTGCTTGCCGGTTTCACCCCGGAACCCACAAGTCGACAGCAGTGCCGGATTACAACGATCGGCGGAACAAATTGTTCAAATGCTCAACGCCGCCGAGCGTCCGCTTATTTTGTCCGGCAATGGCGTCAAGCTTGCGGGCGCTCAGGATATGCTGATCAAATTCGCAGAAGACAATCAAATTCCCATGGTGTTAACCTGGAAGGCAATAGACTTCCTGGGCTACAACCATCCGCTTAATTTCGGCAGTCCCGGTATTATGGGATCTCGTTCTGCGAATTTTATCGTGCAGAATTGCGATTTCCTGCTTATCATCGGGAGCCGGCTTGACCCCAGCATCACCGCCTTCAACAGCGCCGGCTTTGGAAAAAACGCAAAGAAAATCATGGTTGACATCGACGAATCGGAAATCAGAAAGATCGGCCACATCGATGTCGCTGTTGTCGCCGATGCCGGCGACTTCCTTCAAGCGCTGAATAAGAGGCAGTCAGTCTTGCAGAAGCGGGACAGGAGCACGTGGTTGGCCTATTGCCGCGGCGTCAAGAAACGCTATCCTGTGGTGCTGGACGAGTACCGTCAAAGCGCCGATTCCGTCAACCTTTACGTCTTTACCGACGAGTTGTTTCAACAGCTTTCTGCGGATGACGTAATAACCCCGGAGAGTTCCGGAGCCGCGGGCGAAGTCACCTATCAGGCAATGCGCGTTAAAAAAGGACAAAAAGTAAGAAATGCAGCTGCCCTGGGGGCCATGGGGTTCGGACTTCCGTATTCGATAGGCGCCTGCATTGCCAATAACAACCGCCGCACAATCGTTATTAATGGTGATGGCGCGTTCCAGCTCAATATTCAGGAACTGGAAACAGTGAAGCGGCTTAAGCTGCCGATCAAGATGTTTATCCTCGATAACGGCAGCTATGGAAGCATCATGGCGACGCAACGGAACATGTTTAACGGCTTTTACGTGGGCTCTGAACCCGGCAGCGGGCTGACCCTGCCCGATGTGTGCGCCGTGGCCGCAGCCTATGGCATCCGCTGCGAACGCGCCGAAAACCATCGGGAACTCCCGGACGCCATTGCGCGCACGCTCAAGGGAAACGATCCGGCATTATGTGACGTAAAAGTCACTCAGAATCACGTAACGGCGCCGAGGGTGCAGGCCATGAAGACAGCCGATGGCGGCATGGTTTCCAAGCCGCTTGAAGACATGTGGCCGTACTTGCCGACGGAAGAGATGGCGCAAGAACATGATCATCCGTAATATAAACCCATTAATTCGTGACAAATTGAACTCTTAGAATAAACGTGGATATGAAAATGACAAAATCGGAAATGCGGACGAACTTAAAAGGCTTGTTATCACAGAAAAGAGATTATTCTGAAGAAATTAAGAATATTGCAAATAATTGCGAATATGTCGTTTTTTATGGATGTGGAATGATTCTTCCCAGTATTGTTGATACATGGACAAAATATATTGGGAGGAGAATTGATTATTGTTGTGACAGCGATTGTGAAAAATGGGGGAAGTTTTTTAAAGGAATAAAATGTCTTTCTCCCCAGGAGCTTACGGCCATTAAAGACCGTTGCGCTGTTTTTATAACGATTGGAGATTACAGGCAGATTTACCGTTCGCTTCAAGAAAACGATTTTTTTTCCGTCAATCAAATTTATAATTTCGACATTGCCGCTGCAGAATATATCAAAGGATGTAGACAAGAGGAAATAATTGATAACCTGTGTGAGGTATATGGATATTTATCGGACGAAAAATCCAGGAAAGTTTTTGAATCCATAATTCATAGGGTCTTTGATAAGAAAATCAATACGGCCGTGATGTCGATGGTTTGTGAAGCCGATCAATATTTTCCGCCGGATATTGTCAATTTGTCAGAAACAGAATGTTTTGTCGACATAGGTGCATTCACAGGAGATACCGTACAAGATTTTATTCGGCGCACACACGGCAGATTTGAAAGTATCCTTTGTTTTGAGGTGGACCCAATCAATTACAATGCATTAACCAAAAACGTGGCTCAAATGCCTGAACGTGACCGGATACATACATACAATGTCGGCATATGGGACAAAGAAACAGACATCACGTTTAAAATCAGCAATTCCCAGAGCGTCATTGGCATGGGAGACGGGAAAGGGCACGTCATTCCTCTTGATGATGTTCTTACAGATGAGCGTCTTACTTTCATTAAAATGGATATTGAAGGAGCAGAACCACATGCATTGCGTGGATCTCGGAATATTATCAGGAATCAAAAACCAACTCTTGCCGTTTGCATATATCACGATCTGAAACATTTATGGGAAATTCCGCTCTTTATCAAGAAGCTTGTACCTGAATACCATATTTGCCTCAGACACCATACTCATCTGGAGTATGAAACGGTTTGCTATGCCGTTTGTTGATTGTTATGTCCGCATTTATTATGAATTCTTTAAACAAATGAGAAAACAACATGAATATTAATGAAGAATCAAGAAAGCCCTTGGAAAACGAAAGAAGAGAAAAACTCAGAAGAGAGAAGCCGTTGGTGTATGAGAAAATAATGGAATATGATTCAAAAATTGCGCGGGGGGAATGTACTGCGATTATAGATTTTTGTTTTGATTACAAATGCAATTTGAAATGCGCTCATTGCAGTAATAGTGAATTCGCCAAAAAAGAAAGAGCGCTGACCATCAGTGATTTGAATAATTTTACGAAACAGGCCGATGAACTAGGCCTGGCGCAATTCAATATTTCTGGAGGCGAGCCTTTGTGTTTTGATAATTTAGACGAAATAATACGCGCCCTTGACCCTTTGCGCTTCCATATAGCAATGAGTTCCAATGGACTCTTGTTGACACGGGAAAAAGCAAAACATCTAAAAGAAATTGGGCTTGACAAGATAAGGATTAGTCTGGATAGTATTGAAGAAAACGTCCACAACAAAAGCAGAAACCAAAAAGGAGTGTATTCAAAGGCTATTGCCGCCCTTTTTTATGCAAAGGAAGCTGGTTTGCAGGTGGGAATAAATACCGTCATAAGCCATCAGAATTGCAGAACCGAGTCAACGGAAAAACTGGCAAAATATGCAAATGACAATGGTTTCAACCTTGACGTGTTCATCGCTCGCGCCATTGGGCGATGGGAGGGCAGGGAAGATGTTTTAATCGACGAAGAAGACGCAAAACACCTGATAGATCTCAGAAATAAATACCCGGTGGTGCACAGAGATGTGTTCCCGACCTATAATCAAAACAGAGGTTGTGGAACAGTGAAACACATCCTGCATTTGACGAAATATGGCGATATTCTGCCATGTGCATTCATTCACATTTCTCTTGGAAACATTTTCGAAGAACCGTTGAAAGACGTTATCAACCGGGGATTGAAAATAAAACATTTTCACGAATATAACCCAAAGTGTTTGTCCGGGGAGGATAGACTTTTTATTGGAAAATATATGACAAAATTCTATGGAAAACCTCTCCCTGTTCCTTACTGCGAAGTGTTTACCAAAGATGATTTCTGCGAATAATTTGACACTGTGCTTGGGACCGGTTCCAGAAGGACTGCCGGAAGATCTATTCGACAGTCGGATCCGTTGCTACCATTGCGGATTGGAAAGAATGCCACCCGAAAGTGTGTCAGGATTTTCTCTTTTATGCGAAGTAAACGGCGTGCATACATTTTCAAAACGCACTTTTTCGTTGTACCGTTGTGAAACGTGTGGAATGGGAGTGACATTTCCACGAATTGCTGAACGATATATTCCCATCTTGTATGAAAATCATGCTACGATACCGTTTTCAGAAGAAGAAGGGATTGTTGATAATGTTCGGAAACTTTTTTTTCTTTTGGAAGCGCGATGGTGGTTGAAGCGCATTGGCACGATTGGCAATTTTTCCGGAGATGGTGTACAGTTCCGCATACTTGATTTTGGGACAGGCAGCGGGATGAATGCAATAGCGTTTGCACGTGTTTTGAAAGACCGTGGCAGGGTGTGGGCCACAGATTTTGCAACGCAAACTCCTCCACGGCTGTTGGAGAGCACGCAGGTATCGTATATCCCTTATGAATTGTTGGAAAAATCAGATCAGAAGTTTGATTGCATACATGTGCGAAATACGCTCGAACATGCATCGAATCCGTTGTTGCTTTTGTCGCGGCTGCGAGAATCGCTTTCTACGGGAGGTTCGTTGCTCATTGAAGTTCCGAGTTTGTTTCCTGCGCTGCATCCTTTTACCATGCGCCATTTTCAAGAACTGTTTCAATCGAATCTGCCCTACCATTACTATTTTTTTACTCCAGAATCAATGCGTGTCTTGTTGCTGCGCGCCGGTTTCTCTTCAGAGATTCGGACAATGGATATTCCCGTTATCGGGCGCATGCTGCAGGCGCGGACAGGAAGTTTATTCAAGGGGCGGAGGTATCTTCTGTTGTTCGCGATAGGGATTCTTCTGTACCCTTTGCAGTGGTTGTATGTCCGATTGGTTGGAAGTTATCCCGTGATCAGGGCCCTTGCACGGAAGATTGACGATATGGAAATCACGTCGCCTCTTCAGCAAATACATCGTAAAAATGGTTCTGCTATATGAAAAAACCATATCTCAGTAATTCCGGTTTGTTGAATTTAAAGGAGGCGTTTTGGCTGTCGTTGGCTTCCCCCCATTTCGCTTGCACCAATTTTAGAGATAAGCTTTCAGGAAAAAAGCAGATTCCGTTTCCTCGCTTTATAGACTTGCATTTAACCGACAATTGCAACTTTGCGTGTCCGATGTGTTCAGTCGCCGAGATTAGAAAATCGCATTTAAGCGCCGGGTTTCAGCAGATGCCGATTGAAATTATTAATAACTTGGCAAAAGAAGCCAGACCACACGGAGCTATCGTAACCCTTTACGGTGGGGAACCGCTGCTATATCAGCACCTTGATGAGGCACTGCACCTACTGAAGCACAACAATTTGCTCGCCTTTATGACAACAAATGGCCTCTTATTGGAGAAAAAAGCTGATTCTCTCATCACCGGTGGACTTCATGAAATACAAATTTCGCTTGATGGCTGGGATGAAAATTCACAGTACAAGAGAGGTTATGTAGCTGGTTCTTTTGAGGCCATTATTAAAGGAATTGAAAAACTTCTGGTTAAAAAGGGAAAGAAGCCCTTTCCTATCATTCGTATCGTCACAGTTGTTACTAAGAACAACTTTCATAGCCTTGACCGAATCCAACAAACGATTTATAACCTCGGCATCAACCAATGGGTTATTAACCAGTATCAGTTTGTCACAAGCGATGTTCTTAAAGACCACGAAAACTTCAAAAAGTCAACGGGTATTGGTGACTTCATTCTCGGTGATAGAATGGGAGATACACCTTACTTTTCTAAAGAGGAAATACTTGAATTAAAAGCCTCCTTGGATCGAGTGCGCATTCAGCAACAAAAACTTAATATGAAAATTTGTTATAATTGGGATATCGACCTAGAACGATACTATTCGTTCGCAATGCCAACAAGACATTCCGTCTGTCGGCTTCCTTTCACTCGCGTTGATATACTTGCCGACGGAAGCGCAATGCTTTGTATTGAAGGTTATAAAATCGGATCCTTGGCAACAGAAACCCTTAAAGAAGCGTGGCGCGGAGATCGCGCTCGACGTTTCCGTTCGCTATACAAATCCCTGGGGGTTATACCGATGTGTTTCCGGTGCTGTGGAATATACTTTGGTACAATGGTATTTGAGGGCGTTTAAAATATTGAAGAACGATGATGGTATATTTCATACATGATTAGATATACAGAATTGAAATCAACCAACCGGCAGAACCTTATTGAGGTACTACCGCTTGAAAAGCCGTTTACTGTGCTGATTGAGCCCTCAAGCTTGTGTAATTTTAAATGCATTCAGTGTTTCCAAAGCCTCCGGAAATCATCATATTTTACGAGGACCAAGATGAACATGCCGCTGGACCGGTTTCAGCGGCTCCTAGAACAATTGAAAAGCTGGGCCGGGGTAAAACATAAGGTTCTCAAGTTGAACCTTTATGGAGAGCCGCTGATGAACCCTGATTTTTGCGAGATGCTGAAACTCGCCAGGGAGGCAGCTATCGCAGAACGGATCGAAACCACCTCCAATGCCTCGCTGCTTTCCCGCGCCGTTGCCGAAAAAATGGTGGAATACCAGCTCGATTATGCTGGGATCTCCATATATGCCCCAGACCAAGAAAAACACCAGGCCATCACGGGTTCCCGGACGGATATTCGTCTCATTCATGGAAATTTACGGGTCCTGCAGGATATTAAGAGGGCGAAGGGATCGGAAAAACCTTTTGTCAGCTGCAAAATGCTTGATTCGTACGGTCCGGAAAACAACCGTTTCTTCTCAATGTATCAGGACGTTGCCGACGAAGTTTTCATAGATAAACCCCATGGCTGGATCAGGGCGGACAGCATCGATTTCGTGAAGAGTTATTATAAGGGTGATGTTGCTGCCGCCCGCGATGACCTCCTGCAGAACAGTACTCAGAGAATTGCCTGTCCCATGGCCTTTACCACCATGGCGGTTCGGTGCAACGGCGATGTATCGCCATGCTGCGTTGATTATATCGGCGGAACCAATCTTGGCAACATCGAAGAGCGTTCTATGAGCGAGATCTGGCATTCAGACCGCTGGTATGAATTTCAGAAGATCCAGCTTGAAAACCGCAAAAAGGAGAATTATTCCTGCGCACGGTGCGATATTTACAGAAGCGATCATTTCACAAAGGATACCATTGACGGTTTTCGGGTGGAGAAATTGCGGGGGGATCATGAATGACCAGAAATTAATTAGCGTCGTTACAGGTTGTCTCAACGAGGAGGGAAACCTCCAGGTTTTCTATAATCGCGTGAAAAAGGTGTTGGCCCAATTCCCTCAGTACCGACACGAGATAATTATTGCGGACAATTGTTCCACGGACGGCAGCCGAAAAATCCTGCGGCGTATCGCTGCTCAGGACAAGAATTTCAGGGTTATTATGAATTCCAGGAATTTTGGGCCCATCCGATCAGGTTACAACGCTTTTTTACAGGCCAACGGTGATGCAGTGGTGCTGATGAGCGCAGATCTTCAGGATCCACCGGAGCTGATTGCCGAATTTATTCAGAAATGGGAACAAGGTTTTCAGGTGGTTTGCGGGGTACGAAGCGGGAGCGAGGGTAATCTGGTAATGTCATTTCTTCGCCGAAGCTACTACCGCTGGCTGGCGAGATTTTCCGACACAGATTATATCATCCAAAACTTTACCGGGTTCGGCCTGTATAGTCGAAAAGTCATGGAGGCCCTGAAACGATTTCCTGATCCGGAGCCGTACTTTCGCGGGTTTATCTCGGAAGTTGGATTTCCTCGGGCCGAAGCAAGCTTTGTCCAGCCGAAACGAAAATACGGCAGATCAAAACATACCTTTTTTTCTCTCTACGACGTAGCAATGACAGGGTTCGTGAATCATTCCAAGCTGCCGCTGAGGATGGCGACGTTTTGCGGATTTTGCTTGGCTGGTGTCAGTCTGGTCATTGCACTGGGCTATTTCATCTACAAATTGGTGTTCTGGGAAACTTTTGAGTTAGGGCTGGCACCAATAGTGATCGGACTATTCTTCTTCTCGGCGGTGCAGCTGATCTTCATAGGCATTATCGGTGAATACATCGGTGCAATTCTGACTCAGGTGAAAAACCGTCCGCTCGCTATTGAAGAAGAACGAATTAATTTCTGAGGGCTCTAGTATGACGATTAGCAACTGCAGGGTTTGCGGGCAAGCGTTTTTCGGGGCACCGTTATTGCATTATGAGGATATGCCGAAGGCGGCCCAAAACTTTCCTAACGCAGCTGCCCTGAAAAACGAGACGGGCGTTGACCTAACCGTTTGTCAATGTTCGGGTTGCGGTTTGGTGCAATTGAGCAACGACCCTGTACCCTACTTCCGCGAAGTGATCCGGGCCGTGGCTTTTTCCAAGGTAGTCAAGGAGTTCAAGACCAGGCAATTCGCTGATTTTCTCGAAAAGTATTCTCTCCTTGGGAAAAAGGTCATCGAAATTGGGTGCGGCCGCGGAGAATTCCTTACCCTGATGCAGTCCTTGGACGTCGCAGCTTTTGGTTTAGAGTATTCAGCCGCGTCGGTTGCCGCATGTGTGAAGAACGGGCTCAACGTGTCGAGGGGTTATTTTGATAAAGACACGACGATGCTGGATAACGGGCCTTTTGATGCCTTTTTGCTGTTGATGTTTCTTGAGCATATGCCTGACCCCAATTTTGCGCTTAAAGGGATTTGTAACAATCTGAAGGACGGAGCTGTGGGTATTATCGAGGTTCCGAATTTTGACATGATCGTTGCGGAAGAAGCTGTTTTCCGAATTTATCGGCGATCACCTTCTCTATTTTTCAAAAGGGACTTTGCAAAACACGTTGAATTTAAACGGGTTTGATGTCTTGGAATGCGCTGAAATCCGCGACGATTATGTGCTATCCGCCACAGTCGCAAAAGAAAGAGAATGGACGTATCTGGTCTCTTGAAAAATCAAAGAAAGATTCACGACGAAATCCTTGATTTTATAGGAAGGTTCGAACGAAAGAAGGTTGCAGTTTGGGGCGCCGGCCATCAGGCTTTGGCTATCATCGCCATGACGAAAATAGCCCGGGAAATCAGGTATGTGGTGGACTCTGCAACCTTCAAGCAGGGCAAATTTACACCAGCTTCTCATATGCCCATTGTTGCGCCCGATGCTTTGCACTCGGATCCCGTAGATGCTGTCATTGTCATGGCGGCAAGCTATTCCGACGAGGTCGCCAGCATTCTGCGGCAAAAATATGGCAAAATAATCAAGTATCTCGATATTAAGGGATTTCGGACTGGAGTTCGTAGGAAATTAGGATCAATGTGCGACTTCATGTTCCGGCAAATTCGCAAAGCCCTGAAAAATAAAATAGTTCGTTTTTTTCTTGTCAGCGGCCTCAATACCGCCTTTGGATACGGTTTTTTTCTTTATTGATATTTATCGGTTTGCATTATGCAATTGCCGGGTTGGTTACCACAATTCTTGGAATACTTTTCAATTTCAAGACAACAGGGATGCTTGTCTTTGGCAACAACAAGAACAAGCTTATTCTTAAATTCATTGGAGTTTATGGAATTAATTATGCGGTTGGAATGTTATTGCTCACGGTCCTTGAGCGTTCCGGAGTGGATGCATTGCTAAGCGTAACACTATTTCAAATTGTCCACTACTCGTTGCTCAAGAACCCGAGAATCAATGCTTGCATTGGTGCAACAATACTTGCAATACCCATGGGCCTGTTCGCATATTTTCTCAATCATCGTTTTGTTTTTGCCAGGCCGAAGTTGCTTCCTGTGCAAGACACAAAAGAAAGTTGATGCATGGACTCTCCCGGATCATTGCGACAACAAATCCTGAAACTCACACGGGAATTTTACCAAACAGCAATTCTCCGGAAAGCCTTTTGTTGCTGGAAAAGACAAAATTCACTACGGCGGCAGGGTTTTCGATGAAAAAGAATTGGTGAATCTTGTTGACTCAAGCCTGGACTTCTGGCTTACGGCCGGCAGATATGCCGAAGAATTCGAAGCGCGCCTCTGCGCTTACCTGGGCGTATCCAACGCAATCCTTGTGAACTCGGGGTCTTCGGCAAATCTTATCGCCATAACCTTGCTGACATCCCACAAACTCGGAGAGAGACGATTAAAGCCGGGCGATGAAGTCATCACCGTGGCTGCAGGATTTCCAACCACCATTGCGCCTCTCACGCAAAACCAATTGGTTCCCGTATTCGTCGACGTAGATGTGGCTACCTACAACGTAAGGGTAGCGGATCTCCAAAAAGCAATTTCCTCCAAAACGCGCGCAATATTCATCGCTCACGCATTTGGAAATCCTTTTGATATCGATGCTATAACATCAATTGCGAAGAAACATGATTTGTGGTTGATTGAGGATAATTGCGATGCGCTCGGATCACGGTACAAGGGAAAATTGACAGGCAGCTTTGGCCATATTGCCACCCTCTCCTTTTATGCCGCTCATCATATTACCACGGGCGAAGGCGGGTGTGTAGTAACAAACGATGAGACCATCGCAACAATCGCCCGTTCCTTCCGTGACTGGGGCCGGGATTGCTATTGCCAAGGAAATCAGAGCAATCGTTGCGGAAAACGGTTCTCCCAGAAATTCGGCGACCTTCCTGTGGGGTACGATCACAAATATGTTTACAGTCATCTCGGGTACAATCTTAAAATGACCGACATGCAGGCGGCCATCGGGCTGGCCCAGATGGATAAACTGGATGCTTTCGTTGAACAAAGGAAACACAACTTTCATCTGCTTCGTAGCGGACTGGAACACCTTGATGCGTACCTGCTGTTGCCCGAAGCGACTTCAGACAGCGATCCTTCGTGGTTCTGTTTTCCGATTTCGGTGCGGGAAAATGCTCCGTTTACCAGAACGCAATTGACCGGATATCTCGAAGCCAACCTTATTGAAACCCGCAACTTCTTCGGCGGCAATCTGCTCCGGCAGCCTGCTTTGGCTCATGTCAACTGCAGGACGGTCGGCGACCTTAGGAACACCGATTTTGTCATGAACAATTCGTTCTTTGTCGGCGTCTACCCGGAAATAACCGACCGTCACATAGAATATATTCTCGATATTTTCGAGAGATTTGTGGGTTCGTTCAAATAACACCCCCGATCGTCATGCGAAGAAGAAAAGCGGGCAGTGTCATGTTGACCGCAGAATGACGAAAAGGTCTCTTGTACAAGAAGGCCGCAGATCAAATGGGAAACAAACTGCCTGGCTCCGGATACGATAAGAGTCACCGGAACACGCCCGCTTCGCCACCCGCCTCAGTTCGCAAAAAGAAAGCAGATTCTTTCCGGACACTTGATGATCTTCTGAACCGTCACGGCAACCTGATCTTTTTGTTCCTTCTGGTATTTATGGGCCTTTTCGTTTTCAGGGACTTTATTTCATTTCACAAACTATACCTGTTCAAAGACATCGGAAGCGATTCCATTAACATCAACTATCCAGGTATGTTTCATATTGCAAACTACCTGAGAACCGACGGCATTCCCCGCTGGTCATTCAACCAGGGAATGGGGCAGAATATTTTTCCCGGATGTATCTCGGACCCCTTCAGTCTTGCCTTGATGCTGATCGGCGGAAAACGCTTGGCCTACGGCATCGCATACATGGAACTGTGCAAGATCATTTGTGCCGGCCTGTTCTTCTTATTGTTCCTGAACAGGAGAGGCGTTACGAAATATGCGGCAATCCTGGGAGGATTTCTCTATTCCTTTTCGGGATTTGTTGTCCTCGGAAGCTGCTGGAACGGTTTTTCAACCGAGGCCGTTTATTTTGCGTTATTGCTCTATTCATTTGAAAGACTGTATCAGGATAGAACGTGGATTTTGTTTCCCGTTACCGTTTCGTTAATTGCCGTCAATCAACCGTTCGATTTGTTTCTGTTTGGTTTGTTCCTGTCGATGTACGCGCTCTTCAGGCTGTTGGAAGACGGCAATTTCAACCTCAAACCGGCAGGTGAGATCTTCACCAGGATGATCGGACTGGGCGCGCTCGGCGTCGCAATGAGTTCGTTTTTCACCATCGCCGATGTCGTCCAGATGCTCCAGAGCCCCCGCGTCGGGGGCGACGCGTCGCTCTTTTCCACACTCATTGCCAAACCCATCCTTGGATTCGAAGGCGAAGAATACGGTCCCCGGTATTTCCTGACGGCCGTAATGCGGTTTTTCTCCAGTGACATGCTCGGGACCGGAAGCAACTTTCACGGCTGGTATAATTATCTGGAGGCGCCGCTGTTTTACGGCGGGTTGATAAACCTGCTCCTGGTTCCGCAGGCATTCCAGCTTCTTGACATAAGGAGAAGGATCTCCTATTCGGTGCTTCTCGCAGTCTTTATTGTCCCCGTAATATTTCCGTTCTTCAGGTACTGTTTCTGGGGCTTTACCGGGGATTACTTCAGGCTGTATTCGCTTTTTGTGGTTCTTGTCCTTCTGCTGACTTCGCTAAAGGCCTTGAGCGGTATCGAAAAGAACGGCAAAATCAACGTGCTCCTGCTTGCGGCGAGCCTCGTGGTGTCACTCATTGTTCTGTATTATCCGTACCGTTCTTTCGACAACGGCCCCGTGCTTGACGCGAAAGTGCAAACCATTGCGGCAGCTTTCCTGATTGTGTACGCATTTCTCATATACCTGTTGAAATACAGGAACACAAAATCATCCATTCAACTGCTCTTGCTTTCGGCCGTTCTGGTCGAACTGGTTTCCTTTTCCAATATTACGGTCAACGACAGACCCGTAATCACCGGCGTTGAGAACAGGTTAAAGATAGGCTACAACGACTATACCATAGATGCGATGAATTACCTGAACGCAAGGGACAAATCGTTTTTCAGGGTAAACAAATGCTTTTATTCCGGATTGGCAATGCACGGCAGCATCAATGATGCAAAAGTCCAGAATTTCAAAGGAACGCCGTCGTATTATTCATTCAATCAACAGTATTACATCAAGTTTCTCGAAGAAATGGGCATCATCAACGGAAGTGCCGAAGCGGAAACCAGATGGGCGCCCGGCCTCACCGGCAGACCGCTTCTCCACGCCATGGCGAGCGTAAAATATGCCTTGACAAAGAACAGCACAGCGGGATTCGAGAAGTATGGCTACGATTCCATTGCTTGTGCAGGCGATGTGAAAATATTGGAAAACAGATATTGTCTCCCGTTGGGCTTTTGCTATGACACCTATATTGATCACCGGGACTTTAGGAGGCTTGCCGCGGAAGACAAGAGCATCGTCATCAACAAGGCATGCGTCCTTGACGACAGTATCGACGACCTTGGCGGCATGTTGAAGTTCCGGATTCCGGCCGCGAAGCGAACCTATACGTTGAATGATTTTGGAATTGATATTGGCAACCTGAGAAAGGACACGTTGTCGCTTACGCGCCAAGATCAGAACAATATAAGCGGCAACATCCGGCTCGACCGCACAAAGGTATTGTTCTTTTCTATTCCATTCGACAGAGGATGGTCGGCCGCGGTCGACGGGAAAAAGGCGAGATTGATGGTGACCAACATTGGTTTTACCGGCCTGCTGCTTGACAAAGGAACACATCGTGTTGAGCTGACTTGTGATCCCCCGTATTTTCGGCTGGGGGCGGTCATTTCTGTTCTGGCATTTGCCGTATTTGGGTTCCTCATCTTTCTCACCATGAAGAGACCGCGCCGCGTCTCTGCCGCGCAACAGGCGCCGGGTCCCGGCCGCCTTTGAGAAGCACGCTACGGCCCGTCGTGCAGCGTTTTTACTCCGGCCCAACCTTCAGCCACTTCATTTCTTTCCAGTTTGCCGTTCTTGATTCTCAGTTCCCTGATGTCGCCGAAGAAAAACCCATTGCGCATTCCCGCGTTTCCAAGATACAACGGCTCCGAGGTGTTCCTGTACACAATCCCCGGCGAGCCTATCCTTACCGAAGAGAGGATGGCGCCGTCTCGGTAAATGCGCACGTAATCCGGCGCGACCTCGATGGCGAGGTAATTCCATTTTCCCAATTCCACGGGGATCGGTATTCCATATCCCCCGAAACTGAACATATACTCTGTTCTGTTCGAACCGTGCTGCAACAGGATCATTCCGGCGCCATCCCTGTAATTGCTGAACACGGTCGCGCCGGTGGTGAGCGAACAGGATGCGATATCCGCGGGTTTGAAGACCACTTCCACGGAAAAAGTGTCTTCAAGGGAAATACCCCCGGCTTCACCCACAGCGTGTTGCAATTTTGCCAGGAGATTGCGATCGAATAATTCATGAAGAACGGCATTCGGATCGTTCTTAAACACCCGCAAAGCCCCGGCATTTTCCTTTCTTCTTGTCAGGAACATGATTCCCCGTTCGGTTTTTTCGACGCTTGAAACACGATAGAGAGAGCTCAGAATCGACGGAATGGCACCCCGACGGAAGGGAAAATCCGGCAACTCGACAAAAACCTTTGTGCTGTCATTGAGAAGCAGGTATTGTCGCAGCCGTTGGTAGTCGGATTTAAGGAACAGTTCTTCAATACCGGGATTGACGGCCGCAGCCGTTTTTGACATTTCATAATAGAGGCCCTGACGGTAATCCGCCGACAAAATCAGGATTTTTTCTTTCTCCCTCGCATGGGACCGAATGAAGCGGACATTTGCGTTTAGCCAGTTCTGCTCGATTGCGTTTTCCCTCTTGTCATGGTTTGCCGATATCACGTCGACAATTTTCCGGTGCGCATACAACGTCTGGAAAACCGAAAACGAAAGAATGAAAATCAAGAGTGCAAACGGAACAACCAGGATCCGGTTTCGTCTGGTCAATCCAAGGAGATCGTCCGCAAATACCGTAAGGAGACCAAAAAACGGCGGCATAACGGCGGTCAAATTCGAGTTATGACTGCGGCCCCAGTAGTATTGGAAAGAAAGAACACCCACAACGGTCAGAAGAAACACGCCGGCGGCGCGAGGCGATATTGTTCTGGTAAGGATATGCCGAATCGAATAGCAGAGGCCGACAAGGTACGTGAGGGCCACAAGCATCCATGGATGGATCGTTTTCGGCATCGCAAGCATGCCGGCGCCGACCACTGAAAAAACTTTTATCGTTGAAAACAGGAGCGACATGTCGGGAAAGGCGCCGTAGGCAAACCGAATACAGTATGAGTACGTCAGGAACGTCGCGATAACGGAGCCCGCTCCGATAGCAAGATGTGCGGCCGTGTTGACGGCAATCGTGGAGAACCTCGGGTTCTCAAATTCAAGATAAATGTAGAAGGCAATCAGCGAGAGAAACGAGAGCAAGCCGAAATCGGGTGTCCACAAGATGCCGCATGCAAAAACGCAGAACGAGGCGTAATAAAGGACTCTGGAACGATACTTGAGGTAGATCGCGCTGTAGAGGAGCAATGAACTCGGAAGTATCCAACGCAGGGGCACCATTGCAAAATAGGCATCGAAATTGGTTGCGGTGCGATTCAACATGTAGCACATGAAGAAAATCGAGGTGATTCCCAGGAGAACTAGGATCCTGTTGGTGACCACGGACCGCAGGAAGAGAAGTTGAAAGAAAAAACACAGCAACGCAAGAACCGCCATTGTGGTGGAGAAGCTCAAAACGCTAAGCCCGAACAATTTGAGAAGGGGAACCACAAAATGAGGATAGAGCCCATAGGTGTTGGTGAAGTGGTCTATCAGCAACGGGACGCCGTTATACACCTGCACTACCGAGTAAAATACGGAGTTAAAATCGTAGGCGTTTTCCCAGGTTCGGGGAAAACTGAAGGAATTCATGAAAAAGACAGAAAGGGCAAGCAGGCCGCAAAAACCGTAGGTCAAAATTTTCTCAACAATATTGAACGGCGGCGACCATTTCGCGGGAATACGCTCTTTGTAAAGAAGGTATGACAGGATAAGCGGAAAGAGGACCAAAAGGAACCAAGGAAAATGACTGTAGATAAAGGATCCCATGAAGTAGAAGTCCGCGTTTGTTTTCGCGACCAAGTCGTGGCCGTTCTCGGGAGCGTTTGCAAAAGGATTGGGAGCGGCAAGACCCTTATACAGGAGAAAAAGGACTGCCAAAACACCAAGCAGCAGAGAGCTAATGTACAAAATCTTAATAGTATTCCGTCGCAGCCCGGCAAGGGATTGACGCATCAAAAAGTAAAAACCGAATAGCAATACAGGAAAAGCGACCACCGCGAGACTGTACAAAAGCCGCTTCATCGGATATGGCCTGGCGCCGGTGGCATCTATGAGGGTTTCCTGAGCAAATAGTATTGCGCTGGAGATGTCGGGATGGTATAGTATTTCGATGAGCTTGACCGCGGCAAGAAATGCGATGATGGCCAAGAGCAGGGCTGCCGACCATCGCACCCACTCAAGCGCCAAGTCGTCGGGAATCAGGGGGGTTGTTTCGGCAGTGCGGCCTGGGTGTTTGGTGTTGTTCATCAGGTGATAAAGATAGATGGTGAATCGCCCGGCGGGCAATGGTCCCGATCTTACAGGAACGAGACAGGACTCGTGCAGGCTTAAGTGCGTGGGTGAGCGAGCATAAATAGAAAATCAAATCCAAAAAAGAGCGGATGCCAAATCAGCTGAGGAGCCCGAAGGGCTTAGGATTCCACTGCGACGACGCAGAGGCGCCGATCACCCCCAACAAAGGAGCAATGCAATGACAAAATGGGAGTATCAGTTCCTCATTGCAGAGAAATACGGCAAGGGAATTTTCGGCTTTGTCCTGCCCAAGGAAATCTCGTGGAAAATCCATTATGTAAACGGCAAACAGCAGCAGAATTGGGCCGACGTCACTCTTTTCAATTACCTTGTAAAAATGGGTGAGCAGGGGTGGGAGGTGGCGTCAATGACGTCTCACATGTCCGTCCGCTCCGGAACCCTGCCGGTGGAGCACCTGTATATTGTCCTCAAGAAGCCGCAGGAACTCTAACGCGGAGAGGTACCGGATACTGTTGATGATTTGCTAGGACCGGTGTCGGGTTGCAAAATTTCCTGCACAAAAATCCATCATTTTATCATGGTGAGTTGCCTGCGTCCGGCATTTTCGCCGAACTTTGAAGCTTGTCATCACGCAAGTTTCCACGTTTGTTGACGGCAAGAACGGCGCCTGTGCTATTTTCATCCGGTGGCGGCCGGACTTCCTGCCCACAATCCTATGTGAGAATGCACGCCCCGGTGTCCCACACCCATGGAATACATTTCCACACGAACCAGGGTTTTTATTGCCAGTCTTGCAGTAATTGTATACTGTGCAGGCCTGTTTGTTACGGTCATGGACATCGATGCGGCGCAGTATGCATCCATGAGCTGCCAGATGGCAGCAAGCAACGACTTCTGGACCGCCCTTCTCAAGCCGGCCGGGTATCTTGACAAACCGCCATTGCTCTTCTTCCTTTCCGCAGTGTCCTTCAAGGTCCTGGGCGTTTCCACGGTTGCCTATAAGCTGCCTTCGCTGCTTATTATGGTGCTGGGCTTTTACGCGACCTACCGCCTGGGGAAGCTGCTGTACGGACAGCGGATCGGCGTGCTTTCTGCGGTCATTCTTTGTTCCTCCGAAGGGATTATCTTTTTCACCAACGACGTCCGGACCGATGCGATCCTGACCGGAGCCGTTGTCTTTTCGGTTTGGCAGATAGCGGAGTTGATCCAGACCGGACGGGCGCGGTTTTTCCTCGGCGGATGCATCGGCATCGCGCTTGCGATGCTTGCCAAGGGGCCCATCGGTCTCATGGTTCCGGTTCTTGCCATAGGCAGCTGGTTTGCGGGAAAGCGCGATTTTAAAATGTTCTTCAAATGGTATTGGCCGATGGGCGGCCTTATCGTTCTCATAATGCTTTCACCGATGCTGTGGGGCCTGTACGCACAATACGGCTGGCATGGAATCAAATTTTACTTCTGGACCCAGAGCTTTGGAAGGATCACGGGGCAGAGTTCCTGGCGCGACACGTCGGGCTATTTCTTCTTTGTCCACACCTTTCTGTGGGCGTTTCTGCCATGGATGCTGCTTGCCTACTACAGCATCGGCGATCACGCCGTAACCTTGATAAAGAGCCGGTTCGATGCGGCGCATGGCAACGATATGCTTCTCCTCGGAGGGACGGTTTTCCCGTTTGTCGCGCTGTCGTGCTCGCACTACAAACTGCCGCACTATATTTTCGTGATTTTCCCTCTTGCGGCGATTCTGACGGCGAAGACAGTGTTCGAGTTGGCCGAGAAACAGCAGGCGGTAAAGGCCCGCGACGTGTTCATCCACACGCAACGCGTGGTCTGCATCCTGATATGGGTTTTTGCGCTGGTCTGCCTCACCCTGTTCTTTCCCTGTACGAACCCGCTTGTATGGATTCTTATTGCGCCGGTTGCGGTTGCCACGTTCTACTTCTTGTCAAGGAACAAACCTCCGTTCGTGAGGCTTGTTGTCCCGTCGATGCTGGCGATATTCGGGTTAAACCTCGTGATAAACGTGCATTTTTTTCCGGAGCTCATGAAATTTCAAGGAGGAAGCAATGCCGCCGCGAGCATCCGGAGCAATCACGTTACGCCGGAACGCCTGTACTGCTACCGCGCGCATGATTACTCCATAGATTTCTCCATGCGCGGCAAAGTTCCGGTTCTTGACAGTACGGGAGTTGTCGCGGCGCTGCGCAACAATGATGTCTGGATTTACACGGAACGGCCGGGATACCGTTCCATCCTGGAAATGGGATACACGCCCGCAGCCGTGGATTCCTTCCCGAATGTTCATGTCGCGAAGGTGACCGCGAAGTTTCTCTTCTTCTGGAGCCGGCCCGCCGTTACAGGAAGGCAATACCTGCTTCATTTCATACCCAAGCCGGGATTTCTGTGAGCTTTTTTCCAGACGGTATTCCACCAATGATGACCCTGAAAATCCGATCAATGATCTGTTATTACTCCGGCAACTAAATGTGCGTAACCAAAAAGCGTTCGTGGCGAACCTGTCGAACCATGAACGCCCCTGCATATGCGACTTGAAACATGGGCATATTTAATCGCCGGAGTAATAATGTCCCGCAGGCACCACTTGTTTTTGCGGAAATCCTGATACGGGTTGATTTTGTGCAGCGTGAACAAGCAGTAGAGAAAAGCCTTCGGCGTTTTCTCAAAAACAGACCACGCCCTATGGGCGTGGTGCACAATGTTACGCCAAAGCGCTTACGCGCTTTTCTTTGATTTCGGGGGTTACACCCCCTCATCAAAGCCACGGCCTATGGCCGTGGTTCTTTACTTCGTGCGTCCTTACGCATTGCCGCCACCTTGTAGTATCGTGAGGAATCCCGCATGTCAAGCTTCTCATATACTGCGCTCAGCAACCGGAACGCAGCGACAACATCGGGCTTTCTCCTCAGGGCTCGATGGCAGTCTGCAATTGCGGAGTCAAACCGACCGGCCGCGGCAAAGGCCGAACCGCGGGAAACGTAATTTCCCGTGCTGTCCGGCAGGAGGTTGATTGCCCTGGTGAAGAACGGCAGTGATGCTAATGCCCGGCCACCTCTCAACAATTCTTCCGCCGCTGCCAAAGAGAGGTTCGCGGACAAAGGATTGAGTCTTACCGCCTGCACCATTTCAAAAAGCGGCCTGTCCGGGTCTCCCTTTTTCAAATATGCGACGCCAAGATAGTAGTGAGCCTCCCAACTGAGCGGCCGCACTGCGAGAGCGCGATTGAGGCACAATATGGCGCTGTCAACAGAGTCGTATCTGAGATTCACAAGAGAAAGCCTGTACCAGGCGGAAAAAAAGTCGGGCCTGCACACGATTGCTTTGCGGTAACATTCGACTGATTGCGAGGTCCTGCCGAGCGATTCGTACATTTCGCCGAGACATTCCTGAGCGCCCGCATGATTTGAATCTGCGCTCACCGCTTTCAGGAAGAAGAATAGCGCTTTTCCCGGTTTGTTCTCGTATCTCATAACAAGACCGGAATTGTAAAGTGCGGCGGGGTAGTTTGGGAAAATCCTGAGCGCTTCTGAAAAGTGGAATAGGGCGCTGTCGGGCATGCCCTTCCGAAGGAAAACCCCGCCAAGATTGTTGTGCGCAACGTAATTCCCTTGTGTGACGGCAAGTGCGTGTCTGAAAAGCGTTGTGCTGTCGCTCCAGTAGGATGTCTGTCGCCTTGCAAGAAAGGAAAGGACAAAAAGGATGATGCATGCACCAACGGCGGACAACCTCCGGCCTGAAGGATGAGGCATTGCAACCGCGGAAATGCTCCAGATCGCAATGATAAAAACGCCTATGAGTGGAATATACGAATATCTATCCGCCAAAGCCTGCGAACCAACCTGCACTATTCCTATCACCGGCAGCAGGGAAATCACATACCAGAGCCATCCGGTAATAAACCATGGGGCCCGGCGCAGCAGCCTTATTGCCGCAACAGTGATTCCTGCCAGAACAAGGAAGGATAACGCCGCAAGCGGAAGGCTTATCTCCGGGGCGAGGGGATAGAAGAAAGCCAATTTTATCGGCCACACGGCGAGCAGCAGATAATGCATATAGGAAATGACTGCACCGACGATCCTCATGTCAAGCGGGGAACCGGCCACCGCGCCGGAGTGCTTTTGCGCAAGAAAGGCGATCCAGCACACGACTATCGACAAAGCCGCAAACGGCGCCTTCTCTAAAAGCAACTTTTTCCAGGAGGTCCGCGGAGCCGTGCCGCTTTCCCGGTGTTTGCCGCACTCACTGCCGGGCCGCAGCCGGCCGAGCGGCCAGTAATCGAGCACCAGCAGGAGAAGAGGCAGGGTGACGACCATTGGTTTTGCCATGAGGCAGGCGGCAAAGTAGATAAGGGTGCGGACATAGTGCGACCGACGGAGCGTCCTCGCATAGGCAACATACGTCCACAAACTCAACAGCAGGAAGAACGTCGAAAGAACGTCTTTTCGTTCGGAAATCCAAGCAACGGATTCGACATGCAGGGGATGAAGCGCGAAGAGAAACGAAACCAGCGCGCTTCGCCATTGCGCTCCTGTGGCGGCTGCAAGAACAAGAAAGAGAAGCAGAGCATTGGCGACATGCAGACAGACGTTTGTCAGGTGGTAGCCGCCCGGGTCGTTTCCGAAAAGGTCGCGGTCGAGCATGAGCGACAGCCACGTGAGCGGATGCCAATTTGCCGCATCCATTGAGGTGAACGCCCAGCGGACGCTCTTGGCGGTGAGACCGGACTGCACGTTGGTGTTGTCGTACACATACTCATCGTCGTCATAATTAACAAAAGCGAAATTCCGCGCCGGCCAGTATACCCAGAGCGTGCCGCCGGCGATGGCCGCGAGGAAAATCGGCCTCACAAGGGTGCTGTTGAAAATTGCCGCGGGTAAACGCACAAATGCCTGCTAGGGTTTGGCGTTTTTTGGTTCAAGCATGGCAAGCGAGTCTGCGACGAAACGCGAATAGCGCGCGGAATCACCGTTGCCGCACGCCTCAAAGGCCTTTGCCAGCTGACGGTGGGTATCGGCATGGCGAGGGGCAAGCTCGATTGATTTTCGGTACCATTGAATGGCCTCACCGGGAGAACTATCGAGCAGGCAGCAGTTCCCGAGCGCGAGAAAAGATTCCGCATCCTTCGGATTGGCGCGAACTGCTTCGAGAAGATAATGTCTGCAATCGGAATAGTGTTTCATTGCACCGTAGGTGACGCCCAGATTATGCAACGCCGCGGCAAACCAGGGCTCAACGGTGATCGCGCGGCGAAAACATCTGATGGCGGCCAGCGTATCGCCGAGCATGCCGTAGGCATTGCCGCAGTCGAGATTGGCGAGCGTGTTGTTTGAATCAAGGGCAAGCAGCGGTTTGAACGCGTCGATTGCCTCATGAGGCTTTCCTTGACGAAGCAGAATCAGGCCGACATTGAGCCGGGGGGTGGTCTGCGACGGGCACAGCGCAAGGGACTTGCGGAAACAGTCGATTGCTTCGGAGTTGCAGCCCTGGTCGAGAAGGAAATTTCCCTTGATGCTGTAAGCGAGGAAATTGTCCTTGGTGACGGCCAGGGCATGATTTGCCAGCGTAAAATCGTTCTTCCAATACGCGCATTGGACCCGGGTGGCCATGGTCAACACCGCAAGCACGCCTACGCATGTCGTAATGATTGAGATTTGCAAAAACCGGGAGTGCTTTGAAATGTCATACAAAAGCCACGTTATCATGATAAAAGGTCCAATAAGGGGAACATAGGTGTATCTGTCGGCCATGGCCTGAGATCCGACCTGGACGATTCCTATTACGGGCACAAGGGTTCCAAGGAACCAGAGCCACCCGGTAAACAGATAGGGGTGTTTTGTTGTCTGCAGAACGACGACGATAGAAATCGCGGCGAGAATTACGCAGGCGAGAAGAACCGGCGCCAGGGAGATGTGGTGCGGAATGGGGTAGAAAAAACAAAGCCGAGCCGGCCAGAACATGTTTCCAAGGTAGGATGCGTACGAAACCGCAGCATTTGCAAGTCTGTTGGCAAACGGAAGATCCGTGGTCTTCACGATTGCATCGCCAAGATGCTGGGCGATCGCGGTCACTACGCATGATCCCGCAGCGACAACAAAGAAGGGAATCTTTTCCGCCACAAGGATCGGCCAATATGTTTTCGGTTTCTCCGGTCCGGTTTGCGGCCCTACAACAGACCTATTTGAAAATCTTTTTAGCGGCCAGAAATCAAGGAGCAACATGACAAAAGGGAGTGTAACGAGCATGGGTTTCGCGAGCAGGCCCAGACAGAAGAACGCAAACGATCCGGCATAGTCCTTTGGTTTTTTCCGCGATACGTAGCGCGAGTACCAGAGCAGGGAAAGAAACAACAGCATGGTGCTCAAAACGTCCTTGCGCTCAGAGACCCATGCCACGGATTCAACATGAAGCGGATGGAGACCGAACAATGCGGCCACAAACGCGCTTTTCCACACAGACCCGGTGAGCGACCTTAGAACAAAGAACAACAGCAGCGTGTTGATCAAATGAAAAACCAGGTTCGTCAGGTGATGGCCGGCCGGCCGGTCGCCGTACAGCATGCAGTCAAGGGCGTGCGACAGCCAGGTGAGAGGGTGCCAGTTCGCGGCCTCGAAGGTAGTAAAGGCCCATTTCAGGTTTTCCCCGCTGATGCCGGTCATCACGTGGTGATTCTTGGAAACGTACTGATGATCGTCGATGCTCACAAAATCGCACTTGTCAACATTCCAGTAAGCAAATGCCGTGCAGATCACGAGCGAAAAGAATATGAAGTAAAGGATATTTCGTTGATGCATCATAGCCGAGGTCTTACTACGGTCGTGCGCCAAAACGAGACCGTCCAGGGGAGGGACAATGTGGTATCCTTTCATTATACTATATTTTCAAGGCCGGATACCACGGCAACCGCGGGAAAAGGCAGGACATATTTCCCGCTGGAATCGTATCGGCGACGGCCACACGCCAAGCTCATTTTTTGCTTGAAAACGCAGATGTTGCTATTGTAGGATCAAATATCATATTTTTGTTCAACAGTTGAACAAAAGGCGCCTATCGTGATTGAATACAAAGTAATCCGCGAAATAGAACTCAATCCAATGCACACGCAGCGGAGTCTTGCCGAAAAGCTTGACATCAGCCTCGGCAAAGCGAATTACGTTCTTGCCGGACTCATGGAAAAAGGCATTGTCAAAGCGAACAAGCTGAAAAACAATCCGGACAAGATACGGTGGCAGTATATCCTCACGCCGGCGGGCGTCAAGGAAAAAATAAAGATAACCCAGCGGTATCTGCGGCACCGCCTGCAGGAATACGGCGAAATCCGGAAAGAAATAGCGCAGCTGGAGCAAGAGGTTTCGGCAAAGTAAAAGGCGGCAGGTCGGGCGGCTGCCTTGACTAGCGGGAAGAGTTTGAAGCGGGAGCCGCCGACGGGGGCAAGGAGCGTACGGTCCGCAATTTCGCGCCGCGTCATCCGCAGGCATTTTCCGGCTGTGCAACGATATAAGGGTGATGTCGAATGAAACTTGCGACATTTGAAAAGATCGTGAAAGCCCTTAACAGGAACAAGGCGCGATATCTTGTTGTAGGCGGCATGGCGGTGGTTGCGCACGGATACGGAAGGCTGACCTATGATCTTGATCTTGTCTTGCAGTTGACCAGTGAAAATATCCTGAGAGGATTCTCCGCACTAGAGCGCCTTGGCTACAAGCCCAAGGTTCCCGTAACGGGGCAACAATTCGCGAATCGCAAACTTCGCGAAAGCTGGATCAGGGACAAAGGCATGATGGTCCTCAATCTCTTCAGCGACGAGCATCCTGATACTCCCGTTGATATTTTTGTGAGGGAACCGTTTGATTTCGATGCACAATATTCCGCCGCCGTTGAAGAGGAGTTATCCAAGGGCGTCCGGTTTCGATACGTGAACATTGCCACACTTATCGCTATGAAAAAGAAGGCCGGACGCGACAAAGACCGGGACGACGTCACGCATCTCAAGATCATTCAGAAAGAAGCGCGCGATGCATAGGCGCTCAATCCGGAAACACCTTCCTGATTGGAACAGCGGAATAAGGCTGCAGTTGCTGCATTTCAGATCGCTTTCGATAAGGGAAAAAATTAAGATTGTGGAGGATATGGAAGGACTGGCCAGCTTCCTGCGCGCAAGAAAGAAAAGGCGCCTGTTGGCAACCTGATCTTGTCGAAAAAGATCCATTACTGCGCGTTGTTTCACCCATGTGGGGAACGCCCTGGGGAAAAGGGATATTCTCGGTGATTTTCACCTTGCACCTTATCTATTTTTCCTTCATGACAACCACTACCATTCACCCCCCAAACCGATTTCCAGGAAGTTAACCATGGAACAGCCTCCCGTAATCAGGCAAACAATGCCCGGGAACCAACCGTTATCTCATTCGCCCGCCGTACTGCCTCACGACCCGGACGAGATAAACCTCCTGGAATACCTCTACGCGCTTGTCAAACACAAGCGGCTGATTATCGGGGCAACCGTACTGGGACTCGTGCTGGGCTTCGTGGCGGCGCTTGTCAAGGGCCCGACCTGGGTGGGAGAGGCGGTGATCGCGCCAAAGGAGCGGGAATCCCAGCAATCCACGTCGCTGGCCCAGCTTGGCGCGCTCGGCGGCATCGTGGCAAGCCAGCTTAACCTCGATCAGGGCAGTGCGAGCCTTAACACCATGGACATGATACTGGACAGCCGGGATTTCGGGGCGAAGCTGATCGAGAAGTATTCCCTATTGCCTGCCATTTACAAATATCAATGGCCGGGGAAATTCAAAAAGTACTGGGACCAGTCGAGAAACACATGGAAATCGAATTTTGCTCAGCCGCAACCGCTGGCTATGGGGGGCTATGATACAAGCGAAATATCTTAAGAAGACGAAAGACACCAAAAAGAACGTAATCGTATTGTCCATTCAATCCAAAGATTCCACATTTACGAGCACTCTTGCGGCTAGGTATATAGAATATCTGAATGAGTATATTCGAACAAAAGTCCAGAACGAAGCAAAAGAAAACGTGGCGTACCTTGACAGTGAGCTTGTCAATATCCCCGACCCGTTGCTCCGATCAAAAATCGTCGGACTTCTCGCGAGCGAAATCGAGAAGGAAATGGTGGTAAGCAGGGAGGCGTTCAAGGTATCGGACCCATTGTATCTGCACAAGATCTTCAAGGAAAAGAAACTTTTTCCGCTTGTTTTCGGGTTTGGACTGTTCTTCCTGAGCTGCCTCATTGTAGTGTTCATCCACGCCTTCAGCTCTTCCGACAAGACCGAGGAAGACAAAGACCTTATCGAAAAGATAAGAAGAGAGTTTACGCTGTTGCCGCGAGCGGGGAAAAGAACGTGAACATCCGCCGCGAATAGGTCAAAGGAAAGCAAAGCATGGAAACGGATAGTAAAACAGCGGCGCTTGCGCCGATAATTGCCCTTCTACGCGAAAAAGCCGAATTCGTATTATTGTTCGGATCAATAAAAAGCGGGCGAATAATGCCGGAAAGCGATATTGATATAGGCGTTTACCTGAAAAAAGGGAAACTGGATTTTGAGGAATACCTTAGACTAAAAGGCGCCCTGTCCGATGCATCGGAGAGAGAGGTAGACCTTGTTATCCTCAACACCTGCGACATCATCATCGCGATGCAGATTATCGCAAACGGAGAACTGATTATCAACAATAACCCCGGAATGTTCATTCGTTACAAAGCGGAAAAAATCAGCGAATACATCGATTTTAAGATGTCCCGCAAGATCATTGAAGAAAATCTCCTGAGAGGCGGAATATATGCTTGAGAAGGACGCGATATTGTCGAAAATATCCATTATCAAGCATTGTCTTGAAACCATCAACAGGGTAACGGGCCTTGACCCGGACCGGCTCGACGATATCATGGCACAGGACGTGTTTGTGTTGAACGTGCAACGAAGCGTACAGGCGTGCATTGACATCGCAAATATTCTCATCGCGGAAAACGGATGGAAACTTCCATCAAGCTACAAAGAGTCGTTTTCAATCATTTCCGGCAAGAATGTAATTTCCGAGGAACTCGGGAAGACCATGATGAAAATGTGCGGGTTCAGAAATATCGCCGTGCATGATTATCAGCAGATAACCTCCGAAATCATGAAGTCCATGCTCACGCACCACCTCAAGGATTTCGCGGAATTCTACTCGATTGTTTTCGAATATATCAACAGGATGCCGTGACGCAAAGCGCGCACTTTCGTGAGCACCCGTCGTTTTTGCAAATTTTCAAAAACAAACGATTATGATAAAGAACCCTTACCAGCAACTCCAGCATGAGTTTGTATCCGCTGGCGCGAAAGTCTTGCTGAGCTCCGGCCAGGCTTGTGTGGCATATGGCATTGCGGCCTTTTCAAAAGACGGCGACTGGGTAATTGAAGAATCGGATATTTCGTGCCGCGCGGTATTGTCGGTTCTTGAACGTAAAGGTGCGGATTACAGGCTAGGGGTGCCACTTGACATTCGTTGGCTTGCAAAGGGTTGGACGAGCCACTTTGAGTACATGGACGGCGACCTCAGGGTGAGGACGGATTTCTGCTCCCGGCCGCCAAGGATCAGCGACATCAAACGATTATGGGCGGATGCGGTCCAAAAATACGGTATCAGCGTTGTTGATGCACAGAGTCTTATTCGGTTAAAATCGTCGCGGCGATCCCGCGACTATATTGCAATCGGCGCTCTCGCGGAAGAACTCGGACTTAACGCTAATCTTCCCGAGTTGGCTTTGGAATACCTTCAAGATTATACCCCGTTGGCAAAAGCGGTCAAGCGATGGCCTGAAGCCGCTGTACGGTGCGATCGAGAGGCCGTTCGTCTTCTTCTGCAACAGGCTTCCCGCGATAGCGTCGTCAACTCCCTGGCACGAGAGCGAGATAGAATGATGGAAGCCGACGAAAAACGGATCCAACGAATGCTTCGCGCATCCGCGGGCTATCAGGATGCTTTCTCCGCTCTTAAGAAATCGTGGAAGCAACAAGGGTCAAAGCTTATGCAACAGCATGCGGATCTTTGCTCCGCGGCCGCACCCTTGCTGGGAGAGAACCTCAATGGTTGATTCCGCACGCATCCGGGCTGCGTCTTTGCGCCTCCTTGAGCCGTACACCATTCCACCCGACACGGTGTACCTTTCCGACGACCAGCGGGAGCTCAGCGAATTGCCGTTTGAAAAGCGGGCGGAATGGATGGCGGAGTGGCTGTTGCTCGCGGCAAGAACGAATGAGAGCGAGGGGCGGGTGACAGAATGCCTCCCATGACCGACGACACGTCCCAAAAGGCCCAGCGGATCCTCATTAATGGATACCGCAGCATGCCGGCACGGCGCAAAATGCGCCAGGTTGTCACAATGACCCAGGCAGTACAGCGGATGGCGCTTGCGCGTCTCAGGAAGCAATATGGAAAGATGAACGAGCGGGAAGAGCGATTACGTCTGGCCGCTTTATGGCTCCCGCGGAAGACCATGGTCCGGCTCTTCGGCTGGGACCCGGTAAAGCAGGGGTATTGAGATGCCGCTCGCTGACCCGCTTCTTATCGTGAGAAAAGTTACTGCGGTTTTTCAGGAGCTCAAGATTCCCTATCTGGTGGGCGGCTCTCTTGCAAGTTCTCTGCACGGAATTCCTCGGGCGACCCAAGACGCGGACATCGTGGCCGATCTTGGGCTCGCGGACATGGAGAAAATCGTAACGTTGCTCGCCCATGATTTCTACATCGACAAAGAAAGCGCGGAGCGGGCGGTTCGCGAGAGGTCTTCCTTCAATATTATCGACAAAGAAGAAATTTTCAAGGTAGATATTTTCGTCAAAGGGAATGACGAGCTTTCGGACTTGGAAATGGAGCGAAGAATATCCTTCGAGGTGGGTGACGCCGGCGAGCAGCCGATCTTCGTATGCTCCCCGGAAGACATAATTGCCCACAAACTCTTCTGGTACAAGTCGGGAGAGGGCGTATCCGAACGGCAGTGGAACGACGCGATCAACGTCATAAAAGTTCAGCGGAGCAGCCTCGATTACGAGTATCTGCGGCGGGCCTCCAAGGCGCGAGGGGTCCTGGATCTGCTCGAAAAAGCATTGCGGGAAAACAAAGCGGAAGAGCTTTTGTGAAAAAGGATGCCCGATGATTGACCTGAAGAAGGCCAGGGGAAATATCGACAGAAGATACGAAGCCGCCAGACAGCGCGCCGTGGAGGATTTCACGGTTGCCGCCCGCGACTGTTCCGCAATCGTGAAAATGATCGAATCCAAATACCTGCCGAAAAGAATATACCAGTGGGGCTCGCTGCTTCACCCCGAGCGATTCGATGAAAACTCGGACATCGATCTTGCCGTTGAAGGAATAACCGATGCGGAGACGTTTTTTGCCCTGCTGGGCGATGCCATGAAACTTACGCAGTTTCCTCTTGATATCGTTCAAATTGAGAAGATTGAAAAAGAGTTTGCGGAAGCAATTCGTCAGTCGGGAAAGGTCGTTTATGAACGCACGTGAGAACATCAATTCATTGCGCGGAGAAATCCAACGCGGCCTGGCGGTGCTGGAGAGAATCGAGAAGTACTTCGTCGAATTTCAGGAGAACCGGCTCTCCGCGGCATCGGGAACGGACGAAGCCATGGTGGTTGCACAAGCGCTGTCCAACTACTATACCTGTCTTGAAACCCTCTTCCTGAGGATTTCCCAGTTTTTTGAAAACAACCTTGATCCCAAGCGCTGGCACCAGTCACTGCTGGAAAAAATGCTGTTGGAAATACCCGACTGCCGTCCACGCGTTATATCCGACGAAACCTTTCGCACGATGAACGAGTTTTTGAAATTCCGGCATTTTACGCGCTACTATTTTGAAATGGACTATGACTGGGATAAGTTGCGCTATCTGATAAAGAAGTTTAACGACGTTCGTGTGACGATAAGGAACCAAATGCTTACGTTTGACGCATTCCTGGCCGCACTGGCGCAAACAGGTGAAAAATGATTTTTTGCAAACGTCAATGATTTCAATGGCTGATATGGCTGTTTCTTGTGTCGAGAACGGATGAGAGCGAAGGGCGGGGGAAAACGATAGGTTGGCCTGGGGTATGTGAAAGACGGTGGGAAATGCGGGGAACGGAGAGAAGCTCGCGTAGTTGCTAAAAGGGTATAAACCGGCGGATTGCGAACACCGGTTTGTGAACGATGCGGACATACGGAACGGAACGAGGGGGCGCCATGGAAATTAAAAGTTTGAATGACATCCGGACGCTTGCACAACCGGTGTTTGCCCAATCACCGGCTCAAAAAGCGGTCGTGTTCGGGTCTTGGTCGCGCGGGGCCCAGTCACGGAAATCGGATATTGACATCATGATAATTTCCAAGAGCACGCAAAAACGCTTCTTTGACAGATACGAAGATTTCAACGGATTATATGACGCCTTCGGCAAGATCGGCTTGGATTTGCTGATTTATACGGATGAGGAATTATCCGCAATGAAAGACCGCTCATTCATACAAACCGTATTGCGGGAAGGGGTTGTTATCTATGAGCGTTGAAAAGAAAGATGCCCAGGCCTTGCGTTGGTTTTCCACGGCCCAGGACGATATGGGTGCAGCGGAAATACTGCATAAAAACAAGAAGTTCGCCCAAAGTTGTTTTCACTCTCAGCAAGCGGGAGAAAAGGCCCTAAAGGCATTGTACTTCCTAAACGATGTTGAACCCTGGGGACATTCTTTATTAAAACTGTCGAAAGAGTTTGTCGGCCCAGCGGATATTATGGAAGAATTAAAAACATATGAAAAAACATTTCGTGAATTAGACCGATATTACATTTCAACCAGATATCCGGATGGTTTGCCCGGAACCATTCCATCCGAAGCATATGATTCCGGCGATTCTGAGTCAGCGATCGAATCGGCGAAGAAAATAATAATATTGGTTCAGAACAAACTGGCGAAAAAATAACTGCTGAAGTTGATTTCGAGGCGGTGGGTACGGTGCGGCTGTATATGAACTTAAGGAAAAGAAACTCTTTCCGCTTGTTTTCGGGTTCGGACTGTTCTTCCTGAGCTGCCTCATTGTAGTGTTCATCCGCGCCTTCAGCTCTTCCGACAAGACCGAGGAAGACAAGGACCTTGTCGAAAAGATAAGAAAAGAGTTGAGGCTGATGCCGGGGGGAAGAAATAGCGAAATGTTGTTGTGCCGGAAAAAACAAAACCTATGGCAAACCCTGTAAAACTTCGCGGTAACGTCGCTTCGTTGACAAGACATGACAAAGACGTTTTTGCGGTGTCCATTATGCCTGAGCGGTGCATACCGCGATTTAAGGCCGGACAGTTTCTTCATCTTGCGCTTGATGATTATGACCCCCAGGGTGGGTTCTGGCCCGAGTCCCGCGTGTTTTCGATAGCTTCGGCTCCGACAAGCGAACAGATTGAAATCGTTTACAGTGTTAAGGGCCGCTACACCGCCCGTATGCGGGGTGAACTCGCAATAAGCAAACAGGTCTGGCTCAAATTGCCCTATGGCGAGTTTTCAATCGACAGTGCAGCAGCCGCAGGTCAGGACATCGTGCTCGTGGCCGGCGGGACCGGTCTTTCGCCTTTTCTCTGCTACCTCCGCACCTTGCTAGACGGCAGCCCCAACACACGACGAATTCATCTGCTTTATGGCATTCGCAGCGCCGCGCATCTGCTTTGTCCCAAGGTGCTTTCTGCGTGCTGTTCTACGATAAAAGGTTTCGGCATGGATCTGTATGTCGAAAATAACGCAGACAGCGTATTATCAGGCATGAGACAGCAAGATGGGATGATTCAACTTAATCGGATCCTTGAAATAGGAAAAACCATGGCAGACCCCGCCTATTTTCTCTCTGGTCCTCCTATGATGATACAGACGTTCAAGAATGGGCTTGCTGCCGCCGGGATTAACGGCAAAAACATAAAGATTGACGAATGGGAATAGAAGAGGAGCGGCAGTGATGCCAAGATCGCCCACCGAACTTCGTAATGAGATTGTGGCTTTAGTTGAAGAATACCACAAGGTAAAATTTAGCAGGAAAGCGTTTGTGCCCGGCGAAACGCCGGTACGGTATGCGGGCCGGGTCTTTGATGAACGAGAGATGATCTCTCTCGTCGATTCCGCGCTCGATTTCTGGCTTACTGCCGGGCGATTTGCCGAAGAGTTTGAATCAGAACTTGCCGCCTTTCTGGACCTTGAATTTGCCATGCTTGTCAACTCCGGTTCTTCCGCGAACCTTCTCGCCCTTACGGCGCTCACCTCTCCGCTGCTCGGTGATAAACGGCTTAAACCCGGTGACGAAGTGATTGCGGTTGCCGCCGGATTTCCAACAACTGTAAACCCGATTATCCAGAACAACATGGTGCCGGTGTTCGTTGATGTGAATCTTGGAACTTACAATGCCAGCCCAAACGACATCTGCAAAGCCGTCGGCCCGAAAACCCGGGCAATATTTCTTGCGCACACTCTTGGAAATCCGTATGATCTTGACGCTGTTATGGAGATTGTTCGCGAAAAGAATCTCTTTCTAATAGAAGACTGCTGCGATGCGCTGGGCTCAACCTATAAAGGCAGGAAAGTCGGTACATTCGGAAATATCGCTAGTTTTTCTTTTTATCCCGCCCATCATATCACTCTCGGTGAAGGCGGCGCAATAGCGACCAACGATGAACATCTTGCCCGTGCCGTCAAGTCGCTTCGTGATTGGGGCCGCGATTGTTATTGCAGCAGCGGAGAAAACAACACCTGCGGCAAGCGGTTTACCGGACAGTACGGCACACTGCCGACCGGGTACGACCACAAATATGTTTATTCCCATATCGGTTATAACCTAAAAGTGACGGATATGCAAGCCGCGATTGGCGTGGAACAACTCAAGAAGCTTCCTGAATTCTGTAAGAAGCGAAGGGAAAGTTTCGAGCGGTGGACTAATGGCTTCGGCAAATGGGAAGACAAATTTATTCTCCCAAAGGCGACGAACGGCGCCGACCCGGCCTGGTTCGCCTTTCCGCTCACTGTTCGTGATACAGCAGGCTTTTCCCGCACAGAATTGACAAACCATCTCGACAGCAATAAAATTGAAAGCCGGAATATTTTTGCCGGCAACATGTTGCGGCAGCCGGCATATTGCGACATCAAATATCGCGTTCAGGGAGAGCTGAAAAACACAGACACAATTATGGAGAATTCCTTCTTTCTCGGAACCTTTCCGGGCATCACTCAGCAACAGATTGACTTTACCATCGATGTTATTGATAAATTTTTGAGATCAAAGTGATTTTAGGAGAGAAATTATGAAAGTAGTAATCCTTGCCGGTGGTTTTGGAACAAGGATAAGTGAAGAGTCGGCAATCAAGCCCAAACCCATGATTGAGATCGGGCACAAGCCGATCTTGTGGCATATCATGAAGATTTATTCCCATTATGGATTCAATGAGTTTATCATCTGTCTTGGGTACAAAGGGTACATGATAAAAGAATATTTTGCGCACTATTTTCTACATGAATCTGACGTGACATTTGATTTTAACAATAAGAACCAGCAGATAACACATAATGAATATGCAGAACCATGGAAAGTTACTCTGGTTGATACGGGTGAAAAGACAATGACGGGTGGACGACTCAAAAGAATCCAGGGCTATTTAGAAAACCAACCATTTATGTTGACCTATGGTGATGGAATAAGCGATGTGAATTTAAGCTCTTTAGTAAAATTTCATCAATCAAGAAGAATGATTGCCACGGTTACTGCCGTGCAGCCGTCCGGCAGGTTTGGGGCGCTTAATTTAACATCCGACGATCTAATCGCAGGATTTGAAGAGAAGCCCAAAGGGGACGGCGCCTGGATCAATGGCGGATTCATGGTAGCTGAACCGGAGATATTCGATTACCTTACCGACGACGCTACAGTCCTGGAAAAAGAGCCCTTGACTCAATTGGCCGAAGAGGGCAAGCTCGTTGCGTATAAACACAGCGGATTCTGGTATGCGATGGATACGCTTCGCGATAAATTGTTTCTTGAAAATCTTTGGAATACGGGGAATGCTCCTTGGAAGATTTGGGGTTAGGCATGGCTACAACTGATCCTTCTTTTTGGAAGAACAAGAGGGAGTTTATTGTCGGCGATGCCGGCTTTTAGAGCCCATGGCTTTGCCTCGGGCTCCATAAAATGGGGGCAGCGACAGTTGAAACCGCTAATGGATGTAAGCCGGGTTGAAATGGCGGAGATTGGTAGAATAGGAAAAACCATAATTGCGTATACCAGGCATTTTAAGAAATTACCTTACTCAGTGGACTTGTGCGAACCTCCTTTGCAAACAATTTGATGAGTAATTGAGAACAGAAACCAATGATTCCAGACAGTATTGGCTATGTGTTAAAATGGAGTGGCTTGTTATGAAACAAAGAGTTGCGGATTACATTTGTGAGCAATTATATCTGGCCGGTGGCGAGCACGTTTTTCTTATTACGGGCGGTATGATCATGTATCTTACGGACGCCCTATTGCTGAATGGGAAACAGAGATATACATGCTGCCATCATGAACAAGCCGCGGTTATGGCTGCAGATGCCTACGGACGATACACCGGAAAGCTTGGAGTTGCGTTTGTTACTGCAGGGCCGGGGGCATTAAATACTCTTACGGGCGTGGTTGGAGCCTATGTTGACTCTTCTCCCTGTATCATCGTTGCCGGGCAATCAAAAGCTTCCCAAGCAAGAGTGACCGGGCCAAGACAATTTGGATTGCAAGGTTTTAATACTAAGCCGATATTCGAACACGTAACAAAGTATGCTGTTATGTTGGATGATGTGAAGCGCGTCCGCTATGAAGTTGAAAAAAGCATTTATCTTGCCAAAGAACACCGCGTCGGGCCGGTATGGATAGAATGTCCGTTGGATATTCAAGGCGCCTTGTTTGATCCGCAGGTATATGAAGGTTTTATTCCGCCGCAAAGAAAACCCTTTGAAATCATTGACAATAACATAATCAAGCAAGCCAAATCTCTACTTGTTAATAGCAAGCGGCCCTGTGTTCTGGCAGGGGCGGGCGTACGCTTGTCCGGCGCTGTTTCCACGCTTCACGACTTTTTGCATAAGACAAACATCCCTATAATCACTTCGCGGCTTGGCATGGATCTGATCGGATACGACCATCCGCTTTTTGTTGGAAGGCCGGGTTCCTATGGCGACAGGCCGGCCAATTTTACTGTCAATAACTGCGACCTTCTTTTGATAATAGGATGCAGAATGGGAATAGGGTTGGTCGGCCACGACTTTCAGAATTTCGCGCCTCGAGCAAAAAAGATCATGGTAGACGTTGACGAAAAGGAGCTATCAAAGCCTTCGGTTGTCCCCGACCTCCCTGTTTTAGCCGATGCAGACGTTTTTTTAAAGGCCCTTACGCGCTCGCTCGGCGATTATCGATGCGCAAATACTGCGTGGATTACCCAGACGCAGCAATGGAAAGAGAAATATCCGGTTGATTTGCCGGAATATCTGCAGGAAAAAGAAGGCATTAACTCATATCATTTTGTACGGGTCTTTTCGGAAGAAATGGATAGTGATGCTGTGTTCGTTCTTGATACTGGCTCGTGCTTCCATGTATACGCTCAGGCATTCAACGTAAAGTTCGGACAACGACATATTATTACGGGCGGACTTTCGACTATGGGCTATGTCCCTGCGGTTATCGGCGCAGCTAGAGCATGCGGAAAAGAAGTCTACTGTATTTCCGGAGATGGTTCTCTTCAGATGAACATTCAGGAATTGCAAACGATCGTGGGGAACAAATTGCCTATCAAGCTGATTATTTTAAACAACAACGGATATCTGCTTATACGGCACACACAGACTAATTTTTTGGACGGCAGGCTTATCGGCGAAAGCCCTCAAACAGGGGTAACATTTCCGGATCTGCAAAAAATTTCGCAAGCGTATGGAATAGCATACATGAAGATATGCGGCAACGATGGACTTCACAGTAAAATAGCGATGCTTAAGAAAAGCGAGGGCCCTGTAGTATGTGAGGTTATAACACCGCCGTGGCAATTGCTTATCCCGCGTGTCGCTTCGAAAAAGCTTGAAGATGGAACGATGGTATCAATGCCCTACGACGACATGTTTCCCTTCTTACCCCGAGAAGAATATCGCAACAATTGCGTGTTCGACAAAATTTGAGCCATAGTTGTTCAGCATAAAACACTATCTTAATGGCTGATAAGAAATTAAAAATCGCTATATTGGGCAGCGGGAATATTGGAACCGATCTTTTGATTAAAGTTCTCAGGTCTCCTTATTTGGAATGCGGTCTCTTTGTCGGAAGACGACTCGGCTCTCCCGGCATGACAAAGGCAGTGAGTTTGGGCGTTCCAATTTCTGATCAAGGAGTCGATGCAATAAAGAACAATCCAGCCTGTTGCAGTCTGGTATTTGACGCGACTTCGGCCCTTGATCATAAAGTACATGCTCCAATTCTTAAGGATGCGGGTAAAACCGTCGTTGATATGACACCCTCACAAATAGGCGATATGTGCTTGCCAGCAATAAATCTTAAAGAATGCCTGAATTCCTGGAATGTGAACATGGTTACCTGCGGCGGCCAGGCTTCCATTCCTATTGCTTATGCGATGGCCGAAGCATTGTCGGAAATAGAATATATAGAAGTTGTGTCGAGCATAGCATCGCGAAGCGCCGGGCCGGCAACCCGTATCAATCTTGATGAATACATTGAAACGACAGAAAACGGCATTCAAAAATTTTCCGGGTGCAAAAAAGCAAAGGCCATTCTTATTCTCAACCCTGCCCAGCCATGCATCGACATGCAAACCACGATATTCGTCAGATTAGAGCATGAAAGGGTGCCTATCGACGAGGTGCACAAGAAGGTGCTTGCTATCGTAAAAAAAATACAACGGTATGTACCGGGTTATCAATTGTTAGTGCATCCGGTTGTTGAGAACAAACGGCTCATAACCATGGTCAAAGTGCAGGGACTGGGAGATTACCTGCCGCGATATGCCGGCAACCTCGACATCATAAATTGCGCCGCGATCGCAATCGCGGAGGCGCATGCCAAAAAACAAGCAGGTATATATGGATAACAACAGAAAAAAAATAATGATCAGTGATCCGACTTTGCGCGATGGATCACATGCTGTGCAGCACAAAATTGCTGCCGCGCAAATCGCTTTATATGCAGCTGCTGCAGATAAAGCAGGCATACCGATAGTCGAGGTCGGTCATGGGAACGGAATAGGAGCTTCGTCATTGCAGGTGGGAGAAAGTCTGCTTTCCGACAAGGAAATGCTCGAGATTGCCCGCAAGAATTTGACAAAGAGCAAACTTGGCATTCATGTTATTCCAGGCTTTGCCACTATTAATCGCGATCTCAGTCTGGCTATAGATCTTGGCGTCGATGTCATTCGCGTTGCATCGCATTGTACTGAAGCGGATACAACGGAACGACATATCAGCTATGTCCGTGAACGCGGTAAAGAAGCATATGGGGTGCTGATGATGAGCCACATGGCATCAAAGGAGGTTCTTCTCGAAGAATGTCGAAAAATGGAGTCCTATGGTGCCGAAGCGGTCATTATCATGGATTCTGCAGGTGCGTATTTGCCCGGGGATGTAGAAGAGAGAATCAGTACTTTGACTGAGACTCTTTCCATTCCGGTTGGATTTCATGGTCATAATAACCTTGGTCTTTCCGTCGCCAATTCGATTGTTGCCGCTGATTCCGGCGCGCTCATACTTGATGGTACGGCACGGGGATTTGGGGCCGGCGCCGGCAACACTCCGATAGAGGTACTGGTGGCCGTTCTTGAAAAAGTGGGTTACAACACAGAAATTGAACTTTATGGAATTCTTGATGCGGCCGAAATCGCCGAGAAAGAACTCATTCGGGAAATACCGACCATAAAATCAACAAGTATCATCAGCGGGCTTGCAGGAGTGTTTTCCGGATTTGCACCGCATGTCAACCGAGTTGCGATAGAGTACGCAGTCAATCCGCGGGATATTTTTTTTGAACTGGGTCGCCGCAGGGTCGTTGCCGGTCAGGAAGATATTATCATAGAAGTCGCGATGCAGCTCAAATCCGACACAACGGGTAAAAAATGAGAAGCGAACAACAAGAAATAATTCAAAAAGACTGCCATGAAGTTATTGAACATTCCTCTGTTGAAATGCTCTCGCGCCTCAAAAACGAGTGCATTCTTGTTACCGGAGGTACCGGCTTCTTCGGCACCTGGCTGACGGAACTCATTGCCTTCCTCAATGACAACTATCATTTCGATATTAAATTAATGCTCCTGTCGGAGCGCGCTTATAATTTCAGCGAAAAAGCTCCGCATCTCGCAATGAGAAAAGATGTAACCTTGCTTCCCCGCGACATAACCAGCCTCTTTGAAGTACCGTCGGAAGTGAGCATGATCATACATGCGGCCGGGAGTCCTGATAACCGGCTACATGCTACGGATCCATTGCGGGTGGCACGGGTAATCGTTAACGGCGTTTCCGCCGTACTTGACGCCGCTCTCAGATTGCCGAACCTCAAAAAGATTATTAACGTCAGCTCTGGCCTGATCTATGGACCGCAGCCACTCACCATTCAGAGGATTTCAGAAAGTTTTATTGGCGGCCCTGATTGCAATACGGGAATATCGGTTTATGCAGAAGCCAAGCGATATGCCGAAACCCTCTGCAGCATTTTCCGGACGCAATATAAACTGGAAATTGTCACAATCCGTCCGTTTGCTTTTATCGGTCCGTATCAACTATTAGATCGGCCATGGGCCATAAACAATTTTATCCGCGACAGCCTCAACGGCGATACCATCCGGATTCTCGGGGATGGTCAGACGGTGCGAAGTTACATGTACCCGAGTGATATGGCCTTCTGGGTATTAAGGATATTGGACAGCGGCATTTCCGGACACGCGTATAATATTGGCAGTCCGGAGGGGATCACCTTGCTTGAAACTGCGGAAAAGATAGCATCGCTGTTTCCCGTAAAACCCGCTATCCGATCGAACATCTCGCTGCAAACATCATCTCATCGATCCGTTTTTGTTCCGGATGTAAGCCGGGCCGAAGAGGAGCTGGGGTTGAGCATCACTGTTGGCATTAGTGATGCTGTTGAACGGACATTAAGATGGTATAGGGCACTACATGTCTAGGATAAACAGTTCTAAGTCATGACACGCTTTTCATTTGACTAGTCGGATTGAATGTAATGATAAGTCAAATAATACAAGAGGATTTGGATTTTATTTGTGCTGCCAATTTGCCGTGGAGTCAACTAAACAATAGGACAGTTCTGATTTCCGGGGCAAACGGCTTTCTTCCGGCCTATATGGTTGAAACCTTGCTGAATCTAAACCGCACCAACGACATGAATATTGAGGTAATCGGTCTGGTTCGCGATCGACAAAAAGCTCAAAAGAGATTTTCCGAATACCAAAACGACAAGCATCTCCATTTTCTTGTGCAGGACGTATGTGCACCAGTGCAGTATGATGAAAAAATTGATATTATAGTACATGCCGCTGAGCCAAGCTAGTCCAAAATATTTTGGTAGTGATCCAGTCGGGACTTTAAAAGCCAATGTCTTGGGGACCTACAACCTCCTTGAACTTGCTCGCATCAAGCACATCAATACGTTTCTTTATTTTAGCAGCGGAGAAGTATACGGGCAGGTTCCTGAAGATAGAATTCCTACACCAGAGGACTTTTTCGGCTTTATTGACCCGACGAACGTGCGAAGCTGCTACGCGGAAAGTAAGCGAATTGCCGAGACCATGTGCGTTTCTTGGGCTTATCAATTCGGAGTTAACGCCAAAATTGTGAGGCCGTTTCATACCTATGGTCCAGGAATGGCGCTTGATGATGGACGTGTATTCGCGGATTTTGTCAGTGATATTGTCAATAAACGGAACATTATAATGAAAAGTGATGGCCTTGCCCGAAGGGCATTCTGCTATCTGGCAGATGCAACCATAGGCTTTTTTACAGTATTACTAAAAGGTGAAAACAATCAAGCGTATAACGTCGGTAATGATAAAGGTGAAACAAGTATTATCGATCTAGCTCATTTGCTGGTTTCTTTATTTCCCGAGCTGGGGTTACAGGTTATTCAAAGGCCAGGAGAAAAACAAACTGGGTATTTGCAGAGCAAGATTGTCAGGAATTGTCCTTCTATAGAAAAAATTATGAAACTTGGATGGCAGCCTTATTTTAGTATTGCTGAAGGATTTCACAGAACAATAAGGAGTTTTTTATGAAACTTGTAGAAATTGGAAAGGCGTTCAAGAATGGCAGTCTTTCCAAACGAGAATATATTGACAAAATGTATGAAAATCATTCCATATTGTTTGATTATATGGGGTTCATTAAACATACTGACATCAAAAACATCGAGATAAACGACCGCGAAATCACAATGACGACCCGACGGAGCAGTATCAAAATGGTTGTTGTGCCTCTTGACAAAAGGATCATCCCGATTGAGATTATAAATTTCGGAGATTATGAGATTGAAATACTGAAAATGATGAGAAAACTCATTAAGTCGAATTTCACCGTTCTTGACATTGGAGGCAATGCAGGCTGGTATGCAATAAATTTGTCAAAGTTAATTGAAAAGATAAGATTACATGTATTTGAACCGATCCCTAATACTTTTGAAATCTTAAAACGCAATATCATTCTTAATCAAGTTCGATGTGCGGCCTTGCATAATTATGGGTTATCGAATGAAGACAAAGATGTTGATTTTTACTATTATCCGGAGGGATCCGGAAATGCGTCGATGGCAAATCTTTCAAATGTGAAAACGGCCACGAAAATCAAGTGCAAGGTTCGAACGTTGGATAATGTAGTAATGGCGTCAAAGATTAGACCGGACTTTATGAAAGTTGATGTTGAGGGAGGCGAATTATTTGTTTTCCAAGGTGGTATTGAAACATTAAAACGATGCAAGCCGATTGTCGTTACGGAAATGTTGAGAAAATGGGCTGCAAAATTTGATTATCATCCCAACCAGATAATCAATCTGTTTAGTAATCTTGGTTACAATTGCTACACGGTACGAAATGGCAGGTTGAAACGATTTTGCCTAATGGACGATAAATCAGCGGACACTAACTTCTTTTTCTTGCATGGGACAACGCATTTTAAGGAAATAAAACGGCTGGCTGCGTAGGGTCTATATCCGCATTCGGCTGTATTGTGTAAAGCGTTCATAGCAAGCAAATTGTCGGTAAATTGGTATTTTTCTAAAGAACAACAGGATTGCTTTTTTGCAGATCGCAACCGACATATTGCGCCATTCGTCAATAGTCGATAGTTGTTGCAAATTATTAGGTCTCGACAAGGCAAATTCATATGCCATTGTATTGCGGGCCTGGTCTTTGCTTAGAGCGCCAGTTACCATATATTTTATTGCAAAATACCTCAGCCTTGAAGAACAAGGATTGTGGTACACATTTCAAAGCCTCGGGGCCCTTACCATTTTTGCAGAGCTTGGATTTACTGCTATTATTACGCAGTATGTAAGCCATGAATTTGCTCATCTTACAGAAAAATCGAATGGGGAATTCGACGGCGTTTGTGTATACAAAGATCGCTTTGTTTCCCTAATAAGATTTTCATTCAAACTGTATTCCATTCTTGTTGTTTCGGCGGCGATTTTATTGACCGCCCTCGGCACCCTTTTTATTTCGAGATTGGCCCTTCAAGCTTCATTCTTATTTGCGTGGATTTTATATTCTCTTTCAGGAGGTTTCGCCCTATTAGTTACATTATTCGGTGCAATACAAATGGGCTGCAGAAAAGTCGCATTTGTTCAAAAGGTATCTTTAATTGGCATGGTTGGGGGCAACATTTTACTATGGGTAACTCTTTCTTTTGGTTGGAAACTCTGGGCGTTGGCAATTGGCAGCCTGACGAATATTGTTTTATCCACTGTATTCTATGTCGCTCTTAAGAAATCCTTCTGGCATCAAATACTCAATTATAAACCGGAGCTTGAGATTAATTGGTTCCGTGAAATGCTTCCCTATCAGTGGCGCTACACTATAAGTGCGCTTTCGGGGTATTTTATCTTCCAGGCATTAATTCCAATTACGGCATATTTTGCCGGTACGGCGGTTGGAGGTAAATTAGGAATGACTCTTGCGCTCACCGGCGCAGTTCAAGGAATAGCATTGATCTGGGGAAGCAATAAATTACCGGAATTTAATGCTCTTGCTTCTCAGATGGAGGTTTCAAAAATGGAAATACTGCTCAATACGATACAACGACAAAGTCTCCTAATTTTGCTTATCGTTGGAACGTTTGCTTATGTATGTTGCTTTTTCCTATTTCCAGTCATGCGCTGGAGCAACCGCATATTATCAATGACCGAGGTCCTGATTCTTCTCCTGTATATCCCGCCAACGATAATAATTAATAATTGGGCAATCTTTCTTCGGTCGTTTAAAAAAGAACCTTATATGATTCTTTCTTTGACCTGTGCGATATTGACGGCAGGATCAGCGTGTATTTGCATGGGAGTATTTAAGTCAGCATTTATCATGGTACTATGTTATACCTGCATTGGTTGGATAATGGTAGTGCCTTGTTGGAGGGTCTTCACTAACTGGAGAAACATTTATTCCCATAAAGACTATGCTACCAATCGTTAACAAGAAACCAGAAGATAAATTTCTCTTATCGATAGCTATTCCCACCTATAACAGAGCATCCTACCTTAAGCTATGTTTGTCCCAGATATGCAAGCAACTCAATCATACTATCCAGCCAATAGAAGTAATCGTTTCTAATAATAATTCAACAGATCAAACAGAGGTGGTTATTAACGAAATTATCGCTTCTGGCATCCCAATTACGCACCTCCGGAATTCTCAAAACATTGGCGCTGAGCTAAATGTGATCCAATGTTATAAGATGGCAAAAGGCAAATATGTACTGATTTTAGGCGACGACGATGTTCTATTAGACAATTCTTTGAACAAGATACTACATGTACTCAAAAGAGGGGAATACGGTGTAATTTTCCTCAGGGCCTTTGGTTACAAGACGAACTATATGACGGAAATCCCGGGGGATAGCGAGGAGGGCTTTGTTGTTTGCACAAGTCACGAAAGGTTTCTCGAAAAAGTAAACTATTACATTACGTTTTTATCCTCTAACATCGTCAACAAATCTCTGCTTGCGGATTCGATCGACCCTTCGCTTTTTGTAGGTACTAATTTGCCGCAACTAAGTTGGATTCTTCCAGCGGTCTTGAGGGCGCATACGAATGCTTATAGCAAGGAATATTTGATTGCGGGGAAAGCGAGTAACACCGGTGGGTATCAACTATGTCAAGTGTTTGCGGTCAACATTAATAGAATATTCAAATTTTTGGTAATGAAAGGCGCAGAAATGCGATATTTTAAGGTGATTAACAGAGCACTTCTTCGACGCTTTTTTCCATACCACCTTTTGCTATTGCGAACACAATCAGAGGGATCGCCCTTTGTTGAGGAAGATAAGTTCCGCGTGCTGTGCAGAGTGTTCGGGATGTATCCTTCTTTTTGGTTGGTGACTGTTCCAGCAATAAAATTTCCTCTCTGGGCGGCAACTTATTGGAACAAATACGTATTGAGACTATTAAAAATCGCACACAAAATTAACAATGCTATTGAGAAACTTCCGTGGAAGAAAAGAGAATTATTGATAATTAACAAATAATGGATACGATTTTGAAAAATGGCTACGCTACGAAAATGAGGCGTCCAAATGTAGTATCCATCCT
>CAVWBU010000048.1:0-64635 GCA_963753345.1 uncultured Fibrobacterota bacterium
AACCACAAAACAAATCAACGCAATACGGCAACGCAATTATTACGATCATATCATCCGTGACGACAAATCCAATAATGTTATTTGTCAATACCTCCGGAATAATCCCGCCAATGGGGCGACCGATTCCGAGCACCACTTGAAAAATGAAATTGAGACGCGGCAGCAGACCCAACCACAAGGAGCATTTCTTCTTGCTTTTTGTCCGCAAATGTCGTTATTTTATGCACAGCTTGTCCGCGAACAGGATGGGCGAAACTGTTGAAAGGTCGGGAATTTCGTCAACTGCCAGGGAAAAATCCTTGCCGTATTTTCCACTTTCAAAAAATTGAAATACCTACCCATTGTGGACAAAAAGCGCCTCTATCTGATCAATCCCTATAACCCGCTCGTGAGCGTTGTTAAAAGTAAGTTGAATCGGTGGAATCAATATACCGTTTGGAAGCCTCTGGGCCTTTTGATCGTTGCCGGGTTGACGCCGCGTGAATGGGAAACGGTTATTATTGACGAAAACATACAACCGCCCGATTACACAACTATGCCTGCTCCCGATCTGGTCGGCATTACGGCGTTTACATCGCAGGCCGATCGGGCCTGCGACCTGGCGAAGGAGTTCCGAAGCCGGGGAATTCCCGTGGTGATGGGGGGTATTCATGCGACCATGCGCCCGTCCGAAGCGGCCGGGTGGGTCGATTCCGTCGTCACCGGTGAGGCCGAAAGCGTATGGCAAACGGTCATCGATGATTTTGGGAAAGGAGTGCTTAAGCCGGTCTACAACGGCACGCAAATCAATCTGAACGCGGCGCCGATCGCACGACACGATTTATTGCCTTCCGGGTATAAGTTCGGCTCGATCCAGACCACTCGCGGATGTCCTCTCTCCTGTAATTTTTGCAGCGTTACCGTGTTTAACGGGAGGCACTACCGGCACCGCCCGATATCCCATGTCGTTCAGGAATACCGGTCGATCCGTGAAAAATTGGTTCTTATCGTCGATGACAACTTCATCGGCACACGAACAGACCACATCTCACGCGCCAAGGAACTTTTGCATGCGATAATCGATTCGGGGGTCCGCAAAAAGTGGATAGCGCAGGTCACCATCAATTTCGGCGACGATGAGGAACTCCTGACCCTTGCATCCAAGGCCGGTTGTGTCGGCGTTTTCATCGGATTCGAATCGATATCGGCGGAAGGACTCAAGGAAATCCACAAGCCGTTCAATATCCGCAAGCTCCATGAAATAAAAGCCGGGATCCGGCGCATTCACCGCCACGGCATCGCCGTAGTCGGATCGTTCATTATCGGTCTCGATATTGACAAAAAACACATCGGCAAAGAGATCGCCGCAACCGCGAAGCATTACGGTCTGGATGCGCTCAATGTCATGTTTCTTACTCCGCTCCCGGGCACTCGACTCTGGGATGAAATGGAAGCAGCGGGCCGTATCACTCTCAAGAGTTTTCCCCATGATTGGAGATACTATACCCTTACCTTTCCCGTCGCCCGCTATAACCACCTTACGTGGAGCGAAATGTTGGCCGAAAAAGAGGCGTGTTACCGCTCCTTCTATACCTATGCCGGGATTCTGCGCCGTGTTTACGGCAGCATTTGTCAGATGCGCAATCCTTTTATTACCCTGTTGAGCAATTTATGGTATCGGAATAACACGCTCCGTCTGGATTGCGCGGCGTATGAAGGGTTCTCGCTGGCGCCCGGCGCCGTGCCCATGGAAGAAATCGTGACCTAAAATGCGGGCGTCCAGATAATCCCCGGTCGTTCCCTCACGGGTGCAAAACCATGGTGACGGCGGTGCACCGGGCATGGATTCCGCAAGGGATTTCCCGGAATACGCTTTTCAGAGTGTTGAACCTTCCAATTCCCGACGTACTATCCCTTGTTGACTACCTGCGCAAACGGTCGAAATAATTCTCTTTCGACCTTCGGCTTCGATCGCCATCACCGGCCCCACATATATTGATATGAAGGATGGAATTCATGAATGTGGGGAGTCCCTGCGTATCTGTTGATCCCGAAGCTTGTGTTATTTTCCCCGCAAGCGACTTGCCTTTTGATAATTTGGTGAAGGCCTGGCTGTCCGACAACCCCACGTACCACGCGGTATCAAAAGACGAAGCGTATCGATTGGCAACATTTCGAAACTTCGGCGTCACCGGCACGGGCACCAGTCCGAACCTTGAACTGCTGGCGGCCCTCGCCTCCAGACAATTGAAATGCCCGAAATGCGGGCGTTCGGTCAGCGCAACGGAAAACTACAAGGCACGATTTACTGATAGTCCACAGCCTGCAGGACAACCAATCAGACAGTTTGTCGGCGATGAGGTAACATTGGTTTGTTACAAATGCGGTTCCGAGAACAGAGTCGGCAATTGGAGAGACCATCTCAAGGGATAGGCACCTCCATTCCACTTGATATTTATCAGGGGTGCTTTCTCGAAATGCAAAAAAACTTTTTTATTGTCTGATTGCCTCACGGCCGCCCCCATCACGGCAAGATCGGATACGATGAAGAAATCCCAGGTCCTTCCGGAAGAAAATTCCCTCGCCCTTTATTTCAAAGAAATCGGCAAGAACAAAACCCTTCCCGCCGAAGAGGAAGCCCAGACGGCCCGGCGCATCCACAAGGGAGACAGGAACGCGCTCGAAAAACTGGTGAAGGCAAATCTCAGGTTTGCCGTTTCGGTGGCCCGCAATTATCAGAACCAGGGCCTGCCCCTTTCCGATCTTATCCACGAGGGAAACCTCGGCCTCATCCGGGCTGCCCAGCGGTTCGACGAAACAAAGAATTTTAAGTTCATTTCCTATGCGGTGTGGTGGATACGCCAGGGAATTCTGCAGGCGCTGGCCCAGCAGTCGCGTATTGTCAAGCTTCCCCTCAATCGGGTGGGCACCATCTACAAGATCGGCAAGGCTCAGCGCAAGCTCGAACAACAATATCGCCGGATACCCACCATGGAGGAAATCGCGCGCGAGCTTGAAATTGACACAGAAGAAGTTTGGGAAACCACGAGGATCGGCAACACCCACGTATCGCTCGACGCTCCGCTCCTGCAGGGTGAAGACAACAATCGCCTCGACTTGCTTCAGTACGAAAACCAGGAGCTTCCCGACAACTGCATGATGGAGATTTCGCTCCATTTGGAGATCAACCGGATCCTCGACACCCTCGCCTGCCGCGAGAAAGAGGTCATCAAGCTCTATTTCGGCATCGGCGAGGAAATAGCGCTCACCCTTGACCAAATCGGCCTGCGGTTCAACCTCACCCGCGAACGAATTCGCCAGATCAAACAAAAAGCCCTCCGCAGGCTCAGGCATTCCTCCCGTTCCCAGCGGCTTACCATGGACAGGGTGGATCTGCCACAATAAGGCTCGTTTAAATAAATGTCTTCTTGGTGGGGGAGGTGTCCCCCTGGCCCCCGGCTTCCGTCGCCGTACAACCCCATCGTCAAAATGCAGCGTCGACGGCGATCCGGGGGCACACCCCCTCCTGGGTGGCCGCCTTGACAAAGCAGCCGCAAAACCATGCATTGCTGTGGCGGCACCCACGAAGAGTAGTTGAGACACAAAGCTATCGTACCACAATAACTCTTTGAAACGCGGTGACGCCGATCTCTTTCAGAAGATATACCCCGGGTTGGAAGAGAGTATTGACATCCATGCGTCTGCCTGACAAATCGTAAACCGCTGCATTGCCATTGTTGCGCAAGAACCTGCTTAATTGTGCCACCTTGACCGGATTCGGCAGCATCGCCCATGCGAAATGGCGTCTGTTGGCGCCTGGAGTGAATGCACCCTTTATTCCCGCTGCAGTGTACTGATACGCGCCCACGTCCCAGTTCCCCTGGCCTGCCGCCGGGCGGGCCTTTCCGTTAATGTCAACGCCCATGCCCGGCAGCGCGTAGCCCGCGTCAAACATGTTCTGGCCGTGGCCGACAAGCCAGGAACCGCTCACCGGCACCCCGTTGGCATCCACAATGGTGAGGGGGCCGGGGTCTGCCATGGAATTCGCATCGCAGTTGCAGGCTGATTTCCATGTTGTAAAGTTGCTCACATCCACCCCGAACCCCCAGAAGGCGTTGTAGGAATTGGTGTAATACCCGTAGAACTCGTGGTCGGGCAAGTGGGTCCAGGTGTCCGACGCAGACCCTCCGATAAGCGTGTTCTCGCCGCTGGAAAGATTGTTGCGGATGTCCAGCCCAGACGAGTTGACTTGCGGGAGCCCCGAGACGCCGCCCAGCCCCGCGCCGCCGAACCAGAACACGCTCGCGCCCGCCTCGGGGTCGTTGCCGATCATGGTGTTGTTGAAGATAACGGCCGGGCCCGTCACCCCGAACAGAATGTGCGTGCGCGGCGGGTTGTCGGTGCACCGGAACAGATTGCCGTAGATAAACGCGTTGGGAGTGGAAAAGAGTTGCGTCCAGGGCGTGCGGCCGGTGTTGTCATACCCTCCCTCCAGAAAGATGTGCTCGTTGAAGTTCCCGCCGCAATCCCCGTCGAAACGATTGTTGTAAACGTAAAGGCCGGTAAACGATCCCCACTTCGTCCCTCCGCTGAGCAGCGCGGAATTCCAGGAGTGGATGCCGTCGTGATGGAACATGTTGTTCTGTGTGTCCCAGTTGGAGTAATCGTGGACGTAATTGTCGTGGAAGTAATCGTTTTTCGCCGTGCCCGTGGTGGCGCTCGCAAGAGTAAAGCCGTGGTCGATGTTGTAGAACTCGTTGTGGTCGATTTCGTTGTTCGTGTCGCCCGCGTTGTAGCCGTGCGACAGCGCCCAGCGGATGTCGTGGAACACGTTGTGGTCCACCCGCCAGTTGCTCCCGCTTACCACCAGCCCGTTGTTGCCGTCCATGTCGTTCTCATCGCTGGTTGACGTATGGACATACACGTTGCGGATGATCAGGTTCTTTACTTCACAATTGTCGCAGTTGTACATGGCCAGGCCCAGGCTCCACTGATGGTTGTTGAGCGTGGTCCCGTTGTCGGTGTTCTCGATGATGCCGCTGGGGCTCCCCTGCGCCGTGGTACCGCCGTCGATCACCAGCCATGAATTGCCGCTAGAAAAGATGGCCCCGCCCGCAAACCCCGGGTCGTTGTTGAACGCCGGCGATTGGAAAACAGCGCCGGGCTCAAACCGGATTGTAATGGGACTTCCCGCAGTGCCGCTTCCATGCACGACCAGGCCCGAGCCGTTGAGAGCAATTGCGAACGTCCCGCACAGGTGCACGGTATCACCGGGTCCAATCTTTCCCGCGCCGCTCCCCCAGTTCGCCGCGGCATTGATCCAGGCAAGATCATGCGGATTGGCCGCGCTGCTGCCGTCGCCGGTGCCCTGGCTGGTCTGGGCGACGTAGATATTTTCGGCGGATGAGATGTTGACAATGAGGATTCCGGCCAGGAATGAGGTGATGAACAGGAGAGGAAGCGTTTGTTTCATTTGATCCTCCATTATGAATTGGCATAGCAAGAAAAGACTTTGGGCGCCCCGCTGCTTCGCAATTGATATGGTATTTGCCTGACAATTGACTTCCACAATTAATATAAAGAATTAAATGCCTTTGGGAGCTTCGCGGGGTGCGGCGTGGTTGGGCCGGTGGCAAGACCGGAGCACCCGTTGCGCGCACCCTTGGAGCGGCAGTTGTGAAGCAAGGATATTGTATCCATTCAAGCCTGCATCTGCATTACGCCAGGCTGGTCGATCCCCTTCCTCAATCCCTTCCAATTTCACCTTCAAAGTATACCATCCATTTGCTCGACTTTGCATCTCATCCGTCAAAAGCCTCCCCGGTGGGGGAGGTTGAATCATATATGCGGCCTTGCTATCCAAAGACCAAGAGCTGGACGACCTTCGAGAGGTTAATACTATTTTAGGATTGTACCCTGTGGTTTCCAGAAAGCCGATTCATCCATGCTTCTTCTCCACTTCGCCCCGTCTCTGGACAATCTTGTCCCGGTGCTCCTTTCGGACCTGCGGCAGGTGTGGAAAGACCCTTTTGCCCCGCCTGACGTGATCGTGCCCAGCCCGGCACTCGGTAAATGGCTCCGCATGCGTCTTGCCGATGGCAGAGTGCCTTCCGGCGAAAACAGTGATGGGCCTTCCCCGCTCGGATGCGTAGCAAACCTCGAAATGCAGACGCTTGAGCGCTTTCTGTGGAGCGCGCTCTCGCCCGATGCGGACATGGAACTGCTCGACGTGGAGCGTCTCGGACATGTGGTGTTCGGCCTTCTTGACAAACAGCTTCTCCAGGAGGAAATCTACGGGCCTTTGCGCAACTATCTCGAGGCGCAGGACGATAATGACCCGGACCCGCTCAAGCGCGTGCAGCTTTCTTCCAGGATCGCCCGCCAGTTCCTCGAATACGAGTTCAACAGGCCGAGCGTCTGGGACGAGGCAAAACACACGTGGCGGTCCCGCGGCATTGACGCGTGCTGGCTGTCCGGAACGAATTATGCCAAAGACAGCAGTAATCACGAACAATGGCAGAAAGACCTTTACCGCAGGGCCGATAAATTTATTTCATTGTCAGCGCAGGACGGCGCTCACCTTCTGTCCCTGCCGCGCCTCTACCGGTTGCGCAGGGAAAAAGGCCTGCCAAACGGGCCGTGGGCTGTTTCGCCAAGGAACATTTTTTTGTTCGGCGTCACCAAGGTAAGCCACTTCCACCGCAACGTGCTTGTCGAAATCTCCCAGATGGACAAGGTCACGCTCGATGTCTTTCTCACCAACCCGTGCGCCGAGTTCTGGGAAGACGTCGACACGCGGCGCAGCCGCAGCGTGCGGCGTTCGTGGAAATCCGATTCCGCAAAGAAGGACGCGGCCATTGCCACGCGTGGGCCGGACGATTACAAACAGGAGAACCTTGACTTTGCGAACCTGCCGGACGACCACCCGCTCCTTGAGCTGTGGGGCGAGGCGGGAAAGGAAAACATATTCTTGTGGTGCCCGCAGGCGCAGTGGAACTTCGAGTATCACAGCCCGGGCTGGGCGGATTCCGGAGAAACGCCGGCCACGCTGCTTAAAGCCGCGCAGTACTCGCTTCTGCGCGGCCAGAGCGATTTACCTAAATGTAAACACGGATGGACATCCGACGGCTCGCTGCTCATGCTCGCCTGCCCGGACCGCGGCCGTGAAATCGAGGAACTGCGTGAACAGATTCTCGATATGGTAAGCGCGGGGAAAATCGACACGCTCAACGAGGCGGTGGTCTACCTTCCCAACCCAGCCGAATACGCGGCGCACATCCAGCGCGTGTTCGGCGCATTCCGTCCCGGCGAGCCAGGCCACATCCCTTTTAGTATTCTCGCCGCGCCCGGCAGCGACAGCGTTTTTTCCCAGGGAATGCGCGTTTTTCTCGAACTCGCGGCCGGACCGTTCGACCGGCCCCGGGTTTTCTCGTTTCTGGACAACCCGATCGTTCGAGCCAGCCTGGAAATTTCCGAGGAAGACATCAACGCCTGGGAACGCTGGGCAGAGGCGCTGGGCATCTTTCGCGGTTTCGACCGCGCCCACCGCGAACAGATGGGCGATGTCGGCGAGGCGGCGAGCGACGCCCATACCTTTGAGCTCGGCATGGCACGCATGCTTGTCGGCGACCTGGCGGCCGGGCCCGTGGAGCTTGACTACCTGCTTCTTGACAACAAGGACGATGGTCCGGCCCGTATTCCTCCCTATCGCGACTTCGACACCGCGGAACGCGGCAGACTGGAGAAGTTTTGCTTTGCCGTTGAGCAGCTTCACCGCGACTGCGCCGGCCTTAAAACCGCCGCGGAGGCCGGAGACGGCGCCCCTGTCGCTGTGCTCACGGAGATTACCCGGCGCTGGTTCGGCACCATCCCCGACAGCGGTGCTGTGGACGCGGGCGCTGCAGACGCGGGCGCTGTAGACGCCCGCGCCGAGGCGAGGGTGCTTCGGGAATTTCTCGATTCCCTTCAGTCAATTTTGCCGTTTCAGCGCGCTTCGCTCTCCTCCGGCAACGGCATGTTCCGGGAGGTTCTCGCCCTTGCCGCATCCTGCCTGCCCGGCGAGCTTGCCGGCGGATCGGCCGCGTGGACCGGAGGCATAACGTTTGCGCCTTTGCGGCCGGCCATGATCGTGCCGCACAGAGTGGTCTTTGCCGCAGGGCTCGGCGCAACGGCATTCCCCGGCACGGCGGACAGGCCCAGCTGGGACTTGCTCGCGCACCGGCGCATCATGGGCGATTCGGACCCGGTGCGCGACAACCGTTTCGCGTTTCTGGAACTCCTTCACGCTGCGCGTGAACGGCTCGTGCTGTCGTTTGTGTCGCGCGACATGCAGAAGGAGCAGGATTTGCAGCCGTCAAGCGTGGTGCTTGAGCTCGAGGCGTATCTTGCGCACCAGACACCGGCGGTGAACAGCCGCAGGGACATTCCCTGGATCGTCCACGAATCGCTCGACGACATTTGCAGGAGCGGCCGGCCGCACGGAACCTGGGACCCGGTCGGACTTTCGCTGGCGCGGCTTGCCGCAGAGCCGGGCCGCACGCTGCACCGCCACGATCTTCCGCGTGTGCAGGCGGCCTCCGGAATTCCGCCGGTTTCTTCCGCTGCCGCACTTCGGACAAACATTTTCAACCTGCGGAAGTTCTTCGCCAATCCGCTTGAATATCATCTGTCAAGAACGCTCGGCATCGAGATCGACGAGGAGCCTGCCACGGCCGACGCATCGGACGAGCCGCTGGAATCGGGCGCTTTGGGAGTCTCGTCGCTTGAGAAGGACATCTGGAAGGAGCTTCTCCAAAGAGTGTTCCCGCCCGAGAAAAAGGACGAGGTTTGCGGTCTTGAGCAATTGACGGAGCACGCGCAGGCGATTGCAGCGCGAGAGTACGCCGACCATGTGGCGTCAGGCAATTCTCCCGAAGCGCAATTTCTGAGCATGGAGCGGCAGAAGCTTCTGCAATGGGCCGTCCTTTGCGCCGAAGCAACGTTTCGGCTCAGGAAACAATTTCCCGATCATGTTCTCGCGGTCAATACCGACCTGTCGCTGGGACGTGCGGGCGCATCCGGCGAACTTCGCCTAACCTTGCGGAGCGGCGCGGCATGCCTCATCGAGTGCAGGCACGGTCTGGCGCTTGTTCCGAGAAAACCGGAAAAAGCCTGCGGCTGCGTTGCCCTTGTCGACTTCAAAAAGGATGGCAATGCCGCGGACAACCCTGGCCTGTGGCTGAGCGGCGTTTTGCAATGGATTACCGGAAAGGACAACAGCGACGGCCTCAACATCTCGCTTGTCCAGCTCAACCGGGGTGAGGGGAAAAGCAGGATGCCCGGAGTTGATTGCGCAGACATGAAGGAGAACTGCGAAGGCGACCACGACATAAAGGCATGGCTTACGGCCCTGCTGCAAACCATGCTGGTTGACAGATGCAGCGACCACCTGCCTTTTGCATCGGTCCAGGTGCTTTACAAAGACGACTGGAATAACGTGACCGCAGATGCGCTTTCGGAAGAGCTCGAAAGTAGGCATACAAAGTATCGTTGCTACCAAGAGGCATTTTCGCTTGTTGACGCGCGCGTACCCCAGGCGGACGATCCGGAACTGCGCGGTCTTGCAAAAGCCCGCTTCGGCCCCATGCTTGAGAGGTGGGTCCATGAATGACATAACCGTTCTCAAAAGTCCCGGCGACATAGACCTTTCACGCCACGGCGTCATCGAAGCGCACGCGGGAACGGGTAAGACCTACACCATCGTGGCAATGGCGCTGAGAATTCTGGAGCTGAAGGATCCGGCCGCACACGACAGGGAGCGGTACATTCACATTCGGGAAATCCTTCTTGTCACCTACACCGAGAAAGCCGCGGGCGAACTCAAGCGACGGATTCGTGAAGGGATTGAAAAGCGTTTGGGCGAACTCGGCAAAACCGCGCCGCCCCAACCCGAGCTTGTGCGTCACCTGGAAGACTGCCGTAGCAACCTGCACGAAGCGCTCATCGGCACCATTCACGGCGTGTGCCTGCGGCTCCTGCAGACGTGGCCGTTCGAGACCGGCGTGCATTTTTCCACCGAGATGGCCGATGACGGCGAGGGCCTCGAACATGCGCTGCGCGAGTCGATGCGCACCGACTGGCAAAACGAGGCCGCCTGCATTCCCTGGGCCCTGTCGCTGCTTGCGCAGCAGGGGGAAGCGCTGGAGGAAAAGCACTTCGGGCTTATTCGTGACACTGCAGAAAAGCTGCTCGACGATGACCATGCAGTGCTTGACAGAAGCATCATTGCAGGAGAATCGCTTGGAGACTTGCGCAGAAGATATGAACGTGATGTTGAGGGAACGCTTGAGAGCTTCGTCGACGCGCTGCGGGAATTGGAAAAAGCCATCGACACCTTCAAGCCTTCTGCAGGTTTCCACGAAAACGCAGTACAATCGCTGGAATCGACACGGCGCAGGGCGCGGCAGGTCGCCAACGGCGGCGGCATCATTGATCCCGTCTGGGTTGCCGCCATTTCCAAATTCAAGAAACCCGACAAAAACGGCACACTGCGAAGCACGAACATCTGTGATGCGGCTCTCAAGAAGACCCCTTCCGGCAAGAGGCTCGGCGAGGCGTTTGACGTCGTACAGAATCACGGCTGCGTGATTTCCTTGCAGGAAATTCTGGGGAAAATTATTCTTGCCCTTGTCTGCGACGCCGCGGAAATTCTGGCAAAGCGGTGGAACCGCGTCAAGCGCGGGCAGGGACTTCTCTCGTTCGGCGACATGCTGCGCCTGATGCGCCGCGCCGTGGCCCGCAGCCCGGAATTCGTGCGGTCGCTTCGCGACAGGCTGCGCTACGGCATCATCGACGAGTTCCAGGACACCAGCATTCTGCAGTGGGAGATATTCCGGAGCATCTTCCTTGACGACTGCGCAAAAGACGGCCCCCGCATTTTTATCGTCGGCGACCCGAAGCAGTCCATCTACTCGTTCCAGGGCGCAGACGTTCAAAGCTATCTGCAGGCAAAAAAGGTGATTGTCGAACACCGCGGCATCGCCTATTCGCTCGAGACCAATTACCGTTCGCTTCCGGAAATGATTGACGGATACAATTCGATCCTTGGCCGCAGGGATTCCGGGGGCGCCCTGGGAGAGGATTGGTTCGGATTCGATTGCGGCGCCGATACCATTTCGTATCCGTCAACAGGAAAGGGCGGAGGCCTTGCCACAGCCGCCGGGCGTGAAAAACCCGCGCATCCGCTCACCAGACCGCCCGTGCAGGTGATGGCGCTCGAAGGAAATGCATCTCAACGCATTTGGCAGATGGCGGAAAATACGGCTGCGGTCATACGGGCACTCAAAGGCAGCGCCGTTTCCGTCCCGAACGGCGAAACATGGACGGAGGTGAAGCTTGACTATAAGGATTTCGCCGTGATCGTTGAGGCGCATCATCTCGCCGAACCGTTCCTGGAGCGTTTTCAGGACGAAGGCATCCCGGCAGTCAAGTACAAGATGGAAGGTGTGTTCCAGTCGGCCATGGCGCGCGACTTGCACGCGCTTCTGCGCGCGATTGCACACCCTTCGGGCGACGCCGCGCCACGGCTTGCCGCCCTGCTCACCCATTTCTTCAACAAAAGACCGCAGGACATCGATCCAGACAAAGACCTTGAGCCCTGTGCCCGGGGTGACGGCTGCGCAAACGAGAACCTGTGCATCGCGCACGCGTTGCAGGAGTGGTCGCACCTTGCGGCATCCCTCCGATGGTCCCGGCTTTTCAGGAGCATTTTCGAGCGCACCGGCGTGCGGGAGCGCCTCATCAGGCTTTCGGGCGGCCAGCGACACCTTGCCGACCTTACGCAGGTTGCCGACTACTGCTGCGAGCGGCTCTACCGGGGAAACCTTAGCCTTGTGCAGCTCGTGGAGCACCTTGGCAGGCTTCTTGACGGAAAGGAAAGCGCCGGACAGGACGCAAACCTCCATGTTCTTGCCACCGAAAAATCCAGCGTAAAAGTGCTCACCATGCACGCCGCCAAGGGACTGGAGTTTCCCGTGGTATTTGCGGTCACCGGAGGGTCGCGGGGCGCGCCGGGGGCCGGTGCCATTTCCTGGACCGCGGCCGACGGAACAAGGCACGTGATGCCGGTGCTCAACAACAACAGCGCCGCCCGCGCCGCAAGCCCTGAACTCAGCGCAGCCAGCGCAGAGGTCGAACGACAGGCAAGGCAGGAGCGCCGGCGCCTGCTGTACGTGGCGCTCACCAGGGCGCAGGCCATGCTGTTTTTGCCCATGCATTTCGGCAGCATAACCAGGGACGACAAAGGCGACATATCATTCACCGACTGCCCTCTGCCGTCAAAAGCCGCGGACAACGACCTCACCGAACGCCTGCGCGGCCCGCTTGACCGAAAAGAAGAGCAGATGCAGATTTTCCTGGAGAACCAATGGAAGCCTGCAAAAGCGGTTGCAGCCGCAAAGGCTTCTGCAGCGCCCCCTGCTCCTTTGCTCGAGGCGCCGGACATGGCGTCCCTCGGGCTGCCCCAGCGCGTCTGCATCCAAACCAGCTACACCCAGTTGAGCAGCAGGGCGACGCGCGGCCGTGATATTGACAGAAGCGAGGAAGAGGAACAGGAACCCCCGGCTGCACAGGCGCTTCCCGGCGGCAGGGAGACCGGTGACGCCCTGCATCTTGCGATTGAGGAACTGTTGAGATTGGATGATCCGGGATCGCTCGTCGGTAACAACGATGCCTTGAGCGATCTGGCTCGGAAATACCTGGAACGCAACGGCATTCTTGAGAATATTGCGGACAACGCCAACGCCGAGGGCTCAAGCGACGCAGACCTGCAGTCACGTCAGGGCGAGGCAATTGCCAGTGCCGTGCGATACATCCGCGGCGCCTCGACCTCCTCGCTTCCTCTTCCTGGCGGCGGGGAAGCAACCGTAGCCGGCCTGGCAAAAGGCGACCGCTCACCGGAAATGGAGTTTATGCTCGGCGTGGCGCCGCACTGGGTCCACGGGTACATGGACCTCGTGTTCCGCATCGCAAACAAGGACGCGAAGCACCCCTGGCGCTACTTTGTGCTCGACTGGAAAAGCGACACGCTTGACGCCTACAACAACGAGACCATTGGAAACCGCATTGTCGAAATGCACTACGATCTTCAGGCAAGGGTCTACTGCCATGCGCTTGACAGATACCTTGCAGGGTTGCTCAGAAGCGCCTACGACCCCGCGCGGAACCTCGGCGGCGCCGTGTATGTTTTCCTGAGAAGTTTCGGCGGGCCCGTGTCGGCGGACCTGCGCCACACCTGGACGCATGATCCGGCCCCGCACATTGACGCGGAATTTACAAGGCAGAAAGTGCATGGCCTTATCGGAAAGGGTTTGGAACATGGAACTGCGTGAGGCCCTGGAGGCCTATCTTATTGACACACGGCAAATCGACGCGCTTGCGGGGCGGCAGGCGGAGCTGTTCAGCCGCCGTCTGGTTGCCGACCGAAATCTTGCGGATGAGGCGCGGATTGTTCTGCTGCTCAACCTTGCCGCGCTTTCCCGCGGCGCCACGCGGCCGCCGAGGGAATTTCTGCTCAGGCCATTGGATAGGGCGACCGTTGATCAGTACATTGACACATACAAACTAGAGAACCCGAACAAGGTTCTCGCCTGGAGAACCATACTCACAAATCCATCAACGGCCAAGCGGACCGACAGGATTCTTGATGAGGCAATTAAAACACCAAACAAGTTCCATCCCTTGACAGGCAGGGAGCCTTCGGATGAGACGGAAAACTGGCCGCTCCTGATCACCGACGCCGGCAATGGCGGCCGCACAGGATTTTCCCGGTACTGGCGCGCGGCAAGCAGGCTTGAAACCAGGCTGCGCAAAATTCTGGAAGAACGATCGTCGTCCGAAGTTCGGGACGATAAGGCGGCCAACATTATAAAAGAAGTATTTGAAACCGACTCAATCCTCGAACCGGGCAAACGATTTCACTTCCGTCAAGTTGTTGCCGCAGCGCTTGCGCTCAAGCAGCGCTTTCTCGTCGTGTCCGGCGGCCCGGGCACCGGAAAGACCGGCGTCGTGCTCCAGATCCTCCGCTGCCTTATGCGGGCATTCGACACGCTGGAGCCGGACCGCATCGTGCTGTGCGCTCCCACGGGCCGGGCAAAGGCCCGCCTGGGCGAGAGCATCGACCGGGGAGTCGAATACCTTGAGAAAAGTGCCCCCGACGCCATGCCGCGAGCGCGATATGGCGCTCAAAAACCTTTCTCGCAAAACCGTGCACGGTCTGCTTTCGGTCAGGCCGGACGGCGGCACCAGGTACGACAGCGCCAATCCGCTTCCCTGCCGGGTGATTGTGGTCGACGAAGCGAGCATGGTCGACGTGCACCTCTTTTCGCTGCTTGTCGAAGCAACGGCGCCGGATTGCCGGATCATCCTGCTCGGCGACATGCACCAACTCCCGTCGGTCGAGGCAGGCGCGGTGCTCGGAGACCTCACCGAGCGTTTTTCCCCGCTTGCCGATTTCCCCACGCTCTCGCAGGAAACCGCAGGATGGGTGAAGAAAGTGACGGGGGGAGTCGCGGTTGATAAGACGACGGGAGACGAGGCCGCTGTTGTTCTATCCGGCAAGGAAGCGCTCGAGAAAGCAGGCCTGCTCGCTGATCATACCATCATCTTGACCAAGACCTACCGTTTCTCTTCAGAACTCATGGCACTGAGTTCGTTTGTCAACCTCGGCGACGCCGACGGCGCGACCCGACTTCTGAGCGAGGCGGGCGCATCCGGCGCAGCGGAACTTGACACAAGCAAAGGCTTGAACGCCATCAGACAATGGCTGGAGAAAAGCTATTCGCCGGAAAAGGTCGCCTGCCTCAAGGCGCTTGGCGCCATCGACTTTGGCGCGGCGCAAAGTCCCGATTTCAGCGAGGCGCTTGGCAAGGCCTTTAGCGTGCTTGACGAGTCGCGCATTCTCGTCCTCGCCCATGAGGGCGACCGCGGCCGCATCGCAATCAACCGGCTCGCGGAGAAAATGCTTCGGAAGCAACTTGACGATTCGGGCGCAAAGGGGTTTTTTCACGGACAGCCGGTGATTCTGAACGACAATTTTCACGGCCTTAACTTGTACAACGGCGACATCGGCGTGGTGGTGCGGGCGAAAAACGACGCAGCAAAAGTCGTCTTCAGGCGTGGAGGCAGGTATCAGGTGCACAGCCTCGACCGCGTAAGCGGCCTTGAGCCAGCCTATGCCATGACCGTGCACAAGGCCCAGGGATCGGAGTTCGATGCAGTCCTTCTTGTCCTTCCGGAATATAAAAGTCCCCTGCTTTCAAGACAGATTGTCTACACGGCAATCACCAGGGCCAGAAGGAAGGTTGTCATTCTCGGCTCTGAAGAAATGCTGCGTTTAGCAATTAAGACGAGGGAAGAGAGGCCGGGAGGGATCAAACTCGGTTAGAATTAACAAAAATTCTTTGGTGGGGGAAGTGTCCCCCTAGGGTGCGGCTTCCGGCGCCTCCTTAACAAATCCACACACCATCAAACCCGGGGGCGCCGGCGATCCGCACCCATACCCCCTCGTGGGTAGCCCCCAAGGAAGTTGGTTTGCAAGGAAGAAACTGCGCTGCGGGGGCACCGAGAAGAATTGTGGATTGCGGAATGCGGATGTCGGATTGAAATAAACCAAGAATAGCATTGCGAGCGGATCTCCCGCAGCTGCACTTGAAATATTTTGCTTTTCAGCCACGTAGTGGCGCAATATTTTAGCCCGGGGCAACGCCCCGGGAAAGCAAAGACAGCAACGCACATTTCCCCTCTCCACTTGTGGAGAGGGGTGGCCGCCATGGCGGCCGGGGTGAGGCGACAGTCTTGAGAAATCATCTTGGCGCAAGGCAAAAGATTGACTGATAAGAATTCCGTCGCCGCGCGTTAGGTGGACCGGAGGGTCCCGCCATAGCGGGATTGCCGGTCGACCCGGCCGATAGGCATAGGGCGATCCGGCAACGAGGCCGCACGGCCGAGCCCGCAGGGAGACCGACCCGAGCCTGAGCGCATGTGAAGGCGAGGGGAACGCCCAATTCTTCCTTGATTACTACTGTATTTGCAAACTATTTATCTTTTATCAACTTCTCCACATATCCCATCAGCACTTCCACTAATTTTTCCTCCGGCACCTTCTCCACTATCTTGCCTTTTACGAATATCTGTCCCTCATGTTTTCCTCCCGCAATCCCCACGTCGGCGTCGGCGGCCTCGCCTGGGCCGTTCACGATGCAACCCATGACCGCAATTTTTATGTTCGCGGTGAGAGGCGACACCATAGCCTCGACCTTTTCCGCAAGCGCTTCGACGTTTATCTGCGTCCTTCCGCACGTTGGGCACGCGACCACCGTGGGTCCCTGCGCCAGCCCGAGCGACTTGAGGATCTCGACCGCGACGCGCACCTCGTTGACAGGATCGGAACAGAGTGACACTCGCAGGGTATCGCCGATGCCTTCGCTAAGCAGCGCGCCGATGCCGACGCTCGATCGAATGGTGCCTGTTTTAAGGGTGCCGGACTCCGTGATGCCAATGTGCTGGGGAACGTTTGTCGCCTGCGACAGCAGCCGGCAGGCCTCGACCGTGGTGAGCACGTCGCTTGCCTTTATGGAAAGCACGATATCGCGAAAATCAAACGAGTCCATCATTTTGATAAATTCGATGGCGCTTTCGACCAGCGCCTGCGGCGAGGGGCCGCCGTGCTTTGCAAGGAGTTGTTTTTCAAGGGAGCCGGAATTAACTCCTATACGGATGGGAATGTGCGCCGCTTTTGCTGCGTCCACCACCTTCTTTACCTTGTCGGAAGAACCGATGTTACCGGGGTTGATGCGCACCTTGTCCGCGCCTGCTTCGATTGCGGCAATGGCGAGCTCGTGCTGGAAATGGATGTCCGCCACGAGCGGGACCTTCGTCTGCTTCCTGATGTTCGCGAATGCCCGGGCCGCGATTGTGTTGGGGACCGCGATGCGCACGATGTTGCATCCCGCGCCGGAGAGTTTCCTGATCTGGGAAAGCGTGGCCTCGACGTCCTCGGTCGGCGTATTGGTCATTGACTGAACGGAAATCGGCGCTCCGCCGCCTATGGGAACGCCGCGGACGAGGACCTGCCGAGTGTTTTTTCGTTGTATCATTATGCGTGTCTCACTTAAAAGTAATTACAAAGCTGTTCGTTAGTATGATCACATGGATTTGATGTCACCCTTAGTCTTGTGCTGAGCTTGTCGAAGCATTGTCGAAGGGTCTTCGGACTCCAAAACAAGCTTGCCAACATTTTTCCATTATATAACAAAGGGGTTCGCTCTTGCAAACCCCTTCTTTCTTTTCGGAAATCAACAAACATCTTGATGTTACATCGCCTGAATCTGCAGCGCCACGCGCAGCCCGGTAAGGCCCGAGACCGCGATGCTGCCCGCCCCTGATTTCAGCTTGAACCCGTCGATGCGCGTGCAGAAGCCGTTGGCGTTGCCCTTGTACTGTATGTCAACCACAAGGAGTTTGCTCTGCATGTCCCAGTTGCGCTCATGCACCCCGCTCACGTTGGGCACCCACTGCAGGGTCTGGATAAGATCGTTTTTCAGGCGGAACGTGCTCACGCCGGAAATGGTAAGCGAGAGCATGACGCCGTTGTTCTGCTGGTTCTGCCATTCCTTTATTATCTTGTCAAGAAGGTCCTTGATCGCTTTCTGCGAGGCCTTGGCGATCGCCTGCGTGCCTGCCGTGGCCGCGCTGATGTGGACCGCCGCCGCGTGCGCCGACGACGCGCCGATGATCCTCGCGGTGGTGCAGTTGACGGCCCGGAGCGTCACGTCGGCCTGCGCCGAAACCATGCCGCCGAGGTTCTGGCTCATCTGCGTTGCTTCCCTGCCCGTGGCGGTGCCCGTGATGATCACCTCTGCGCCGTTCTGCGAGCCGAGCTGCGCGGCGGCCGCGGCGTCTCCCGCAATCGTCGCCATTTTCTCCTGCGAGGCGCGGATGGCCGCGCTTGCTTTGGGATCGATAAGCTCGAATTCGTAGGGGTCCTTGAGGAACTGGAGAATTGCCGTTTCGGCGGCCGAGTTATTGGGCTCGGCCGTGCCCAGGTTGCTTTCCTCTATCACCACCATGGTACGGGGCTTGTTCATCGACTCGATGAGGATCTGGAACGCGGCCAGGTCCTCGCGCATGGCGCTTTTTGAAATCACGGCCTTGATCTTCATTTCATAGTAACCTTCGGGCGTCTTTCCCTCGGAGATTTTCTCATAGCTTCTCACCGCGCCGATGGTCTTGGTAATCACCTGATCTCGCTTCACCTGGAAATTCTCGATCTCGGTCTGGGAAAGCAGGATCGTGCCTATTCCCTTTTCAATGGCGTTTCTCTTTGCCGAAAGAAGCGCTTCCTCGGGATTGGCGCCCTGACCGTCTCCCTCCGCGGTAATGATGTCGTCGTCCGCGGCGTACAAAGCGGTCCCGAAAAACAGCGCAATTCCGGCGATTGCAATGGCCAGTTTCCTCATGGCGGTTCCTCCTCCTGTGGTCTCATTCGAACCGACGGATAGGAATATATATTATCTCAAATATCTTACTTTGAGAGAAATTGAGGAGCAGAAACAGGTCTTAATGGAGTTGGGCGCCCCGCGGCTTCGCCGCGGCGGCCCTCCTTCCGGTCTCGGCCCCTGGCCTCGGGCTGCCACGGCCCTATGGCCCACAGGGCCGGGTCCGGGCAGCATCCCGCTCTAGCGGGACCTCCAGTCCGGCCTGGCGCTTGGCAGAGGGGGCCTTTCACAATCATAACATTCCTGACTAACAAGAATCCGCTCGCTGCATCCTTAAAGATTCCACTTGGCGTAAGACAGAAGATTGACCGATAAGAATTCCGTTACCGCGCGTTAGGTGGACTGGAGGGTGAGCAAGAGCGAATTGCCGGCCGACCCCGGCCGAAGGCCATCGGGGCGGTCCGGCAACGAGGCGAACAGCCGAGCCCGGAAGGAGACCGACCCGTCACCGTAGAGACGTAGCGCACTACGTCTCTACGGTGACGGGGAACGCCCAAATCTTCCTTATTTAATATATGGAAGAGGTATTTTTCCTCGCCTATGATCTCCCTCTCCAGCGTCCGGAAGCGGCACGCTCACCAGCTCGTGTTCGACAGCCTCAGCGTCTCGTTCAACGACAGCGACCGCGTGGCGCTTGTGGGCCGCAACGGCGCGGGCAAGACATCGCTTCTCAGGCTCATTACCGGCAAGGAAGAACCCGACGCCGGCGAGGTGTCGGTGAGCGCAGGGACCACGGTCGGCTACCTGGCCCAGGAGGTTGAAAGCGTCCGCGACGCCACGCCGCTCGAAATCGTGCTCGAACCGTTTTCGCACCTGTTGTCCTACGACGAAGTCTACGAGGCCGCCTCGCTCTCGGCGCACAGCGGCGACCACCGGCACGTGAAACGCGCGCTTGACAAAATAGACGCGCTCCAGGCGCAGATCGACTTTGTCGATGCGTTTTCGCTCGCCTCGCGCGCCAAGTCGATTTTGGCGGGCCTGGGCATCCCCGATGACAAATGGGAGCAACCGGTGCAGAACCTGTCGGGCGGCTACCGTATGCGCGTGATGCTCGCGCGCCTGCTGCTCCTGTCGCCGTCCATGCTCCTGCTCGACGAGCCCACCAACCACCTCGACATGGACTCGCTGGTCTGGCTCGAGTCGTTTCTGCGCCGCTACCGGGGCGGCCTTATCGCGGTGAGCCACGACCGTGATTTCCTCAACCGCAGCACCTCGATAACCGCGGAACTTCAGGCGGGCGCCATAACCGTGTACAAAGGCCCGTACGACGCCTACATGATATACAAAGAGGAACGCGACAGATCGGAACAGAGCACGCGCGCGAACATCGAACGCCAGATCGCGCAGAAGGAGCGCTTCATCGAGCGGTTCCGGGCTAAAGCCACCAAGGCCTCGCAGGTGCAGTCACGCATCAGGTTCGTGGAGGAGCTCAAGGAACAGCTGCCAAGCGCGCCGGCTGTGCAGAAATCGGTGCGGTTCAGGTTCCCCTCGGCCGTTCAGAGCGGCGGGGTGCCATTCAAGCTCGAAAGCGTGAGCGCCGGTTACAACGGCGTACCGGTGTTCTCCAACGTATCACTCACCATTACGCGCGGGGACAAGGTTGCCATAGTGGGCCCGAACGGCGCGGGCAAATCCACCCTGCTCAAGGTGCTTGCCGGGCAGATCACTCCCCTGTCGGGCAGGTTTGTTCCGGGCCACAACATCGACGTACGGTATTTCGGCCAGCACCAGCTTGAACAGCTCGATGTCGAGCGCACCCTGTACGAGACCATCCAGCAGGCAAGCGGCTCGGGCGAACGGACGTTTATCCAGAACGTGCTCGGAGCGTTCCTGTTTTCCGGCGACGACGTGCTCAAGCGGGTGAAGGTGCTTTCCGGAGGGGAAACGTCGAGGCTCGTGCTCGCCACCATCATGTCGCGTCCGGGAAACGTGCTGGTGCTCGACGAGCCCACCAACCATCTCGACACGCAATCGGTGGAGATTCTCACTGCCGCGCTTGAGGACTTCGGTGGTACCGTGGTGTTCGTCTCGCACAACGAGTACTTTATCTCCCGGATAGCGAACCGCGTCATCGAAATGCGGCCGGGCCTGGTGCGCGACTTTCCCGGCACCATTTCGCAGTACCGGTCGTTTCTCGAGGCAGGCTACATGCAGGCCGACGAGACGATCAATAACGGAAAGAAAACCGTCGACAACGGAGACGAGTCCAAGCAGGACAGGATCCGCAAACGCGAGGAGCGAAGGCAGGTCCAGCGAAAGATAGAGCGGCTCGAAAAGGACATCGAGATTGCGGAAGGGGAAATGAAAGCGGCGGATGAAGTCCTCAACGATCCGGCAAATGCGAGCAAGTACGGCCTTCTCCATGATACCGCCATGACGTTCGAGACGCTCAAGAAGAAGAATGAAAAGCTGGTGATTGAATGGGAGGAATTGCAGGTCAAGCTGGCAAAGTATGAGGAAACCTGAGAGTGCGGTGATGGCGCGTAATATTTTCATGAATCATTTTTAAAGGGGGGGGAAGCTTCCCCCTCGCTGCGGCCTCCTCGGCCTTCGGCCTGCGGTGTCCTCCGCTACCCCCTCCTGGGTGGCCCCCTTGAGAATGCAGTGGCAAGAGTCAGCTTTGGTTGGGGGGCACCCGCGGAGAGTTGTTGGTTGCGGGCCGGCAAGAGAAGCCGATTGGCGCAAAAAAGCCGCAGTTGACAGAATAGATTTCCGATGCCGCGCGTTAGGTGGACCGGAGGGTGAGCAAGAGCGCGTTGCCGGCCGACCCTCGCCATAGGCGACTAGGGCGGACCGGCAACGAGGCCGAACGGCCGAGCCCGCAGGGAGACCGACCCGAGCCAGAGCGCACGCGAGGGCGAGGGGAACGCCCATCTCTTACTTTTAAAAAAGGACTAGTGACAATGGCTAAATTCAGAGGCAAAGCCCTTCTCCCCGGCCGGTTCGTGTCCCGGTACATCATGCCGCCGCTGCTCACGTTTTCGGACCTCAACTACTGGCACATGCTGCCGCACCAGGTGCGCAAGTACCTGATCCCCCACGTGTGGCACAAGGACATTCCGGTGGGGCAGATTTCCCTCCGCGTCAACGAAGTGTGCAACCTGCGGTGCCGCTCGTGCGGCCAGTGGGGCGAGAACGGCCACCTCACGGCCAAGCTTGCGCGAGGGGAAAAGCTCCAGCAGCTCGATTTCGAGGTCGTCAAGCGCGTGGTGTTCGAGACGCGGCGCGACAAGCCGTTCTACTACATCTGGGGCGGCGAACCCACCATGTGGAAGCCGCTTCTGCCGCTCTTCCAGGAAATGGCCAAATACAAGCTGCTCGGCTCGATCGTCACCAACGCGCAGGCGCTCGACCCGATCATCGAGGACCTCATCGCCACCAAGTCGCTGTCGGTATTGTTTTTGAGCCTTGACGGATGGGACGCGAAATCGCAAAACCTCATGCGCTCGCCCGCGAGCGGCAAGCTGTCGGAAAACTTCGAGAAGACCATGGCCGTGATCGACAAGGTGGACGCCCTCAAGCGGAAAAAGCACCTGCGGTTCCCGCTTGTCATTCCCATCACGGTTATCTCCAACGACAACCACACCCACCTCGCCGACATCCACCGGCTCGTACTTGACAAAACGCAATTGCACCCGTTCTACTTCGGCTGGTTCATCACCGAGGAGCGCGCCGCGCTGCATGAAAAAGTTTTCGAGGAGCGGTTCGGTTGCAGGCCCAAGAACCACCGCGGCTACCTCAAGTCGTGCTTCAACGACGTTGACCCGGCAGTCACCGCGGCGCAGATCGCGGAGGTCACAAAGATCTCCAAGGGCAGGCCGTCGGTGCCGCAGTTTTTGCCCGACATCACCTCGGAAAAGGACATCCGGCGCTACTACACCGACCACACGTGGCACTGCGGGTATCCGAGCTGCGAGAGCATCTACTTTATCGCCGAAATCTCGCCCGACGGCCGCGTGACGCCCTGCCGCGACTACCAGGACTACTCCTGCGGCAACATCAATACGACGCCCTTCTACGACATCTGGAACGGCGAGAAGTTCAAGCTTTTCAGGCGGGAAATGCAGAAGGGCCTGATGCCGGTGTGCACGAGGTGCTGCGGGTTGCAGGGATTCTAATTCTAATTCCAATTTCAATTGTGAACTAGTCAAAGCACGTCGGGGGAGAAGTTCTGCCTGTCTCAAAACTCAGTTAAAGAGCCGGGCGCCTGCCTTCGGCACCGGTTCTCCTTCCGGTCTCGGCTAAGGCCTCGGGCTGCCACGGCCCTATGGCCCAGAGGGTCCGGGTCCGGGCAGCATCCCGCTCTAGCGGGACCTCCAGTCGCCCCTGGCGCAAATACCACTATTCGGGTATCACGTACTCTCACTATGCCGGTTGCGCAAAACCATATCTTTTGTAAGTTGTAAATGGTACGATTTCGTCGGGCTCAAATCGCTATCTACAATTCTTCTTGCTGTATCGCCTCAATTTATTGTAGATGTACTCGAAGTTTCCGTATGTGTACGATTCCTTGCTCAGGGAATCGGAGTTGACCCACTTCAGATATTTCTGAATTTCCTTGTTCTCATAGACGCAATCAACGTAGTAACTAAACCCCTCGTTCACATAATCCAAGTCGACAATTCCTCTCCTATAATATTCCCCCAAATCATCAAAAAGATTTAAGATGTACGTGTCCATTTCATAAACTGTAAATATTCTCTTGCTGGAAATGACCTTGAGAGGGTTTAGAAACTTGGTCTTTACCGTGTCTACCTCGAAGTAGCCGAATTCAAGGCTGTCACTCGAATCTGTTGCTGTCTTGAACTGAATAAAGCCTTCGTCAATCAGCATGATGAGGTATGTCGTCTGGTCGGTGAAGAAATCTGTCTTGAACTTATGAGCGAAGTCGGCGTTTCGAGTAGCGTTTGAACTGTTCAATTGGAATATGGCGATAAGCAGCCCGATCATAGCTACGAACGGGGTTGCTTTTCGCGCCCCGAACCACGTTTTAGATAATAGAGTCGTGATTTTCATTGTTTATTAGTGGAAATTCCACTTTCGTCATTCTGCCTAATTGACATCGGTGAACTCAGGCCCGTCGCTGTTTATTATACCCTTCTTCTTCCCCCTTGTCGACGAAATCGATTTCGTCGGTCCCAATACGGCTTTCTTGCGCAATGAAACGGCAGGTTGCACCTACAAAGAAATCAATTTCTGCGCAGTGCCCAAAGCAAGGAGAATGGGCCGCGCGCAAAAGAAGGAATCGGCGTTGCCCCTTTCGCCGGCGCCAGGCCGGAACGGAGGCCGCGCTAGAGCGCGGTGCCGCCCGGACCCGCCGCTATCGCGGCATAGGGCCGTGGCGGCCGGAGGCCGAAGGCCGAGACCGGAGCGAGGGCCGCCGCCGAAGGCGGGGCGCCCAATTCTCTTTTCCACTTCTTATTATATATTCACGCCATTGGAAACTATAGAAACGGCATAAAAAAGATTCCCATGAAAATCAATGATTTAGCTGTACTTTATAAAGATTATGAATAAAGTTATTGACATTATTAATCTTTTATGGTATATTAGATTAAGAAAATCAATCAGGAGGTCGAAATGCCTAATCCCTGGTACGAACTTACTACCCTGACAGGTTCAAAAGAATTCGTCGTGACCTCGGTCAAGCTCAAGGACACCGGCATTTCCATACAAGGGGAGTTCGACCTTCCTTCGCTTGCCCGACTTTCCGACGAAGATCAGGTTTTTGTGGCGCACTTCATCCGCACGCACGGTTCAATAAAAGAAATGGAGCAGGCATTCGGCGTGAGCTATCCCACGATCAAGGCGCGGCTCAACAAGATATGCGGCCAGCTCAAATTCGTTGAGGTGGTTCCAGCGTCCAGGCGCGAGGAAATCCTTGCAAAACTTGAAAACGGAGAGATCACCGCGAAACAAGCGGCCGAAGAACTGAGGAGTTGATATGATACCCAGCATTATGAATTTGAAAATCCATTCCGGCGAGCGGTTCAAACTCAGGCTGTGGCTTCCATTGTTCATTGTATGGCCGTTCGCGTTTGTCTTTCTTCTCCTGCTGCTGCCGTTCCTTGTTCTCGCGGAAATCGTTTTGCGGCTGGCAAACGCAAGAATTTATCTGTTCGCCATGATCGGCGCCCTGTTTTCCCTGATTTCAGCCATGCAGGGCCTCACCGTGAAGGGTGAACAACGAAAAACACAATTCACTTGTTGACGTAACAATCCGGTAACTTTGGAGGTGTATTATGAATGAAGAGAGACAACGGATTCTCAAGATGCTCGGCGAGGGGAAGATCACTGCCGCCGAGGCGGAAGACCTGCTTGACGCTCTGGGAAAAAATACCGGCCAGCAGGCGGCCGAGGCACCGCGGTCGAACCAAAAGTCCTAAAGAACATCAAGTACATGTACGTGAAGGTCCTGAGCTCGCAGCAGGACAACGTGGACGTGCGCGTGCCGCTCGGGCTCATCCGCGCGGGCATGAGGTTCACCTCGCTCATCCCGCCGCAGGCCATGGACCAGATCAACAGCTCTCTCAAGGAAAAGGGCATGAATTTCGATCTGGGCAACATCAAGCCCGAGGACATCGAGGAGCTGATAAAAAACCTTGCGGACATGGAAGTGAACGTGAAATCGAAGAACGGGGACATTGTGAAGGTGTATTGCGGGGAATAGAAAAAGAGAGTTGACAGTTGACGGTTGACAGTTGACAGACCAGGAATAGGCACGTTTGCTGATTCAATAAGAAAGGAGCGGCCATGGGTCCGGCGGAAATAATGCGGGAGCATATAGAGTTCTGGACAAGCGATGAATGCACGACGTTGTCGAAGGAGGATGTTGAACTTGTCAGAAAACTTGCTGAAGTTTCGGGGGTGGCGCTGCCGAAATGCTGGGGGAAGGAAGCAAGAGAGGAGGCGGCATAGGAAATCTTCTGTCAACTACAATACCAATGTCCTCTCAATGGTCAATTATGAATGCCAATTTTAAGAAGGGAAGCATTCCATGACCGATAACAACCTCCCGGACAACCACCCTGTTCTTCGCAGCACCGTCTTGTCGCTTGCGCCCGGCATTCTCATGCTGCTGTTTTTTATCCTGTTTGCCCCGCTTGCGGTCCGGCATGGTCTTCCGTCAATGCTTGTCATCTTTATTGCCATCCCACTGGTCCTTATTCCTTTCGAAATGGGATGGCTTTTCCTTCAAGGCAGGAAGCTGAATGGCCGTCCGTCATTAAAAGGGATTGTGCTCTTCAAGGAAAAGATTCCTGTCTGGCAATTCTTCATATTAATTCCACTTCTTTTGTTCTGGGCCGTCTTTTGCTTTGGTGTCATTGCAAACAAAGTGGACCCGTTTTTTATTAATACCTTCTTTGGATGGCTGCCGCATTGGTTCTTCATCAGCTCATTTACGGAGAATATCGGCCAATACCCAAAGGTCATTGCATGGATCACAATTTCTGTGGGTCTGATTTTTAACGGCTTTGTCGGACCTGTTGTTGAAGAATTGTATTTTAGGGGTTATTTATTGCCACGACTGCGTCAGACGGGCGGATGGGCCCCGCTGTTAAATGTCTTGCTCTTTTCCCTGTATCACTTTTTTTCTCCATGGCAGAATGTAACCAGAATACTGGCGCTACTGCCCCTGGTTTATGCTGTTTGGTGGAAACGCAATATCTACATCAGCGTGATCACTCACTGCACGCTCAATACAATGGGAATGATTGGAACAATTTTCTTGTTATTCAAAACATAATTAGAAAATCAATCAATATTATCGCATACAGCTTTTATTTATACGCAACCACACCAAAAGCCTTTGCCAGCGATATTACCTTCTTGAACCCTGCATCATGCAGACGTTTCACCACGCCTCTGGTAACCTTTGCCCCCGCAGCGCTATTCGGATCGCCGATGTAATGGAACATCCGTCCGCGCTGATTTAAAACCCGGAAAGCCTGCCTGTAGAATTCTCCCGAATAAAGGTCTCCGGCAAGGGCCATGGTCGGAGGATCATGAATGATTGCGGCAAAAGTGTTATCCGCGAATTTTCCGATTTCCCGAAGGCTGTCTCCGATGATCTGCGAGATATTCGGGTTGTTAAAAAGGGATTGGGACCATGGGTTCATCCGCGCCATCTCCTGCACAACGGGGCACAGCTCGATGGTGGTGACGGCCGATGCCGTTTTCGAAGCAATAATGGCCGTATACCCGAGCCCGGTTGCGGTGTCGAGCACTTTTCCGTGAATCGGCATGACCGGTTCAACCATGGCGAGCGCGGCTTTGAGCGGCGTGATGTTCTTAAAACGGTGCATGGGAAACCCGGCCGCGACCAGGACCGGGGCCTCGGATGTGGGCATAAGGCTGTAGGCGCGGCCGAGAACATCCGAGAAACCGCGAATGGGACTGGCCGCATTGTCCTTTACAAAAAAGCACGCGTTTTCATTGGAGTCTATCTTTTCAACAGACTGCCAGTTGAGAACCGATGAATCCGGAAAAATGATGTGATCGGAAGTCAAGGTGACTTCTATGGTGGTGATCCCAAGGTCGATGGAGGTGGTGGATGAGGTCTGTCCCTGTTTGCGTGCCGCAAGTAAGGGAGAGGTTTGAAAGTGGGAGAGGACAGGGAGCATGGGTGAAGGGCCGGTGGGAATTGTCATGGTGTGCTTGAGGCTATTATTTCCTTTTCAAAAACAGTGTTTGGTCATGAAGGTTGTCTTTCCGTTGATTTGTTAAGACTTGCTTTTGCAGGTTATCAATAAATGCCTTAGATTTGTTAATTCCTCTATTTTCAAGATACCTCTTAAATGACGGATGATGGTTGATGTTGCAATACTTGGGTCAATATCAGAATCATCGTTATTTTCTTTTAGTCCTAGTACCTTTTTGAAGGTACTGTACATGTTCTTAACTGCTCCATTATCATTTGCACCGCCTGGGTCAACCTTATAATATTGCGCTTCAGCACCGATACCTCGCAATGCCTTTTCGAAAGGTTCGAGGTTCCGGTCGATTTCATTTGTTAACCAAGTCGCATGCTTAATTCTAATCTGTAATAGCCTGTCAGCAAGTGAAAGGGCTGTTGGGGATGGACCTTCGCGAAATAATGTTGCAACTGAAGATTGCATTTCTTTCATATATTCTTCACAAAATGACACATGTTCGTTGAAAACAACGTCAGCCATATGAGTAGTTGCACCTAAATCAAAGGATTGCTGATCATGCTGAAGGGAAAGGTTCTTCTGATATTGTGTCTCGTCAAGAAAAAGACGATACAAAACACCAAGCAGCGCAAGGACACCAGGGGAGCCATAAAAGTATTTGAAAATGTTTTCGGCAGGTAAAAGTAGAGCTGATACAAACGACAACGCGACAACGCCAAACAATATTGCATAGATTTTCCACGACAGTTTCATTTCAAAGTCCTTCTTGTAATATTGAAATCAGCCTATAGTATTATAGTCTTTAAAGAAATGTGCATGTTTAGATTCGTTATACTTTTCCTCAAAATGTTCATCATCGTGGGCACTGCCCATAACTATACAAATGCGCCATCCCCTTCTGCCGCGCGCCAGGCAGGACTGGAGGCCGCGCCAAAGCGCGGTGCCGCTCGGACCCGGCCGCGTACTCGCGGCATAGGGCCGTGGCGGCCCGAGGGCGCGCCCGAGACCGGAAGGACGGCCGCCGCTGCGAAGCAGCGGGGCGCCCAATTTCTTATCTTGCTTTGCCACAAAATCTATCTACTACGCTCCCCTCCTCAATTCTCAATCACCGAATTCACAATCTCCTTCTTCGTATCGTCAAACATCGATATCCCCGGCAGCGTGTACCACGACCCGCCGATGTTGTTCCTGATCACCGAGTTTTCAATGACAACATTTCCGGTGTGATCGTCGGTGACGAAGAAGATGGCCGACCCGAAGGCGTTCACCTGGTTGGAGTCGATGAGGCAGCCGCACAAAGAAAGCGTCATGGTGTTGCCGTCGTTGTAGATTGCGCCGCCGCTGCCGCCGCCGGGAGTGCCGGTCTGCGCCGGGTTGCCGCCGTTGCCGATTGCCCTGTTGTAGGAGAACAGGCAGTTGATGAGCGTCCACGACACGCCGATGCTGCTGATCCCTCCGCCGTTCGCGCCCACGTTTCCGTAGCCGGGCGCGCCGCCGAACGTGGTGTTGACAACATAAACCGGCAGGTTGTTGTACTGGGAAAAGACCCGTATGGCCGCGCCGCCCACGTCCGGCCCGCTGTCCGCGCAGACATTATTGAAGAACCGGCAGTTGACCACCTTGAACCTGCCGCCCCTCACCCATATCGCGCCGCCGCCGTCATACACCGTTTCGTTCCTGGAATTCCCGTTTATAAACGTGAGGTTCTGTACCGTGAGGTGCGGGCTGTCCTGGTTCTGGCAATGCGACGTTGTCCAGTGCTGGTTGGAATCGCAGGTGTTCATGTAGAGAATGCGCGTGGTGTTGCCGCCGCTCAGGGTGACCAGCCCTCCTCCGTCGATCACGATGTCCTGTATCGAATCGTTGAAGACTTTTGCAGGCTGATTGAGCGTGATGGTGAACGGTGCCGATCCGCCGTTGAACACGATCTTCCCGCCCGAAGCCACCGCGGCGATGAACGCATCCGGCGTGCAGCTTTCCGGCGTGCCGGTGCCGATCACATGGTCAGGAGTGGTAACGTCCTCAGGCCCGGCCTCGCTGGGAATCGGACACGTTCCTCCCGGATTTCCTGCCGGCGGGCCGGAAAGTGGATTGGCCAGCGGGTTGGTGACGGTGACGTAGGTGATGGGGGTGCTGGGGGATTGACAGGATGAGAGGAGGCAGGCGACAAATACTGCGAAGAGGATTTGGGTGATTTGACGTGCATGCATCGTGTGTTGCTCCTTGAAGAGTGCGACGACCCTGTTGTTTGCTCATGTCCCCCATGATAATGCTCTTTGCTATTGACCAAAAACTAAATCATTTCCCTCATGAAAAGTCAACTTCCCTGTCTCAAATCAATGGCATTGGGGTGGTGATGGAACACGATCAGGGATGATCGTGGCACACGGAAGTTTTTTAAGCTCAGGAGTATCAATTGACAAACTAACGGCGGAAGAAACAATCGAGACGTTTGATTACCAGACTTTTCAACTGCGCCCTGCCCCTCTGCCGCGCGTTAGGCAGGACCGGAGGGTGCGCCAGAGCGCATTGCCGACCGACGACCCTTGGAAGCACCCGACGGGGTGCCCTGCCGCTAGGCATAGGGGCGGTCCGGCAACGAGGCGAATAGCCGAGCCCGGAGGGAGGGCCGACCGCTGCGAAGCAGGGCGCACTATGAGGCGCCCTGCATTCAGGGGAACGCCCAACTTTCTTATTTCTTCAAAGTAAATTTTTTACTCTTACCCCGCCACCCGCTCATAAAACGTCCTCAAATCCGTCACCACATGCTCCATCGACTGATACCGCTCCCGGATGCTGCCCATGCACTTCACGATGATCTCGCTCAGCTCCTCAAATCCCCTGGGCGGCGTTCTCAGCGTGGGTTTCTCCCGAGCGAGCCTTGACAGCACGTTCGTCGTGCTTTTGCCGATGCTTTTCGGGTGCATGCCGTACAAAAGCTCGTAGCACACCACGCCGAACGAGTAGATGTCGGTGCGCTGGTCGAGGTTTTCCGGATTGTAAATCTGCTCGGGCGACATGTAGTACTGCGACCCGATGATGACGCCGTCGAATTTCGAGCCGTACGATTTTACCCACCGCACCGTGCCGAAGTCCGCCAGCTTCACCTCGATCTTCCTCTCCCTTCCCCTGCGCCATGCGTCCGCGTCGCCGGGACGGGGCGGGACAAAACTTTTGGGGAACAGAATGTTTTCCGGCTTAATGTCGCGGTGAAAGATGCCTTCGGTGTGCACATTGCTGATCATCTCGGCGATGGTGAGCATGAGCCTCGTCTTAAACAGGAGAAGGTCTGGCGAATCGGCCATGTATTTCTTGTCGCTCAAAAATCCGCGGAGCGTGGAGCCCATGCGCTCCATAAGGATGAACCGGAAGCTGTTTTTGTGATCGAATTCCCCGAAGTCAAACACCTTCACCACGCTGCGGGAGACCGTGTCCGACAGGCTTTTCGAAAGGTCCCACTGCACGTAGGACTCGTTGGTGAACCGCTTCTTCATGTCTTTGACGCGCATTTCCTCTTCATTGGGGCCGCTGCCGGGGTCCCTGCGCACCACGAGAAGGTCGCTGCGGAGGATCTTGATTGCGAAATCGGACAAGCCGTCGTAACTCGACACCGCCTTGAACACGTCGGCAAAGCCGCCGCTCCCCATATGGTCGCCGATGACGATCGAGGGGGTGTGCTTTTTAAACACGGCGCGGATCCGGTCGAAATGCCGCTGGAGCACCTTTGCGTCGGAAGGGCGGGAAAACACCTTCATGGTGAGACGGAACGGAATGCGGCCGATACGTTCGACAAGGGAGTCCATGGGGGCATGCTCCTTCTCTGCCGTCGAATTTTCTATGGAGTGCGGCAATGCCGCTGGAAGATTCGCGCTCGACGCCCAGTCCTGGTGAAGAAACGCCGAGAATCTGCTAGAGAAATAGTTATTGCATTGCGATAAAGCAACAGCGGTCCGGGCGCGGCCTACAATTCGGCAACAAGCTGCTTGAGCTTGGTCTCGGCGGCTTTGAGATTGTATTCTATGTTGATGAGGCGCGTGCGCGAATCCTCGTAACTTTCCTGGGCCTGGCGAAGTTCGAGCGACGTGGATTGCCCCAGACGCAGCCGTTCCATGGATATGTCGAGATTCTCCTTGGCAAGGGCGTCGTTGGCCTTTTCGATGGCGAGAAGCTCGCGCTGGTTTTCGAATTCGTCAAGAGCATTCTGGAGCTGGCTTGCCACGCTCAGCTTGGTGCTTTTCAAATCGTATTCCGTTGATGAAAGCTGCAGTTTCGCCGCGGCGATCTGGCGGTAGACGTTTCCCGCCTGGTACAGCGGGATGGTAATGACCCCGCCGACTTGGGGACCATAGGCGCGGTTCAGATAGAATGTGCTCTGGGGGTTATCTATCTGTGAGGCGGCATATCCCCCGCTTACCGTTATTTTGGGCAGGGCAAGCGTTCTTGCTTCCTGCAAAGTACGTCGGGCCACCTCCACTTGTTTCTGAAATGACAGAATGTCCACATTGCTTGCGAGAAGCTTCTGGACCATTTGAGTTTTGTCAGGCACGTAGGCAAGCGGTATGGAATCCGAAACATTAAAATCCTCGTTCGAGTCCCTGCACAAGAGCACGTTGAGGGCCCTTTTTGCCATCGTGATGACGACTTCCTGCGCAAGCGCATTTTCCTTGAACACGTTGAGGTCTATCTGCGCCTGCAGCAGCGTTGTCTTGGGCGAAAGCCCCGCGCCAAAGCTTGTTTTTAGTATGGTCACCTGTTCTTGATTATAGGTAATCACTTCCCGGACGGATGCCAACTGCTGCTTCTGCCGGACAACGTCGTAATACGCGGCGGTCACGTCATAGGCGGTCTGGAGCACCTTGGTCTTGAATTGCAACATGCCAAGCGATTCCAACTCGCCAAGCTTCTTCTTGGTGACAAACATCTTGCCGCCGTCGAAAAGCGTCCAGTTGAGAACCGCTTCTGCGGCAAAGGTGCTGGCTCCAATTTTGTCGTAACTTGGATTAGCTGCGGGCTTATCGTAGCCGCTGTTGAGCGAATAATTGTCCGACCCGGTCACGGCCACCGTCGGCAGCATCCCCGCATTGCCCGGCGTATTGTTTGCTTTCGCGATTTCCGCGTCGTTGTGCGCCACCAGAATGTCGTAGTTGTTCTTGAGCGCGACGCTCACCGCCTCGTCGGCGGTGAGCAGGGGTTGCGCGCCTGCGATTGTGCACCATGCGGCCAGGAGAAACGGGGCGCCGAAGTTGTTTTTCATCGTCAGCATCTATGCGGGCCGTTTCGGTTGAGGGGCGGCTCCAGGAACGTCTTTCCGGTCTTTCGACATCATCGTATACATAACGGGAATAACGAACAGCGTAAGGATGAGCGCGAACAGCAATCCTCCGTCAACCACCACGCCGAGCGGCTTGCGGCTTTCCGCGCCCGCCCCGAGCCCGAGCGTTATGGGCAACGCGCCGAACACGGTCGCCAGCGACGTCATAAGGATGGGCCGCAGCCGCGCGGCAGCGGCCTCCATGGTCGCTTCGATCTTGGCCAAACCCGCTTTGCGTTTCTGATTTGCAAACTCAACGATAAGGATGCCGTTCTTGGTGACGAGGCCGATAAGCATGATCATGCCGATTTCAGAAAAAATATTCATGGTCATACCGAACAGTCCGAGCGACAGCATGGCGCCTGCAATGGCGAGCGGCACGGTGAGCATGATGATGAACGGCTCGCGAAAACTCTCGAACTGGAACGCCAGGATGAGATAGATGAACAGGAGCGCGAGAACGAGCGCGAACGACGTATTGGAGCTGCTCTCGGCAAAGTCCCGCGAAGGGCCTGAAAGCTCGGTGTGGAACGTTCCGTCAAGAACCTTTTTGGCGATCTTCCGCATTTCCGCGATCCCCTCGCCCAGCGCCTTTCCCTGCGCGAGCGTCGCCGACACGGTCGCCGACTTGTACCGGTTGTAATGGTACAGCGTAGGCGGGCTGCTGTTTTCGGTCATGGTGACAAGGTTGTCAAGCTGGATAAGATTGCCTGCGTTGTTCCGGACATACAGCGAGGTGATGTCCGCCGGCTTGTTCCGCTCCGACCTGTCAACCTGGCCGATCACCATGTATTGTTTCCCGCTGCGCAAGTAGTACTCGTACAGGCGTCCGCTCAGGGCATAGTCGAGCGTGGTGGAAACGTCGACCACGTTGACGCCAAGGTCGGTCGCCTTAAGCCTGTTGACGGTGAGATCAACTTCCGGCTTGTTGAACTTAAGGTCAACGTCAATGCTGCCGAACACCGGATCGCCGCGTGCCTCGTCGAGGAATTTGGGAAGGGCTTCCTGCAGCTTGCTAAAGTCAAGGTTCTGAATCACAAATTGCACCGGCAATTGGCGGCCCGCGGAGAGCGACGTGGATATGGTCTGTTCCTGAATCGGCACCACGCGCGCGGCAGGAAAGCGCCTGTACATTTTAGAAAGCCTGTCGTACACCTGCTGCTGGGTAGCTTTGCGCTCGTTGGGTTCAAGTAGAAATGTCTGGACCGCGCCGGAATTCGTCGCGCCGCCGCCCAAGCCTGCGCCGGCAAAAAGCAACCGCGCCTCGGATATGCTGTCCATTTCCAGCTGCGCAATACGGTCCACCAGGTTCTGCGTGTAATCGAAGCCCGTGCCTTCGGGAAGCGTGATGTTCGCACGGATGAGGCTGTGGTCTTCCAGCGGCGCAAGTTCGGACTTGAGCGTCTTGCCGAAGAAGACGATGGCCGCGAGGCAGACCCCGAGAATCACGAACGAAAGCCATTTCCTTCGCATGAATCCGGCAAGAATTCTCCGGTAGTTTGCCTCAAGACCTGCAAAGAACGGCTCGGTTGCCCTGTAGAAACGCGAATGCTGCGTGTTGATCCTTCCGAGCTTGAGATTGAGCACCGGCGTGAGGGTGAGCGCCACGAACGCGGACACGAGCACCGCGCCCGCCAGCACGATGCCGAATTCGCGAAACAACCTGCCCGTAAATCCCTGCAGGAAAATAACCGGAATAAAAACAACCGCAAGGGTCATCGAGGTGGCGATGACCACAAAGAACACTTCGCGCGTCCCCAGTATGCACGCGTCCCAGATCCCCATACCCCGCTCGATTTTCTTATAAATGTTTTCGGTGACCACGATGCCGTCGTCGACCACGAGGCCGGTGGCAAGCACAATGGCAAGGAGCGTGAGCACGTTGATTGAAAACCCGAAGACATACATGATGAAGAACGCGCTGATAAGGGACACGGGAATGTCGAGGAGCGGCCGCAGAGCCAGTATCCAGTTCCTGAAGAACAGGAACACGATCAGGATCACCAGAAAGAGCGCGATGCCGATCGTCATTCTCACGTCGCCCACCGAAGCCCTCACGAACTTCGACTTATCATATCCGATATCAAGTTTGAGCCCCGGGGGAAGGTTCTTTTGTATTTCGTCAAACCGCTTGTAGAATTCGTTGGCGATTTCGATTGTGTTGGCACCCGGCAGGGGCAGAAGAGCCACGAAAATTCCATCAGCGCCGTTGAACTTGATGCCGGTCTCGGGATTTTCCGGGCCGAGCACTGCCTCGCCGATGTCGCTGAATTTGACCACTTGGTCGTTTGTCTGCCGGATGATGAGGTTGTTGAAGTCCTCTTCAGTCACGAGCAGGCCGAAGGTCTTGACTATCAGCTCAGTGGATTTGCCGGAAAGTTTTCCGCTGGGAAGCTCGACATTCTCCTTTGCCAATACCGCATTGACATCCTGGGGAGTGATGTTGTACGCAGCCATCTTGTCGGGGTTGAGCCACAATCGCATGGCCGGCCGCTTCTGGCCGAAGAGCTGAACGGAACTCAGGCCTGGGATGGTCTGCAGCTTTTCCTGCAGGATGTTTTCCGCGTAATCGCTGAGCTCGAGCGCGTTCATGGTGGTGCTCTGCACCGAAACAACGATGATAGGGTCGCTATTGGCGTCGGCCTTGGTGACCACGGGCGGCGCGTCGATATCAACCGGAAGATTGCGTGCCGCCTGGGAAACCTTGTCACGCACGTCGTTCGCCGCTTTTTCCAAGTCCGCGCCGACATTGAACTCAACCGTGATATTGCTGCTGCCTGTTGCCGACGATGACGAAATCGACTTGATCCCCTCGATGCCATTGATCGCCTTTTCGAGCGGCTCGGTTATTCGCGATTCGATGATATCGGCGTTCGCACCCGTGTAATTCGTGCGCACATTGATTACCGGAGGATCGATGGCGGGATACAACCGCACGCCCAGAAAATTGAAGCCCACGGCGCCGAGCAGCACGATCACCAGGCTCATGACGATCGAGGCGACAGGGCGATGGAGTGAAAATTCGGAAAGGGTCATACCGGATTACTGCACCACTCTAGAGAATTTCAGGTCTGCGCCCGGCTTCAGGAAAAGCACTCCGGTGGTCACCACGGTGTCCCCCGCCTCAATGCCGTCGAGCACTTCGACGGTCGAAGCCTGGCGCACGCCCGTTGTCACGCTGACAAACTTCGCTTTGCCGTTTTTCGCGATAATCAATTGTTTGGTCCGTTCCTGCGGGATAATCGCCTGCGTGGGGACCATTAGCGCATTCTTGTTTTCTCCCAACTCCAGTTCGACATTTGCAAACGCACCCGGTTTTAACTCCGCATCTTTGTTCCTTACAATGGCACGTGCCTTAAGGTTACGGGTGGTGACGTCGATCCCCTCTTCGGTCGCCATGACCGTGGCTTCATGTTTTGCATCGTCGCCCTGCACCGTAAAACTCACCTTCATTCCCGCTTTGACTATTCCGCTGTACTTTTCCGGAACGCTGAAGTCCAGCTTGAGCTGAGTAACGGAGCGGATCGTGGCAAGCGCGGTCCCGGGAGTCACCTCTGCGCCCACGCTCACGTTCCGCAACCCGATCACCCCGTCAAAAGGGGCGCGCACCTCGGTCTTGCGTAGTTGCGCCTTGAGAATGTCGATATCCGCCTTGATCGAGCTTACCTGCAGGACCGCCTGGTCGTAATCCGACTGGCTGATGCCGTTGATCTTTATCAGCTCGCTCTGCCTCTTCTGCGTTTGTTCCGCAATGTCAAGTTGTGTCTGCGACTTCTTCAGGCTTGCCTGCAGATCCTCGTCGAACAGTTTGACCACCAATGTTCCCTGTCTTACAAGCTTTCCTTCCGGCAGGTTGATCGCCACCACCCTGCCCGCCACATCGGGCATAAGCACGGTTTCTTCAAAGGGCATGAGCGTGCCGGAAATCGAAATGGCCTGTATCACCACGCTCTGTTTCACCACAAACCCCTCCACGACCGGCGTTGCGTTGAATTTGTTGACCGCGGCATTTGCCGGCGCCTTTGAATGGCATGCGCAGAGCGCACAAAGCGCGCAGAGCGCGCAAACAAGCAGGTGCGAGCAGCGTGGGACGACAGGCTTTTTTATCATAGTGGATGATGACCCGGTAAAGGTTTTTTCTGCGCGCGCTGCGCGCGAAGCGCGCGGGGACCGGCGATTGAACCGATTTTTGTCCAAGAAGCGTTCTCTGAAATTAATTCGTGTTTGTTAGCCATAGGTTAGTTCTCAACAATGTTGTTTGACTACGCGTAAACACACCTTGTTACGGAAACCGCACCCTCTCTTCGTGCCCCGCTCGCTATCGGGCTCCGTCATCTGCCCATTTCGCAAAATCGAACCCGGTCGCCTGCATCAGGGCAAAGCGGCTCAGCGTGTACCGGAATTCGCTCTGCACGCGGGCAAATTTGGCCTGGGTATATTTCTCCTCTGCGTCGAGCAGGTCGAGGTTTTGAATCGCACCCGCTTCGTACTGCAACGTCGCTATGCGCCTGGATTCGCCGGCGAGCCGGATGTTTTCGGCCGCCTCCGAGAGGTTTTCGTACGCGCTCTTAACATCTGCAATTGCCTTGAGCACGTCGGTGCGAACGCGGCGCAAAAGATCGTCATGCATGGTGCGCAGACTGTCGAGGTGAGCCTGAAGCTCTTTGATATGAAAGTGGGTTTTGCGACCGTCGAATATCGGCGCGTTTATCTGCGCGGCGGCGACAGTGTTGAATTGCAACTGATCGAGGTTGGGAAAATATCCGTTCTTCTCTCCGGCCGAAACGTGCGCCGTGAGCGCAGGGGCCATTTCGAGGCGTGCGAGGGAAAGTTGGAGTTGCACTATTTTCGTTGCAGTGTCAAAAAGAGCGATTTCTGTCCGCTGCTTGAGGGCCGCATCGATAAGCGAATCCTTGGGAGGCTCCTTGAAGCTGGAATCGAAAGCGCCCGTGCAGTTTGCAGGCGCCGATTCACCGAGCCCGAGGAGCAGACGGAAGTCGATCTGCTGTTTGGCACGGTCGTTGTCGAGATTCGTGAGTTCGGTTTGCGAATTGGTGAGATCGACTTCGGATCGTAAAACATCGAATTCCGTCGCGCTTCCCGTTGCCAGCCTCTTCTTGACAAAATCGAGGTGCTCCTTGAGATTGCCGATGTTCTCCTGTTTGGCGGCAATCAGTTGAGCGCTGGCGAGCAGAGATTCGAACGCGATGATCGTCTGGTAGCTCACTGCCTTGGCTGCCAGATCGGTACCGGTCTGGAGCGCCCGCTCGCCGAGGGAGGCAAGCCTAACTGCATTCTGTCGTTTCCCGAAATCGAAGAGCAGGTAATCTGCGCCGATATGAAGGTCCCAATTGTTGGCGGGGTATAATTGAAAAGGTACATTCATTGGAGTTACTTCGTAGTAACCGGTGTTTGGGTCCCTGTAAGCCGGGATCGGAAGCCCCAAGTTCATTTTTTCAAGCGGGTATAAATTCGTATACGACCCAGTTCCGCTCACCGTCGGCCACCATCCGCTCTTTGCCTGGCTCGTTCTCGCTTGTGCCGCGGCAAGCCCCTGCTTCGCGGCGTTGAGCGCCGCGCTGTTCTTTACGGCCAGCGAAATGGCGTTTGTCAGCGAGAGTGAATCTGCGGTCTCGCAGAGCGCGCCGGACGCGGCAAAAACACAAAGGCACAGAGCGAACACCGGTTTCCCGGCACTTGTTTTCATCCTGATCATTCTCATTGCACCCCGTTCAAAAAATTGTCGAATCGTATAAGGTCCCGCGTCACGGCCTCATCGCCGGCGCGGCCAGAGCCTTCTTTCGCGTTTTCAATATCAGAATGGGAATGGCGCATGCCGCAGTGCACAGCGCGGAAATAAGGAAATCGTCGTTGATGCCCCAGACGAACATCTGCTGGGAGAAATGTGACATTATAACCATCGAACTTTGCGCAGCTGCGTTCTGGATCGTCGATCCGGCGTCGTGCACGGCATGCGCCTGAATCATCTGGAGGCTGTGGGAAAAAACCGGCGACGAACGGTTGAGCAGGGCCCCGGAAACGGCCGTATGGAAAACGACGCGCTGCGTCAGGAGCGTCTGAAGTACAGCCACGCCGAAGCTGCCGCCCACCTGGCGAATAACGTTCATTAATCCGGAAGCCTGCGCCATTTCGGTCCTTGAGATTTCGGTGAGTGCAAGCGCGGACAGCGGCGAGAAAAGCATGCCCATGGCGAAGCCGCGCAAATACATGGGAAACATGATCTGGTCATGCTGGGAAAAAATGGAAAGCCTGGAATTGAGATAGAAGCTGAGCGTAAACAGGGTGATCCCGGTGACAATGGGAATCTTCGGATTTATCTTGTCGGAAGAGAACCCGGCAATGGGCCCGGTGACCGCCTGGATGATGCCGATGGGCAGCAGCACCATGCCCGATTGCAATGCGGTGTAGCCGAGGATGTTCTGCAGGTACACGGGAATCAGGAACACGCTGCCGAACATGCCCACGCCGAACATGAACATCACGATATTGGTGAGCCCGAAGTTGTATTTGACAAGAAGCCGCAGTTGGACCAACGGGTTCTCAACGTTGAGTTCGGTCACGATGAACACCACGAACCCCGCTGCCGCCAGGGCAAAGCACAGCATCATGACGTCGGACGTCCACCCGCCCGTGTTCCACTGGGCGTTGCCGCTTGCAAGGGCAAAGAGCAGAAACCCCAGAAATACGGAGAGCGACAGGAAGCCGGTCATGTCGAACGACCGCGCGCGCTGCGTCTTGTATTCGCGCTGGATCACCCACGTGGCGAAGAAGCAGATGATTCCTATCGGGACATTGATATTGAAAATCAGATGCCAGTCGAAATTATCGGCTATGTATCCGCCGAACATCGGCCCCAGCGATACCGAGGCGGCGGCGGAAATGGACCAGAACCCCATGGCAAGCCCCCGCTTTTCGGGCGGAAATTCCCGCATGATGATCGCCATGCCGAGGGGCTGCAGGAGGCCGCCGCCCATGCCTTGACCGACGCGCATGACGATAAGCGAGTGCTCGTTCCACGATATGCCGCAGAGAAACGAAAACAGGGTGAAAATTGCCAGGCCCACGGCGTAGGTACGCTTGTAGCCGAAGCGATCGGCAATCCAGCCCGAGCAGGGCAGCATGACGGCGAACGCGAGCATGTAGCCGGTAAGGATCCACTGCGCAACGTCGACGGAGATGCCGAACGACGCCATGATCTTGGGCAGCGCCGTATTCACGACGGTTGAATCGAGCACCACCATGAACCCGCTGATCATGATGTTGGCAAGCACCCACCATTTGTACGAGTCGTGCTCGTGGTGAAGCGACGGGACGTTGTTGACAAATCGCTGGCGGAGCATGGGAGCCTATTTTGAAAAAATTCGCGTGTAGGCAGACAGGCCGGGCAGCAGCGACACCGCTGCCGGGCTCGACTCGATGGCGATCTTAACCGGCACGCGCTGGGTCACCTTGGTGAAATTGCCCGACGCGTTGCTTGCCGGAATCAGAGAGAACTCCGAACCCGTGGACCGGCCTATGCTTTCCACTTTGCCGGAAATCCGCTGCCCGGGGAACGCGTCTATGGTGATCTGCACACGCATGCCCGGCCGAATCGACCGTAGTTTGGTTTCCTCGTAGTTCGCCGTCACCCATACATGCTTGTTGTCGAACATGGAATAAATGGCCTGTCCCGGAGACAGCACGTCGCCCGAGAGCACCCACCGCCTCGCGATGATGCCGGCAAAGGGCGCGGTAATAACCGTATTGGCAAGCTGCGTATTGACAATTGCAAGATCGGCCTTGGCTCCCGCGACCTGCGCCTCGTCCCTGTCGATCTGCGCCTCGGCGAGCTTGCGGGCGTTTTCCGCGTGGTTGTACTGCTCCTGCGATACGATCTGGCTCTTGAACTGTTTCTCGATGCGTTCATAGTCGTCGAGCGCCTTGGCCTTGTTGACCGACGATATCTCCACGCTGCGGGTGATGATCCGCAGCGACGCCTGGGCCTTTGCAAGCTGCGCGCGCAGGTCCGCGTCGTCGAGCTTCACCATGGTGTCACCGGCGCTCACCGTATCGCCCTCGTCATACTTGAGCATCGTGATCCGCCCGGGAATTTTGGAGGCTATCGTGGCGCGGTACGCTTCAACGAACGCATCATCGGTGGCTATGGAGCTGAAGCGGGCGACGTACCAGATGCATACCGCTACGGTAAGACCGACCACAAGAAGAAACAGAGGAATGATGACGCGCTTCCGCTTGAACATCGGCACCTCGTCGATCGGCTCGTCGCCGTTGCCCGGGGCGGCGCCCGCGTTCTGGGGCTGTTGTGGCCAATCGGATTTGGGCGGTTGGGATGATGCGTTCATGTTTCTTTTACTCCGCTGTGTTGACGTGAAATTCCCTTAAGCAGGATGTCGAGAAAGCGCAGCACTTCGCTGCGATAGGACCGGATATCCGATTCTTTCGGTTCCTGTTGGTGCATGGTCGTGATGAACCGCATGCGCAGCCCCTGAAGAACGTGCTGGACCAGCAGCGCAATTTTTTCCGGAAAATCAATGGCAAATTCGCGCCTTTTTTTCCCCTCGCGCATGATGGCCTTCAGAAACCGCGTCTCGGTGCTGGTGAATTCGTGGAACAGATCGCGCATGATGGGCTTGACCAGGTACGCTGCGCGCACCTCGATGATCCTGAGATCGAGCAGGGAGCCAAGCAGTCTCAGGTGCTCCGCGAAATACCCGGAAAGCTTGTCGGAGACGGTCGCGCGTCCCTTGACGATCGCTTCCATGCGGTCGGCAAAATCCCGCTGCTCAACCGCCACCACGTGCCGGTAAAGGTCTTCTTTGGTCGGAAAATAATAGTACAGTGCTGCCTTGCTCATGCCGAGATCAGCCGCGATTTCGTCCATGGTGACCTTGGTAAGGCCATGCCGTCCAAAGCGCTCCCGCGCCGCGTTAAGGATGGCTGTGTGCCTGTCGTGGTTCTGCATGATGATTATACGGACAAGGGTTACTGACTATTTTACCAAAAAAGTCAGGCGGTAAAATACTCGGTGGCGGCGGGAAAGGCAACTTATTCGCAAAGACATCACTATAACACTAGGCGCTTTTTAGGGGTTGTCCGGCCTTCTTTATCGCGGAAAGGAATTCTGCGTCCAGAATGCGCGTGATGAACCCGGTAAACATGAACAAAAACCACAGGCCCAGCCTCCTCATGCCTGCGGCGGCCCCATAGATCCGCATGATGGTGAATGACTTTCTAAATGAGTAAAAGCGACTGAGCGCGCTGTAGAATTCGTTCTGAAGCTCCATCGCGCTCATCTTTTTGGGAAGGAAGGTGACGTGCATGAGGTCGAAATACTGCCAATCCTTTATCACCATCCGCCCCTCCTCTTCATACTGTTTGAAAATCGGCGTGCCGGGAAAAGGTGTGAGCACCGCGGGCTGAAGCGTGAACGCGTTGATGTCCTGGCAGAACCGTATCGCCTTGCGAATGTCTTCTTTTCCGTCGGTGTCAAGACCGAGGACAATGCTGGCCAGAAGCTTTATCTTGTATTTGCCGAGGTTGGAAACGCTGCCCAGAATAGGCTCGAGCTTGATTTTTTTGCCGATGTATTCCAGCGACGCGGGATTGAGGCTTTCAAAACCGATCAGCACGCTCCGCAGATGGGCCCGGGAAAGAAGCGACAACAGCTCCTCGTCGAGCACCATGTCGGCGCGGCCGAAAAAGAAGACGTCCTTGAAAATAAGGTTTTTCTCGATCATTTTCGCCAGGAGCGCCTTGGCCCGCTGCCTGTTTCCTGTGAAATTGTCGTCCTGGAAGTTGACATAGTGGAATCCCTGTTTTTTGTAGTGGTCCAGCTCGGCGATGACATTGTCCACGCTCCGCTCCCGGTACGGGGAGAACATGCGCGAGGTGCTGCAGTAGCTGCATGAGTAATGGCACCCGCGCGTAGTCATGATGTTGGCTTCCTTGCAGGAGGTCTTGAGCAGGGAATAGTTGGGAAAGTCGGTGGTGTCGAGGTTCTCCGGATGGCCTGCCTCCACCACGCGGCCGCTGAGCCGGCCTTCCATAACATCGATGATAACGCTTTCGGCCTCGCCCGTCACCACCGTGTCGCAATGCGCAAGCGTCTCCTTCGGCGCCACGGTGGCATGCATGCCGCCGATCACCACGCGCTTCCCCTTGCTCCTGAAGAAATCCGCGATTTCAAAGGCACGCGGAGCCGTGGAAGTCATGGTGGATACGCCGATGACGTCCGCATCGAGGAATTTTTCTAATGCCACGTTCGCGTAGAGCTCCTCATAGACCGCGACGCTGTGGCCGCGGTTGCGCAGCATGGTCGCCAAAATCAGGGGACCCGAGATGCTGTTCGGCCTCGTATAGATGCCGTAACCGAGCCGGAATGGGAGTGTTTTCCGGCTGCTGGCGGCCGGCGTGATAAAGACGATGTTCATGGGGTGATTCTCCTGTCTCAGGTGTATTGCTTCGAGGCCATCACGAGCATCTGCAGGCGGTTTTCGAGGTTGGCCATGCTCACGTCGTAATCGTAGTCGAGGGCGAGTATGTTGATATGCGGGAACCGCTCCTTGAGCGGCTTCATGATGCCGCGGCCCGTGATCTGGTTCGGGAGACAGCCGAACGGCTGGATGATGACGAACGAGGTGACGCCCTTTTTCGCATAGTGCATGATTTCGGCAGGGATGAGCCAGCCCTCCCCGGCCACGATTGCCGTGTCGATGAACCCGGCGACGCAGGCGGCGAGCTCCGCAACCGTGGGCCGCGGTTCGTAGAAACGGAACCGCCGGTACAACGATTCCACTCTGGCAACCACATGCCGGTACACGGCGTCGAACGCCGCCGCCGCCACGCTTGTTGCCGCGGGCCGCCGCGCGAGGCCCCGCCGCGCCATGTCCCTGTCGACGATCACCTGGCGCCAGAAAAACGAAACGATGTCGGGCAGCAGCACTTCCATGCCGTTCTTCTCGAGATATCTCACGATCTGGCGGTTGGCGGTCTCGTGGTAGTTCATCAGGATCTCGCCGATCACCAGCACGCGCGGCCGCTTGGGAGAGCGGTCGGCCGGCACGTCGTTGAATGCCTTGACGGTACGCGAAAACGCCGCGCAGGCCCTTCTCACGCCGCACTCCAGCGCTGTTGTTATTTTGTCAAGATGCTCCTCGTACAAACGGTCCACGCTGCCCGGAGAAACCTCGTAGGGCCGCACGGCGCGCACCATGGCGTCGAGCGCGTCGGTAAGGACGATGCCCCACAGCATTTTGATTTTAAACCGCAGGCCCGCGGTGAATCCCGGATGCACGCGCTTTGCGTCGGCGCCGGTGGTGAGCAGGGCGACGTCCGCATACCCCGCGTCGTCGAGCGCCTTGCGGGCGAGAGCGACATACTGTCCCGCGCGGCAGTCCTCGCAGTTTTTGGCGAGCACCAGCGCCACCTCGCCGGGCGCCGCCGCGCCCGCGGCAAGGTACCGCAGGCATTCACCCACGTTGATCTGCGCGGGAAAGCACGCGTCGTTGTGCACGAAACGCTTGCCCAGGTGCTGGGCCTCGTGGTCGGCGAGCGGGAGCGCCAAGGAACGGTAGCCCAGGCTCCTGAACACGGCGCTTGACATTATGGAAAACGAGCGCGACATGTTGGGGACCATCACGACGCGGCGCCGCTTGTCGGCGCGGGAAAAAACGGGGGGATACGGCCAGGGCAGCGCGGCCGCGACGCGCGCGGTCGACCTCATGGGCGCCGCCCGCGAACGGTCTCGACGAACGAGCGGATGCGGATCCCCAGCGCCCCGAGCGCCTCTCCTTCGTCAATCTTAAGCACGAGCGGCTGCTTGCCCGACGTGGCGTTCATGATGCGCGCGAGTTCGTCGGCAATGATGGCGTCGTGGCCGCAGCCGAAGCTCACCAGCTGCACCACCTCGAGGCGGGGGTGCGCCGCCGCATACAGGCCGGCGGCGTAAATCTCGGCGTGGAACGGGTTGTACAGTTCCGGCCTCACGTTGCGCAGGTCGAGCTCGGCCATGTCGGGAAGGGAATCCATGGTGAGGAGCGGAATGCCGAGCGAGGTGAATATCTCGGGAACTCCGTGGTTGATGTACGGATCGTAGTGATAGGGCCTGCCCGCCAGGATAACGCCCATGCCGTTGCCCGATTCAATCGACGCAAGCACGCGGCCGCCTTCGTCCCGCATGCTTTCCCTGAATGCCCTGAGGGCACCTTCGGCCTGTACTATCGCTTTGTCAACTTCCCTGCGATCGAGACGGTATTCCTCGACGAAGAACCGCGCCACCTGGCGGTCCCGCATCCCTTCGTCGTGCCAGTTGAACACCGGACTATCCACCACGGTCGCGCCGCGGGCGTGCGGCTTGTTCATGGCCGACAGCACGATGGGATATCCCTGCACCACGGGGCACATGTGCACCGCGCCGGGATCCGACAGCGTGGACGGCACGCTTATCATGATGGGCGCGAAGATGCGGTCCACCTTTTTCTCGACAAGATACTCGATGTGGCCGTGCGCGATCTTCGCCGGAAAGCAGATGTTGTCGGATGCGACATACCGCATGCCTTTTTCGTGCAGGCTGTGGTTGCTCCGGGGCGACAGCACCACGGTGTACCCGAGCGACGAGAACAGCGTTTTCCAGAAAGGAAGGCTGTTGTAGAACTCCAGCACACGCGGAATGCCTATCGCCGTCTCGCGGCGGTCGGAAAGCGCCGGCGTCCCGCGGTCCTTGAGCATGGCGGTTTCGCGGTACCGCACCATCGACGCGGCCTGAGCAACGGCGGAAGGCGCGGAAGACTGCAATGCCGGGCGTGACTCGACGTTCCCCTTTTCGCAACGGTTGCCGGCGCAGTAGACCGCCCCGTTGTTGAACCGGACCACGGTCCGCTTGCAGTTGTTGGTGCAGCCTTCGCATTTGTCGTGCGTGACGCCCGAACATCCGAACCCGCGCAGCGCCTCGAAGCCGATAAACGACGAAGTGCCGCCGCGCATCGCGTCCCTGGTGAGCAGCGCGATGCCGAGCGCGCCCATCTCGCCCGCGTGTCGCGGCCGCACCACGTCGGCGTTGGTGTGCTGTTCGAACGCGCGGAGCACCGCATCATTCTTGAACGTTCCTCCCTGCACCACGATCCTGTTGCCGAGGTACGAAACGTTGCGGTCGCGGATCACCTTCATGAACAGGTTGTCGATCACCGAGCGGCACAGCCCCGCAATGATGTCTTCTATGGATTTCCCGTTCTTCTGCTCGGTGGTGATCGACGAATTCATGAACACCGTGCAGCGCGATCCGAGCTTTGAGGGGCTGCGGGCGGAGAACGCGAGCTCCGCCACTTTTTCTATGGGAATATTGAGCGATCCGGACAGCGTCTCGATAAACGACCCGCACCCGGCCGAACACGCCTCGTTGAGGTACAAGTCGCAGATGACGCCGCTGTTGATCCGCATGGCCTTCATGTCCTGGCCGCCGAGATCGAGCACGAACGTCGCATCGGGCACCTCGTGCAGCGCGGCGTGCGCGTGCGCAATGGTTTCCACGGTGTGGAAATCGGCGCCGAACGCCTTTGCCACCAGCGCCTCGCCGTAGCCGGTCGCACCCATGCCCCTCACCCTGAGCCGGACGTTTCGGGCGCAATAGGAGTCGTGGATGTCAAGCAGCGCCTTCTTCACTACGCCGAGCGGGTCGCCGGAATTCGACGCGTAGAACTTGTTGATGATGCCGCCATCCTCGTCGACGAGAACGAATTTGATGGTGGTCGAGCCGGCGTCGATGCCGATGTACACGTCTTGTTCGCTGCCCGGAGCCAGGGGCCTGGGGACAAACGCGGGAACGGCATGACGCGCGAGAAACGCCTGGCGCTCGCCGGGCGACTGGAAAAACGGCGCCGCCGGGGCCGCATCCGCGGCAACGATGCGGTTCGCGCCCCACAGCGACGGAAGCGATTTCCTGCCGAGGTAGCCGGCATGCGATTCGGCGGGCAAAACGCCGAGGGCGAGCGCCGCGCCGATGGCGACCGTCACCTGCGGAATGGGCGGGATGAGGATTTCCTCTTTGGCAAGGCCCAGGTGCTTGGCGAACACGGTCACGAGGCTGCGGTTGAACGTGAACGGCCCGCCCAGAAACACCACGGGCGCGGCAAGCTGCATGCCGTGTCCCAGCCCGGTGATGGTCTGCCGTGCGACCGCGTGAAACACCGAAAGAACGATGTCCTCCCTTCGCACGCCCATGTTGAGCAGCGGCTGCAGGTCGGTCTTGGCAAACACGCCGCAGCGGCCCGAAATATCGAAAACGTTCCCGCCGTTTTTTGCCGCTTCGTCAAACCGTTCTATGGGTAGATCGAGCAGGCCCGCAATCTGGTCTATGAAAGCGCCCGTGCCGCCCGCGCAGCATCCGTTCATGCGCATGTCGGAGAGCTTTGGCCTTCGCGTGGTTTCATCTTCGCGGAAGAACAGGATCTTGGCGTCCTGGCCGCCAAGCTCGATGCAGGTCTTTGCAAAGGGGAACAGTTCCGAAACGACGATGCTGTTGGCGATCACCTCCTGCACGAAGCTGCCGCCGATGATTGCGGCCAGCGGCTCGGCCCCGCTGCCGCAGATGCACGGCTTGAACTGTGCCAGGGGAAATGCATCGTGGGCTTCGGCAAGGAGCGCCGCAACGGTCTCGGCCTGCCTGGAGAAATGCCGACGGTACTTCCAGAACAGAAGCTTCTTTTCGCGCGGCTCCAACACCGCGATCTTGGCCGTGGTAGACCCCACGTCGATGCCGACCCACAGCACAGCGGTTATTTCGCTTGAGGTCCGCGCGGTTGCCTGCAGCCCTTCCGTGAGAAGTGCATTTTCCTGCTCGTCGTAGAAAAGCGTCGAGGCGGAATACAGGCGTTGCGCGTTGGACGGCCGGACTTCGGCCGGCGTTCGCGCCTGGGATGCGGACGTCTTTTCTTCACTCATAGGAATAACTCTGGCTCTTTACTTCCGGGGCCATAGGGGTTTACCGGGGGTGAGGCGCCGGAAACCAAAAAATGCAAGGTGGAAGCATACAAAAGCAATTTTTTTGACTACCCGGGCTCAAGAAGGACCATGACTTCGAGGTTGGGGGTTCCGGGAAACATGTCGAGCGGAACAACGTGGACCGTGCGAAAACCGGCGCGTTTCCACTGAAGAAGCCCTTCCGGAATAATGTCGACATTGCAGAAAATGTGAAGGACCCGCGCCGGTTCCCGGGCGGCAATCGCGCCGATGACGCCCGCTGCCGTTCCCCTGCGGGGAGGATCGAGCACAAACAGCTCGGTCCGGTCGCCAGCGGTCGGCAGGACTTCCTCGAGCGCCCGGTCCGTTATCTGGCCGGCCGCAAACCGAATCCTTGACGTCGCGGGAATATCGCCGCAATGCGCGACAGACTCCCTGGCGCGCCGGATGGAGGCCGCCTCGCAGTCCATGCCCCAGGATTCGGCGAAATGCCTCCCCAGATGCAGGGTGAACAGCCCGTAGCCGCAGTACAGATCGACAAGGCGCGCTCCGGCGCACGCGGGGTTCGCAGCGTCGAAGAGGACGGCCGCCTTCTTGAGCATGAGGGGCACCATGGACTGGTTGATCTGCGAGAACGACAGCGCGTCGTACAGGTAGGTGCGGCCGGCGGCCTCGAACCGCAGCGTGTCGGGCCCGAACAGTTTCTTAACCGCAAACCGGTCCTCCGTCTCTCTCTTGTCAATGTAATACCTTGAACGCGCCGGGTCGAGCACCACGAAGGACGAGATCACGTTCACCCCGACGGCCGTAAGCTGCTGCGCCAGCGCCCTGAGCCTGCGCACCGTAGGGCCGTCGAGCTTGTGCATGTTGAAGATGACGCAGAATTCCTTGTACGAGCCGCGGACGATCAGATAATTGCACCGCCGCGCCACGACGGAGAACAGAGGCTCGTTGAGTTTCCCAAGCAGAAACTCGTACAGCGCCGTGTGCTGCCGGGGTTCGAGCCGCGCCTCGTCGCGCGTCTCGCCGGGCCGGTCGCGCGATCCCTCCCCCAAGGCAAGCATGAATTTCCCGAATGCAAAAACCACCCTGCGCTTGGTGGTGGTTCTATACAGACGGGAAAACGGCGACGGGGTTAGCGGCTCCCAGTCGCCCTCCACCCGCGCCTTCCGGAAGAACTCGGTGATGGTTTTCTGCTTGAGCGCCATTTCGTCGCCGTAGGGCAGCGACACGAGCGGCGCCGCGCCGGCAATGGAAAGCGCCGTACCCGCAATTGACTGCATGGTCTGGACATAGGGTGAAAGCGGGGGTTGGCGAAAGTGGGGTTTGGAAAAGGGCATCGGGTATCCTAGATGGTACGGATGATTTCTTTCTTGAATAAGGAAAGCGATTATTCGCGTTGCGTTCGACGCTCTCTGAACAAAATAGATTGTTGTGCGACGCTCGTTGCCTCTATTCCCTAACATCATTCTCTTAATTCCCCTTCCCAAAACTTGTTCAAGATAGTAGAATATCAAGGTCATACCACAGTCCCCCTCGATAACAATAAGCAGCGTTCCAGATGCAGACCGTAGGCATGCACGGTTATTGAACCATGAATAAGGAAAAGACCTCCATACTCCGCGCCGAAGACACGAAGGCGCTGGAGCTTCCGGGTTCGGTGATGCTGCCCGACGGGCAGAAACCGGTAAAGCTCGGGTCCGGCGTCATTTCGTCGCTCATCAGCGCCGGCGGCGCGGCGATCGTCTACGAGGTCTGGAACGCGGAGCTCGAGGTGAAGCGTGCGGTGAAGCTCCTCAAGCCCGACCATTCGCTCGAAACCGAGGAACGCTTCCGCACCGAGATGAAAATCACGGCAAAGCTGCACCATCCGAACATCGTCGAAATTTACACGGTGGGAACCTGGAACAACCTTCCCTATATCGAGATGGAGCTCATCGACGGCATCACGCTCGAAAAGCTTATCGAGGAATCGGGCGGACTTCCGCCGGAGGTGTGCACCTCCATCGGCATCATGGTGGGCCGGGCGCTCAACTATGCTCACAGCCAGAGCTACGTTCTGTCCGGCAAGCGGTACGTGGGCGTCATCCACAGGGACCTCAAGCCAGGCAACATCATGGTGGCAAAGGACGGCATCGCCAAACTCATGGACTTCGGCATTGCCAAGCCGCTCACCGCCACCAGCCGCACCTTGGAGGGCATGGTGATGGGCACCATGCAATACCTTGCGCCGGAGCAGCTTGACGGAAAAGAAATCGACGTGCGCTCGGACATTTACTCGCTGGGCACGGTGCTCTACGAGATGGTGACGGGGGTCCGCGCCTTTCCCGAGCAAAAGCTCGGCAAACTCGTGACCGACAAGCTGAGCAACAACTATGCGCCGCTTTCGGAATTCTCCTCTCCGGTGCCTGCATCTCTGGTCGGCCTCATTCACCACTGCATCAGAACCGAGAAGGAAAAGCGCATCCAGAATTCGCTGGAATTTTTGCGGGCCATCTGCAAGATCCATAAAACGCTCACCCTCAAGGCGCCCGAACAGGTGCTCGAACAGTTTCTGGCAAACAGAACCAGAGGGAAACGGGCGGTGAGCGTCAGAAAGAAGCGGGTGCCGACCCCCGTGCTCGTCTGTACCGCCGTGGTTCTCGCGTGTGCGGCGCTTGGAACGTTCGCGGTACTGTACTTGGGCAACGCGGCTTCGCAAAGCAAGGAAGGTGCGGGCCGGCTTCTTGCGAAACTCCACCCGGACGAAGGAATCGAGGCCGCGCTCGGCCCGGGCGAAATGGCCCGCATCGATTCGATCCTTGCGCTGCAGCGGTCGATGCAACACGACGCGTCCGGCGCGCAGCAGCGACTGCTCGACAGTCTGGCCGAAGACAGCCTTTTCGACATTCACGACAGGGCTGCCACGGTGACGGCGGAGGTTCCGCTCCGCAAAGCGCGACGCGTGGAGACGCGGATGCCGCCTGCCGGCGCCCAGAAACCGGCCGCCCGCGTTCCGGTTCCGGCCCCGGAGACGGCACAGGCCGTTTCCCCGCAGGAGCTCGTGGAACGGCTGAAACAGCAGCTGCACACGTCGGACCTGATGGCCATTTTCTCCTCGGAGATCGAGGCCGGCAATTTTGTGAACGGTCTCATGCTGTACGGCATGCTTGCGCCCGCGCAGGCCCATTCGAAAAAAGCACTTTTGTACCGGCTTCGCGCACTGCGCGCCACGGGAGACAGGGACGGCGCCAAATCACTCCTGTTCGGCAACGACATCAAAGACGGCGAATTCTACCTCGAAAAAGCACGCTTTTACTATATTGCAAAGGATTACCGCTCTGCATCGCAGTTTGTCCAGCATGCCGCGGTATCTCCGGCGCAGTTCATGGATTCGCGGACGTTCCGTGAAACGCTCCTGTATTCCAAGGCTTTGTGCGCAAGCGCGTTCTATGACGCAGCGCAGACTCCCGCCACCAGGAAAGAAGCCTTGGAGGCGTGGTACGACGTTAAATCCCTTTTTAAAATGTCTCCCGAACACAAGTATTTTGTAAAGGCCGATGCGGAACTGCGGAGGATCAGTTCGGGATTGCTTACCAAGAAATAGGGGCTGTTTTGGCGCGGGCTTTTCGCGCATTACCATTATGAAACACGCCGTACTCACCATCATTCTCGCCGCGGCCTGCGCCTGCTTTTCCCAGACCGCGCAGCCCGCGCCGCAGGCCGCCACGCACGACTCGGCCGCGTTCGACACCATTGCAGGAGATCTTCCCCTTGTTCTCACGCCGAAGAAACATCCCTATTTCGTGGCGGGCGATATTTATGTTCCCCAGGGGAAAACCGTGGTGATTGCCGCGGGCACGGTGCTGTGCTTCAAGAACTTCACCGGCCTGCATATCCAGGGCACGCTCATCGCAAAGGGCATCAAGAACAGCCCGGTCGTATTCACGTCGGAGCACGACAAGGACTACAACAAGCACAGCACGGTCGACGCCGCGCCCTACGACTGGAACGGCATTTACATTCACGAAGACGCAATCGGCACCCAGCTCTCCTATTGCGCGGTGCTCTATTCGGTGGACGGCATCAATTCCCTCACCAGGTTCTTCAAGCTTGCTCCGTGCGTGTTCCTCCACAACGGCAGGGCAAGCCTTACGATCCAGGGTGCGCAATACCAGGTGACCGAAGAACCGTACGAATACTCGCTGACGCAGAAAGAAGCGGCGGCGCCGGTCGTCAACCAGCTCAAGGACCCGCTCGCGCCCACGCGCAATACCCTGCGCTACAGCGGAGCGGGGTTCGCCGCAATCGGGTTTTTCGCCGCGGTGGTCACGGCCACGCAGCTTGTTTCGTCGCAGAGGGACTTTTCCGCCATTTCCAGCACGAGCAAGGACAATCTTGCGCAGGGCACCGGCGCGCAGTGGGAGGCAGCGAGAAACAAGCGCAACCACGACGAGGCCAATCTGGTCACGAGCTGCGCGGTGACCGTCATCGGTGCGGTGGGGATCTTCTGGTCGCTGAGGTTCTGAGAAGGTATCATTCGCTGAAGTTGACTTTTGGAAAGGAATGTTTTTACGGATGCAGGAATCGAAACATGGCGAATAAGAAAACGGAAGCATGCGGTCAGCCATGAAACACATCATCAGAACATCCCTTTATCCTCCTTTCATTACTGACGGCATTCGGTATTCTGTTCCCGCGAACACAACCCCTTTTCCGATTACTCGAACGCGGGCCTGTATTTCGTCCATCAGAGTCTTCACAACGGCGACACGCTGCAGATTTTCTCGACCGAGAGCCTTCAGGTGCGCGTGACCGTCAAGGAGCTCGTGGAGCGGTTCTCCGTTTCCGCAAGCGCGAACCGCCTGTGGCCGAGCCCGGAGACGACCGTCGTCGCTTCGCAGTTTCCGCAGGAGCCGTTCACGTTCCTGGTGTCGTACTACGACACCGGCTGGCAGTCACTGGTTACCACGGTAAACACCACCAACGGACGCTCCGTTTCCGATACGATGCGCGTGTTCCTGAAGTCGCCGCTGCATCAGGACAGCATTTCGGCGTTTGCGAACGACACTATCACCCTGCGCACGCCCCGGGTGCGCGACCGCGACGTCACCTACTACTGGACGCTGGGCGCGGGCGTGACCTATGCATCGCCCGTGTGCAGCACCGCGGCCGCACTGTCGCCTGCGTTCTATTTCGGGAAGGGCTGCCTGTGGGTGTGGGACGGCAGGCACGTTTCGCCGCCCGACAGTTTCACCTTTTTCCTGCGCGACACGGTGAAGCCCGTGATAACGTTCGTCAACAGCGAACTTATCCGCAACGACACCATTTTCACGGGCGATTCGCTGTTTTCGCTCAGGGTCCGCATCACCGACAACGTGGCCCTTGTCGTTGATTCCGCATCCGTCAACGGACTCGCCTTTGACGGAGAGGCAGGCAACGTTTACTACAAGATGTTCGACAAGGTCTATCTGCATTCCGCGTCCAATCCCCTTGCCCTCACCGTATTCGCGCTCGACCATTTCCAGAACGGCAATGTCGCGCGCAAAACCTTCTGGCTCGCGTTCTCGTCCTCGATTGCGCATGCGAAAAAGGCGTCCCTTGTGGTCGTGACCCCCGGCGCCGACACGTCCGTGGTGAGCGCGCAGCCGTATCTGGTGTCGGGCCGCGTGATCAACAATGGCCTTGATTCGCTCAATCTGTCGATATACCTTTTTGTGAACGGCACCGTCAATCCGCAGGTGCGGCACGTCACCGATTCGTCCTTGTCATGGGAGTGGACCGTCACCCTAACGCAGGGCGAGAACCCGCTGCGGATCATCGCGACAGACAACACCACGGGGTCCACCCTCGACGAGCACGACCTTCTTCTGTTCTACACGCCCAACGCGCCCGATTCCCTGCCCCCGCGCATCCTCAACGTGCTTGCAAACGGCAAGCCCGCGCAGGGATCGTATACCGACCAGCCCGCGGCGGCGCTTGCCATCGAGGCCATCGACGACGGAACGGGCATCGACACGCTGTATGTCAACGGAAAGCCGGTGCCGGCAAGCGGCTTCTGGTATTACGACACGGTGCCGCTTATCCATACGCCGTCGGGCAACGGCATAGCGATAAGCGCAATTGACAAAAAGAAAAACTCCGTCCAGCAATCCGTCGTGATTTTCAGAAACAGCCTCCCCGTGGTGCAGCACCGGCCGGCGTCCGCCTATGTCCAGGCGACCAAAGCCTATACCGACACCATCCGCGCGTTTGATCCGGACAACGACACGCTCACCTACCAGGCCACCGCCGGCCCCGCTGGCCTTGCGGTTGACAACAACGGAATTATCTCGTGGACACCGGGCATCGCGGACACCGGCATGCATTCGGTTACGATCCGCATTTTCGACGGGTATCAGCCCGAATTCGTCACCTACAATGTGTACGTGACCGCGCCCGGCGTGCCGCCTCCCAAGCCGGTGTTGTTTGCGACCCGGCCCGAGGATTTTCCGTTCTCCCTTGTCGCAGGCAGGGATTCCCTGCGGACGGTTCTCAGGGTGAGCCCGGGCACCGGCATCCGCCCGTTCCTTTTCTCGGCGCGGATTGTCGGCATCGACGCTCCGCTTCTCGACAACTCGACCGACAGCGTGCTGTTCTGGGTGCCCGCCGTTGCCGACTCGGGCTACAAACAGATAATTGCAATTGTAAAGGACTTGTTCCCCAGCACCGACACCCTGTATGCCCGCATTCTCGTGGTGCCGCCCGACCGGCCGTGCTCGATCTCGGTGTCGTATTCGGCCGACACCATGGCAAACGGCGCGCTCAATCTCGACACAATGCGGCAGCCCTTCTCCCTCATGTTCCGCGTGCACGATCCCGACAACCCGCTTGTTGACCGCCACCGCGTCACGCTGTACGACTCCCGCACCAAGTCCTTCAGCAGTTTCGATTCGGCATTCGTCGACACGTTCGCTTACACCGTCGACCCCGCACTCTATACCGGCTACGACACCATCGTCGCAACCGCGGGCAACCTGTCGGGCACCGATACCATAAAGGTTCGGCTGTATTTCGGATCACCCCCGGACACGCCCGTTGCCATCGCCCCGCTCGACACAGGGCTTGTCGCTTCGTCAAGTCTGGCACTCGCATTTTCAGGGCATGATCCGGACGGCGATTCGCTCACCTACGACGTCTACTTCGGCACCGACCCGGCCGCCCTTTCCCTGCTTGCGACCACCGCGGTTTCGGGAGCGGTCTGCAGGGCCTCGTCTCCAACCAGACCTACTACTGGCGCGTGGTCGCGCGCGACTGGAAGTCGCAAACGTCAAGCCAGCTCTGGAAATTTACGACCGGGACCGTTCACTGACCTGCTTTTATGCACGGGGAACCCGATCTGATGCACAGTATTCTCCTTGTCGACGACGACCCATCGATCTGCAGCATGCTGCTCGACTATTTCGACGGCAGGTACGACACGGCAACGGCCGCGAACGCCGGCGAGGCGCTTGCGTTGTGCGAAAAGCAATCATTTGACATGGTGATTTCGGACATCAACATGCCGGGCATGAAGGGACCGCAGCTCCTTGCGGAAATCAAGCGGCTCCACCCGGCGGCCCGCACGGTCCTCATCACGGCCTGTAACATCGACGACTACGTGCGCATTGCGCGGACGAGCGGCGTCTCCACCATCATCCCCAAGACGCTGCCGTTCAACTTCGACGAGCTTGACGCGGTGATAGACGGCCTTCTCACCGGCGACATCTTTGGCCTTTCGCGCTACATGCTTCCCTCGCACACGCGCCTCGGCGGCTTCGAAATCCGCTCGTCGCGCGAGGCGACGGATGTCCGTGAGGCGGCGGTGGCGCTGTTCACCGAGAAGCTCGGCGCCGCGGGCGACATGCGCCTCACCCTCGACGAAATCGTCACCAACGCGGTGTACCATGCCCCCGCCTTTCCCGACGGCACGCAGAAATACGAGGCATATTCCGAGGTTACGCTTGCTCCCGGCGAATTCGTTCATCTCGAATGCGCCTGCGATGCGGAAAAATACGGCATATCCGTGGTCGACGATGCCGGCAGGCTCACACGCGAAACCGTACTTTACAAGATCGAGCGCCAGTTGTCGGGCGAAGGTGCGCTTGACGTTTCGGGCAGGGGGCTGCACATGAGCAGGCTGTTCTCCGACCGGATGATCGTCAACATCGCCCCGAAAAAAAGGACCGAAGTTATCCTCATCAATTATTTTTCCCACAAGTACCGCGGGTACAAGCCGCTGTACATCAACGAACTGTAAGAAAAGCCTCACCACAGAGGCGCAGAGAACACCGAGATAAAACCAATAGTAATTCTTCCTTTCCTCTCTGTGACCTCTGTGCCACCGTGGTGATTTCTGCTTGTAAAGGGGGTTGACTCGATGATCAACCGATGCCGCGGCAGGAAGATCAAGCTGCAGGGCTTCAACAGCCTCACCAAGTCGCTCAGCTTCAACATCTACGATATATGCTACGCCCGCTCCAAGGCCTCCCAGTACGACTACCTCGACTACATCGACGAGGTGTACAATTCCAAGAAGATCCGCAGCATTCTTGAGGAAGTGACCAGGATCATCGAAGCCAACATCATCAACATGTCGAGCCAGGATTACGAGCCGCGCGGCGCGTCGGTGACCGTGCTCATCAACGAAGGGCACCTGTCGGTGCCGCAGGGAACCGTCGCGCATCTTGACAAAAGCCATATTTCGGCGCACACGTACCCCGAGACCAATCCCGTCACCGGCATCAGCACGTTCCGCGTGGACATCGACGTCACCACCTGCGGCACGATCTCGCCGCTCAACGCCCTCGATTTCCTCATCAACAGCTTCGACTCCGACATCGTGCTCATGGACTACAAGGTGCGGGGATTCACGCGTGACGTCCACGGCCGCAAGGTCTACATGGACCACGACATCACCTCGATCCAGGACTACATCTCCGACGAAATCCTCGACATCTACACCGCCTACGACATCAACATCGTCTCGGACAACATCTTCCACACCAAGATGATGCTGGGCAAGTTCAAGCTCGACAACTACCTGTTCGGCCCGGAAAACCAGTCGCTCACCCCTTCGGCCCGGTCGAAGATATCCACCCTTCTCCGCAACGAGATGCTCGAGATTTACCAGTGCAAGAACATCTACCCGTACGACGTGTGACATGAACACCGGCTTTTTCCACCGTTCCCGCCGCGCCACCCAGCACACCGAGTGGCTCAACAACAACATGGGGTTCTTCTACGCCATCAAGCGACGCTTGCGGTTCGGGGCGACCAAGTACCAGACCCTCGAGCTTGTTGACACAAGCGAATTCGGCCGCGTGCTCATCCTCGACGGCATCACCCAGGCGGCCCAGAAGGGCGAATGCTACTACCACGAACCCATGGTGCATCCCGCCATGTGCACGCACCCGCGCCCCGAGCGCGTCCTCGTGATCGGCGCGGGCGACGGCGGCATCATCCGCGAGGTGCTCAAGTATCCGTGCGTGAAATCGCTTGACCTCGCGGAGCTCGACGAAGGCGTTATCGCGTTTTCCCGAAAATACCTGCCCTCGGTTCACCAGGGCGCCTTCGACGACCCCCGCGTCCGCATCCACATTTCCGACGGCCGCGATTTCGTGGAAAAGCACCCGAAGAGCTTCGACATGGTGATCATGGACATGACCGACCCTTTCGGCCCCGCGCGGTTTCTGTACACCCGCGATTTTTTCCTCTCCGTAAAGCGGTCGTTTGTGGACCGGCGCGGCGTGTTCGTGATGCACACCGAATCGCCCGTGACCAGGCCGCGCACGTTCGCCTGCATCCAGCGAACGCTCCGTTCCGTGTTTCCGCATGTGTGCCCGCTGTACTGCTACATCCACATGTACGCGACGCTGTGGTCGGTAACCGTTTCGTCGGACCGTTCGGACATGACGGCGGTGTCCCGTATCCAGGTTGACAAAAAACTCTCCCGCTACGGCATCAAGGGCCTCCGGTACTACACCGGGCGCATCCACGAGGCCGCGCAGGCATCGTGGCCGGTACTGGAACAACTACTTGACAAACGCGCACGCATCCTCACCGACCGCCGCCCGGACATTCCCGACGAAATCGCCCACGAGTGAACGGTTGCGCTGGCAATGAATACATGTACGGCTGCTCCCACGTAACGTATATTTGATATCCTTTTTACGTCCCCTTTTTCAGAAAGGCCTCCGGCGGCAGACCGCCCTATGGATTTTGCAAGACTTTCCGGCCTTGTTGCGGCGCACGGCACGCCCGCCCTTTTCCTTTCGCAAGGCAGGCTCCGCGAGAGTTTTCGCGCCCTCGCCCTGTCCCTGCCGGGCGTGGAGCTGTTTTACGCCGTCAAGTCCAACGCCCAGACCGAAATCATCGACATCCTCAAGCAGGAGGGCAGTTCCTTCGACATCTGCACTAACGGCGAAATCGACATCGTAAGGAACTGCGGGGTCACGGCTGACAAGTGCATGCACACGCATCCCATCAAGCGGGATTCGGACATCAGCTACGCGCTCGATTTCGGCGTGTCCCTGTTTGTGGTGGACAACGAATTCGAGCTGTCAAAATTCCTGCCCTACAAAGAGCGTGCGAAGATCCTTGTCAGAATGAGCGTCCAGAACCCGTCGTGCATGGTAAACCTGTCGCACAAATTCGGGTGCGCGCCCACCCAGACGTTTTCGCTTATTCAGAAGGCGCACGACATGGGACTTTCGATTGCGGGCATCAGCTTTCATGCCGGCTCGCAGAACGAAAACCCGCTCAAGTACATCGAGGCGCTCGATTTCTGCCGCGACATCTGCCGCAAGGCCGCGCTAAGCGGCATTGTGCTGAGCGTCATCGACATCGGCGGCGGCTTTCCCATCAATTACCTGAATCCCGTGCTGCCCATCCAGCGATTCTGCCAGCCCATCAACGAATACCTGGAACGCTATTTCACCAATTACCGCATCATCGCCGAGCCGGGCAGGGTGCTGTCGGGGCCGTGCATGGTGCTCGCCGCGAGGGTGATGGGCAAGTCCTTGCGCGGCGGCGTGTGGTGGTATTATCTTGACGAAGGGGTGTACGGCTCGTTTTCGGGCAAGGTGTTCGACCATGCCGACTATCCGCTGTTCGTGCCGCGCTCGGGCGAGATGTTTAATTCGGTGATCGCGGGCCCCACGTGCGACTCGTTCGACGTGCTGTACGAAAACATCGCGCTGCCGCAGCTCGAAATAGGCGACGTGATCCTGTTTGATTCCATGGGCGCGTACACCACGGCGAGCGCCACCACGTTCAACGGATTTCCAAAGGCGAAAATCATCGTTATTGACTAAAGGATAGCACCATGGAAAACACTCCCCGTTACGAAACCGGCAGCAATGCTTCCCTGTGGCTCGAAAATCTGGTAAACGGCCTTTCGGGATTCACGCTTCGCGCAAAGCATGCGCTGTACTACGGCGCGAGCCCGTTCCAGAAGATCGAGATTTTCCATACCTACGCGTTCGGAAAGGTTCTTGTGCTCGGCGACAACATCGTCCTCACCGAGCGGGACGAGTACATTTACCACGAGTCGATCACCCACCCCGCCATGAACATGCACGCAGACCCACGCCGCGTGTGCATTATCGGCGGCGGCGACGGCGGCGTACTCCGGGAGGTGCTCAAGTACAAGGACGTCGAGACCGCGCTTGTGGTCGAGATCGACAAGATGGTGCGCGAGGCCGTCGCCGCCCATTTTCCGGCCCTTGCGAAATCGTTTTCGGACAAACGGAGCCGCGCGGAGTTCGCCGAAGGGTGTTCGTACCTCAAGAAATCCAAGGAGACGTTCGACGTGATTCTCGTCGACTCGTACGATCCGGGCGGGCCGGTCCAGTCGCTGGAAACCGCCGATTTCTACCGGCTCGTCTTCGAGCGTCTTGACAAGGGCGGCATCGCCGTGTTCCAGACGGATTCTCCCACCATCCGCGGCGAGTACCTGCGGTCGACCGTAGCGACCATTTCCTCGCTGTTCAAGGCATTCCGGCTGTACACCTGCACCATGCCGTCGTTTCCCGAAGGCATGTGCAGCTTCGTGATCTGCGCCAAGGACGGGCCGGACCTTGACAAATTCAATGAGAAGCGGTTTCGTCGGTCGCCAAAAAGTGCCAGTATTACAATCCCGACATTCACCGCGGCGCGTTTCTGCTGCCCGAGTACATTAAGAAGATCGTGGCATGATTGGCTTATAGGTTTTCGAAACAATCCGCCGCAACGCCCGCAGGGGAAGCCGATCATGCAAAATCCCGCAAAAACCGATTTCGACATTCATCCCCTTCTTGCAAACCGCTACAGTCCGCGCGCGTTTCTTGACAAGCAGATAGACCCCGTCGCTCTCAAGAGGATTTTTGAAGCGGCCCGCTGGGCGCCGTCGTGCAACAACGACCAGGAATGGTTTTACATCGCGGGAATCAGAAACCAGGGTCGCGGATTTCAGCAGGATTTGTTCCACTCTCACTCCCAACAACCAGGCGTGGGCCTCGCAGGCGGCCGTGCTGATGATCGTGTGCGGCCGCACTAGCTTTACGGGCGGCACAAAGCCCAACAAATGGCATGCCTACGACTGCGGCCAGTCTGCCGCCCACCTTACGTTTCAGGCTGCCGCCGAAGGGGTTTCGGTCCATCAGATGGCGGGATTCGATGCGCAGAAAGCAATCGCGGAGCTCTCCATTCCTGACGGTGTCGTCCCGCTCACGGCGATTGCAATGGGATATGCAGGCGAAGCGTCGCTTCTGCCGCCTGTTCTTGCCCAGAGGGAAGCCGCGCCAAAGGTCAGAAGACCGCAGAAGGAGTTTGTGTTCGGGGGGACATGGGGGAAGGCGCTGGAGTGAGCAAGAAGAAGTTGTATTGTTTGCTTTGATGACGCAAAGACACCTATATTGTGTTTGTAGTGAATGCGCACAACCTTGGGATTTTAGACAGCGTGAGTAAAATCCTAAAAGACCAACCTGATTTTGATAAGAGATAACACCCTTCAGCAAAGGAGACTCTATGCTTCACAGTACTCTGCTGGAGCTTGACGAGCCCAGAAGCTGGTGGTGCACAGTTGAGTCCATCCGCCACTCACTTACTAACGCCAGCAATGATGCGGTTTCACCTTTGGATCTTGAGCGGCTCTCAACCTTCAGTTTATTGCTTCGTGGTTTGGCCAAGATAGGGCCTGGCCGTTCTCCAACATGGTCAATCGGCCGACAATTGCCCGAAGGTCATCTGCTATGCCCTCCATTTCAAACTCTTCGTATGAAAACCGAAATTGAAAAGTCAGACAATTTTCGCAGTGTGTCAGAAGAAGGTAGTTTTTCAACCCGTATAAGTTTCCTATGTAAGTCTCTTGATGAATATGTTGCTAAAAAGGGTAGCACGAGCATGGGAATGAAAGTGAGAAGTGCGTTGGCGGATATCGCAAACAGACTAAGTGAAACCGCGCAGGCCCTATTATATGAACCCCAGGAATGAATCTGCAGCACCCGATCTTTTCAATCAATCTAATTCTGCGGCTCCGTCCCCACCGATAAACGACGCTGTTTATTCATCTTGTTATCTTGTTATCGAGCGCATTCGAGATAGACTTCTTCACCTTGACGAAGAGCAGTTTCCCACACGGGCAACCCAAGCAGCAAGAGATCTCGTGCTTGATGCACTTGACGCTATACAAACCAGCATTAGTGTTAATAAACCTGCACCCCGGGTTGTTTATGAACGTCTTGTAAGCCTCCGAAGTCATGCGCTGACAATTGAGCGTTCAAATAGCACCTTAGTTTCATGGCCAATCGCATGCTGGTTTGAAGAAAGGTGGAAGATAAATGTCCACGATTCTTCCATGTTAGTATTCTTTGCTCAGCGCTTAGATCATAATTATAGTATCCAGGATTTTACTGACAAAGTCCTTCATTTTCTTGAACCGATAACCACTGAAGATGTTCTTAAGAGGCTCGGCCAAAAAAGAATTTTTTGCCTATCTCTTGCCTCACTTGAGGAAGACAACGTTCCACTTTACGCAAACGTCGGTCACGAGTTCGGACACATAATTTGTGGAATTCATCAGTCTAAGCTGAATGAAATCGTGAAGCTCAAGCTGTCGCCAATATCCACTGGAATTGAGGCTACATTAGGCCAGAAAGTGAAGACCGCAGCAGAACATGCTGAATTTACCCAAACCTTCATGACAATTCTGTATGCCTTGGCGGAGGAAGCTGTTTCAGATGCTTTCGCTGCCTTCTTGATGGGGCCAAGTTACATTCTTTCCATGAATGAGATATCGTGGGCTGCGGAGGCATTTCCTGTCTGGAGCATCACCGTTATCAAACCTGAAATTGTAGATGCTCATCCTAGTCTGGCATTTCGGCTAAACTATCTTGATTCTCTATTGTCCTTCACTACGTTTCGGGCAAACGTTGATCGTCTTGGCCAGGAGAATAAGAAGCAACGCATGTCAGAAAAGGGAACTGATGACCAGCCAGATCTCCGGACTGAAACGTATGGGCATTTTATTCGACAATATTCCCCAACATCGGAGAAGCCTCTGGTACGGGCGAGAATTACAAAAGATCAGGATCTTATCCAGTCTGTTTTGGAAATGCACTTACCATCTATTGCAAAGGCTATCTCCGCAATTGCAAAGGAGTCGTACAACTATTTTGAACGCAACCTGCCAAGTGAGATGTTCAAGCCTGATCAGCAACGCATTTACGGGCTTCTCTTGCGGCTTGCGCATCAAATACCCCCAAACATAATTGAAGACGCTTCCCTTCTTGGTCAACCTGCAGATGTGCCAAGTATTATTCTCGCAGCATGCCTATACCGTCAAAAATTGTTTGCCGACGCAACACCAGAAATGTATGAAGAAACCAAGAAAGCTCTTTCGAAGCTGGATCGCTTAACGGCGAAGGCAATAGAAGCCGCTTTTGTGCAACGACTATATCAAGCTCGCAAGAAGGAGGACACCCAATGAGTGTGCTCAAGAAGCTTGACATCATCAACTTTATCAATAACAAGAATTACGCAAAAAGACTAATAATCACTCCATTGCTTGAAGAACGGCAGATAAGCGCAGGTTCTGTAGATGTCCGTTTAGGAACTTCAATCATTGTGCCTAAGAAAACATACGTGGACAGCCAGGATGTTACAAAGAAGGAAAAAGTGCGGCAGATTGAGAATAGAAGTTATGACAAAGTTCGCTTGCGCCCAGGAATCAAGTTTGTGCTCCATCCCCATCAACTAATATTGGGCGTTACCTTTGAATACATTTCGCTTCCTCCTGATCTTTTCGCAACAATTGCCAGCAGATCTTCTTGGGGGAGGTTGGGATTGGTAGTTGCTACAGCGAGTGTAATACAGCCAGGCTTCAAAGGTTGCATCACGCTGGAGTTGTGTAACCTGGGGGAAAGCCCTATCGCACTTTATCCCGGGTTGCTTGTTGGCCAGCTTGTCCTCTATAAAGTTGAGGGCACTGGGGGACCTGATAAGTATGAAGGTCGGTATGATTGTCCTACGGAAGCAGGACTACCAAGTTTCCTGGCCAAGCACCATCACGATGACATGGAGGTATGGTCGGAGTCTCTGTCAACATGATACTTTCCAAAGCGTTTGAAGTGCCCGGCAAATCTTTTTATTATTTCCTATACAAACGCAACGGCACATGATATATTAAACGTCTGCGAATGCAGAACCCGTTCACCTCGTCTTAACAATAGGGAACGGTAAACCAGACTCGCACTCCGATGATTTCCGGCAAAGGTTTTTTCGAGATACCGCTTCTCTCCTCCTAACCTCCTGCTCGTCTCCATCAGAAATAGCGTGTCACCACATCATATTCCCCACAAAGGAAGGTTATGAGTTTTTCAGCTATCGGTCTATCCGATACAATGCTGCGGAGCGTCTCTGCGGCCGGGTACTCTTCGCCCACCGAAATCCAGAAGAAAGCGATCCCCCTCGCGCTTGACGGAAGGGACATCATCGGATGTGCGCCCACAGGCACAGGCAAGACAGCGGCATTCGTGCTTCCCATTCTCCAGCGGCTTGTCCAGCCACACTGTTCAGGACGCACGGGCCATTTTCCAAGGGCGCTTATTTTGACGCCCACACGCGAGCTCTGCCAGCAGATTGAGGATTCAATCCGCACCTATGGCAGGTTCTCGAACCTTTTTCCGGTCTCCATCTACGGCGGCGTCGACATCGAGCGCCAGTTTAGGGGCCTGCGCCAGGGCGCGGACATTGTTGTAGCGACGCCCGGCCGCCTGCTTGACCATTGCGAACGCCGGACCATCGACCTCACCCATATCGAAATCCTTGTGCTTGACGAAGCGGACAGGATGTACGACATGGGGTTTATCCAGGCGGTGCGGAGCATTATCGCCAAGGTGCCGCGCCAGCGGCAGACACTGCTCTTTTCCGCGACAATGTCCCACGATATCCGGCGGCTCGTTTCGGAGATCCTTGTCAATCCGCACTACGTCGAGGTCGGAGATCCCTGCACGCCCGTTGATACCGTGGAACAGCTTTTCTATTCGGTGCCACAGCCGACAAAAATGGATCTTCTTATGCATATCCTTGCAAACGAGAACATCGGGCCCATGCTTGTGTTTTCGCGCACGAAGCACGGGGCAGACAAGATTTCGCGGCGACTGGAGCGGAACGGCATCAGATCGGCGGCCATCCATTCGAACCGATCGCAGAGCCAGCGCAAGCGCGCGCTCGATGGGTTCAAGCGCAGGGAATTCAAGGTGCTGGTGGCCACCGATCTCGCGGCCCGCGGCATCGACGTGGACGGTATCTCGCATGTGGTCAACTACGACACGCCCGCATTTCCCGAAGATTACATCCATCGCATCGGCAGGACAGGCCGCGCCGAGGCAAAGGGAACCGCGGTGACGTTTGTTTCGGGCGAAGAACAGAGCTATCTGCGAAAAATCGAACACCTCACCGGCAGGCGTCTCGAGGTGAAGCGGTATCCCGGTTTTACCTGTCCGGGCCGCGTTGAACCGGAACCGGTCGCGCAGAGCGCGCCGGTGCTCCTAAGAAAACGACAGTATTACCGCACACCTCGTTTTGCCTGAAAAACAAGGGCGTCCCGCCGGGACGCCCTTTTCCAACCCATCTCCATTTGCTCGCGGTTTGTCAAATCCGGAAATACGGCGTTTCCGGCTTTGAGTTAAGGCCATAGACAACCGCG
>CAVWBU010000049.1:0-271016 GCA_963753345.1 uncultured Fibrobacterota bacterium
TGTGAACGGCAAGGGCGGTAACTTTCCCTCCCAGGCCGCCCGGCCCCACGCCGGTTGAATTCACTTTGTAAAGAATTTCCCGCTCGAGCGCTGCGAACCGCCTGTCCGGGTTTCTGCGGCCCAGCGGCCGCAGGAGCGCTTTTTTCGACAGCAGCATTGCGGTTTCGGCGGTTCCGCCGATGCCGATGCCCACGATAACCGGCGGACACGGGTTGCCGCCGGCATTCTTCACTGTCTGAACGGCGGCATCCACAACACCGTCTTCGCCGTCCGCCGGCTTGAGCATGAAGAGACGGCTCATGTTTTCCGATCCGCCGCCCTTGGGCGCGAGCGTGATGGTAAGCGACGTTCCCTTTGCCTGTGCGAGGTGGATCACCGCGGGCGTATTGGAAAAGGTGTTTTTTCTCCGGTAAAGCGGATCGCTTACCATCGAAGGCCGCAGAAACCCCTCGGCATAGCCCTTCCGCGTTCCTTCGTTAATTGCGTCTGTCAATGTGCCGCCCTTGATCCGCACATCGCAGCCCATGTCCACGAAGAATACGGCAATGCCCGTGTCCTGGCAGATCGGGACGCAGTCCCTGCGGGCGATGCGGGCGTTGTCGCCGATGGCAGCAAGCAGGGCGCGTCCGGTAACGGATTTTTCCTTTTTTTTCGCGGCCGAAAGCGCCCGCACCGCGTCTTTGGGGAGGTCGAACGCCGCGTCAAGGCACAGGCGCTTTACGCTTTCACGATCCGTTTGTACGGGATGATTCTCATAGGTTCTGTATTTTCTTCGACAGTTTCTTCAGGCGGCTGCGGTAGGCGTCGAAATCTTTTATGGGCATTGCAGCCACGCCGCTGTCCATTGCGGCACGCGCGACCGCAATGCTTTCTTCGACAAGGACGCGCGGATCCAGCGGTTTTGGAATAATGTAGTCCGGTCCGAAAACGAGCGAGCGCAGCTTGTAGGCCTTCAGCACTTCCTTTGGCACGCCGCGTTTCTTGGCAAGATTTGCCAGCGCATGGGTCGCCGCGACTTTCATCGGCTCGTTGATTTCTCGCGCGCGCACGTCGAGCGCGCCCCGGAAAATAAAGGGGAACCCGAGCACGTTGTTCACTTGGTTCGGGAAATCGGACCTGCCGGTCGCCATGATGCAGTCGGGCCGGGCAACGCGCGCCTCGTTGAACCCGATTTCCGGGTCTGGGTTGGCCATGGCGAAAATAATAGGCTTTGCCGCCATGGTTTTCACCATTGCAGGAGACACCAGCCCGCCCTGCGAAAGACCCACGAATACGTCGGCGCCCTGCATCGCGTCGGCAAGGGTCCGCTTGTTGGTATCGCGGGCGAACGGTTCCTTGTATTTGTTCATGCCCTCGGTGCGGCCTTTGTAAATAACGCCGTTACGGTCGGTCATGATGATGTTTTCCATGCGCGCGCCGAGCTGCACGTAGTGAAGCGCGCAGGAAATCGCCGCCGCGCCAGCGCCCGAAAACACGATGCGCACATCGGAGAGCTGCTTGCCCTGCAGCTCCGTCGCGTTGAGCAGCGCCGCGCCAGAGATGATGGCGGTGCCGTGCTGGTCGTCGTGAAACACCGGGATCGCCATTGCGCGTTTGAGCGTCTCCTCGATGCGGAAGCACTCGGGCGCCTTGATGTCTTCGAGGTTGATGCCGCCGAAGGTGGGCTCCAGTGCCTTGACAATGCGGATAAGCTCGTCGGGATCCTTGGTGGCAAGCTCGAGGTCGAAGACGTCGATGTCGGCGAACCGCTTGAACAGGATGCCCTTTCCCTCCATCACCGGCTTGCCCGCCATGGGGCCGATGTTGCCCAGTCCCAGTACCGCGGTGCCGTCGGTTACCACGGCAACCAGATTGCCGCGGGACGTGTATTTGTAAACGTCGTCCGGGTTCTGCTCGATTTCCCTGCACGCGTCGGCCACGCCGGGAGTGTAGGCCAGCGAAAGGTCTTTCTGGGTCCTGCAGGGTTTGGTGGGGATGACCTCTATTTTGCCTTTTCTTCCCCTGGAGTGATAATCGAGGGATTCCTGTTTGGTGATCATTGAAACGGGTTCCTTGGATGGACGATGAGATTTGTTGATGAAAGATTAATCAACAGTATCGTTTTGGTAGAGCAATAAAATAGATGAAATTGGGAGTGGTATGAAAGAGAAGTGAAGACAAGATTAAGATCTGGGCGCCCCGCCGAAGACGGCGGCGGCCCTCCCTCCGGTCTCGGCCGTTGGCCTCGGGCCGCCACGGCCCTATGGCCCATAGGGCCGGGTCCGGGCGGCATCCCGCTTTGGCGGGACCTCCGGTCCTGCCTGGCGCGTCGGCAAATTTATGGTTTGTCAATCAGGTTGTGTTGCTCCTGACGCAACCTCAGTGGCATCTAGCTTCACGATATGAATACAAAGTCAAACTTCTTGTTGACCCGTGTGGCCTGGATCTGTGATCCAGGTTCCTTTTTGTTCCCCATACACCTCACAAAGAATCCTCCCGCATAATTCATTACAAAACAACCTCATACAATTTACAGACACAAAAATAGGATTTTTCTGGGGTTTGCCGCCCCCAGGAATAAGCAAAGGCAAATCAAATAACTCCTTGAAAAACAACCATGGCACGCTTTTTGAGAAAGTATTGGAGCAACAAACGGTTTTTCGCTCGGTCATTTGCAAACGTACTTGACAAAAGCGAGAAGGAGCTTCGAGCACAAATTAAGGGAAAGACGGCAGCCCGGGAAGAGGTGCAACCCAATCCAGTCCTCGCCTTTTATCCGGCGCCGTCTTTTTCTTTTTGGGGGAGAGATCGCATCTCTCCCTTTTTTATTATGGGGTCTGGGTACCGCATATGCGCCGGTTGTCTCAAGCTATTACCACCTATGAGAATATAGGCGGAGTCGATTGCAAAGCAGATAATGTGGGGTCGACAAGCCACATACGTTTAACCGCCAACCATGCTGTTTTCCTTCTAAATCTTTGATATGAAAAGAAATATTTTTTAGGTATATTATTTGTTGGTAGTTTGAAGCATAGGCGGTGGTCTCATGAGGCGCACCGCTCTACGGGAACACCCAAAGGTCCGGTCATGAAAACAATGAAACGTATTCTTCTGATCGCTCTCGTCTGCCTTTTGCCGGTGTCCGGCCAGACAACATCGTCCGGCAATTCAAAGGACACCGGCCGCAAACAGCACGAAACAGCGGCCATTTTCGACGAGATCATGCAGACGCTCCCTTCGGACATGAAAGCCAAGGTTGATTCCGCTTCGGTCTGCGCAAGGAGCGACGCGAAGAAACCGGACAAGGGTTCTTCCGGCGCCTCTCAGGGTCTGCAGAAGCCTGCCGACAGGGACGGTGCGGTGCGGCAGCTGCCCGATGACGTGCGTGCCAAAGTGGAAAAAGCGATTTCCGACATAGATCTCATGAATCAGGACAGGCAGATTCAATTTAAGGATTACGAGAAGAAGCGCCCGGGCAGCAAGTAGTTCGCTACAGCCGCACCAGCATACGGCCTGCACGATATCCCATCCACCTTTCTCGGTAAGGACTGGACCGATGATGAAGGTGTTCTGCGGGGGAGTGTTGTTTCTATTTGCATGCGCCGCCGCGCCGTCCGCCGATACCACGTTCGTTGACAACCAACTTGACTTCAGGATGTACCTTCCGGCGAACTGGGTGTGTTATTTCCAGACCGACTCCGAGTGCCTCTTCGAAGATACGACGTATTCCTACCCGGCCGTGCTCTCGATAAGTCGGTATGGCCTCGATTCCACTTTGTACAAAACCGCGGATGAATGGACCCAGGCCCATTTCCTCGGCTACAAGCTGTCGGTGGAGTACTCGGTCGATCCCGCCGGCGTGGTCTTGTATTCCAATGCCGACTCCACGGTGAAGCAGGGCTCGCTGCAGGCGGCCGAGGCCTATTCGGATTTCTTCTCCTCGGACACCACCATCGGGTCGTGGGCCGAGTATGTCCGGTTTACGGCCGCCGGCCGATACGGGTACGAACTGTATGCCGTGTCCGACACCGCCGACATGTCCGCCAACATCGGGTACTATGTCGCGCTGCTTGAGGGAATCGTGATCGATCCGGCCGACCGGATCATGTCGCCGCATGAATTTCGCCGTGCCGTGAGCGCGGCCGGGAAGCGGCTGTCGTCTTCCTGGTTCGATCCCCGTGGACGCGAAATACGAGGAAGCGGCCTTTCACGCAATTTCGCGAACGGGATATACCTCAGGCGGGCCGGGGCGCCGATGCTGTTCGTGCGGTAGCGCCCGGAAACGCCCGGAAATTCTTTGCCCTTTGCCGACATGCAACAGATGCGAAAAACCTCTGTCCGCCTCATCCTGTGCTTCGCGGCCCTTGCGTTCGTCCCGCCCCGGGCGCATGCGGGGAACGACAGCCTGTCTGCGGTGTTTTACCTGCGGCAGGGCCTCAAGCAGCTTGACAAACACAATTTCGACGAAGCGCTGAACAGCTTTACGCGAGCGGCGGACGCGGGCATGTCGAAAGACAGCGTATGCTATTTCTATGCGGAGGCGTATGCGGCAAAAGGTGCGTTCGACACGGCGCTGGTGTTCAACTTCGGTGTCAAGGCGGCGGGGAATCCGGGGCTGGCACTGCTCGCTCTCAAACAGAGGGCCGCTATTTACCTGGTGCTCAAATGGAAAAAAGACGCCGACCAGATCCTTGACTCGCTCTCAAACCTTCCTCGATATTCGCGCCGACCCTACCTGCCCGACGCCGGTTTCAGGATCGGCGCCGACTACACCGAGCGAAGGGAACTCGATCAGGTGTCTTTTCCTTTTGACGGTCCGCTGGAGGCGCAATATTACAATGGGCCGGGTTATGACGGTTACGGTTATGCACGCTGGGAGATTCCAATCGGGCGGCGGTTCCTGATCAAGCCCGGTCTGGAGGGCCTGGTGACAAGCAAGTACTACCAAACCATGACGTCTCGGGATTCTGTCAACCGCGCCCTTGGCGGATTTGTCTCCTTTGAGCACGCCCCGAGCGGGTTGTCGCTCGATTATGGACTCAGGCGGTTGATAGACTATGCCGGCGAGTACACGACCCAGAACAGCGTCAGCATCTCCCGCTCGAAAACCAAAGCCGGGTGGACGACCGTTGTTTTGGGCGGGTATGACCTGGAAACGGGGGCTGGTTTCGCAAAAGTAAACCAGCGATTCTGGGCCGTCGGGCATGCGGACCAGACGACCGTACGGCAGAAGGGTTGGACGTTCCAGCTCATGGCGTCGTATTTCGATGCCGCGCCGATCAGGCAGCTTTACGATACGTCGGTAATGCTGTACCCCGATTCCGTCAATGTGATGTATGTAAACGACGTGCACTCGTCGCACGTGATCCATTATCAGAATGCATCTTCAACAGACACCGTTCCGCGGAGTTTTCTGGGATATGTTCTCAATAGTGCCGACAACGTGGCGGTGCTTGATTATCGCACCTATTCGCAGCGACAGATATCGGTGGAACCGTCGGCACAATACACGGCCCGGTTGCCCCTTGCTTTCCGCGCGTCATTATCGTGCGGAACGTCGCTCACCTATTTCACGGAACCGTATTCCTGGCTCACCACGGCGGACCCGGGCGGTGCCTACGCTTTTGCCGGCCGGCCGATTATCGTATTCAACGAAAAGGATCAGAATTATTACTGGTACCTGCAGCCGATTCAGCAGAATCCGGCGACCTTTACGGAGGTGTTTGGCAGTACGCCTGTCGATAAGCAGGCATATCGGACCGACCTTACCGTCGAATTGCTTCTGAACATTGCTCATCCCATAGGAATTCTCGGCACGCTTGCGTTGCGTGTGGAGGCTTCGAAAAACTACTCCACATTGAGAAAGCTGAAGCTGTTCTCATGGGAGATCTTCAGCCAGGATGCGCCGTTTGCCATTCCCGACAGGTCCTGGTCTGCCGGAATTACATGGACTTATGATTTCCGGGCGAATTAGGTACTATTTTATTGATATCAGTAAGGATGTCCATGAACAAATCTTGCATGATTTTCCTCATACCGGCTATCGGGTTCCTTTTTCTTGCCGGCTGCAGAAACGCTAATATCGAGCGAGGCGACATGTGCCTGCGGCTCGGCGATTATCCCATGGCCATTTCATTCTATTCCGATGAAGTAAAGCGCCGTCCCGACAGCTTTCGAGCGCGTCTGGGACTGGGCAAGGCGCTCCTTCAGAAGGCATGCGACGCCGACACCTCGGCGTGGAAAAGTGCGCTTATCCAGCTTGAGGCGGCGCAGACCCTGTCACCCGAAGCCGATCTTAAGGAGCTGCTTGCCGACGTGTACCAGGAACGGGCGCATCAGCTGCTGGCGTCGCGCGACTCGGTCGCCGCGCTCGATGCGCTGTCGCGCGCCATCGAATGCGACAACAGGGCCATCGAGCCGGTGAACCTGGCGGGCATCATCTACTACCGCCTGGGTGAAGTGGACAAATCGGAAGCGCTGTTCAAGAAAGGCGGTGGCACTCGACAGCGGCAGCGCGTCGGCCCGGTTCAATCTCGGCATGGTGTACTGGCAGGGCGGCAGGCACAAAGAGGCCCGCAGCCAGTGGCTCGCAGCGCTCGCCGCGTCCCCGGGGGACAAGGACATGGTGTACTGGTGCGCGCTCGCCGAGAAGAAGCTGCGGGAAGGCGGCCAATGATTCCCAAACTCCCCACAGGGTACTCTCATCCCATGCGCGTGGGCGAGGGAGCGTTCGCGTCCGTCTTTCGCGTGCGCCAGACCGCGCTCGACCGGCTGGTGGCCATCAAGGTGCTCCACGAAAAAGACCCCGCCAAGAAGCGCGACATTATGAAGGAAGCCACCACGCAGGCGCGCATCCGGGCCGACTGCATCCCGCAGGTGTACCACGTGTTCGAGTGGCGCTCGCAGGTGTGCATCGTGATGGAATGGATCAAGGGCGTCTCTTTGTCGTCGCTCGTCGCGCATTTCCCCTCGACCGAGGAGCGGCTGTGGCTGGCCGACCACGTGATACGCTCGCTCGCAGCGCTGCACACGCTCGGGTTCGCGCACCGCGACCTCAAGCCCGAGAACATCCTTGTCTCGCCCGACAAGGGCGTGATGTTCGTCGACTTCGGGTTCACCAAGAACATCACTGACGGAAAGCAGTCGGTTTCCGGCATTGTCAAGGGAACGCCCGCCTACATGGCGCCCGAACTGTGGACCGGCGGGCAGGGCGTAGACCCCCTGCGCTGCGACGTGTTCGCGGCGGGCAGGATCTGCACGACATCGTTCCCGGCGAGCCGTACGCCGCGTTCCTCGGCCGAATGCACCCGCGACGACCCCTCGAAACGCCCGGCGTCCGGCTCTGAGATGCTTGCGTTATGGCAACGAACGGCGCCACATGTGGGTCAGCCCGACTGGCGTCGGCTTTCGCAGGCCCTGTCGTCGGAACAGCTTTCCGTCAAGCTTGGCGCGGCGGCGCGGCTCCTTCTGCACGGCGGCCGCGAGGACGAGGCGTACTGGCTGCTCGTGGAAAGCATCGAGGAGAACCCGAAGAACACCGAAGCCGTGGGCCTCATGAATTCGTTTCCGAAGTACGTTCAGCGTAAGCGGATCCGTCGGCGTATCGGCTACGCGGCCGTGGCCTCCGTATGCGCGTGCCTGCTGCTGTTCGCGTTTGCCGTGGGCCGGCGCAGCAGGGACTGGACCCCTGACAATGGCGTCGCCATGCTCCGCATGTCGTTCCACCACGATCGTACAAAGACCCTTGCCTCAATGCTTCGCACAGGCGGTTCCGCTGCCGCGAGCGCGTCCGTCGGCAATGTGCCGTTCCGTCTCGACTCGGCCGGATGCGGCCGTCTCTGCGGAACGCTGTATATCCCGGCCCGACCGTCTCACGGAAAGCTTCTTGTCAACGGTGCAGCCGTGGACAGGGTCACCGACTACACCTCGGGCATCGCGCTTCCGCCCGGCAGGCACTCACTTGCCTGGACCGACGAGAGCGGCCGCCTGCTGTGGCGCGAAAAAATAACCATGCTTCCGTTTGAGTCAAGGTCCATTGCCATTGCCGAACTGCAGTAAATAAAACCGGGAGACCCATGACGACCCAGCTTGTGCCGCGCCTTGTTGAAACAGCAACGAAAAAGGAATATCCGCTTTCGGGCCGCATCGTTACGGTGGGTTCGTCCGGCTCGTGCCAGATCTGCATTACCGACCGGTCGCTCCCTGCGATCGCCGCGCAATCTCGTATTTAAGTCCGGACGGTACAGCTTTTCCTCGCTTTCCTCTGATGTCAAGATCAGTGTGAACGGGAAGCCCGCACCGGGCGATTGTGTCCTGAGCAACGGCGACGCGGTGGCCGTCGGGAAAGCCCAGTTCGTCTACCGCGAAGGCGCGATCGGTGAAGCTGGGGGATCGGAAATGATGACGGCCGCGCCGCTGTCCGATCTTGTTTCGGCGGTCGTATCGCTCCTGCGCAATAAAAACGAGGACGTGACCTCCGATCTTGTCGTGAGCGTGTCGCGGCTTGTCGGATGCGACGCAGCCCGCGTGGTGGGAGAAGATCGCGGAAACCGGCGAGCGAAGACCGTTGCGCGCTATCCGGTCGAGAGCGGGCTTGACCGTTTTTCAAACCGCGCCATAGATTTTGCGAAGAACGCATCGCAGACCGTACTGGTGAACGACACGGACTGGAAGGACACGGTCGATCCGCAGAGTTCGCTTGAGCGGAACCTTATTGCATCGGTGCTCTGCGCGCCGCTTTCGGACTGCCGGACGGGTCCTCGGGATACCTCTATCTTGACAGGCTCCAGAACCAGCCGCCCCTTTACCGAGGAGGACAGGAGGTTCTGCGACCGCCTCCTGCCCCTCTTTTCGGAACTACTTGTCAACAGCGAACAGCGGCGCCGCCAGGCCGAGACCATTGCGCGGCTGCAGGCCGCGACCATGGACACCGCGGGCGGCATGATCCACGAGAGCAGCGTGATGGCGAAAACGGTCGCGCTCTCGGCAAAGCTCGCCGCCACCGACTCGCCGGTGCTCGTTTACGGCGAGACCGGCACGGGCAAGGAGCTCATGGCGCGGTTTATCCACGAGCGGTCGCGGCGAAGCGCCAGGCCCTTCAAGGCAATCAACTGCGGCGCCATCCCGGAGAACCTCATCGAGAGCGAGCTGTTCGGCCACGAAAAGGGCTCCTTTACAGGAGCGAGCCAGCGCGCCATCGGCCTGTTCGAGGCCGCGGCCGGCGGCACCGTGTTCCTCGACGAGGTGGGCGAGCTGCCGCTTTCGCTCCAGGTGAAGCTTCTGCGCGTGCTGCAGGACTCGGAGATCGTCCGCGTAGGCGGCAACGAAAACATAAAGACCGACGTGCGCATCGTGGCGGCCACCAACAAGAAGCTCGAAGACGAAGTGGCGCAGAACAAATTCAGGCAGGATCTGTTCTTCCGGCTCAACGTACTCACGGTGGTGATGCCGCCGCTGCGCGAGCGCGGCCAGGACACGGTGCTCCTTGCCGAGTTTTTTGTCAAGAAATACTGCCAGCAGTTCGGGCTTCCCCAGAAGTCCCTCATGGCTTCCGCGCAGAACGCGCTGCTCGCGCACAACTGGCCCGGCAACGTGCGCGAGCTCGAAAACGTTGTCCAGAAGGCCATTTTGCTCTCGTCCGACAACCGCATCGGTAAAGAGTCGATCCAGATAACCGCGTCGTCGGTGCTCCGGAGCGCGGGCGCCCAGCTTCCCACCGGAACGCTCAAGGAGGCGCGCGCCATTGCGGAAAAGGAAATAATCTCCCAGACATTGGCGAGGACGAGAGGGAATGTGTCGCAGGCGTCAAAATTACTGGATATTGACAGAAAGTGGCTGATGAAGTTGATGGAGGAGTTGGGGATAGAGGCGGATAGTTATAGAGGCAAATAGATAGAATAGTTATAAAAGATCTGGGCGTTCCCCGGCGTGGCGCCGGGTCGGTTCTCCCTCCGGTCTCGGGCTCGCCCTCGGGCCGCCACGGCCCTATGCCGTGAGTACACGGCCGGGTCCGGGCGGCGCCGCTCTCCAGAGCAGCCTCCGGTCGCCCCTAACGCGCGGCAGAGGGAATCTATTGTGTCAAGATGAGATTTTGCGCAGCGCGGCTTGAGTACTTTCTATTTCCCATACTTCTTCGTCAATGTCCTTGCCACAACCCGCATTTCCCCTATAAGTTCCTTTGGTTCCACCACCTCCGCCTCGGGCCATGCAAGCACCCAGTTGACGAGGTCCATGCCGATGGGAACATTCAGGGTGAGCAGGATGCCGTCTTTTTTTGCTTCAGTCATTTGCTGAGACGAATGGAATTTCTTTTCCGAAAAAATGATCTTGTAATAGGGTGTGGAAGGGAAGCGGATTTTCACCTTAGATACTTTTGGTTCGACCCCGTCGAATATACCGAAACTTTTTACAAGCCGGTCTTCTATTCGTTTTATACGTTTGGGATCAGGCTCAAATGTTTCGTTCAAAAGCTCGGCTTTGGCAATCCTGCTTATCTTGATGAAAAAGTCTTTGTCATAATGTTCAGACATGCACACAAAGTAAAGTTCTCCGCAGTAAAGCAGCAGTTTGGCCGGGCAGATGATTTTCTCATACGGTTCCTCGCATTTCCCCGCATGGTAAAGGATTTTAAGTTTTTTCCGTTTTACAAGCGAGGTAAGGATGTTGTTGAAGTGTTCGCCGTCGAGCGTGAGCGTTGATTTCTCGCCGAGCAGGAACGTGGACTCTTCGAGCTTCTGGTCAAGGTCTTCGAATAGTTCATCATAATCTTTCTCTGTGGCGCGGTCGAGCAGAGCCTCGGTAATATCATCCATGGACTTTGCGCCGGGCGCGAAAAAGGTTTGTAGCCTTTTAAGCAGGAAAAATGCTAAAAGGCCGTTTTTCCGTATGGGCAGGCTGAGCTTCGGCCGCATGTCCGGCTCAAGGGAATAGTGCTTTTTCCCGGCAATAGTTTCGCACCGTACCGGAATGCCCTGTATTTCAGTAAGAGCCTTCAGGTCTCGCTGAACATTGCGCAGGGTCACGTTTTCGTCCTGGCTCAGGAACGTTATTATTTCCTGCACAGTGAATTTCCGCGTTTTGTTGCGCACGAGATGGCCGAAGATCTTTACCAGCCGCTCGCCGCGAGGAGTCTCAGTTTCTTTTCCCATTGGTTCCATGTCCTTTAATGATAACAAATGGGCGCGACAATATTTGTCGTTGATTGAAATTATAATATACATGACAGAAGTAAAACAGATTAAGAAGAGAACCGGGAAAAGATTTTTCAACATAAAAATCCTTTGGAATTATAGAAGAGGAGAAAAGTATGGGAACGAAGAAAGGAAATCGTATGGAAAATGGAAAACGCACTCCAAAGATGTCGGAAACGCAGCGCATGATTCGAAGCGCGGAGAAATTATTGGATGGCCCGTTAATTTCTTATTGGAATTCCGCAACTACAGGCAGAATATTTTCATATTGTGCGGAGGCGTTACAAGTACTGCTTGGGGATTTGCCTTTTTCAAATAACCTTTATCTTTGCCTCACCTCAAACGGTGGTAACGGGCTGGCATCGCTTCGAATCGCCAATCTTCTCCGATGCAAATGCAAAAAGCTGATTGTTCTTGTCCCGATGAGGGCGCACTCGGCGGCAACCATGCTTGCGCTTGCGGCTGATGAAATTCATCTTGCCCCGCATGCCAACCTAAGTCCAGTAGACACATCGATACAGCATTCACTTTGTCCGGTAAATCAATCGAACGATCAGGCGAATGTCGGTCAGGACGAACTTTCGCGGATCGTGGCATTATGGCGCAAGGAATCAAAATCAGAAGCAGTCAATCCCTATGCTGAATTATGGCGATATATTCACCCGTTGGTCATCGGCGCGGTAGACAGGGCAAATTCTCTGTCCTTGAAATTGTGTGAAACGCTCTTGGCGTATCATATGAAGAATCCGGCATTGCGGAGAAAAATCGCGACCGCTCTTACCAGCGCGTACCCGGCGCATGATTATCCTATCCTTTTTCCAGAAGCAAAAGAAATGGGCATTCCGGTTAAAAGAATGGAACAAGACCTTGAAAATATTCTCGCTTCTCTTCAGCAATATTATGTGGAAGCGGGCGAGTTAAAAAGAATAGATAAGGACCAGGACCAACACCACGACCATGAAATCCCAACCCTGGCCGAACGAACTGGCCAAATGGTACTTTTCCGTTCCGATCACGACTGGTATTATCGAAGCCAAGAACGCAGATGGATGCAAATGCACCAGAGAGATAGCTGGTATACGGCGGAATTAAGAAAAGGAAAGACGGTTGAGAGGGCGCTGCATATTCAGTGATTATTTAAGGAAATCCACGGTGGAACAAAACCGCGCTTTCAAAACGGCAAAACGCTGAAGAATGTGATGAATGAACGGATGCTGGGCGAATTCACTTTTTCGCCGAATTATCATGGGCGATGAACTTGGCGTGGTTAGGCTGCAAGTGGTGCATTCAGTCTGCCATAGAATTTATCCAATACGGAGAGCAGTCGCTGCTTAGTATCCTCTAGAGAATGTTTGTATTCGATAAAACCATCCTTGTCTAAGAGTCCAACATCGAAAGAGGCGATGGTTTTTGTGTCACCAATCTTGTTGAGGGCGTGAAAACTGGGGGCAATTCCAAAATCAACCTGTTTCCATTCATCAATCGCCTTTTGTACGATATCACGTTTTGTTTCCGCTGGTTCTTTATCAAAAGACATTTTCAGATTGAGCTTGCCGTTATAGTTAATCTCCATATAGAAAGGTTCCTGCCTCCGTCCGAAGTTCATAATAGTATCCGGCCTTGATCCATAACAACCGCAAGTCATTTCAACGGCTGAATGATCTTTCCGTAATTGTGGCTCTATCATCTCCGCAAGATGCCCAAAGAGATAAATGTTCCAGTTCGTCTTTGGCCGATACTCTCCTATACGAGACTTGTCTATGCGAGCCGCTCTATCCTGTAAATCAATTTCTCTACGGATTTCGTCAAGCCAGTGTTCAATGATGCTATCTCGCGTCTTGATGACCTCTAGGGCTTTCTGAAATTTACGTATACGAACCCAAGAAAAACGATTGCTACGTGGAGCATGATAATACTCTCCAATTCCGAGAGTTACAAATAGGTAGGCATCACATGAGGGCCATTTGGAAGCATATCGAACCGTCTGGTAATTTTCCATCTTGAAGCCACCTTCGTGATCATGGACCTTAATCTCAATGAGAATGCTCGGTTCAGCTCTGTCATGATCGAATATTGCAAGGTCAACAGATTTCCATTCCCTTTCAAGACGTGGACTAAATGGCACTCTAACACCAAGGGCGCTTAGGAACGATTCTAATGGCTCGCGGTTCCCTTCCTGGTGCAGTACATAGAGGTAGTTGATCAGGCCACAGTGGACTTTCCCCAAAGAATAGCCAAGCGAACGTACGATGTTGGCCATCAACTTCTCTCCTTTTCAGAGCTTAACATTTTGTGCTTCGCACGGGTGCCCTGTCTGACCCAAAATGACAAAGTGTGCCACTATCGTCACTCGATAGTGCTCTTGACCGTTGCTTAGAACTAATTGTCAACTATTCCACAAGTCAAGAATCCTCCACCTTAAACAATTCCAATGGTCCGGGCGCCCGACGCATTGAAGGACAATAGGAATGTTCCCTTATTTCAGGGCAACGACCTTCTCTGCAAAATCCTTTTCATGGGCGGAAATTATTAAAATGTTTTTTTCAACGGAATAACTCTCTTTTCCTGCGTACACAAGAAAACCTCTTTCGGCTTTAATGTCGGCCATCACCTGCGTAAGGTCTTTGATCCATTTCTTGTCAATTCTGCTGCCGAGTTTGATTTCTACGGCGGAACGAATCCCTGATTTTTCAAAAACAAGATCGGCTTCCAAACCAATCTGGGTCCGGTAAAAAAAGAAACCGCCGGGAACATACCGGGCATGTTCATGTCTGATAATTTCTTCAATGATAAAACCTTCCCAGCTGCTGCCGCAATAGGGAGAATTGCGCAAGGCTTCCATGGTTCCTATTCCTAAAAGGTAATGACGGAGTCCGCTGTCTCTAATAAATATCTTTGGAGATTTTGTCAAACGTTTGCCGATGTTCACAAAATACGGCTGAATGATTCGGATAAGGAAAGCGCTTTCAAGAATCTCCAGATAGCGGTTGACCGTGTGGTAGCTCACGCCCGTCGAAGAGGCGATCTGCGAGGCGTTCCAAAGCCCTCCATGGACATGAGAGATCATTACAAGAATTTTTCTCATCAACGAAGATTGAATGTCCATGTGGAACCGGGGCAAGTCTCGCTCAATAAAAGTCCTTATATATGCTTCAAGCCATGCAAAACGTTTTTCGTGATTATGCACCCGTGCGGCAGGTGCGTATCCGCCCCTCACCCACAAATCATTCATCGCCAATGGGGGAGCCCCATAGCGGCACTCCCGGGTTGTAAGCGGATCAAGATCTAAAAATCCGATCCTTCCCGCAAGGGATTCGGAAGCGTTCTTTAGTAATGAAGGATTTGCCGATCCGAGGATAAGAAACCGGCCATTCTTTTTTCTGTTTTCATCAATGACCACTTTGAGGGCAGGCATCAGCTCGGGAACGGACTGTATTTCATCCAGAATGAGAAGTTTTTCCGACTGTACCAGGAACAGCTCCGGATCGAGGCGTACACGGTCCTGAACAGCAGGGCTTTCAAGATCATAATACTGCGCGCCGGGAAAGCTCATGCGCGTGAGGGTTGTCTTTCCAACCTGACGTGACCCGAGGATGCAGACGCAGGGGAAATTGTCCAGGAGTTTCTTTAGCTTGGGGGTTGCTGCTCTTGTCCACATGCTTGAAATATAGAAGTTCCACTTCTAATTTGCAAGATATAAGCAACACGTTATTTCACCAAGAACGCCCTCTCTTCTTGATGGTAGTCTGGGCACCCGTGCGTTCCCCTCGCCTTCGTCAAGACAAACAAAGAATACTTGGGCGCCCCGCGGCTTCGCCGCGGCGGCCCTCCTTCCAGTCCACCCCTTCGGGTGCTTCGAGGCGTCGTCGGCCGCAGGCCTCGGGCGGCCTGTCACAAAGGCCCTAGGGGCCGTGGTCAGGCGGCAATTCGCTTCAGCTCACCTTCCAGTCCGGCCTGGCGCGCGGCAGAGGAAGTCTCGTCAGTCAACTACTCCGTCTCACGCCAATCAGTGTCCAAAACAACCATACGAAACCGCGTTAACGCCTCTGTATGTCAATTTCTAAACCTCTTAACTCCTCCACTATTAAACTGCTCCACGTGGGTGCCGCCACAACAATGCATGGTCTAGCATCTGCTTTATCAAGGCGGCCACCCTGGAGGGGGTAGCGGAGGACCGGCGCAACGTACGGTGATCGAATTATAGGCGCGCCGGGTCGGAGCGAGGGGGAGCCTTCCCCCACATGAAAACTCTTTCATATAGTAATTAAAAAAGCACAGGGAAAATCGGCACAATATCCCTTAACCCTCCTCCATCCCCACATCATATTTTTCCCAGATCAATCAAGCAAAATCTTCTTTTTCAATAGCGAGTCTCCCATGCCCCGTCTCTTCGACCTGCTTTCCGAAAACACCAGCGACAAAACCATTTCCTCGCTCCGGAAGATCGCGGGAAAAGGGGACACAGAGGGACCGGGACAGAGGCAGGCGCAGATGGCGGCGGCAGCCGGCCAGGCGGGCGGACAGGCCGTTCAAGAAGCACGATCTGTACAACAAGCTCGATTTCGTGGCGCTCGACCTGGAGACCACCGGGCTCGATTCAAAGACCGACCGTATCATCGAGATCGGGGCGGTGAGGTTTGCAAACGGGAAAGCGGGCGAGGAGTACAGCACGTTTGTAAATCCCGGGATGCCGGTGCCGGAGCACATCACCCGGCTCACGGGCATCACCAGCGAGCAGGTCGCGCCCGCGCCCGCGTTCAGGGACATTGCGGGAAAGCTTATCGAGTTTATTGCAGACATGCCGCTGTGCGGCCACCAGATCGATTTCGACATCAACTTCCTCAACGAGGAGTTCAAGCGGATTTCGCTTCCCAAGGTGTTTCTGCAGCAGATCGACACCGCGCTCATTTCCCGCATTGTAAACCTGCCCGTCACGCGCTACACGCTCGGGAGCGTGGCGCGGGCGCTCGGCGTGCCGCTCGAAAACGCGCACCGCGCGCTCGACGACGCGCGCGCCTCGGGCATGGCCGCGCTCGCGCTTCTGCCCAAACTGGCGCAGATCCCGGTCGCGACGCGGGCGGTGATGGCGCACGCGGCCCCGCCCTCGGTGGTCAAACATTTTCTGGTCAAGTCGCTCGAGAAGGAATCGTATTCGCTCGACCTCACGCCGCCCGTGCTGCCGCGCGCCCCCAAGAAACTGTCGCCCGAGGACCCGCCCCGCCCGGTGGACGCGGCTGCTGTCACAGCCGCCTTTGAAGCCGGCGGCAGCCTTTCGCAGGCGATGAAGGGGTTTGCCGCGAGGCCTTCACAAACGCGAATGGCCGCCGCCGTTGCCGTCGGCGTTCAACGACAACACCTGCCTCGTGGCCGAAGCAGGCACCGGCACGGGAAAGTCGCTGGCCTATTTAGTGCCTGCCGCCCTGTACGCGCTCGCCAACAACTGCCGTGTTCTGGTGTCCACCCACACGCGCAACCTGCAGGACCAGCTCATTTCCAAGGACCTGCCTCTTGTCAAGAAGGTCGCGGGGGGCGACCTGCGGTATTCGGTGCTCAAGGGACGGGCCAATTACCTGTGCCAGAACCGGTACCGCCGCCTCATTTCCGGCGAGCTCGGCGATTTTTCGTACCGCGAACGCATGGGCATGCTGCCGCTTATAAGGTGGGCGCAGGAGACCCAGACCGGCGACATCGAGGAGCAGAACGAATTCAACATCGGTGGTATTCGCGCGTGTGGCGCTCGATATCATCCGAGGCGCATTTCTGCGAGGGACGCCGCTGCAAAGAATATGCATGCTGCTTTCTCCAGCAGGCGCGGCAGCGGGCGCTGGGCTCGCACATCGTGGTGATCAACCACGCGCTGTTCTACTCGGAGATCTGCGCGGAATCCTCCTTTCTCGGGAAAATCGGCCCCATTGTTTTCGACGAGGCGCACCATATCGAGGAGTGCGGTCATCGCTTCCTGCGCACCGAAGCCGACAGCAACCGGCTGGGGGCGTTTCTCGACACCATCACGAATCTCGAAAAGGAGATCGCCAAGGCCGGGGAAGGCAGGGACGCTCCGTTTACAGAAAAGGAATTCAAGCCGCTTGTAAAGCGGCTACGCGCCGAGGTGAAAGCATTTCTCGACTTCGGCCTGGCCTGGGCCCGATCGAAAACGCCGCCGTCGCCCGAGTTCCAGCTCGACATGGGCCCGGACGTGTTTTCCCAGAGCGGTGCCGCGGCATCGCTTGACAGCGCGCTTGCCGACCTGCAGGACTGCCTGCGGCGGTACGGCCAGCTGTGCGAGACCGAGGCCTGTTCCGAATTAGTCAAGTCGCTGCACGGCGAGATCCTTTCTGCGGGCGACACGGCGTCGCAATTGCGCGCCGACCTTTCGTATCTGTGCGCTGCCGGAACCGACGACCACGTGTTCTGGGCCGAGGGGAACCTTGCCAAGGGGTGGATCAAACTTCTCGGCGTGCCGCTGGATATCGGCGCGATCCTCGCCTCAATTTGGGAAAAGAACGCCGCCGGCATGGTATTCACGTCCGCGACGCTTTCGGTGTGCGGCTCCATGGAATATTTCGAGCGCAAGGCCGGCCTTCTGGCGAACCCCGCGGTGAAAACGGCGGCAGAAGTGTTCGAAAGCCCGTTTGTGGCCTCGCAGGCGGTCCGCTGCGGAGTGCGGTCGGCGCCCGCGGTCGAATCGCCCGACTACCCGGCCTACGCCGCCGGCGCGATCACGGAGATGCTTGCCGCATTTGACAAGAACATCCTCGCGCTCTTCACGTCCAACGCCATGCTCGCCGCGGTGTACGAGCGGCTCAGGCAGCAGGTGTCGAAGAACGATTGCACGATCCTCGCGCAGGGATTTTCGGGCAACCGCCAGGCCATCCTCGACGAATTCAGGCACACGCGGCGCGCGGTGCTGCTCGGCGCGGACAGCTTCTGGGAAGGCATCGACGTGCCCGGTAAGGCGTGCGAAATCGTGGTGATCGCGCGGCTGCCCTTCCCGGTTCCGACGCACCCGCTCACCCGGGCGCTGTGCCGAAAATGCGAAGAGGAAACGGGCGAATCGTTCATGGCGTATTCGGTGCCCGAGGCGATCATCAGGTTCAGGCAGGGCACGGGCAGGCTCATACGGTCGCACAGCGACCGGGGAGCGCTGGTGGTGCTTGACAACAGGATGTTCACCAAGGGGTACGGAGCGCGGTTCGCCTCCTGCCTCGACGGCGGGTTCGAGCAGTGCGCCGACCTGCCCGATCTTCTGCGCCGGATGAGGGCATTCTTTGCAAACGAGACTGCCCCGGCGCTCACCTACGTGCCTTACGAGGACGCATGAAAACAATCGCAACGGTCCTTTCGCTCTGCGCCGCGCTCGCATGCGGGTGCGGCGTGTATACGTTCAACGGCTCCACGCTTCCCGCGCATCTGAAAACCGTCGACATACCGCTGTTCGGCAACCAGTCGCTCCAGCCAGGCGTGGCCGACGACATCACGGCGCAGCTTGCCACCAAGATCGTCTCGATGAACCTGCTTCGCGTTGCGTCAAGCGGCGGCGACGCGACCCTGCGGGGCAAGGTGGTCGATTACAGCAACACGCCGCTCACCTACGGCACCACGGGCGCGCGCCAGGTGACGATAAGCCAGTACGTAGTGCATATTACCGTAGAGGTGGAATTCCTCGACAACAAGGCGAATTCGCCTTTGTTCAAGGGAACGGTGACCGGGGAAGGCGTGTATAATTTTCAGACCCAGACCGAGGCGAACGGCCGTACGACCGCCGAGGCCGACGTGGTGCAGCAAATCCTGCAGAAATCGGTGCAGAGCTGGTAGGGGTGGGCCGACGACGAGGTCTCTGGATATTTAACAGGCTAGCAGGTTGTTGGGGAACTAAACGTTCACCCTTCGACAGGCTCAGGGCGAACGGAAAAGAGCTGAAACATGCACGGAATCGCCGTTCGTGGTGAGCGTGTCGAACCATGAACGGCACAAAAGGGAGCTTCTCAGCGACCTGCTCTAGTACCGCCGCTCTCTTCTTCCGCCGCCCCTGCCCTCACGGTCGCGTTCGCGGTGAGGACGGCCGCTGGGAAGCGCCTCGCGGTCCCAGGCCTTGTTCACGCGAAGCGGCCGGCCGCCGAATTCCTTGCCGTTGAGTTCCGCAATCGCGTTCTCCGCGTTTTCCATGTCGACGAAACCGAAACAGCGGGAGCGGTGACGCTTGCCGTGGGTGATGATTTTTGCGGACCGCACGGCGCCATGCTGCTGGAAATGCTCCTTGAGCTGTTCCTCGGTGGCGTCATGCGGAAGATTGCTTACGAAGATCTTTTCTATCAAGATTTCCTCCTGTTGTGGTTGACAAAAGACCGCCCGAATGGGCGGCGGACTTCCCCGATGCAAAAAAGCCCGTTCACAAAAGGTGGGCAGGCAGGCCCGCTTATGTCAGGCGCCTTCCACGGTATGCTACCAGGACCGCTGGCCCCCGAACTGGCCTCTGTTGCCGCCGCGGCCGCGGTCCTCGCGCTCGCGCGCCTCGTTGACCGTGAGCGCCCGGCCGCCGAGATCTTTCCCGTTGGTGCCGGCGATTGCCGCCTCCGCGTTTTCCATCTCCACAAAGCCGAACCCGCGCGATCTGCCGGTGTCGCGGTCTTTGATGATGGTGACGGACTTCACTTCTCCAAACTGCGCGAACAGGGTCCTAAGTTCCTCTTCGGTCGTGGTGAAACTCAGGTTACCCACATAGAGCTTCTTGGACACAACTTCCTCCCGTGACAAAAAGTGGACGGTACGTTACAATCCCGCGCGGCACGGGGCGCAACGCCGCATGCCCGACAGGAATGACAATTTCTATGCTGCTAGGCGCCTTCGTCGGCTGGGACTGGTTCAGAACCTTCCGGCTGGATTTGACTGATCCACACTTGAAGCGTGCCTATGATCTTCTTTGCCTGTTCCGCGCTGGAAATGTTGAACTTGGACTGCTGGCGGTAGTCGTCGTTGCGTTTGCGGTATCTGCGAATGGTAAAGAGGACGGGGCCGTAGCGCTGATTCGCGGCTTCCCACTGCTGATACTTGAACAGGATCGTCGCCCATGAGCCTTTGGAAAGGATGACTTTGTCAAGCTCCTTGACCAGAAGAACGCCGTTTTCCTCGTAATTGATGGTGATTTCTTTTACATCGGACGGCATGCTGCGGTACCTTTGCCCGCGGGACCTACTCTATTTTGTCAAAGCCCAGGCCGCGTTTTGCCGCGGCAATCGCCATGAGGCGCGGTTAGAAAGATACAATGGAATATAGCTCAAAGCAAGATTTTCCTTACTGGTTCGGGCGCCTGTTGCCCGTGGGCAGACCGAAAACGTAGTTTACAATACCCTGCAATTTTAGATAACACGGATCGCATTCATGGCGTGAGTCCGGAGGGACAGATGAAATTCGCAAAAGTTGAAGGCCTGGCAAACGATTTTATCATTACCGGCGACACACTTTCCGATGCCGGGTTGCTTCCCGCGGTGAAACAAGCGGCGAGAGCATTGTGCGACCGGAGGCGCGGCATCGGCGCCGACGGCGTGCTGTGCGTTGTTCCGTCGTCGGCCGCGGATTTCGGCATGCGTGTGTTCAACGCGGACGGCAGCGAGGCGGAAATGTGCGGCAATGGCGTGCGGTGCTTTGCGCTGTACCTTAAAAACACGAAATTGTGGGACGGGCCGCGGCTTACGGTTGAGACCGCGGCAGGCATCATACGGACCTCGTTTGAAGGCAGCCAGGTCCGCGTCGACATGGGGCCGCCCGTTCTGGACGCGGCACGGATCCCGGTTGCCAGGAACTCGGGCGAGGCGATAGGGGAGATATTGTCTGTTGACAAAAAGGAGTTCACGGTCACTGCGGTGTCCATGGGAAATCCCCACGCCGTTGTCTACGCCGACGAACTCACCGATGAGCTGGTGCTCACGTACGGAAAGAGGCTCGAGTCGCATCCGTTCTTTCCGAAGAGGGTGAATGTAGAGTTCGTAAAAGTCCTTTCGAAGAGCGAAATCCGGATGCGGGTGTACGAGCGCGGGTGCGGGGAGACCATGGCCTGCGGCACCGGCGCCTGCGCGAGCGTGGTGTCGGGCGTGCTCAACGGTCTCCACGGAACAATGGTCACTGTGCATCTGCTCGGCGGCGACCTTCTCGTCGAATGGAGCGGCGACCGGAAAAGTCCTGTATATTTGACCGGTCCGGCGCGATGGGTGTATTCGGGTGAAATTGCGCTGTAAGGGTCTGCGAAGTGGCCAAGCCGCAATAAATCCTCAGTGTCTTCGGATTGTCTGGCAAGCGCCTCGGATCGGCAGACAGGAAACCCCGCAAGCTTTTGTTCTGGCCGGAGAGGCGACCATTTTATATATTGGAAACCCGGCTTACGCCGTCATTTGCATTGGATCGGGTGGCGGTCGCTGCATTTTGGCCCCTTTCTTGCAGAGGAGAGATAGTGTCCGAAGTCGGTCACGGTATCGCGAAAAGGGATATTTCCGACAATAAAACGCAATGCCGGCTCGTAGTCGCCGTGAATCGAAATTGTGGGCTTTTTCATGCAAATATGGTACAATTGAACGGGCATTTATGGTCAAATCATACCCGTCCGCAGCGTTGAACCAGGGCCGGGCAACCCGATCGAAAGCTGATAAAAGATGAGAACTGCTACGTTACTTTCGGAAAAAGATTCTCTCGATCTTTATCTGGAAGAAATAAAGAACAACCGCACTCTCACGGCGCAGGAAGAGGCCGAGCTTGCCGTGCGTATCCGCAGGGGCGAAAAAAAGGCTCTTGAGCGGCTGGTAAAGGCAAACCTGCGGTTCGTGGTGAGCGTTGCGCGCAACTATCAGAACCAGGGATTGCCGCTCAACGACCTCATCAACGAGGGCAATCTCGGACTCATCAAAGCGGCGCGGAAGTTCGATGAGAAGAAAAACTTCAAGTTCATTTCCTATGCCGTGTGGTGGATCCGGCAGGCGATTCTCAAGTCCCTCGCCGAGCAGTCGCGCATCATCAACGTGCCGCTCCACCGTGTGGGGACCATTTCCGACATCGGCAAGGCGCAGAACAAGCTTGAGCAGGAACTGGAACGGGTGCCCACGGCCGAGGAGATCGCGCGCGAGATGGGAGTGGAGGAGCGTGAAGTGAACGACATCCTGCGTATCGGCAACCGGCATGTCTCCCTAGACAAACCCATGCAGAACGACGAGGACTTCCGTCTCATCGACTCGCTGCACAACCACGACCAGGAGCTTCCGGACTCAGGCGCGATAAAGGTGTCGCTGTCCGGCGAGATAGAGAAACTGCTCGACACGCTATCTTCAGCCGAAAAGGAAGTCATCAAGCTGTACTTCGGCATCGGCCAGGACACCGCCCATACGCTCGAGGAGATCGGCAAGCGCGTGCACCTCACACGGGAGCGCGTGCGCCAGATCAAGCAGAAAGGGCTCAGACGGCTCCGCAACTCCTACCGGAGCAAGAAGCTCAGAAGCTTCATGTGATCCGCGTCGGCATTTCATGAAAAAGGGGCGTTCGATCGAACGCCCCTTTCTTTTTCTGCAAAACTTCGGCGGTAGCCGAAAATTTACTTGGCCAGTTCCTTGATCTTGCGTATCACGAGGAGCGCCTCAGGGCCGCTCACGCTCTTTTCGAGCCCGAACTCGCCGTTGAGCTCGGCGTTCATTACTCCTTTGTCAACTGCATTGCAGATGGCGTTGTAGGCCGGGTGCGAAGCGTTGACGTCGGGGAACCTGCTCTGCGAGCCGATGTGCTTGGTGGCGAGACTCGGGTCGTGAAGGATCGCGATGATCGCGTCTTCGACCACCAGCGCGTATTCGCCGCGGTTCACGAGCTGGTCGGGATGGAAGGTGTGGTCCGGATACGGCTCCAGCCCGCGGATCTTGAGATCGACGATATCGGAAATAAAGTTCTTTGCCCAGTGGCCGCCGATATCGGTGATGTCGGCCATCTTCACCGCGCTGTCAACCTTCATTTCCCGCTTGTCGGCGGGCGCCTGGTACGAATTGTCGTAGTTCTTGGGGCGCTTCTTCTCAACGAGCTTGTCGATCTGGAGCTCCGAGACGAAGAGGGCGGCGATGTCGGCGCGGGATATTTTCTCAACGAGCGCGATGCGTTTTCCCACGTCGGTGCCGGGAGCGGCGCGCTCGATCATCTGCACCGCCTGCCATTCGTCGTCGGCTTCCTTGGTGAAGTCTTTCTTGAGTTCGAGGACCTTCTTGAAATCGTCGGCGGCTTTGCCGAATTCGTACGCCTTCTTGTAGCATTCGCCGCGACGGAAATACACCTCGGAATTCTGCGGGTCGATCTTGAGCGCCTTTTCGTACTCGTTTTCCACGTCCTTGAGCCATTCCTTGGCCGGCTTTCCCTCGTTCTCCATGGTGATCACGTTGCCCTTGGCCACGAAGCCGTCCGGAATCTTGTTGTCGAGCGACTGGCATTTCTCCGCGAGCTTGATCGCTTCCTTGAAATCGCCTTTCTTTGCGGTGACCAGCGCGAGTCCCGCGTATGCCTGCGCGAATTTCGCGTCGAGCGACGTGGAGAGATTGAACTCCTCCTGGGCCTTGTCGTACTTGCCGTCGTAGTAGTATTTCATCCCCTCTTTGTAGTGGGATAGTGGCGTGTCCATGTAGCCGCCGGCCTTGCGCGCCTTCGGGGCGCAGCCGACCGCGATCGCGAGCGCGATGCTCAGGGAAAGAGTTGCAAAGGTCCTTAACGAATGTCTCTTTTGCATAAGCTGTTTCTCCTTGCGTTGGGTTTCTCCGGATATTCCTATCAGTCAACAACCAGGATCACGCGGCACTCGGACAGGAATTTGAGGTTCTGTGCCGCGCTCCGCACGTCGGCCGCGTCGGTGTCGGAGATGATGATGTCGGTCGCGTTGTCGCCGAGGGCCTTGAGCGCCTTGATTTGTCCCGGCGTCTTCCCCACGCGGTCGAGCTTGGACGCGGCCTTGACGTCCTTTGCGTATCCGACGATGCCGTATTTGATGGCCCATTCCCGAGACACGTATGCGCTGCCGTACACTTCCTTTCCGGATTCGTCGAGGATTTTCGGGGCGAGGGCGGGTTTTACGTTGAGGCCGTGGCAGTCAATGATGAGCCCGGTAAAGATCATGGCCTTTTTCGCCTTTGCCCCCTCGAATGCCGTCATGGAGGGTTTTTCTCCGACCGTGGTTCCGAGGAGCATGTCGTCGATGCCGCCCACGCCGTCGAGCGGGATGGCCATTACGAGCTCGACCGAGCCGTCGCTCATGTACTTTTCCTTGCCTTTCTGTTCAAACCCGCGCACGAACCCGCTCACCCTGCTGGTGATCACGTCGCTTTTTACCATGAAGTTTTCAACGGTCGTGCTCGAATTCAGGAAAATCCCCTTGAGGGTTTCAAGCGCGTTGCGAAGGGCGATCTGCTGCGCCGCGCGGATCGCGCCGGCCCGCTGGGCCGCTTCCGGGTGGTCGGGGTTGGGCGCGCCGATGCCCTTGGCGAAGATGATGCGGTTTGTCCAGTCGATGCATCCGTCTCCCTGCTTGTCGGTGACAACGGTGTCCAGAACCGGCTGCATCTGGGCCATTGCCATCGTCGCGGAAAACAGGCCCGCGAGAAAAGCGGTTAAAACTCTTTTCATACATCCTCCTTATAGGAATTATTGGTGAAATGATGGTTATCGGAATTTGTCCGCCGCTCTGAGACTATTGCCTACTTTGCCGTGCCGAGCCTGCACCAAAAATATACGATTCCCGCACGCAAAGGTCTGTGATTGTGGTCACACGGGCTTGCGGTATGCATTACACCCGTGCGGGGTGTCACCGGACCTTCCTTGCGATGCAGAACAGGTATCCCACGTACCTGAAGCCTTCCATCCTGTAAAAAACATCAATTTCCTTGTGGAAAGCAAGCTTGATCCGCTTGCTGGCGAAAAACCCCTTGTCGTCATCGAGCCTGCGCGCCATGTGCGCGTAGTAGTTGTCCCATCCGCTCTGGGGAACAAGGCCCATGAACTGCGGCTCGAATCCGGCGGCGGCAGTTTTGGCGCGGTAGGAGGCTTCGGTCTCGTAGCGGTACGTTTCGTCCTCGAAAATCCGTTTCACCTCCGCGGGCACCTTCTCGGTGAGCATCACAAGGTCCGAGAACGCAAACCATCCGCGCGGCGCGGTCCATTGGTGCGCAAGCGCCAGCCCCTTGTCCCGTGACAGAAACGACAGCACGCCGCCCTCGGCAAGGACCAGGTCGAACGGCTCTTTTGAGAAATCGGCGGCAAGCAGCGTCGCCCGCCGTGAAGGTGATAAGGTGGCTCACCGAGTTCTTAACCGCGCGTTCCCGCGCCGCCTCGATGTTCTCTTCGCTGATATCAAGTGCGGTGACCTTGCACCGGAACTCCCGCGCCAGAGTTGCATGCGCCGGCGCCGAGTCCGCAGCCGACGTCCAGCACCCTGCTTGACGGCGTGAGCAGCGCGAACCTTCCGGCGGCGAGGGTGCATTCGCGTCCCGCCGGGGACGAATAGTCGGAGTGAGGGTCGGTTACCATTGTTCCCCGCGAGGTGCGCGCCGCCGCACGAAGGCGGATTCTCACCGCACTTTGAGAAAGATGATAAGACTGAGGACGAGTAGGATCACCGAAATGATATGGAAACGCCAGGTGATTTTCGAGCGGATGTAGAATTCTTGCGCGTAAAAGGGGTTCTTTCGCATGACAAACTGGAAATGGTGGTGGATCGGCGCGCGGAGGAAAATGCGTTTGCCCGTCGACTTGAATGAGGCGATCTGGAGCACCACCGAGCAGAACTCGAGCAGAAAAATGAACCCCACGAGCGGGAGAAAGAACGCCGCCTTGATGAAGATGAACATGATGCCGATGGTTCCGCCCAGCCCCACGGCGCCGGAATCGCCCATGATGATGGACGACGGCGGCGCGTTGAACCACAGAAACGCCAGGAGCGTGCCCACGGCGGCGCCGATGAGCGGCAGGATTTCGTCGACGCCGGCAATGTAGGGAATGAGCAGGTACCTGCTCCATACCGCATGGCTTGACACATAGGCAATGACGCCGACGAACAGGAAACAGGTGATGAGCGGCACCGCGGCCAGCGTGTCGAAGCCGTCGGTGAAGTTCACGCCGTTTGCCATCACGGCGATAACGAGCGTCATAAACGGGACAAAGAGCCACGACGGCATGTAGGGAAAATGGCGCGAGACGCTCAGAAACGGGAGATCGATGTACCCGTTGATGTTCGGAATGTACTTGTAGGCGGCAATGGCGACAAGAAAGGATATGACGATGTACAGAATCAGCCGCACGTTGGCCGAAATGCCGTCTGCCTTGTACTGGTAATCCTGTTTGGTGATCGCCCCCTTGGACACGCGGACCTTGTTCGCCACCTTTGCGATGTCGTCAACCGCGCCGATCACGCTGAAGAAGACGTAAATCGCGAGGGCCGATACGACGTACGAATTGAAGCGCGCCGTGATAAGGCTCGTTGCCAGGATTATGAACAGAAACAACAGGCCGGCCGGCATCACCGGATCGGTTCTTCCTTTGACGGTCTCGAATTCGGTGTTGACGTTGAGTCTCTTGAGAAACGCGATATACGGCGGGAACAGGGCCATTGCGCACACAAACGAAAACACCGTCGCCACGCTGGTGCTGAAAAGACGGCTGTTGAGAAGATAGAGGTGGGTTTTCTGATAGATGAGTTCTATGAGCATGCGCGGTCCGGCTGGAAACCCGTGACGACGTTTGTGTAGGATCAAAGTTATTGATTAAATATATTTTAGGACGAAACGGCTTCGCAAAAATGTTGCCGTGGGTAACGATAGCGCACCATCATTTGAAAATCACTGCATTGGAGGACACCCATGAACATTGACAATCACACACATGCGGGCGACGCGGGGCATGGCGGCGGCGAGCTTGAGCCGGAAAAGCTCAACGTGGCGAACGGCGCGCTCTTCGCCGGTGCACGCGGCGTCGGCGTGGGCACAACGGACCCGAAATCGGCCCTCGACGTGACGACCGCCGCGGGAAACAACAGCCCGGTGGCGAACGTCGTGTACGCTGGCGAGGATGCACTTGACAAGATCGCAATACAGGGCGTGTCGACGCCCCGGCCCGATTTCGGCACGGGCGGCTCGTTCCGCGGCGGCTGCGCGGGGATCATCGCGCGCGCAGAGGCGAGGGGCGGAACGGGCGAGCGGGTGGGAGGCGAGTTCTGGGCCCAGTGCGGCAGGACCACCTACGGCATCAAGGCTTCGACGTTCGGATCCCCGGACCCTGAGTCGGGCATTCACATCGCCGGATTTTTCCACGCCGACCACGAGCAGAACCACGGCGAATTCTGGGCAGGGTTCTTTCTGGGCCGCATTTTCATCAGCGAAAACACGGGCATCGGCACCAGGGAGCCTTCCGAGAGGCTCGAGGTGAACGGCAACGTGCGCGTTTCGGGAACGGGCCATTCGCTTATCGTGAGCGATCCCGCGGTGCCGGCGAATTCAAAAGACCCCATGGGCGCAAAGGGCCAGATCGCCTGGGACGAGAAGTTCCTTTATGTAAAGACCGAGGCGGGGGAGAAGAATGTGTGGAAGAGGGTGGAGATGAAGGAGTGGTGAGGGTCGATAAAAACGCCGAACGGTGCAGGCGGTACGAAATCAAGAAATCAAGGATTCTTGATACATCGGACACTGAAACCGGAACTATTATTGCCGCCAGCACTGCCTACACTCGCGTTAGCGGAGCTCATGTCACGCTCCCACAAACCTCCTATATTGTACGCCGTAGACGACCACCAGCAACCGTAGTCGCCAATACCTTGGAACTCACCACCGGGTCGGCCACCACCCGGAAGCGCCGAAAATCCAGTTTCATTTGTTGCACCGGTGTTAGGAGCACTCCAATGTGCCGTTCCGGCCTCTTTCAGTTTTCCACCTGCCACAGTATCACCGCCAAGGTACGTTGTGAGCACAGTCCATTCGGAGTCTGTTGGTACGTGCCAGCCCACTGGGGCCAGTTTGCCGGTGTTGACGGCATACCAATTGTATAATGCTCCATAAGGATTTTTATATGTGGCTGAATCGTTATTATACCAGCAGTACCCCTGTGCCGTATGATACCCCGGTGTCGTATCATCACCCCATGCACTATCACCCGTTACCAACCGTATTGCAGTGCCATCGTTATATCGAATTGTTTTCAAGTTCTCCACCATCCAGACTTGTGCCCCTATTGTAACTGTCTCATAGCCATTCCCGTCGATATCCCGGATCAATTTTCTAATGCTGCAATTTCTTTCACCCGACCAACCACTGCTATCGCCCAAGGTATCGTATGCGATCACTTTGAATTTCAGTGACAACAATGAATCATAACCCATTAATCGAACGAAAGTGTCCGTCAGGGCAGCAGCAAACTGCGTATAACCGGTGTTGTTGTAATTGACAAGTACCCGGTAGCGCACCCCATTTCCGTTCGGGTCAATGCCTCTACTCCATCGGATGGTTGCATCAGACCATATTGAATCCCCATCCTTTGCTGGATAAGTAATCACGGGTGATGTTGGCGGGCTATTGACGATACACCCGTATCCCACATTACTTCCCGTGCTCCACACTCCTTCGGTGTCTATCTGGAAAACCCTATAATATCGCGGCTGCCATGCATAACTTGGCGTAGGCGTGGTATAGCTCACCGTGCCGATCGCCGTAATCGTCGCCCATAATTCGCTGGTGGTATCAACGGCATTCGTCGTGTTTCTGTAAATTCGATACTGTGTAAAATCCGTCTCAAGTGATTGGCTGTAATGCACTGTTATGGTACTTACCGTGCTGTCAATCGAACTAATTGTCAATGGCCTTGGTCTGACGCGCACCCTAAATCCCCTTACCACCACATTCCCTTTGCTGTCCGTGATCCGAATCTTTACACTGTCCCACGAACAAACGCTGCCTGTTGAGAATGAGTATTCCTCACATCCGGACAAACCGAGGCCGCCGAGGTTCTTGTAATTGCCGCTGTTTGCAGTGTCTATTCCAACAGTCATAGCTCCAAACTCTTGCCGCACGTAAACCGAACAGCGGACCGTGCCGCCATGATTGACTGATGTATCTGCCGAAAGAAAGGCGATCACCGGGGCATCCTGAATAATGATTACGCTCACGCTGTCTGTCCAAACCGTACCTGCTCCGTCAGTCGCTCTTGCGAATATCTTCTTGTTCCCCGCTTGCTTCCACCAGTAAGCCAGCGTGTCGTTTCCTGTCAGCGAAGAATCGGATTTTTGCCTGACAACGGGCGAATTCAAACTGTCGGCATACCAGACGATCTTTACTAGTTTTCTGGTTGGATTGGCATAAGTAAGGCAGACTCTTACGGTATCGTTAATGCTGGCCGTATCACTTATCGTATTATTCAAATTCCAACTGAATGTTGTCGTCACAAGCGATGAGGAAACCACATCCATCGTGTCTGCCGGAATAGCTGCCTTCGGGCTTTCCTGTCCAGCCCTGAACGAAACGACCGTGTATGCGTACGTGTTGCCGACTGAAACGGTTGAATCACGATAAGTCGTCACCGTATCCGGCAACGGCGATTGCGTTATAAGACTGAGATTCTGTCCCTTGACTGCCCGATACACATTGTATCCGGCAATCAACGACGTATCTGCGCCAGTCCACGCCAAGTTCACCGTTTGCCTCAGTGTGTCATATGAAACTGTCAAACCCGTTGGCCCAGGAATCCCCGTATATTCCATCACAATATCATGTCCCACCGAATCCATCTTTCCCGCCGTCACACTCAGCACCGTATCCTTCGGCACATACGCATCCAGCGTCGTTAAGAACCTCACTCTGTACGTTCCTTCGGCCATATTTGCAACGGTAAATTTGCCCGTCGAATCATCCGGCGCTCCCCAGGTGTTTGTCCCAAAGAAAAGGATAAGTACGGTTCTCGCATCGTCCCCGGGCTGCAAACGAACTCTTCCCCGAATTCCTCCCGGCGTTTTGAGCGTGTCCGCTGGCGGGTGAATAGTTGAATCCTTAATCACGGTTATCGAGTCCTGGTACACCACGCCGCTGTCGCCTGAGGCCAGCACATTGTAGGTTCCGGTGTCGAGCTTCGCCGCGTAATTGCCATTAGCATCCGTCGTTGTCGAGTCCGCAAGAGCAGCCAGCGCTTTTGCCAAGCCGCCGGTGCGCGGATTGTAGTTGACAGGGTAGAACCTGACTTTTGCGTGAGCGGCAGGCGATCCGCCCGGGTTGTAAAGCATTGCAGACACACTCGGGTTTCCCACCTCGGTCCCGCCCGCGATATTCTTCACGCAGTTCATGGAAAGCAGGCATGCGAGAACGAGGATGATCGAGGAATAGGCAAGCAGCTTCTTCATAGGTGTTGTTCCTTATCTTTCTTCAGTTGACACAGGAAAACACTGGAAATTCACGGCAAACACACGGGTTGGGTCGTTCTCGGCCTCGGCAAGTGCGAGCAGCCTACTCCTGCAGTCGGCAATCGCCTCTATGGCCTGTTTATAGGATTCCTTTGAAAGCCCGACCATGCAGGCCGTTATATTTCTTTCGTCCTTGCTCAGCGAGTCAAGAGATTCAATTGCCAGCTGCCCCATGGTACGGTGGAAGTTTGTTGCCGCGACTGAGGAGACTTCCGGGCCGGTGCTGAGGATCGGATCGGTTTGTACGAACCGGCCATTTTTTTCCTTTATAAGACCCAATTGCAGGAGAAGCTCGAACGATTTTCTTGCCTGGGATTCGGTGATCCGGGGCCGCAGGCGCCTGGCTAAAGCCGCAAAGTCCTTTTTGAATCCCTTATGCGTCACAAGTTCCCTGACTACCGCGTTGTACCAGTTGCTCAGATACGAATACAGGCGCTCGTCTATTTTGCCGGCGCTCGAGTTCTTTCTCATTGACATCATCCTTGAAAAATAGCGGTCCTTTTCCCTGTGTGATTTCGCCTGGGTGAGACTCACAAGGTTCTCAAAGTAGTCGGATTCTTTGGGAGTGTGCTTGAAAAGTTCTGAAAGCTTGAAGCACAGTGCAGGGTTGAGGTTTCTCTTGCCTTGCATCACGAGCCACAGGAAGTTCGACGTTGAAAGCCCGAGTCTCGCCGCCGCATACCGGTGAGAAAACGAAGCGTTCAACTTCTTTTGTTCTTTGAACACGTCTTTCAGGTAGTTCCTGAAATCGGAATAATCGAAAATGTTCGTTGTTACCATAGGTGATACCTCGTAACTAGAACATACACCAAGAAAAGGGAAAAGTCAATAGTCTATTATACAAATGGTGTTCATTTAGAACACGAATCACTATCGGACCAATGGTGTTTTGTACAGTGCAGGACGGCATATCCGTCACTTATTTTACTTGTTCACAACTGTCAAAGGTACTTGGGCAAACGGAAGGCTCCCATCATTTGCCCAAACGAAGTTTCGTCTTCGCGCTAAGATCAAGCTGATGATGGTGAGACGATCTTGTTTTTCGCGCCAGGCAGGACCGGAGTTGGTCCCGCCATAGCGGGATTGCCGGCCGACCCCTCGCCGAAGGCGACTAGGGGCGGACCGGCAACGAGGCGAACAGCCGAGCCCGAGAGGGAGGGCCGCCGCCGAAGGCGGGGCGCCCAAGAGCTTTATTCTTCACAAAGGGACTATTTAACACGGAATCAACATATTATTTATAATACTTGTGGAGCACTCATGTCCCCTCTCATTCTCGATGGAACCTCCCTCTCGAAATCGATTGAAGAATCCCTGCGCCCCCGGGTCGAAGCGGTGCAGAGGAAAACCGGCTCAACACCCATCCTTGCAACCATTCTGGTGGGCGGCGATCCTTCGAGCGCCACCTATGTAAAGATGAAGGGCAATGCCTGCTCGCGCGTGGGCATGCAGTCGAAAAAAGTGGAGCTTCCGGATTCAACGACCACGGAACAGCTGATTGCCGCGATAGACGCGCTCAACAGGGACAAGAAGGTTCACGGCATCCTCCTGCAGCATCCGGTGCCCCGGCACATTGACGAACGGAAATGCTTTGAGGCCATTGCGCTTTCCAAGGATGTTGACGGCGTGACGTGCCTCGGGTTCGGCCGCATGGCCATGGGCGAGGCTGCGTACGGCTCCTGCACACCCGGGGGAATCATGTCACTGCTCGACCACTATAAAATCCCCCTGGCCGGCGCGCATGCCGTGGTGGTGGGCCGCAGCCCCATTCTGGGCAAGCCCATGGCGTTAATGCTCCTTAACAAACACGCAACAGTCACTATTTGTCATTCGAGAACAAAGGACTTGCCCGCCATCGTGCATACCGCCGACATCGTGGTCGGCGCCGTGGGAAAACCCGAATTCATCCGGGCCGAATGGATACGGCCGGGCGCGGTTATCGTTGACGCAGGATATCATCCCGGCAAGGTGGGCGACGTCGACCTCAAGAACGCCGCCGCGCTCTCCAGCGCCTACACGCCCGTGCCCGGCGGCGTGGGCCCGATGACCATAGCAACACTTATGAGGCAGACCGTTGAGGCGGCGGAAAAAGCGGCGGGAATTTCTTGAATCGATAGCAATTGAAAAATATCTATCTGGTGGGGGAGGTTTCCCCCTCGCTCCGGCCTCCTCGGCCTTTGGCCTGCGGTGTCCTTCGCTACCCCCTCCTGGGTAGCCGCCTTGATAAAGCAGTTGCAAGACCAGGCATTGTTGTGGCGGCACCCACGAGCGATATCCAAGAAAAGTTGAAAGTTGACAGTTGGCAGTTGACAGCAGGACTGGGAAAAGAAAATCCGAGTTTGTTTTGAGTGTTCCGATTGGCGCAATAATAAAGCTAGACTGAATAGACTTCTTCTGCCGCGCGTTAGGTGGACCGGAGGGTGCGCCAGAGCGCATTGTCGCCTGATCCCCAGCCGAAGGCGATAGGGACAGGCGGCAACGAGGCCGAAGGGACGAGCCCGGAGGGAGACCGGCCCGAACGTAGCGAGGGCAACGCCCTGCTTTTATCTCGCTTTGTAAAGCGGTGCCCCCACCAGGATTTGATCTTCTTCTTTATATCCGCACCATCATCGCCAGCCCAATCGCCTTATAGAGCGCCTTCACAAGCGGGGGCGCCCAGAAGCGTTTGGCGTACTTTACGATGTCCTTGTCCGGGTGTTTCTCTTTCTTGAAAAGCGAATACAAAAACGGCCGGTCGGTGTTGCTTTTCCCCGTTCGTTCGTACACGAGCCGTCCGGTCCTGTCCCAGACCTGCACGTGGAAGCTCGTCTTTGCGGTGCAGGTAACGGGCCGTTCGTACCCCGGGCCGAACCTGTCGTTGCGCCATCCCGCCGGCTTGATCGTGACCTGCCGTATGGTGAGGGAATACGGAATCACAACAAGGTCCGCGTTGTATTTGTCGGCGAGCTGATGCACGCGTCCTGAGACACGCTGCAGGAAAGCAGTGTCGCGGTCGAGCCGCGAGTACCCTGTCCGCGGGAATAGGGCGAGCGAGTCGGATTCGTCGCGCTTGGGTGCGCTGCAGGTCCTGAAATTCTTCGAGACTTCGTAGGCGAGCAGGCGGTTGGCCGCTTCAACGAAGAATGAATCGGGAAACAACGTGTCGGGCGACGAGGTTGTGTTGTCAACGTACGTCACGCGCAGGCTGTCGAGCGGGATGCACAGGGCCGTCTTGCCCCGGTCGAGAAGCATGTTCGAAGGATCGCTTGTGTAAGTTGCCATGCGGCCGGCGCAGCCGGATAGAACCAGCGCGGCGGCAAGGATAACGGAGAGGGAAATTTGTTTCATACTTGTCCGGTTTGCAGTGGGTGAGGGCCGAATATGTATTTTCCTAACGTATGCCATCAATGGAAAGATAGATGATCGGCCAGGGTTGCCGGTATCGGGGACTTACGAGCATGGGTTTTCGGAATCTCTGCGTATGAGCCATCCATGCGGCGCCTTTGTTTCGCCAACCCATCAATCAATCAACTCATGAATCCATCAACCCATTCACGCTGGCTTTCCTTTAGAGAAAGGAGTGGCCTATGAACAAACAAATGGTGACGCTGTTTTCGGTTGTGTGTGCCGCAATTGTCGTCGCGGTGATCGTTTTCGCCGTGGTGCCGAAGAAGGCCGCCCAGTCGGGCGCCAAGTCGGGACAGACCCTGGAGCAATCGGGCCAGTTCGATGCCGCGATGTCGGCCTATGCGTCCGCGCTTGTAAAGCTTTCGGAAGGCCGCCGCTTTACCGGCATTCCCGACAATACCACTGCCGCCAACCTCAAGCCTCAAACCTGGGAAAAGCCCATTGCCGATTTCGTGGACTGGCTCAACGCAGGCGGAAAGGCCACCCCGGAGGTTGCAGATCTTATCGGGGGGCTTGAACGCTGCATGCCGAAGGTGAAATACGAGAATTTCGTTTTCGATTTTAAGATGAAGAAGGCCTCGGCGGCCGATTATGCCGCTGTGTGGCGCCAGGTGTTTTGTCCCGAGGGAACGTGTCCGCCCGCCGTGATCGAAAAGGCGTTTGCCCAGAGCGACGTTATCGTCACGCTGCGGGGCAACAACATATATTCGTATTTGGTAAGCCTTGTCAACGGCGAATCCGGCAAGCGCACCGATGTCCCCGTCGAGCAGGACATGACCCCTTCGTTTCTCGCAAAGCCGGGCAAGTACTGCCTTGTCATCAAAAGCACCACCATGTTCAAGGACAAACGCGAGTGGGTCTCCGGCCAGGAGGCCGTGACGTTTGTTGTGCCCGATTCCGTTACCGTGATGTCGGCGCTCTTGAGGACCGAGGTGGGCAGGGTGGCAAGGTAATTATCAAAGTTGAAAGTTTAAAGTTTAAAGTTGAAAGGAGATCGCGTAAGTATCCCTGTGCCGCGACTCTCCCGTGTCAGGCCATCACCCTTGGACACGCTCAGGGTGAGCGATATTTCAGAATCTATCTGAGGATTGTAACCGCCTTTCAACCAAGATATCTCCATCAATTCCTCACAATACAAATCTTTCTCCCGCCCCTAGCGGAATTTATTTTGTTAGGCCGTTTGATCATGGTTCTTGCGCACCCCGCGGATAGGCCCTATGGCAGTACTCATTGCAGTCCCCCGAATCATTACCTCCGATCACATTTTCGCGTTTTATATTCACACTCAACTGAGGAGAGGCTAGAATGAATCACATCACCTTGTTTGCTCTCGGGGCGGGCGTCCTGGGAGTACTGTATGCCCTCATTACCGCCGGATGGATCATGAAGCAGCCGAGCGGTTCCGACCGCATGAGGCAGATTTCCGACGCTGTCCGCGAAGGAGCCTCCGCGTTTCTCAACCGTGAATACCGTACCGTTGCAATGGTCGCGGTGGTCATGGTCATCCTTCTGTATTTTCTCGGACTGTGGACCGCGGTTGGTTTCATCATCGGCACGGTCGGATCTGCCCTTGCCGGATACATCGGCATGATGGTGACGGTCCGCTCAAACGTGAGGACCGCGGAAGCCGCGAAAGGCGGGCTGCAAAAGGCCCTCACCCTGGCGTTTAAAGGCGGATCCGTAACAGGTCTCATGGTTGTCGGTCTCGGGCTTCTTGGCGTTACCGGTTACTATCTCCTTATGAAGCACATTCCCGGCATCACCGTTGACGACAGGTTCCACGCGCTTGTCGGGCTCGGGTTCGGCTGTTCGCTCATGAGCGTGTTCGCGCGTATCGCGGGCGGCATCTACACCAAGGCCGCCGACGTGGGCGCAGACCTTGTCGGAAAAGTCGAAGCCGGAATTCCCGAAGACGATCCCCGCAATCCCGCGGTGATCGCGGACAACGTGGGCGACAACGTGGGCGACTGCGCGGGAATGGCCGCCGATCTGTACGAAACCTACACGGTGACCATCGTTGCCGCGATCCTTCTTGCAAAAACGGTGTTCGGCGCGGACAGCATGTGGGTTGAATTCCCGCTGCTCATCGGCGGCATCTCCATCATCGCATCGATCATCGGCACCTTCTTTGTCAAGATGGGGAAGAAGCAGTACATCATGGGCGCGCTGTACAAGGGACTGGCGGTTTCCGGCGTGCTTGCCGCGGTCGCCTTTTACTTTGTTTCCGACATTTTCATAAAGCAACTTCCCGCGGACCAGCAGGTCTTCTCGGCAATGAACGTGTTCTGCATGGCGATTATCGGCCTTGTTCTCACGGGCCTCATCGTGATGATCACCGAATACTTCACCTCCACGAGTTTCAGTCCCGTCAAGCATATCGCGGCCGCAAGCCAGACAGGCCACGCCACGAATATCATCGCAGGTCTTGCGGTGTCCATGAAGTCAACCGCGCTTCCGGCCCTGGTCATCAGCGCCGCGATCCTTGGAGCTTTTGCTCTTGGAAACGGGTTCCAGAACGCGGCAGCAGGCCTTTTCGCCATTGCGCTTTCCGCGGTTGCAATGCTGTCAATGACCGGCATCATCGTCGCCATCGACTCCTACGGCCCGATCACCGACAACGCGGGCGGCATTGCGGAGATGGCCGAGCTGCCCGAGGCGGTGCGGAACATCACCGACCCGCTCGACGCGGTGGGCAACACCACCAAGGCGGTGACAAAAGGGTATGCGATCGGTTCGGCGGCCCTTGCGGCGCTCGTGCTGTTCGCGGAATTCTCGCGCTCGTTCGGCGGCGTCATCGCGTTTGACCTGTCCGACCCGAGGGTGCTGGTGGGCCTGTTCATCGGCGGGCTTCTGCCCTTCTACTTCGGTTCGCTCCTCATGGAAGCCGTGGGCACGGCAGCCGGCGGCGTCGTCGAGGAAGTGCGGCGCCAGTTCAAGGCGTTCCCGGGCATCATGAAAGGCACCCAGAAGCCGCAGTACGGCACCTGCGTTGACATTGTGACAAAAGGCGCGATCAAGCAGATGATGCTGCCAGCGCTCATTCCCGTTGCGGCGCCCATCCTTGTCGGGTTTGTCCTCGGCAAAGAAGCGCTCGGCGGCGTGCTCATCGGCGCGATCGTGACCGGCCTGTTCCAGGCAATCGCCATGACCAGCGGCGGCGGCGCATGGGACAATGCAAAGAAGTTCATCGAGAACGGCGCGTTCGGCGGCAAAGGCTCGGATGCGCACAAAGCTGCGGTCACCGGCGACACCGTGGGCGACCCCTACAAAGACACGGCAGGCCCGGCCATCAACCCGATGATCAAGGTGGTCAACATCGTCGCGCTGCTTATTGTCCCGCTTATCAAGTAGGCCCTTTTTTCGGAATGTAGGAAGCAAAGGCAGGGAGCGCGTGTCCCTGCCTTTTGTCATTCGGCGGCCCGGAGAATGCACATGAGGCTTGAGACGAAAACGGTGTCGATTTCGAGGCAGGATTTCTTCCGCATTCTGATGCGGAGAGCCTATGCGGGCAGGTGGTCGCTGTGGATAATACTCACGGTCCTTGCGGGAGTCGGTATTTCCACGGCCATCTCAAAGGGAGACTTTTTGATTCTGGTGCTGGTGATTATTCTCGTCGCCGCATTCTTCGCGTACACGCCCATCTCGATTGTGCGGTATGTCAACTCTCCGGAGACGGCAAACTTCTACGCGAAACGCAAGTACATCATCACCGACGACACGCTCACCGTGGTGCTCGAAAGCGGCACGGCCACCGAATTCGCCCTTTCGAAAATCACCAAGGCCGTGCGGTACGGCAGGTACTACCTTCTGTTTCTGTCCCCCCAGCAGTACTTCTACATTCCCGCAGATTGTTTCGCAAGCACGGAGGATACGGAGCAATTCAGCGAATTGCTGATTGAACGTGAGCTTTTGTAAATAGCGAGAGCGATGAAAGAAGAGTTGGGCGTTCCCCTCGCCTTCGCTCGGGTTGGCCCTCCTTACGGTCTCGGCCGCCGGCCTCGGGCTGCCACGGCCCCTAGGCCGGAGTACCGGCGGGGTCCGGGCAGCATCCCGCTTTGGCGGGACCTCCAGTCCGGCCTAACGCAGCGGCAGAAGAAATCTCATTAGTCAATCTTATTTCTCCGCCATCCAGAATCCCACATTATCCGACAAAGATTCTTCTTGCTTTCAACTGTCAACCGACAACTGCCAACTTTCAACTCTGTTTCTCGGTGCCGCCACAACAATGTAGGGTTTTGCAGCTGCTTTGTCAAGGCGGCCACCCAGGAGGGGGTAGCGGAGGACCGGCCGCGCACTCCAGAATACCTGTTTATCAATGAGCGCAACCGGGCCGTAGCGAGGGGGAAACCTCCCCCACCCAGATCATTTTAGAAACTCACTATTTATCGCTATTCCTGCTTCTCCTTGTCTCTTTTCTCCTCCGCCTCGTGCCGTTTTTGTTCCTCGTCCGATTCGCCGGAGACAGTGGAACCGGAATGATTGTTCTTGTCGATGCGCTCATGATGCCCCTCCTCACCCTGCTGAGCGCTTTCGTGCCCGGGACGACCCGGGTGCGCGGGGGATTGTTCCGGCGGCGGAGTCCACTTCTCCACCTTCTCCGCGTGCTGCCTCGACTGCTGCGCCTTGACACCCGCCGCGGCAGCCTCCGCCCTGAGCGATTCGCGTTTGTTCTGGTCTTTTTCCAGCATCGCGGCCTGTTCGAGCTGCTTGCGGCGGTTGTCCTGCGCCTCGGCTTCCTGGCGCGATTTACGGGCCACGGAGGCCGCGGCATCCGCCTGGCGCTTCTGCATCGCCTGGAACCGTGCCTCCTGCGGCTGCGGCGGAGCGGGCGTCCTCAGGTGCGGCGTCCGTTCAATCCGTTGCTTTACAACAAGCGGAGATTCGGGCGCGCCCGGGGCGATGGGCGGCTTGAAGAGGATGAGTCCCCTGGCGCTCACGCCGCCGGCGGGCACGGGCTGGCCTGGCCTGATGTCGGCCGCAACAATCGGAACGGGCCGCACAGCGGTATTCGTCACCCGGGCCACGAACTCCGGCGCAGGTCCCTTATTGACAATCCGGTTTTCCACCGTAACGTAGTTGCTCTTGACAACGGCGGAGGCGCCGAACACCCGGGGCAAAAGCGGCGGCGGCACCGCATGGCGCTGCGGCTCAGCATCGCAGAAGTGCCTGTTGTCGACAAAGCAGTAATCGTTGAGGGAGAGTTCGAACTCGAAGCCCGCCGAAACCTGCCTTTCCCCATAGAAGAATCCCTGGTTGCGGACAAACCGCGCCCTGGGCGGCAGCGGCGCCCAGCCGAAATACTGCGGGCTGGTGCGCCACGACACCCACGCCGGCCCCCACTCGTTGTCCGGCACCCAGAGCCAGCCGCGCTCGCGGTTGCGAAACCATCGGCCGTAATGGAACGGCGCCCATCCCCACGCATAATCCGAGACCCATGTCCATCCCCAGTCGGTGTACACCCAGTGACCGTGACTGCAATACGGGGTCCAGTCCGGTTCAACATCGGCCGCGCTCGGGCGCCAGCACCAGGTGCCGTCGACATTGAGCCACGTGCCGTAGGGATACATCGCTTCATAGAAGGAGGATACATTCATGTCCTTTTGCGGAGGCGCCATTGCCTCGGGCGGGGGCGATTCCTGAGCGGATTCCACGCGGCCGTTGCCGCGGTTGTGGTGCATGGCCTCGGTGATCACCTGCGGCGAAACGCCGAGATTCTTGAGGGTGACGATGTCGTCGGCCGTAAGGTCGAATTCGTCGGGCGACTGGTCGATGAAGGTGATCATTACCTCTTCGTCAACGCCCGACTGGGCGAGCCTGATGAGCTCGTCGGTCTCGTCTGCAGAGGCTCGTGCGGCAAAGAGAAGAAGCGCGCCGATTGCAGCCGCGGCGAGAAAGAGATTTCTAGGGATGATTGAATAAAAAGCATGATTCGAACAGGGACGCTTGATAGGCATAAAAGAACCTCCGTGTTTGGATCGGGATCGGGCCGTTGTCTTAAAATATAGTACGCTTGGGGAAGAGGAAATGGGGTGATGAAAATTTCGGGTGCAGGATGATGTTTGATGATGAACGGTGTCGCGAGGGGAATCAACAATTACTCGATAATGGTGCCTGCGAAGAGTTGCGGATTCAAACATGTATTTTATCTATTATTCCTAATCTTCTTGGTGTCCTCCGTGTCCCCGTGGTGAGTTTTCTTCAGTCCGTCATTACAATTTTTTGCTGCCACGTTTTCCCTCCGCATACCCCGCGGATCACATGGATCCCCGGCGGAAATTCGTTATTGGCAATAAACCCGCCCGACCCGTGCACCTCCCTGCGCGCAAGCACCCGGCCGCGCAGGTCAAGGACCTCGAGCGAAAACCCCTTGGCCCACGGAGCCGAGACCGCGAACCCGCCGTGCACCTGCCGTATCGAGATTGCCCTCGACGGATTGTCCGGGGACGCAAGCGGCACTCTCGCTGCGGTCGACGGCGTCCATTGGAACGTGATGCTCGCCTTGGAAGGCACGGTGTAGGAAAACGCCTGGCCGGCCCACACCACCTTGATCTGCCTGTCGGCGAGCGTGTCGTTGAACACGAGAAGCGCGATGGACTTGTCGGGATTGACAAATGCAACGTTGAGGAGCTGCGTGTAATAGGTGGAGAAGATCCGCCAGGCGCCGTTGGCCACGAACTTGGTGATGTGGCCGAGGTCGTAGTAATCGATCCGGAAATCGACCGTGCCGCGCTTCTGCGCGTCGTAGCGCCACACTTTGATGAGGCCGCGGCACCCGTCGCAGCCGCCCACGTGCGGGCCGAAGTCTTCGTCGGTGGCCACCGGCCACTTTACAAAGGATTTTGCATAGTTGCGGATGACCGAAACGATCTTCTGCATGTCGGCTTCCTGCTGCGCCTGGCCTTCGGTGAACCCCGACCATTCGGTGAAAAAGATGTTGTAATGGTACTGGTCGTAAACGTCGGTCTGGACCGTGGTGCTCCCGCCGTACCCGTGAAACGCCACTCCTCCGATGTACGGGCTGTTCTGGATCTGCGGGTCGGGCAGGAACGGCTCGACCAGGCTGACGTGATCGGGGTTGAAATCCAGCAGAAGAATCTTGGTGGTGAGGCTCTCGCGCGCGAACGCGGGGAGCCAGAAGCCGGTGAGCATGGTGTGCATCGCATCGGCGCCCATCACCGACACCGACGGGTAGTCGATAGAGTCGCAGCACGACGGCTCGTTGTTGAGCGTCACGTAATTGACATGCACGCTTTCGGCCTCGTAGGCCCTGATCGTCTTGACGTAGTAGTTTGCGTGGTGGCCGTAGTACGCGGGAAGGATTTCGCCCATCACGAGACTGTTGTTCGATTTCATCCAGGCAGGCGGGCTCCAGGCGTTCATCTGCAGCGTGAGCGCAGGGTTGAGGCGCCGCGCCTGCTTGGTGAGCGGCAGCACGTCGGCGCGGTCGTGGTCGATGGAAAAATGGGGGAGCGTGGAGTCGTCCCGGTCGGCGGGGTTGTCGTCGTACGTGTAGCGCGCGACCGTGAGATCCGACGATCCCATGGGGTTGCGGAGGTAGCTCACGCCGATTCCTTTGTCGCGATCGAAGAGCGCGGTCATCACGCTGTCGCGCAATTCCGGTTTGACAACGCTGTCGATGAGCCATGCCGCCGCGTCGGTGAGCGACGCGCCGGCGCCTTCCCATTGCTGGTAGCATAGTTTGTCGTTCACGACGATGGGCGTGAGCGGGGCCGACGTGTCGGAAGAGAAGACGGCCGAATCGGCGGGCGCAAGGCCCTGCACCACCGAGGATGCGGTGGTGGTGGTGATCCAGGCGCGGACGGTCTCGTCGGCCGAATTAACAGATGAGAAAATGGCGCACACAAGGACGAATGCGGAAACGGGTGCGGTCAGGCGCATGGATGCGGCATAACTCCCGGCTGCGGTGGCGAAAGGCTTTTCCGGCCTATTGAAAATAGTGCACGGCGGGCGGCATCGGACAGCGGGAAGCGTTGCTACTGCCGCACGACGATGCGGCGGCCCGCCTCGCCGAAGACGCCGCGCACGGACGCGAGGTAAACGCCGGGCGCAAGCGACCGCAGGTCGAGCGAAAAAGACCGCGCAACGCCGCGGCTGGAAAGCACGCGCCGGCCATCGATGCACACGACCTCTGCCGCATAGGCCTGCTCGGACGGAAGCTCGACCGAAAGCCGCGAGCCGAGATTCGTGACGCCGGCCGCGGGCGCGCTTCGGCGTGCCGCCGCAGGCACGCCGACGTTTATGGTGGGGTCCCAATTGTAAACACGGACGTAATCCACGACAAGGCTTTCCGGAAAGATGGTGGAGTTGTCGATGTTGCCGTCGAAGTTACCGCCCACCGCAAGGTTCAGAATAAAGTAATATTGTTTGTCGAACGGGACGTTGGGGTGGGCGTCTTTGGTGAGAGTCCCGAAATACACGCTGTCGCAAAACCAGCGTATCGAATCGGTGCTCCATTCGACGCCGTAAAGGTGAAAGCTGTCGTGGACGTTCCCCTTCGGCAGCGTGTACTGGTTAAAGAGGTCGTAATTGGTGCAATGATACGATCCAGACGTCCAGTTCGGCAGACGGCCCTTGCCTTCCATTATGTCAATTTCTCCGCAGGCCGGCCATCCGCCGCCCACGCCGAGCATCCAGAACGCGGGCCACATGCCCTGGGTGATAGGCAGGCGCATGCGCGCTTCCATGCGTCCGTACATGAATGTTTGCTTCCCCGAACTTTGAATCTTGCCGGAGGTAATTTCCCCGGAGTTTGTTGTCTCGAGGATCAAGCAGCCGTTCTTGACGAACACGTTCGATCCTGCCTTGTCGTGTCCGGCGGTGTAATGTTCCTGTTCGGCATTAGGAGGATTGTCCGTTTGCTGCACCGTCCAGTTTGCCTCGTTGAGCGCGGTACTGTCGAATTCGTCGGACCAGAAAAGCTTCCAGCCGCCGGCAATAGCGTTTGTCAAGATGACAGCCACCAGGAGCGCTGCGGTGCGCAACGCTTCAGTTTTCAAAGATGTCCCACGGAACATTTCAACCGCCTGTTCTACTCCCCAGATGAGTTGTTAAACGCTTAGAATTCGAAAACGGTCAATACCCTCTAATAATAAGGATAATCGTCGTTGTTTGCCCTAAGAATCTGATCGGCGCGCAAGAATACTCCGTGAAATGCTGCACAGATAGTTAGTGCATAATGGACTTGAGTTGAAACTAGGGATACATGTCTTAGAAGAGTCTTTATGGGGGGAGGTATCCCCCTCGCTTCGGCCTCCTCGGCCTTTGGCCTGCGGTATCCTACGCTACCCCCTCGTGGGTAGCCCCCAAGAAAGTTGATTTGCGAGAAAGAAACTTCGGCTGCGGGGGCACCGAGAAGAATAGTTGAAAGTTGACAGTTGGCAGTTGACAGCAGGATTGGGGAAAAGTTCCTGGTTTGTATTGAGTATTCCGATTGGCGCAATAAAAAACCAGCCTGAATAGACTTCTTCTGCCGCGCGTTAGGTGGACCGGAGTGGTCCCGTCATAGCGGGATTGCCGGCCGACCCCCGGCCGAAGGCCATCGGGGCGGTCCGGCAACGAGGCGAATAGCCGAGCCCGGAGGGAGACCGACCCTTGCCTTCGTTTTAACGAAGGCAAGGGGAACGCCCAAGATCTCTCGTTATCTCAAGAGAAAGTCTATCTCTCATCCCTTCTCGCCCGGTAAGCCATGGCCTTCTCCAGTTGCGCAATCGCCTTGCGCGAAGCAGCTATGGCCGCAGCCTTGTGACCGCCGAAATTGTGCGGGGCCGCTTCCATATAGGCAATGGCGTCCTCAAGGTCCCGGATTGCGGTTGCGATGCGGGGATGGTCGGCCAGCTCGGAGCCGACCGCAGCGCGAGGCGCCGGCTGCGCCTGCACCTGAGAGCAGGGAAGGACCAGAACCGCAGAACACAGCGCGAACAGGAGAGCTTTCTTCATACCATAACTCCTTTGGTTTGGGCATGTGGCAGAACGAGCATTCGTCGCCTGCAGTAACGCGGGCGACGAATGCGTGGGTATCCGAAATAAGGCCTCAGCAGACGGGCTATCTTTTCTTGCTTGACAGGATCCTGTACGTTTGCGAAACCGACAATCCGAACTTCTTGGCGATTTCGATGCCGGTTGTGTCGCCCTTGTACATGGCGATCACTTTCTTGTCGCGGGCGGGATTGAGCGCCCTTCGCGAGGGGATACTGTATTTTGCCCGCAACTGGTGGATGGCCTGACGGGTCACTCCGAATTTCTTGGCGATCGCCTGGTCGGTCCTGAGGGTCTTCTGCAGGCGGACAAGGTCACTCTTGCTTGTAAGAGCCATACACTCTCCTTTGGTAATAAGTGGTTCGGTTGTTCATCTCCCGCTCCGGGGACTCTCGCGCCCGGATGGGCGTTTGTTTGAGTATTAGACTGCATAACGGGAAAAATGTTTCCGATTTTGTTTCGGCGCTGCAGACATGCAGTTTCTAAACGCAAGGATTGTGCCATTTGTCCTGAGGGGGGAACGGCGGCGACGTTGTCAATCCCACAGCGAGCGGATTCCTCGGAGCTTGCTCCGGGGTTAGCGAGCGACTAACAGCCTGTTCTTTTTCTATAGGGATGGAAGATTCCTCGTCCCGCGGGACTGCGGGGTTCTTCAATTCCGGGAAGACAATTGGGAAAAGGAGAATGCTGGAAGAGGTCTTGCAGCATGACTCTTGCAGAGCGACACGCGCCGAACCGCTTCCGAAAGGGCTTTTAATGCCGCTGGATATTATTTTGTTGGCTGGTGATAAGGATCGGTTTCCTGCAAGAGCTCACCATGGCCGGGTGCAAGCCTGCCGATCGATCGCAACGTGCTGTTTGCCAGAGGAACGTCATGAACCCGGTTCGCAGCGTCCTTGTTGTCGTGCTTGCCTTTGCCTCGTTCTCCTATGCCTCCTCCGCCGATTCCCTGTCCGGTGCACCCGGCCCGTCCCTCGTGCTTCTGCCCGATTACTATCTGTGCTTCGACATGTCAACGTTCGCGCTCTACCGTGACGCGTTTTTCAAGCGGGAGTACCTGGCCGAGCAGCATCCGCAGTTCGAATTCTGCCTCTTGTCATACAAAAACCTTCTCGCGTTTACGTGGGACGTTGATTTCCAGGTGGGGCTCGGCGAGGTGCCGGGGAACAACGTTTTTACGGTGCTCAGCATTGCGTTCGGCTACAGTCCCGCTCTGGAAGTGCGGCTCCGCGATGTGTGGATATCGGGCGGCCTGGAACACCGGTGCCTTCACGATGTTGACAGAAGCGATTTTCCCGTCGCCTACTGGAACAGGGGGGTTCTTAATTGCTCCTCCCCGAACGCACGTCTCGGCGCCTACTGGCACGCGCTCGCGGCCGACAAGGACTTTTCGCAGAAGAGCCGCGTTGCCTGGCAGGCGCAGTCGGCCTATTGCATCAAGGACTTTTTCGGCCTTGTCTCCCCTGGAAAGCTCGACGGGTACGATCCCTTTGTGTGGGAGGTGAACGGCGTGTGCCGCTATGCCTTCTTCAAACGCGGAAGCTGGATTCTCGACCTGCGGGGTGAGAGTATCGCGGGCAATTTCAGCAGAGCGCACGGCTATCATGTGTCAAGCGGCACCAACTGGTACTGGCGCGAGACTGCCGGGATCGAGGCGTTCTTTACCCGAGGGGTACGCGGCGCAAGCCTGTACGTTCTTTATAACCTCGACGACATGCCGGCCGATCCCAACGGTCCGTCGTTCACGCTGGGCGATTCGCGGTTCTCGAAAGACGAACTGCTCCAGATCGGGGTGACGTTTTTCAATTAGGGGTAAGAGGGAACCTCACGGCGAGAGACACGCCCCCGACCTTGAGGCAACATTAACCCATGACGCATCTTCATCCTCACATCATCCTGGAGACTCTTTCCGCCGCGATTGTCTTCGGTTTTGCCGCCGGATTCTCGCCCGGTCCGCTCCTTGCGCTCACCATTTCCCAATCGGTGAGGCACGGCGCCCGCGAAGGCGTTAAGGTCGCCTTTGCGCCGTTTTTTACCGACGCGCCGATAATCGCCGCGTCCCTTGCGGCCCTCGCGCGGCTGGAACACCTCAAGCCCGTGCTGGGCGCCATAACCATTGCCGGCAGCCTGTTCGTGTGCTGGCTTGGATACGACAGCATCCGCACTTCAACGCTTCGGGTTGATGGCAAGAGCGAAGGCGCGGGATCGCTGGGCAAAGGAATTGTTGCCAACTTTCTGAGCCCGCATCCTTATATTTTCTGGATGGCGGTAGGCTCGCCGTTCGTGCTCAGGGCCTGGACAGCGTCGCATGCTGCGGCGGTCCTTTTCCCCGTGTGTTTTCTTTCGAGCCTTGCCGCCGCCAAGGTGCTGGTGGCGATTGCCGCCGGACAATCGAGAAGGTTCCTGAGCGACAGGGCATATTCGGCGATCATGAAGACGCTCGGGGTTGCGCTCTTTGCGTTTGCAATACTGCTTGCGCGGGAAGGCGCGGCGTTGTTGACATCCCGGTAGGAAGGTCCGCATCACCTGCTCAGAAAGGCGCGTATGAAAACGAAGTCGATGGCCGTGATGCTTCTCTGCTGTCTGCTCGCGATTACCTGCTGTATCAATCCGATCCAGAAGGTGATTGACCAATTCAACAAGCCGCCCGACATCGCCGCGTTCACCAGGGCGGTGAAGGTGAACCTGCCCCTGGCCTATGCCGCGTCCATTGCCATGGAGGTGATGAACAAATCCGCTGTTGCGGGCGTTACCCTGGCGCGCACGAACGATTCGTTCCCGTGCAACGCGATCGTCACCATCCCGGTCAACCGCAGCAATCCGCTTCCCGTGGGCAGCGACACGGTGACTGGCTCGATGATGGTGGCCGGACTCTGGGCCGACTCGAACACCGCGGTCGCGTCGGTGTTCTTTACGCATACGAACATCAGGGACGGCACGTTTGAGCTTCGCGACGTCGCCTTCGTGCCCATCACCCGCGACTCCTCGGGCACCATGGTGGTGTTCGCGAGCGAAGACGTGAACGCCGATTCGAGCGTGGTGATGACCACGACCATCACCGATTCGCTCTTTAATGTCAAGTTCCAGGGCGTTCCGGACTCGCTTCCGACCGACAGTTCTCTCGCCGTGCATCAAAATGCATGGATCACCATCGCGCAGCGGCCCGCCGGAGCAGCCATCGGCCGGGAAACGTACACGCTCTACGGCGCGAGCCAGTATCTGGGCGTTTCGTCTTCAACCACCGAGGTTATTGAGGCGGTGATGGTGGGGGTGAAAATGACGCCGTTTGCCTGCCGCGCAAACCCAGACAGCGGATATGCCATGGTCCGCGACATCAAGATCCAGGACGCGAACCATTCGTCGGACATCGACCTCGGGACCACGGTGTTGACATTTAAGACCGCGTGCACGGGGCAGGCGACCATCCTGCTCGCAACGGGCGAATACCTGGCGCGGACCGGCTCGACCATTGCGCTCAACCTCGACCAATAACAAAAGGGGAAACTGCGTGAAATTGCGGGACGTTCCCTTGGTGATCGCGGCAGCCGCTTGCTGCGCATTCTGCCAGCCGGACAGCGGCAACATCGTGCACACCGGCCAGGCTACCTACTACAGTGCGACCGGCGACGGTGCGTGCATGTTCGGCCCGTCTCCCGGCGACCTCATGGTGTGCGCGATGAACGCCGCCGAATACGACACCGCAGCCGTATGCGGAGCGTCGATTCACATCGTCGGGCCTTCGGGGGAGGTCACGGTGCGCGTCGTTGATTTGTGCCCGGAATGCCCCAGGGGCAATGTTGACTTGAGCAAACAGGCGTTCGCGAAAATCGCCGACACCATCCTGGGGCGGGTCTCAATTACCTGGCGGTATGTGGAAACAAGCGTTTCCGGCCCGATCGACTACCGGATAAAAACAGGGAGCAATCCCTGGTGGATCGGCATTCAGATTCTTAACCATCGCAACCCGGTTGCCAGGCTCGAGGCGGACAGCGCGGGGAAATGGATTACCGTGCCGCGCATGAGCTACAATTACTTTGTGGATTCTTCGGGGCTTGGCCCCGGACCCTATAGCTTCAGGGTGACGGACCTTTACGGCCAGCAGTTGACGGACGCAAATATTCCGCTCGCGCCGGATGCCATCACCCCGGGCGCGGCGAATTTCGCAAGCCATGCGGCAACGGTAAGGCAGGGCATCGCCTCGCACGACCTTAGGGGCAGTATACACATGATCTTGAGGGCGGTGATGGGCCGGGGGAGATTGCTGGGACCGACCGAAAAGGGGCCGTTTGATGTTTATAGGATAGACGGAGCCTTTGTCGGCCATGTCACTAATTCCGTCGGCGGCGAAAACAGGATCGCCGTCGGCGTCTATCTTCTAAAACCGGCGGGTGGCACAAATCAAGGAGAGCAATAGAGGGCTGATCTCTATGTGGATATGCGCGCCGGCGTATCCGCCAACGGTGAACGCCAACCAATTCGCTATTCACTATTCAATTACAACCGCGCAAACGTCTGCGGGGCGCTCGTGGCCCCGTTGTGCTTCACCCGCACGATGATGCATCCCCTGGCCGCGGCATCGGGGATCGCAACGGGCCTGCTTCCGACAACGGCAAGCGCGGCGAGTTGACGGCCGCGCATATCGAAAATCTGAACGAGCGCCCGTTCGCCCGCCGCAATGCCGCGCACCGAAATACGATTTCTGCCGCTTATCACCGCGCACACCGGCGCTGCGGCGGCACGGACGCCTGCGCCATGCAACGTGGACACGGGAACGCCCAACGCGACCATGGCGGCCAGGGCGTCCACCTTGCCCGCGCCCCAGCGCACGTCGGGTGTCGTTATCGGGCCGGTATACTGGTCCTTGATCGCCGTCTGTTGCAGGATGGTGGTGACGCTTTCCGGTGTGAGCGTCGGATCGGCCTGGAGCATGAGCGCCACGATGCCCGCCACGATGGGCGCGGAAAGCGATGTGCCCTGGCTCCAGGCATACCGGCCGGCAAGACTTGCCTGCGTAGGCCACGCGACGGTTCGGCTGTTGTCGGGTGCGTTTCTCGGGATTGCCCCCACCACCATGCGGCCCGGCGCGCAGATCTCCGGCTTTATCCTTCCGTCAACCGTTGGCCCGATGCTCGACCACGTTGTCCACTCGTACAGCGCAGAGTCCGGATGGCCCGTTGTCGATCCGTCGTACAGGAATGTCGACGACTTGCTGTAATAGCTGCCCACGGAAATGATCCGCTTGGCCGTGCTGCCGATTTCGTTCACCGTGATGAGCGTGTCGCCGTCGTAGAAGCCGGGAGAGCCCTGGCCCCACATGTTGTGCTTGTAGCAGTTCCATGCGTGAATGGTGCAGGCAGAGCTTGACGTGACGCGAATGCCGGGGATAACGCTCCAGTTGCTGGAATAGACGTAGATTTCGGTGTGCGGCTTCTGGTTGGTGGCGTTGGCCTTCTCCACAAAGGTCTCAACGATAAGCGTGTCCGGTCCTTTTGTGGCGTTGGGCCAGAGAAACTTGTCCGCCGATTGGCTGTTCCTGTTTGTCGTGAGTGCGATGCTGCTTTTTCCGAATGCGCCGGTCGAATCCTGCAAAACGTACAGTGTGGTGGAAAAGGGCTTGTTCGGCTCGCCCCATATGTCAACGAGGGAATAGGCGATATATTTCTGGTTTGTGGGACTCACGGAATCCCAAACATCCTCGGACCAGACCCATGTTCCCATGGTGTCGTTGGCGGCGAGCGGAAACGCGATGTGCACCTTTGTCGCGCCGTCGTTGCCCGCGGCCCCGACCACGATGCGGCTGAGGCCCGTTGTTGCGCTCACGCCCGACAGGGCATCAACGGCCTGGTCGACGAGCGAGGTGCCGTCGTGAGGGCCTTCCTGTATGCCGATGCTCATGTTCACGACGCACGGCATCTTGAGCGAGTCCGCAATCGAAAAGATCCAATTGAGGCCGTTGACGATATCTGCGGTGGTGCCGCTGTCGCTGCCGTACATCACACCGATGATCGAAGCGTCGGGTGCCGCGCCCGTATACGCGAATTGCCGGTCCCGTCCGGCGCCCATGCTGGCGGTCATGGTTCCGTGGGTTTCGGGGCCCAGGCCGAACAGGGTGTCTTTGTCAATTTCCTGCTGCATCCGTATGAGTCCGTAGCCGAAACGGTTGGCTCGAATCTTTGATGTGTCGGTCTGGTTCCAGATGCCGACAAATCTTGAATGGCCGAGCGAATCAAGGAAGGCCGGGTGATGCGTATCGAATTCGGTGTCGAGGAATCCAATGAGCACGCCCTTGCCGGTGAAATGCTTGGTGAGGCCGCTTGGCGCGGTGCCCTGAACTTCGTTGATGTGCGTTTCGCGCCGCACCGAATCCATGTTTGAGAAAATATGCTTCCGGTGTTCAATGGAGAGAATACCCGGGATCGCCGTGAGGTAGGGCGCAGTATGCTCGCATCCTTCGAGGGATGCGATATCGTTTATCCGTGTAACGAGGCGCCATCCTGCCGGCGCCAGCGAGGACGAAGAAAACGTTTTATCCACAAGCGCGAGCACGCGTATGGTCTTTTTGCAGCCCGAGCGTTGTATTTCCGCTGAGGCCGCCAGAAGGTTTTCACGAGTGGGAAGCATCGGGTGTTTGTTTATTTCAAAGGTCCCCACGTAGTGGACCGGCTTGCCGACATTCGCACCGCTGAGTGTTGCAATCCCGGCAAGCATCAGCAATGCAAGGCTTCGGATCAAAGACATCATACAGGAGCTCCCTATCGCAGTCCTACCACATAGTATAGCACGGGATTGAGGGGTTTGCCAGATTTTGTTGGGGAGACTAGGGGAATCCAATTCATTAGAATACATGAGAAGAGATGGGCGCCCCGCCGCTTCGCGGCGGCGGCCCTCCTTCCAGGCTCGGCCTTTGGCCTCGTTGCCGCCTGTCCCGACCGCCTTCGGCGAGGGATCAGGCGGCAATGCGCTCTAGCGCACCTTCCAGTCCGGCCTGGCGCGCGGCAGAAGAAGTCTATTCTGTCAAGTTTGATTTCTGCGCTGGCTGGAATACTAAGAGCTTATCCATAAATAAGAATTGTGGTTAATGTCGGCATATATGATATTATTTCCATGGAAGAACCAAAAAAACGCAGGCTCTATTCATGGGAGATATCGGACGAGTTCTGGGCGAAAGTTGAACCGTTAATACCGAAAAAGAAGCGTGATCGCCGTCAGAAGTTCGTTCGTGAATCAGGAGGTGGACGGAAACCCATATCACCTCGTCTTGTTTTGGCTGGGATAGTTTTTGTTCTTCGGACGGGAATTCAATGGAAAGCGCTTCCGAAGACTCAATTTGGCAGTCCAAGTGCAATCCATCGCTATTTTCTTGAGTGGCAAAAGGCCAGATTCTTCGAGAAATTGTGGAAAGCAGGGATTGCCGAATACGACGATATGGAAGGCATAGCCTGGCAATGGCAAAGTATTGATGGTGGGATGAACAAAGCCCCACTTGCACTTGAAAATGTCGGCCACAACCCAACTGATCGGGGAAAAAAATGGCAGCAAGCGAAGCATACTCGTCGACGGTCGTGGCATCCCGCTGTCGCTCGTCGTGAGCGGAGCACAGAAGCACGACGTGAAGTTGCTGCCTGATACACTTGACAACATTATGATAGAACGTCCAACAACAAAAGCTCGTCGGAGACAGCATTTGTGTGCTGATAAAGGGTATACAGGAGAGCCCGCGTTCAACCAGTGTGTCGAGCGGCGATATATCCCTTGCATTCGGCAACGAGGAGAAGAAATTGAAATGAAGCGCAGGAACCCAAGGTTCAAGGCGCAAAGATGGGTTGTGGAGCGATGCTTGTCGTGGCTCAACCGCTTCAGAAAATTGCTGGTTCGTTTTGAAAAACTTGCTCGTAGTCATACAGGTTTACTACAGTTGGCTTGTGCAATAATATGTTTCAGACAATCAACTTTTATTTATGGATAAGCTCTAAGATCAAACCGCCAATGTTGATTCTTTAAGCTGTCAACTGTCAACCGCCAACTGTCAACTCTCTCTAGCTATTCAACAAGCTTTCTAATCTCCGCAATCGCCTGCTTGATCGCCACAACCTCATCCGCCAGCATGTCCACCTTCTTTTCGAGTACTGCGAACCGGTCGTTGACCGAGCCTGTTATCGCCGGCGCGGGCGAAGCGCCTTCCGGCGGGGGAACTTGTTGTGCCGGGACATCGCCGAAAAAGCAGTGCGCGTAACGCTGTTCCTTTTTTCCCGGCTGCTTTGGCAGTTTTGCAACAAGCGGCCCGAGAGAAGGCGACATCAGCTTGAGCACGCAGGTTTCCACTTCGTCAATGGCGGGAAAGGCGTGCATGCGTGTGCATACGGTGCGCAGTTCCCCGGCCGTGAGCGGGCCGCGCAGGAGCAGCTCGGTGAGGATGGCCAGTTCGGGTCGAACAAGGTTCGCGGCGACCGAACGGCTTGCCGGTGCGTTTTCCGCTGACGGGTCCGCGTTTGCCTGCGCGCCCGCCGCGTCGGCGGGCGCGTCCTGCGCCGCAACCGCGAGCCGCGCGGGAAGGTTGTGCTCGAACTTGGGAACCCTGCCGCCGGCCGTGGAAAGCTGCCACGCCAGGTTCTTGCCGCGCAGGGATTCGAGCGCCATGGTCACGTCGTCGGCGGTGAGCGTCATCACGGGATCGCGGTTGTTTTTCTGGTTGCACGCGGCTACGAGCGCGTTGAGCGAGAGCGGGTAGTATTCGGGCGTGGTGAGTTCCTTTTCGACAAGCGACCCGAGGACGCGTGCCTCAACAAGAGAAAGGATGATGTCCATGCGAAAGATCCTTTAAGGGTAGTATTGTTTGGCCAGGGACCAGTTTCATGATATCAAAATACTACTATTGCAATGTTAATGTTTTTTCAAGTTCTTGGTGGGGGCACCGCTTCGCGTTTCCCCCTCGCTGCGGCCTCCTCGGCCTTCGGCCTGCGGTGTCCTCCGCTTCCCCCTCCAGCAAAGGGGCGCGCCGAAGTCGCTCGCTTGACGCTCGCGAGGCGTCGCCCCTTCGCAACGCAACCGCTGTGGTATGCCGCTACGCGGCGATAGTATATGAGGATGCAAGCAATTGCCTGTTGCGCTTGCGCCAGGCCGGACTGGAGGCCGCGCTGGAGCGCGGTGCCGCCAGGACCCGCCGCAACGCGGCATTGGGCCGTGGCGGCCCGAGGCCTGTGGCCGAGACCGGAAGGAGGGCCGCCGCCGAAGGCGGGGCGCCCATTTTTTATGTATGGATTTATTTCAAGGGAAAGTTGTTTGTTGGGTTTAGTATATTATTATAGCCATCACCCCCAACCCAAAGGACTGGAAATGAAAAAGACAACCGCACTCTCTGTCATTGCCATCATTGCAATCACGGCACTCTCCGCATTTGCAAAAGACAAGCCCACGTCCGACGGCGTGATGCTCAAGGCGGACTACGGCGCACAGAAGCAGTGGACCTATGCCGTAACGTATACCTCGCAGGGCAACTTCAGGCAGAAAGCCACGAACTCGGCCAAGGCTTCCGAAATCCAGTGCATCCTGACCGTCACCAAGAACAACGCAAAGAAACTCGCGGTCAAGGCGGACAGCGTTTCGATAAAGTCGGACATTTACAAAGAAGACCTGCAGAAGGAAATCAAGGAGAAGCTGCTCAAGGCGGACTATGCGCTGTCGCTTACCAACGGGTTCCCCTCCATCGACACGTCGCTCGAAATCCCGGCAAGCAGCGTTCTTGAATGGGACCTGTACCGCCAGATGGCAAAGCTGCTGCCGGCCCTCCCCGCAAAGCCGGTCAAGCCGGGTTTTACGTGGGAGCGCACCGACGCTTTTCCCATGAACACGCCCCGCGGCAAGGTATTGTGCGAAGTGTACCGCAATTACACCTTCGGCGTGCTCGCGGGCGACTCCGCCATGATAAGCTGGAAATTCCGCTATTCCGGCACCGGCAAACCCGACTCCTCGGCTTTAAGCGACGTGCCCGTGTTCGGTACGGGCAACGGCACCGCGGTGCTCGATGTCAAGCGCGGCTGCATTTTAAACGCCGAGATGAATTTCACCACGCCGGTGGCCGTGGTGGGCGACGTGAGCATCGTGTGGCATGAGAAGGCGGAGATGAAATTGGCGGAGGGGAAGTAGGGGAGAGGCGCGGGGATATTGTTGGATGAAAGAAAGGAAGAAGATGAACAAAAAGGAACGTCTAGCGGAAAAGGAATTGTTTTCGACCGCTTTGACTGCTTTCGTTAGAGGACTTGGCGGGTATGTCTCTGCAGAAGATGGACAGTGGACGGTGAAGGGATTCATCGACATCTTTAAAAACATCTATACAATCAGCTCCGACACGAAAATCATCTCCAAAATACTTGAGATACACCTCTTTCCAAAGATTCTTCAGTTCGCCCAAGACAACGGATATTCAATCGTCTTGGCTGAGCACCAGAACTGGTATCCTGACCTGAGCTTTGTGAAGCAGAGCAATCAAGCCGTAAAGTTTGCAGTTGACCTTAAGACCACCTACCGCGATCTAGACTTTCCTGGTCACGTAAACGGGTTCACGCTCGGCAGTCACGGTGCGTACTTCAAGGAGCGGACATCTACTAAGAATATCCAATTTCCATATGCTGAGTATTTTGGTCATTTTTGTTTGGGAATCATCTATACTAGAACCGACGCAAAGGATTTCAACGAGACAGAAGTGGTTCGCGTCAAGGAACTGGACGACGGCACAACGAGGGAATCGACTTCCCGTTACCGTGTTACTTCCGTCGACAACCTTCGGTCAATTGCTTCCGTGGTTCGTGACTTCCAGTTTTTTGTTTGCGAGAAATGGCGTCTTGCGAGCGACAAACAAGGTTCAGGCAACACAGCAAACATCGGGTCGATCACTTGTATTGAAGACATATTGGCCGGAAACGGCGTCTTTGCGAGACTTGGAGAGGAGTGGTTCGACGAGTACTGGATGAATTATGGCCTCACCACGCGCATGAAAAAAGGCAAGGCCACTCCTATCAGGTCAATTAAAGACTTTCTGGATTTCAAACGTGGCGACAAAAGGAGAATCGTACGCATGAATACGAAGAAGAAGGTTAAGACGGACAAACAAGAATGAGAGTGATCATCCCACCGATCAAGAGCCAAGGAATTAAGACCAAATTAGTACCGTGGATTCTAGCGCTTGTTCCGAAAGTAAAGGGCCGTTGGATTGAGCCATTTTTAGGCACCGGTGTTGTTGCATTTAATTCAGGATTTCCCAAGGCAGTCTTGGCGGACATCAACCCCCACATCATTACGTTTTACCAAGCAATAAGAGAGGGAAGCATTACGCCAGCATCCGTAAGACTGTTTCTCGAAACCGAGGGCGATCTTCTATCCAAGGCAGATGATTCTGGATATGCGCATTTTAGAGCCATAAAAGATCGGTTCAACCGCAATTTTGACCCTCTCGACTTTCTCTTTCTCTCACGTGCAGGCTTCAACGGCATGATGCGCTTTAACAGGAAGGGAGAATGGAACATCCCATTTTGCAAGAAGCCGGAACGGTTTGCGCGAGCGTACATCACTAAAATAGTAAACCAAGTCCATGACATTGTTCGTGTGATAACCCCAGATTGGTCTTTCAAGGTAGCCTCTTTTGAGGAGACTATTAACCAAGCGACAAAAGATGACATTATTTATTGCGATCCTCCATATATAGGGAGATATGTTGACTACTATAGTGGCTGGACAGAAGAGAACGAACGCAAGTTATACGATCTACTGTTATCCACACCTGCTCAGTTTATTTTGTCAACCTGGCACCATAACGACTACCGTGCAAATGAGTTTATTACGGAACTATGGGGCAACTTCAGTGTAGTGACGCGTGATCACTTCTATCATTCAGGGGGAAAACTAGAGAATCGCAGATCGGTTGTTGAAGCACTAATCTACAACTTTTCATCGAATTTACAAAAACACAACCACGGGATAGAACCAAAGGCTGAGCAGTTGGTATTGTTTGAGAAGAAGGCCAAGTACAAAACCCACCAATTAAGTCGAGTTCACAGCGGCACGGGTGCCTCGTCCAAAGGTATTTAAGTATAGCCTGTAAACTAAGGATCAAGATGTATGAAGAACAAAACAACCTACACAAATGAACCAATCGGAAAAATTGAAATTGTCAAGGACTTTCTGCCGTCTCCTGAACGTCTGGTCCATCGGAAAAAGAAAATCAGGGTCACTGGTAAGTCAAAAAGAACGAGTTCGTATTTTGGTAGGATATAAGTTCACTGGAAGGAAAATTTTGGTCGCGATTCGCAAGCTTAATTTCCAATATACACAAACAATTCTTCTCATCTGACAACGCACCCCGTCCTCACCATCCCGCAGCTTTTCAATCAAACGAAATCCCGAAGTCCCTGCAACGATCTACCGTTAGTACCCGACAAAACCGAAAAAAGTCTTGCAATATAGTACGAAATAGTGTATAATAATTAGTACACAATAACGTACTTCTTAAGGAGTTCATATGACAAAAGGAATTATGTTTGCTGAAGATGTGCATCCTGTTTCGGAATTCAGGTCCAAAGCGGCTGGATTCATTACACAGGTTCATAACACTAAAAGACCTTTGGTAATAACTCAAAATGGCAAGAGTGCGGCCGTTTTGCTTGATGTCACTATATATGATTCAATGGTAGAAAAATTGGAGTTGCTTCAGGATGTTGAACTTGGCTTAAAACAAATCGATGAAGGGAAGGGGATTACTCATTCGGAAGCCCATAAAACCATCAGGTCAAAATATACAAAATGAAGATTTCCTGGTCTCCTTTAGCGCTTCAACGTATTAAAGAAATAGCTGATTATATTGCTCTAGACAGCAAGAAAGCAGCATTAAAATGGGTCGATACAATATTCGGGAAAGTTGAAATATTGGAAACAGAGCCGCACATTGGAAGGAAGGTTCCCGAGCTAAACCTGCCAGACATACGAGAACTTATCTTCGGAAATCATAGGGTAATTTACAGAGTATTGAAAAATCAAATTGCCATATTGACTGTAAGACATTTTAAGCAAATCCTCCCAACAGAAGAAATCGGGTTCTAACGCGCTAAATCATGACCTTCCGCATTTGCAAACACCCTGGGCTCGTAGGCGGTTGGTTCTTCAAGAAAGATTTGTGGTTTGCGGAGAGTAAATGCGGTCGTAGTCCGCATATTTACGCCACGTTGGTTGCAATTTAATACATGCAACAATCTACCGCCGCACCACAATCCTGTCTTTTGTCTGCCATAACGTCCCGCGCACATTGACAAAATAAACTCCTGGCGCCAGCGCGCCCGTCGGTACGGTCGCGGTCCGGCCGAAGCCTTCCCTGAGAAGCACCGTTTTGCCGTTGACCGCCGCAATTTCCACCATAAAGGCCTGCTCTGCCGGAAAGTCAAGGGCAATCCGTGAGCCGAGAATGGTGATTGCGGCCCCAGGCGCGGTGCGGTGCACACGTGCCGTCACCGAACTGATGGAAGAGTCCCAATGGAATACCCGGACATAGTCGACCAGAAGGCTTTCCGGAAAAACGGTGGTGCTGTCGATGTTGCCGTCGAAATTGCCGCCTACGGCAAGATTCAGGATAATAAAGCAGGGCTTGTCCCAGGGGAAATTCGGGTGAGCGCTCCTGTAGAGGGTCGCCATTTTCGCACTGTCGCACCACCAGCTCATTGAGTCGGCAAACCACTCGTAGGCGAAAACATGAAAGGACTGGTGGAAATCGGGCCCCGGCGGCTCCATATACCAACTGGTGGTGTCGTATCCGGAGAAATGATACGATCCGGTGGTCCAGTTTGGCAACCTGCCTCTTTCTTCCATGATATCGACTTCACCGCATGCCGGCCATCCGACCGAATTGATATTTGCGCCGAGCATCCAGAACGCGGGCCACATTCCCTTGGTTACGGGCAGCCGCATGCGCGCCTCCATGCGGCCGTAGGTGAAGTTTTTAAGATTGCCCACGATTTTTCCCGACGTGATTTCCGTTGTCCTTCGCGCCTCGATGATCAGAGTGCCTTTCGTAACAAAAATATTGGATCCCGCTATATCGTGACCCGCGGTATAGCGCTGCTGTTCGCCGTTGACCGCTCCGGGATTTGCCGTCTGAACAGTCCAATTCTGTTCACTGAGCGCCGTGGAATCAAACTCGTCGGACCAGAACAGCTTCCACCCGCCGGCCATGGCGTTTGTCAGAATTACCGCCACCAAAAAGCAAGTCGTGCGCAATGATGCAGTCCTCAACGATGCCGGAAAAATCATTTCAACCGCCTTTCCTACCTCATCTAAGAAGTTAACCGCTTGAATCCCCGATCAAAATTATATGCCATAATTATAAGGTTAATCGCCCTTCTTTGCCCGGACAATCTTGCTGCGGCCATGCATTTTTATCGAAAGCGCTCCTCTCCATCACTGTCGGAACATCATGGGAAACTCAATCAATTGTCGCACAGGTGCCCGGTCCAAAGATGTTTAACCCTTGGGCAGCCCGTGTGTCACGATCATCACTTCGACTTTGCTCGGTGCAGGCCTTGATCGTTTTTCGCAATCAATAGAGTCAATCCTTCTCATCTGACAACACATCCAGTCCTCATCTTCCCGCCGTTTCCAATCACGCGGAATCCAGAATTCATCCCAACCACCTGCCTTCCCAACAGATCGTAAATAGGAGCTGGGGCTCTGGTTCGTGGGATCATGGGAGAACGTCCCGGGTTCGATGGTTCCTTTACTGACAAGTCCATGCACGATTCCGTCATCGGATACCCCGCGAATGCATCCAGCGCAGGCTGCGTCACCGTGACGCCCAGTTCGGTCCACGCTTGTTCAATGAGGCTGCTGTTCAACGCAGTCGTATAGTCGACAAATTCTTTGGTAACATCAGCGGAATCCGTAGTATTGACTTCAAGGACTTTTATCGGGGTCTGGCATGACATGGAAAATGAGGCAAGGTTGAAATAGCAGATTTTCCGGTTGGTGTGGGTCCGGAACAAAACATACAGGTTCTTTGGGTCGAATTCGATATTGTATTTCGTCGACCCCTGTGCCACGCTGTCAAGGATCGCAAACCCGTAGGTCCCGATACTCCAGGATGTGTCGTATGCATTGACCATGGTTGCGGCCCGGCAAAACCTGTCGAGCGAATTGACGCTGCCCTTTACATACGATCCAGCCCTGAGATATGCCAGCGAATTATCGTAGGTGTCGTTGGTGATGGCCGCATACGGCAGGTCCGCGCCGGTATGATACGCCAGATACGAATTGTTGTTGCCGTCATTCAGGAAATCGAGCACCGCGGAGGCGCCGGAGCGGTCGGAGACAAAAAAATGCACCCGCGAAAAATTGCTCGAGGGCTCCCGGATCCGTATAACGGCGTTGCTGGCTATCACCTGAGAAACCGTGCTGTAATTGTCGAGCTGATATTGGACCCATTGGTCCATCGACACCGACGGCCGGCTGTCGGGCGCAGGGAAGAAGCCTTCGCTAAGGTACAGCTGGTGCACCACGAGTCCCGCTTCGTTCATCCCCACAAAGCCGTTTTCGCAGCCGTACTGGGCAAAGGTCACGCTGCCGTATTTCGAGGTCCATGCGGCCGGGTTGTCGACCGGATCGCCGTAGTAGGTGAATGCCGTTTTGGAAACGTTCCGTTTATTGACAAATGCAAGACAGCGGTCGAACGACCAGTCGTAGTCTCTTCCGACCAGCGGCTGGTCGCCTTTGCGCAGGCAGAAGGCAGAGCAGCAGAAACTTTCGGTGACTGCCGCAAACACCACCATCATTGTTATAATTGGCATGTTTTTTATATGCAGGTGAGGCTCCTTTTTCAGCCACCGGCTATAAGGGAGAATATAGCCGATCTCGCGCGTTTTCGCCAGATTTGCCGATGGAGGTTTTTTCTCCTTAAAGTCGCTCATCTTCAAGCCCACCGTTCACTCAATTAGTCCAATAATTAACAAATAAACCTCCTGCAAAAATTCCCCAAATACGCTATGTTAATATAATAGGAAAGACGTTTGGTGATTGCCGAGGCTCATATTTGACTTATTTTCGACCAAAAGGACCTTTCTTCCAAGGAGGCGGTCATGCGCTCCACGATCATCCGTCCCTTCCTCATGCTGTCATGTCTCTTGAGCATTTTCCCCCTTACAGGTTCCGGCGCCACAATGACCATCGGGCCCAACAAGGAAGTCCTGCTCAATGGTTCGCCTTTTTTCCCCATCCTCACGTGGCTGCAGAACGCCTCGCTCATCGCGACGGAAAAAACTTACGGCATCAACACGTTCGTGGGGCAGGGTGACAACTCGACCGCGCTTGACTACTGCAACACGGCCCAGGCGCAGGGCGTGTACGCCGTGCCGTCGTGGGACTCGGGCGAGGCGGCGTCGGTGAAGACGCACCCGGCAATGCTCGGCTGGGTGTTCGGCGACGAGCCGGACCTGCAGGGAAATGATGTAACGCCCTCTGCGATCCGGACGCAGTACAACGCCATCAAGGCGGCAGACCCCAATCACATCACCTTTCTCACCATCACGTCGGGGTTTTACAGCGGCGACGCCCTGCCGGCCTGGATGAATGGCAGCGACTCCATGTATTACAGCTACCCCAAGTACACCGATCTCATCGGGTTCGACTATTACCCGGTGTACGGCTGGTGCAGGCCCGACTGGATCTACAAGGTGCCGGGCAGCCAGGACGAGCTTGTCAACAAGTACTGCGCGGGAACAAAGAGCACCTACCAGTGGATCGAGTGCGTCAAGACGTCGGGCCAATGGTGCTCGATCCCTTCGCGGGGCACGAACGACGGGCCGTACCCGAACGAAATCACCGACGAGGTCTGGCTCGCCATCATCAAGGGTGCGAACGCCATCGGCTACTTCACCCATTCGTGGAAATGTCCGGGCTATTCCCAGTGCTGCCTTTCCGATTCGCAGATAGCAATGCTCAAGAAGGTGAATGGCCGCATCACGGCGCTCACCGGGGCGCTCTGCGGGCCCGATTCCAAGATCGCAGTGACGGTGCAGTCGAACGACACAAAGGGAGAAATCGAGTTCCGCGCAAAGGAATACAACGGCAGCCTGTATATAATTGCGGCCCAGGTGATCAACCTGAGCGGCAGCAAGGACACGCAGCAGGCCACAATAACAGTGTCCGGCCTTCAGGGGAACGTCACGGTCTACGATGAGAACCGCACCATTACTCCGTCAAGCACCTCGTTTACCGACAGGTTCATCGCCACGGATCCAGCCCACATATACATGATGAAGTCGTCCCTGCTTGCGGTGAGGGGCGCCGAAGGGACTCCGCCGCTTTTCTTGTCGCATGCGACCTGCATGGGCCATGGTCCGCTCGTGACCTTTAGGCTCCCGGAGATCGCGCAAAGCATTATAAGGATTTATTCGTGCTCGGGCACGTTGCTCCGCACGCTTGCAGGAACAAGCAGGACGCCAACCTGGAATTGCGCTGATGAATCGGGGAAACAGCTTGCCCGCGGAGTGTACTATGCCGCAATTTCGGGCGGGCCAGGCACGTCCGTGCTTCCGGTATTATTGCAGTATTGAAACGATAGGAAAGGAAGAAGGCTCGCCTTACATTCCGACCGCGCTGCGCGCAAGTCGGTAGCGGTCGGGATAGGTCTTCTTGAACTCCCGCAGTTTTCCCGCCTTTTTCCATAACGCAAGCTCCGCAACCGCGATGCGCGGCTCCGCCTTGAGCGCATCGTCTTCGCCGGCCTTCTTGAACAGGTCGAAGGCGTCCGGCGAGGGAACCGACACGCGCGGCAGCACGAGCGTCACGAGCTTTTTCTGCTGCCAGTATTTTTTGCACACTTCCACGAGGAAGGCGTCCCTGTTCCTGCCCACAAACGCGCTCAAGGGCAAAACGAGGCTCCGGTCGTACGCGGCAAGCCGCTCCGCGTCCGATTTTTGCTGGCCGCAGGCGCCGGCCTCGGTGATTGCGGTCGCGGGTATCTCGCGGATGGCCGCAAGCGCGGTCTCGAGCGCGGCTTTCGATTTGCCCTGCGATTTCGCTTTTGTCAAAAAGAACGCGGCGTATTCGCGGTAGATTCTGCACGCGGGTTCGTCGAGCCCCTCCTTGATCCCGCTCCGCTCGGCAAACTTGCGCACAATGCCGAGCCCCTTGTCTGCGTCGCAACCGTTTCTCGCGGCCGTGGCGCAGTCGCCTGCTATCCGGGAAAGCCAGTCCTTCCTGAGCGAGTCCGGGCAGACAAGCTTTTCCGCGAGAAGCCGCGCCTTTGCCGTGTAGTACCGCATGCGGTCGGCGGCGCACAGCAGGTCGGCCCCGGCATTCAGGTCGTCGAGCGACTTGTACAGCCGGTCGTCCTTTTTTGCCGCGTACACGCACAGCCGCGAAAGGTCGGAGCACACGTAAATGTCGTTGAAAATGCCGTTTTCAAGGGGGCAGATGTCGCGCGCCATGGCGGCAATGTCGGCGGCGAACGGTTCGCTTTTGTCAAACTGGTCGTTGACGCGGCGCAGCCATTTTTCGGTGACGGGCACGACCCGCGCGATCATGGCCGATTCCTGCGCCTTGGTGGAGACGAGCTTTGCCTCGGCCGTGCCGATAAAGGAAACCACGGCGGCCATGGCAACGGCGAACGTAAATGTATTCCTTGCAGTCATGGCACAGCTCCTTCCCCAGCATGCCGGCCCTTGTATCAGCTGTCAAGCTTTACCGGCGTCGGCTTGACGTCCCAGATGTCTTCGGCATACTGCCGTATGGTGCGGTCGGACGAAAACCTACCCATGTTCGCAACGTTGAGAATGGACATTTTTGTCCAGCGTTCCGTGTCGACATAGGCCTGCGCAAGGGTCTTCTGGCACTGGACGTAGGAATCGAAATCGGCCATCACCATGTAACGGTCCCCGCCGTTGAGCAGCGAATCGAAAATGGGACGGAAGAGCTGCGGCTCCTCGGGGCTGAAGAACCCGAGCGAGATGAGGTCCATCACCTTCCGGAGTTTTTCGTTCTTGTGGTAGTAGTCCCACGGGTTGTACGATTTTGCGCGAAGCTCGTTCACCTCGTGCGCGCGCAGCCCGAAAATAAAGATGTTCTCGTCGCCCACTTCCTCCCACATTTCGATGTTCGCGCCGTCCATGGTGCCGATGGTGATGGCGCCGTTGAGCCCGAACTTCATATTGCCGGTGCCCGATGCCTCGGTGCCGGCCGTCGAAATCTGCTCCGAGACCTCGGCCGCTGGCATGATGTATTCGGCGAGCGTCACACGGTAGTTGGGGATGAAATGGACCTCGAGCAGGCCGCGGGTGTCCGGGTCGCCGTTGATCACGCCCGCCACGTTGTTGATGAACTTGATGAGGAGCTTCGCCATGTAGTAGCCGGGAGCGGCCTTGCCGGCAAAGAGCACGGCGCGCGGCACGAACTCTTTTTTCTTTCCCGCCTTGATCTCGTTGTACATGGCGATGCAATGGAGGATGTTGAGCGTCTGGCGCTTGTATTCGTGAATGCGCTTCACCTGGGCGTCGAACATGAGGTCCGGGTTGATGCGCATGTTTTCCCATTTCTTGAGGATGCCGGCGAGGCGTTTCTTGTTGGAAAGCTTCGCCTCGCGCCAGCGCTTCCCGAATTCCCGGTCGTCGGCAAGGGGGACAAGTTTTTTGAGCTGGGAAAGGTCCTTGATCCAGCCGTCGCCGATGCTTTCGGTGACCAGCGACGACAGGGGCTGGTTCGCCGCGTACAGCCACCGCCGCTGGGTGATGCCGTTGGTCTTGTTGTTGAACTTTTCCGGCCACATGTCGTGGAAGTTCCTCACCAGGCCGTCTTCGAGCAGCTTGGTGTGCAGCTCCGACACGCCGTTTACCGAATGCGAACCGACGATGGCGAGGTACGCCATGCGCACCTTGGGGTCGGGGCCTTCCTCGATGAGCGACATGTCGCGCAGCTTGTCGACCTGGCCGGGGTACTTGTACGACACCTGGCGCAGGAACTTGCTGTTGATTTCGTAGATGATCTCCATATGGCGCGGGAGCAGGGTCTTCACGAGACTCACGGGCCAGCGCTCGAGCGCCTCGGGCATCAGGGTGTGGTTGGTGTAGGCGAACGTGCGCACCACAATGTCCCACGCATCGTCCCACAAGAGCCCGTTTTCGTCGATAAGCAGGCGCATGAGCTCCACAATGGCGATTGCGGGGTGCGTGTCGTTGAGCTGGATGGCCACCTTGTCGGGGAAGTTTTTGAAATCCTTGTTGTTCGAGAGATAACGCCGCATGATGTCCTGCAGCGACGCGGACGTGAAGAAATGCTGCTGCTTGAGCCGCAGCTCCTTGCCGGAATGGTTGTTGTCGTTGGGGTAGAGCACCTTGGAGATGTTCTCGCTTGTCAATTTATCCTGGCACGCGCCGATGTAGTCGCCGCTGTTGAAGTAGTCGAACTTGAACTCGTGCGCGGCGCGCGCGCTCCACAGGCGAAGGGTGTTCACCGTGTTGTTGCCGTAGCCGGGCACCGGCACGTCGAACGGCAGCGCGATCACCTCCTCGGTGTCGACCCACGCCACCTTCTGTTTGCCGTTCGCGTCGGTATGGTACAGGGTCTTGCCGTAGTATTTGATGTGGGCCTTGTACTCGGCGCGCTCCATCACCCAGGGGTTAACCTGCTGGAGCCACTGTTCCGGATACTCGGCCTGGTGGCCGTTCACGATGCGCTGGTTGAAAATCCCGAATTCGTACAGGATGCCGTAACCGACCGCCGGCAGCTCGAGCGTGGCCATGGAATCGAGGAAGCATGCGGCAAGCCTGCCGAGGCCGCCGTTGCCGAGTCCCGCGTCAACCTCCTGGTCGATGATGTCTTCGATGTCGAGTCCCAGGTCCTTCATGGCGCTTGCGCTGGGTTCGCGCATTTTGAGGTTCATGATGTTGTTCGACAGGAGCCGCCCCATCAGAAACTCCATCGACATGTAGTACACGCGCTTGACGTTCTGCTCGTGGTACAGTTGCTTGGAGGTGATCCACCGCTCGATGAGCCGGTCGCGCACAGTGTAGGCGAGGCTCAAAAACTCCGCGTACGCGGTGAGCGAGTACTTGTCTTTTGCGAGGTTGTATTCGAGGTTGTTGAGAAACCCGAGCCGCACGTTCTCCCGCGCCATCCCCTTGAAATGGACCGACCAGTTCTTGTTGTCCTTGTCCGGGATCCTCGTGACGGTTTCGGTGATCGCTTTCTGCATGTCGGGCCTCTTCTATGGGGCGAAATGGAGGAATGGGGTTTGGGCTAAATCGTAGGTACAAAATAATTCATGAGGGATGGATTAAATAATCAAGAATATCCAGGAGGGGGAGGTGTCCCCCTGGCCCCCGGCTTCCGTCGCCGCAGGTCTATAATGTCAATTTCGAGCGGCGACGGTGATCCGGGGGCACACCCCCTGGTGGGTAGCCCCCTTGACGGAGCGGCGGCAAACCAGAAACATTGTTGCGGGGGCACCCAGAAACATAGTTTTCCGCCGCGGCTGGGCTACCGCGTTTCGCTTCCCTGCTACGCTATTCATGCCGGTCTTAATCGTTCCCCAAAAAGCAACGTTTTTTGATCGTGCCTGTTGACCTTTCATCATTGGCGAGGTAAATTTACCATAGAGACGCAAGGAGGAACCGATGCCGGATATTTTCGCCTACAGCGACAGCCGCCTGTTTCTTAAGGACTACTACGCCGAACACAAGAAGGCGCATCCTTCCTTTTCGTACCAGTATTTCGCGAACAAGGCCGGGCTGAAGTCAAAGACATTCATCTACAAGGTCATCGCGGGCCAGAAGACGCTTTCAAAGGGTGCGGTGTTTGCCGTGGCCCAGGCAATGGGGCTTAACAGGAAAGAAACCGAGTATTTCGAAGCCATGGTACATTTCACGCAGGCAAAGACCGGACGGGAGCGCGAGTTCTATTTTAACCACCTGCAGGCGTTCGGCAAGCATCACACTTCCGCGCAGCTTCGGCAAGACCAGTTTACGTATTTCTCAAAGTGGTACTATCCGGCCCTGCGCGAGCTTGTCGCGTTTCTCGACTTCAAAGACGATTTCAAGATACTTGCCCGAACACTCAACCCGCCCATTACAACACCTCAAGCCAAAAAGGCAGTTCGCCTGCTGCTGGACCTGGGCCTGATAAAACGTATGGCCTCGGGGCGATACTTCCAGACCGATAAATCGATAACCACCGGTGATCAGGTTCGGTCGCTTGCCGTCGCCGCTTTTCAAAAGGAGAACCTGCGGCTTGCCACAGAATCCATCGACCGCCACAAGCGGCAGCTCCGGGACATCTCCACCCTGACCGTCGGCATCTCCGAAGCCGGGTTCCAGCGTGTAACGCGAAGAGGTCGCCGCGTTCAGAAAGCGGCTGGCCGAAATGGTTGAGAAAGATGATCCTGTCGATAGAGTGTATCAGATAAATTTTCAGGTGTTCCCGCTCTCAACACCGCCCAGGAAGGGATAACCTATGCGCAGCAAACTTTTTATCGCCGTCCTTTGCCTCACCCTGCCGTTTATGGCATGCGTAAAGAATATTGCGGGCGGAAGCACCGAGACAACTAATCCGGCCGTCTCCGCCATGCTCTACAATCCCGGCGGGTCGCCTGCGGCGCATGCAAAAGTAAGATTCTATCCGATCAATTATAATCCCCGCACAGGCGGCCTGGCCAAGACACTGGCGGCGGTCGTGGACTCAACCACCACCGATGCTAGCGGTAATTATACTGCCAAGCTCGACACCGGCACGTACAACGTGCTCGCCGCCGGCGACAGCGGCGTCGTGTACCAGGACTCGATAACCGTTGTCAAAGACTCAACACGTTCACCCGCCCGCGGACACGCTGAAAGCGCCGGGATCGATCCGAGGAGTAATTCGGCTGCAACCGGGTGATGATGCAAGGACAGTGTTTATCCTGTTTATGGGGACAAATACTTGGGGATACGCCGGAAGACTGCCATTGGCAGTTTACCGTTGCAAACATGGCGGAAGGAACGTACAGGGTGAGGATTTCTGACGACGTTGGATGCGTATGTGCCGAAGGACACGGTGCTGAGCGTGACGTGCAGGGAAGACGGATTCGCTGCCGCATGATATTGTGCTGCAATATACGGGGATTCCGGTGCCGAGAGGGTTGAAGATCTGCTATGATACATTGAAGCAGATCGTGACGTTGACGTGGAACAGACCAACAACTGGAAGGAAAATCGCCGCATACAACATTTACAGAAAGGAACAAGATTCTAGCTTCGCAAGGATCAGAAGCAATGTCCAAGATACCACTTTTTCAGATAGTACTTTACGAGCAAGCGCCATTTACGAATATAGAATCGCGGCTGTCGATACGCAAAATACCGAAGGAACACAAAGTCCATCTATAACAATGAACTTTCACAACCGTTTTAACCTAGTCACGAGCACGACTGCTTTTGGCAGAAGGCAAGAGCATAGCAGCGTAGTTTTTGATAACAGAATGTGGGTTTTCGCCGGAACTGACGGGTATAATTTGAAGAATGATGTTTGGTATTCGACTGATGGCAACTCTTGGACGCAAGCAACGGACTCCGCCAGCTTTGCCAAAAGGCGAGGTCACACATCAGTTGTCTTTAATAATAAAATGTGGGTCATTGGAGGTCTCGCCGACAATGGAACGGGGGGCTTTGATGATGCGAGTGATGTTTGGTATTCTACGGATGGCATTTCGTGGATACAGGAGGCAGCTTCGCCAGATTCCATTTTCTCCGGAAGAGTTGCCCATGCAAGTATTGTCTTTGACAACAAGATTTGGGTCATCGGCGGGTCTGCCAGTAGCGGCCTTCTGAATGATGCTTGGTATTCCACTGATGGGATTTCTTGGATAGAGGCTACAAATTCAGCCGCCTTTGATAAAAGACTTGGTCATCGCCTTTTTGTTTTCAAGAATAAAATGTGGCTCGTAGGCGGGAATGACAACAGCGGATTCAAAAACGATGTTTGGAATACACAAGATGGCGTTACTTGGAACGAGGTCTCTAACTCAGCTAGTTTCGATGCGAGATATGGATTTGCTGCCGATGTCTTGGATAGCACAATTTGGCTTGTCGGCGGGTACGGCATGCCTGGTGGCACGCTTGGTCCATTTGATGACGCATGGTATTCTGAAGATGGCGCCCTGTGGAGACAATTCAATATCCCCCCAAATCTCACAGCGAAATTTAACCAATCGTCAGTTGTTTTCTCAAATGAACTATGGATTATCGGGGCAAATAATTCGGGTGCCAGTGACGTTTGGGCTCTAAGATAGCTGGGTCGCACTATCCATGTCGCCTTGACAAATGCTGAAGAGCCGGAAGGATTTCTCCTCCCGGCTTCATGCAAACGCAGCCGCAATTCCTGCAAGCTATTTCTTCTTGTTCAGTTTATCAAATTCCTTTTTCAAAGATAGCATTTGGTTCTGCTGCTCCTTTATGGCTTCGATAAGAACGGCGACCATGTTGGGATAATTTACGCCCAACATGCCCTTTTCTGATTGGGTAACCAACTCTGGAAGAACATGCCTTACTTCTTGGGCGATTAGCCCATAAGTTGAAACACCCATGTTTGCTTCTTTCTTCCAATCAAAAGCGACTCCTCGTAATTTCATTACTTTACCAAGCGCATGTTCTATCTTCCGAATATTCTTCTTGAGTCGCTTGTCAGAAGGGGTCTTGATAATATTCCCACTACTATCACACGACAGAGGAGCGGCACCAGAATTCAAATTGCTGGCATGAATCGTGCCATTTACGTCTAATTTCTGCACCGGGTTCGTCAAACCTATTCCTACGTTTCCTCCGATTTTCACCATAAGCAGGCTACTGCTTGTATTATTGAGTACCTGAAACGGATCGGGGACCGAGGCGACAAAGTCCCAATGGCTGTTTACGGTGTGTCCTGATTTTGAATTGAATCCGGCCTGTACGCCATTATTGAAGGTCTGTGCGAAACCCGTGATTTGAACACCGGTGGCGTTCCACGCGCCGCCGCCACTGTCGCTCCATCTGAACGTGTTTGTCTTTTCCCAGTTGCCAGTCCCAGTCTGGCTGAATTGTCCACTGAATTGAAACGTATTCTGATCAACACGCGTAATGACATAGACGCCATTATAGCTGTTTGGCCCGGAAATTGTAACTTCATTGCCCGTTGACAACCCGTGGTTGTTCGAGGTTGCATTTACAAGGTTGGTGCCCCCGTTGGCAAATGCAGTGATGGAACCGGTCACGACCGTCTCGATTTGCACTCTGTAATTGGTGTTCCCGTTTTGTCCGGTATAAATACCGCTCGCGGTCATGTCATTCAGGCCGGGTCCGGTAAAGGTGGGAGCATTAACCTGAGAGATCGGCACCACATTGGTCAACCCGACATTGCCAATCACATTGAACCGATTGTACACTGCGCTGTTGGCCCCTGGGGCATTATCCCTGTAATCATTCCCATAAACCATTCCCACATCTGCGGTGGTGGCGATGTTAATACAATTTATGAATCCCGTGGAATTGTGTTGGAAAAGACAACCATGAATTTGGATGCGTCCGGCAGTTGCGTTCACCCCTGCGGTTATCGCCTGTGTGTAGTCAATGAAGACAAAATTTGCGATCTTAAGACAACCAGGGATTTGCCATAGTATAGTGTTGCCTCCAAGCCAACTCTGGAACACCCCCGTATTCAACAAGAGTATCGCCCCTCCATGATTCCCGCTGGAGTCGCCGAATATGCAATGGTTTCTATTATAGACGTTTGGACTATTTACATTGCCAACGTTCCCGCATGTGATTCGGACATTGCTTAGTTCCATTTCCGCTACTGCGCCGGTTGGGGCAGGAATATCCACGTAAATTCCGCAGTCCGCCATATCGAATTGTATGTTTGTTCCGAACAAACCTTGTACTGGACCAGTCGTTGAATCACTGCTAATCCAAATACCGTTATGTGCGAAAATGGCAAAAAAATCCTTGATTATCAAAAAGTTGGCCTGCTGTATTATTATTGCCGTCATGTTTTGCACGAGGTAAGTATACCAGTCTTTTCTCTGTTGATCGGAGGAAGTCCAATCGAATTCGTTGAAATATGAGGGATTAAAAAACACTTTTTCAATTATAGTTACGTCTCCCATGTTGTCGACGAGAATGCCGGTTTGCAATGGGAATCCATAAATGTTGTAAAGGTGGTTGCGTCCGCCAACGGCTTGGGCTACCATAGAAATTCCCTGGTAGGGGTTTACAAGCGTCAAATTCATGGCTCTGTTGTCGCAACCTTTCCCACTATATCGGGGGCTAGTGTTTGCCTGGAATTCTATGCAATACGGATAAGGTTGAACGTTAAACGAAGTACCCTGGGTAGCACCACTAAGATACTGGACCGGATAAAAAATAGTCAATCCCTCTATGACACTTGAGCCGTTAATAGCGCCCACTTGGGGGTCATTGATGCCGCCTGATAGGATTATGAACGACGGGCCTCCGGAGCTACCGAAGTTCGACAGGCATAACAAAACTGGCCCCTGGGGAGTTCCTTTGATCCAGAAGTTTTTCATCCATACCGGTGGTGCAGACCTCATCCCACGCAGTATTACATTAGAAGGCACTAAGATAGAGGCGGAATTGTTGTTGAATACATAGTACCCGTTAGGAACATACACCACACCGCCACCCTCCGCGGACGCAGCCGAAAGGGCATTATTGAAGGCTAAGGTATTGTCCACGGTTGTTGCAGCAGAAGTTACCTTCCAGGAAACATTGCCCGGTAGAGCGGAGTAGTTGTTAAACGAACCATTAATCGTGATTGTACCATCTACCACAGTTCGCACGGTATACGCTCCGCAATTCTGGTTGTTGTGAATCCAAAGAGTGTCACCAGAAGAAACATTTGACATTGTTATGCTTGAGTCTGTTAGGGTATTCGCTGAAGAAGAAGAAATTGTTCCAGACAAGCTCCATACTTTGACAAAAAGCGGTATTGCCCCATAATCAAGCACATTATACACTTTCTGTGTCGTCGCGACCCTATTGAACCCCGGATACCCCGTCCCGTCGTCGATCCTAATGTTTCCATTAACTTGAAGTGCCTCTTGGGGAGTTGTCGTCCCAATTCCTACTTTTCCCCCAGAATCCAAACGCATTTTGCAAGTTCCGTTAAGACGAAAATTTATTCCATTCTGGCCCGAACCAAGATTGTCAATAAGAGTCGCATTGCTATCTATTCCCCCTCGAGCTGATCCACCCTGAGCGACCATAGTAACGGCATTCGAATTGTCGGCAATAATTCCAATCGAAGATAGTTTGCCACTGTTATTCCTTTGTACAACCAATTGGTAGCCGTCCGCATCATTTTGAACCTTTAGGTTTTCATTGCCCAAGAAGCTGGTTGCGCCAATTTTGACTGGGCCAGAAAAGGCTCCTGAACCGGCAACGTCAAGTTTCGAACCCGGCGATGTCGTTCCAACGCCGACGTTTGTCCCGTCGTCCAGAATTTGGCTGTCTGTCAAATGTTGAACAGTTGTCGTGTCGCTGGCTTTTTGGATTTTGTTTACCGTTGCCATAGTTCGTCTCCTTTGTTAAAGGACTCCGCGAGACGCTCATTAGTCTCAATTGTTAAATTTTGCTCCATATTCTCGCCTTCATCATCTGCACGACGTTGATGTGGTTATCCACTTGATCATTGTACCCCTTGACGGCAACCTCGAAATGTTCTTTCGCCTGGTAGACGGCAGTTTTGCCTGCACCGCCTGTTGGCACACCACGTCCGGGTTTACAGTGTTTTGGCTTTGCTGCATAAAACCTCACTTTCCTTGACATTTGGTTTTGTGTGTTATTTCAAATGTGAACGCAAATGATACACGGGCCTGACCACGAGCGTATTCCGCAAATGTCAAGCAGCCAGTGGTGCATGGGGAGGGAGGTTTGTCGAATCAAAGCTTGACAAAGGACACTCTCAATATACAATCGCCGGGGGGGGCATTGTCAAGACAAAACTGGGGATATTTGGGCGTGCGTTCCGGCTTGCTGTTGCAGGCTACTCCGCAACTTCTCAGTACAATTCCCGCCTAACAAAAGAAAAGGCCGCGATCCTCCGCGGCCCTGCGTCTGCTTCCTCAACAACCTGCGCTTCTTATTCGACCTTCACCTCAATCGCCTTGGGCTTTGCGGCCTCGGTCTTCCTGAGCGTCAGCTCAAGCAGGCCGTTTGCGTACTTTGCCTCGACGTGGTCCGCGTCAACGTGGTCGGGAAGCGCGAACTCTCTGCGGAACGAACCGAATCTCCTTTCAAAGTGGTAGTAGCGGTTCTTGTCCCGTTCGGTCTTCTCTTCCTTCTTCTCGCCGCTGATGGCGAGGACGCCGTTCTTCACCTCAACGGTGATGTCCTTCTTGTCCAGCCCTGGCATGTCCGCCGTGATCTTGTACGTGTCTTTTTCCTCAACGATGTCGACACGGGGATAGTTGACCAGAGAAATGTCCCGGTCCCATGCGTTGAAGATGCCGTTGCCCAGAAAATCGTCCAGCAGATTGGACAGGCTGGTGACTGGTGTTTCGTACCTTACGAGCGCTGACATAACTCCTCCTTGTTAAGGTTTGGTGGTTTGACGGTTCATATATTCCCGAGAAACTCCTCCACGGTCGCGCACGTGTTGAGCATGATCGAGAGGTTGGTTATTTCGTCCTTGCTGATGATGGCCTCGCGCTTCGGTCTTCCGCCGAGAAACGGTATGTAATCGGGCCTCATGACGTCTTCGAGCTTCACGGACCTTTTGTCGACCACATTCTTGTTTTCCATACGCAGCCTCCGTTCACTTGTCCCAAAATCTTGTTTTCGCTTGATAAGAAAGGCAAGGCCTGTGCCAATGAAAAAGGTGTTGAAATTGACGAGATTTCAGGGGTGATAAAGCAAGGTGTTTGATGATGGAACATCAGTCCAAAGTTTATTGTATGATTATGAAACGTCTTTGGTATGATGCACGAGGTGATTGATCTGCGCATTAGTCAATGATTGATCCGTTCCACCGCCAAACGATCTGCGGTCACCGACATTCAATTAAGCACCCATCGCCCGCCCGCGCGTTAGGCCGGACCGCAGGGGGCGCAAGAGCGCATTGTCGGCCGACCCTCGCCGCAGGCGACTCGGGCGGTCCGGCAACGAGGCGAACAGCCGACGACCCTTGGAAGCACCCGAAGGGGTGGCCCGGAGGGAGGGCCGGCCCGAGTGCAGCGAGGGAAACGCCCAATTCTTCTTTCAACCTCACTTGTCCTTGCGTATTCTCTTATTTTTACTTCTCATGAAAGTTATTAAAGAATATTCCTGCTACCTCTTCGACGCCGACGGAACGCTCCTGGACACCACGGAGCTCATTCACCAGTGCTTCATCTTTACATGCAGGAAATACGGCGGCTTTGAAATTTCCCGGGAGCGCGTGACCGAGAATATCGGCCTTACGCTCAGGCGCCAGACGGAATTGTATCTTGGTCCGCTCACCGACGACAGGTATAAGACCATTGGCGGCGACCACATGAAGTACCAGCTGTCCATTTACCCGCAATACCTCCGGCTTTTTCCCGGCGTGGCAAAGGGCCTTGGGCTCTTGCGCTCGCGGGGAAAGCACTGCGCCGTGGTGACCTCACGCAGGCGGGAGACGCTTGAACTGTACCTCAGGGAAACCGGGATCCTCGGATATTTTGAGGCGCTGATAACGCCGGAAAGCACGGTGAAGCACAAACCCGACCCTGAGCCCGTGCTCGCAGCGCTGTCCCAGCTCAAGGTCACCGACAAGGGATCGGTCCTGCTGGTGGGGGATTCCGGGTTCGACATCGAATGCGGGTCGCGCGCGGGCGTCGATACCGCGTATGTCAACAGGAGTCACAACGACTCTTTGACACTTGCGACGCGTCCCACCTATGTGATAGACGATTTCATGCAGATCTGCGCGGAAACGGCATAACGTTGTATATTTAACCCTTCATGGTCACCTTCTCCTTCATCAGCAAACGTTACGGTTCGCATTCCGGCCTCGCGGTTGACAATGTCTCCTGCATCGTGGAGCGCGGCGAATTTTTCGCCCTGCTCGGGCCCAACGGCGCGGGAAAAACCACGCTCATCAAGATGCTGCTCGATTTTGTCAAGCCTACAAGCGGCGGTGCATCCATCAACGGAGTTTCGAGCGCTTCCCCTGCTGCGCGGGAGGGCGTTGGCTACCTCGCCGAAAACGTTCGCGTGCCCCTGCACCTGTCGGGCAAAGCCTACCTGCGCCGCCAAGCCGAACTGTGCGGCATGTCCGCGGCCGGTGCGGCCGGGACAATCGCCGAAGTCCTGGAAATCGTTGGCATGGCCGGGAAGGAAAATGCGGCGATGAAGACCTATTCCAAGGGCATGCTGCAGCGCATCGGGCTTGCCGCGGCCATGATACCGGGCACAAAGCTCCTGGTGCTTGACGAACCGGTGAGCGGCCTGGACCCGCTCGGTATCCGCGACGTGCGGCGCATTATGGAAGGACTCAAGCGGAAAGGCGTGACCATCATCCTCAATTCACATTTGCTGTCGGAGGTTGAAAAGACCTGCGACACTGCCGCCATCATCGACAAGGGGAGAATCGTCCTCAAAGGCGCGATATCGTCCATTGTCCGCGAGGGCGAGACGCTCGAAGACGTGTTCGTGCGCGTGATCGAAGGGCAGCATGCGTAATTTCTTCCATATTGTAAAGTATACGGTTGTCGACATCATCCACCAGAAGAGCTTTCTCGTGCTGCTCATCGTGAGCATCGGGTTCGTAATGTTGCTCCGCGGCTGCTACTCGGGCAATTACACGGTGAACGGCAGAACGGTCGACGGTTTGACGGTCGCGTGGCACGCGTCCATCGTCGCGTTTCACGTTGTGGCTGCCGGTGTGCTGCTTATTGCCGCAATCTTTTCCATGAATCTGCTGAGGCGCGACCGCGAAGACGGGACCGCCCAGTACATGCTGTCCAAGCCTCTGCCCCGCATCACCTATGTGTTCGGCCGCGCGATCGGCGTGTGGCTTGTTTCATTCGCGTTCATGTTCGCGCTTCACCTCACCATTTTTATCATCACGCTCGCCAGCGCGGGCGGGACCATGCCCGGATACCTTGTCGCGTCGTGTGTGTGCTCCGCAAACGTGCTCTTTATGGTCCTGCTCGTGTGCCTGATGTCGCTTTACATGCCGGATTTCGCCGCGGCCCTTGCGGGATTGGGCGTGGCGGCGGTGAGCTACGCGGCCGACTCTTTTTTCCATGCCGCGCAGACCAGGCTGGTGCAGGCCATGATGCAGAACCATCCCCTGAACGCTCCGCCGTGGGCAATGGCCTGGCCCAAGGTATGCTCGCTGCAGGATTGCGCGGTTACCTTGATAAACGGCAAAGCCTTTCAGCCGATCGGGCCCGTCCATCCCGGTGATCGTGATGGCCTTTTACGTAATGTGCTATCGCGGCCGGGCTGGTTCTGGCGTTCGAGCGCAGGGAAATCTGACACTTCCGGCAAAGGACACAGCATGAAGACCCTCTATTTCGACCTCGTGTCGGGCGCAAGCGGCGACATGATCCTTTCATCGCTGATCGACACCGGCGTGCCCGTGGACTGGCTCCGGAGGCAACTCGCCAAACTGAGGATTCCCGGCTTCACCATTGACGTGGAAAAGCAGAAGCGGAGCGGGATTTCCGCCTCGCATCTTGTGATGAAGTGGGACGCGCCGCGCACCTACCGCCACCTCCGGGATTTACTAGGCATGATCAAATCTGCGGGCTACGGCGCGGGCGTGTATTCCCGGTGCGAGTCGGTTCTTATGCGGCTGGGAAAAGCCGAGGCAAAGGTGCACGACATGCCGCTTGAAAAAGTCCACTTTCACGAGGTGGGCGCGGTGGATACGATTGTTGACGTCGCGGGAATCTGCCTGTGCCTGGAGAAACTCGCTGCAGACGAGGTGGTTTTCTCGTCGCTCACCGACGGCAGGGGCACGGTGAACACCCAGCACGGCGTGATGCCGGTGCCGGTGCCCGCCGTGGCTGCCATGGCACAGGGGTTCGATCTGCGGATACTTGACATTCAGGGAGAGCTTCTCACGCCAACGGGGTGCGCCGTTCTCACCGCGCTGGGCAGGCAAGTCACAACCGGCGTATCCGGCACGGTGCTCTCCACCGGCTACGGCTGCGGCGACAAGTCGTTCAAGGAAACACCGAACGTTCTCCGCGTGTTTCTAGTCGAGCGGGATATATCCTCGCCGGCCGGCCGCGTGTGCGTCCTGGAATCGGACATGGACCACATTTCGGGCGAGATCATGGCCGATGCGGCCGGAAGGCTCATGCGCGAAGGCGCGCTCGATGTTTCGTGGCTGCCGGTGTTCATGAAAAAGGGAAGGCCCGGCTACAGACTCACCGTGCTGTGCGCGCCGGACAAGCAGCAGGAACTCGTCGACGCCATTATTATTCACACACGCACGCTCGGCGTGCGCATGCGCATGGAAGACCGAGTTGTGGCGGAAAGAAAGCAGGGTACTGCCAAACTCCGGGGGCAGGGTATTGAGGTGAAGGAATGTTCGTACAAGGGGCACTCGTTTACAAAGCCGGAATACGAGGCGCTGGCGAGGATAAGCGAGAAAACCGGGACGCCGGTTGTCGAGCTTATGGAGGAATACCACGAAGGGATAAGGCGGCCGCGGCGGCGTTGAGAGGGCGCGGCGGCGGCCGGCATGCCGGGACACAACCCTTGTTTGCCTCCCTCGTGATATAGTATTTTACCCAATCCGCTCAAACGATACTCAGGCATTTTTCCCGTTGTTGCTATAAATCAATATCCTGAAAGGTGGATTCGATGAGGTATCTGTTTACTTCTGAAAGTGTGTCGCAGGGACATCCGGACAAAGTTGCCGACCAGATCTCCGATGCGGTGCTCGACGCCATGCTCGAGCAGGACCCGTATTCCCGCGTCGCGTGCGAGACGCTGGTGACCACCGGCCTCGTGGTGGTGGCCGGCGAAATAACGAGCAAGGCGATTGTCGACATTCCCGGCGTGGTCCGCCGCACGATTTCCGAAATCGGCTACAACGACCCCGGCCTCGGGTTTGAGTCGAAAAGCTGCGGCATTCTCGTGACACTTGACAAACAGTCACCCGATATCTCCCAGGGAGTCACCGCGGGAAAGGGACTTCACAAGGAGCAGGGCGCGGGCGACCAGGGCATGATGTTCGGCTATGCCTGCGACGAGACCAAGACCTACATGCCGCTCGCCATTCATCTTGCGCACCGGCTGGTGGAATACCTCACGTTCGCGCGGGAAAAGAAACTCATCAAGTACCTGCGTCCCGACAGCAAGTCGCAGGTGACCGTTGAATACGAGAACGACAAACCCGTGCGCGTCCATACCGTGGTGCTTTCCACCCAGCATGCGCCCGATGTTTCGTACCAGAAAATCAGGAAAGACATGATCGAGAAGATCATCAGGAAGGTGATCCCGGCAAAACTGCTTGACAAGAAAACAGTTTTTCACGTCAATCCCACGGGACGGTTTGTGATCGGCGGCCCTCACGGCGACAGCGGCGTTACGGGCCGCAAAATTATCGTCGACACGTACGGCGGATACGGCGGCCATGGCGGCGGAGCTTTTTCGGGCAAGGACCCCACCAAGGTTGACCGGAGCGCCGCGTACGCCGCGCGCTGGATCGCCAAGAACCTTGTGGCGGCCAAGCTGGCGAAAAAGGTGAGGATACAGGTGTCGTACGCCATCGGCGTCGCAAAGCCCATTTCGATTTATGTGGACACCTACGGCACCGGCATCATGTCCGACGACAAGATAAGCAGGATCGTGGAAAAAGTGTTCGACCTCCGTCCCGCCGCCATCATCGAAAAGCTCAAGCTGCGGCGGCCCATCTACCGCGAGACCGCCCGCAACGGCCATTTCGGCCGCGAGCTCCCGAATTTCACATGGGAGAAGCTTGACATGGTGGCAAAAATCAGGAAAGCCGCGAAGCTCAAGTAAGGCGGTTTTGTTGAGAATGAAGTGAGGGCATAGAGCGATCTATGCCCTTTCTTATAGGAAAAGCCTCTCGCAAAGATCGCCACGGTCGCAGAGAATATAAAAAGGTATTTTACCTTTTGCGCTCCTGGCGTTCTTGGCGAGATATTTTTTAGAGTAGACTTCTGAAATCAAGGAGAATCGCTCTATGGACAACCGCCCGTCCGTCGTTCTCACCGGCAACGACCTCACGGTCGAGGACATCGTGGCCATCGGCATCGGCGACAAGCGCGTCACCATCGATCCGGCGGCGCTTTCCCGGTGCAAGGAGTCGCGCGACTTTCTCGTCCGTGAAGTGGAGGCGCGGCGCATCATCTACGGGGTGAACACGTCGTTCGGCCCCATGTGCAACAAGATCATCGCCGACGCCGACATCGAGACGCTGCAGGTCAATCTCATCAGGAGCCATGCCGCGGGGCTCGGCGATCCCATCAAACCCTACATCGCGCTGGCCGTGCTCGCCGTGCGGCTCAACACGCTTGTCAAGGGATTTTCCGGCGTGCGCATCGAACTGGTGGCGCTCATGGCGGAAATGGTGAACGCCGGCATCGCGCCCTATATTCCCGAATGCGGCAGCGTGGGCGCGTCGGGCGACCTGGTGCACCTGGCGCACACGGCGCTCGCCGTTATCGGCGAGGGAAACGTGTTTTACAAGAAGGAATTCATGCCCGCGCGTGCGGCGTTTGCGAAAGCGGGGCTCGCGCCGGCGCGCCTGAGCTACAAGGAAGGGATCGCCATCATGAACGGCACGAGCGCCATGACCGCCATCGCGGCGTTTGCGCTGTTCGGCGCAAAAAAACTGCTGCGTCTCGCATGCGTCAACGCGGCGTTCGCCATCGAGATCTTCGGCGGCATCGACGACGCGTTCGACGAAGACCTGCACGAGGTGAAGCCGCATCCGGGTCAGAAGGCCGTCGCCGCGATCATCCGCAGGCTGTACGGCGGCTCGAAGAACATCACCCTCCGGAAAGACATGCACGAGATCATCCGGCGCCAGCAGACCGACGGCCGCGTGTTCGAGACGAGCATCAACGTGCAGGACGTGTATTCCATCCGGTGCGCGCCGCAGATCCTCGCGCCCGTGAGCGAGGCCATCGAGGCCGCGGCTCGCACCATAGAGATCGAGGCGAATTCGTCGAACGACAATCCCATCATCATTCCCCAAAAGCAAAAGATCATCCACGGCGGCAATTTCCACGGCCAGAGCGTGGGCTTTGCCATGGACATGCTGTGCATGGCCGTCGCCGAGTTGTGCACGCTGTCGGAGCGGCGGCTCAACAAGCTGCTTGACAAGAGCCTCAACGAGGGCCTGCCCGAGCATCTCATTCCGGGGACCGTGGGCCTCACCATGGGGTTCATGGGCGCGCAGTACCTGGCCACCTCCACCACGGCGGAAAACAGGCAGCTCGCGAACCCGGTGAGCACGCTGTCAATCTCGTGCAACGCGTCGAACCAGGACGTGGTGAGCATGGGTACGGTCGCGGCGCGCAAGGCGTTCAAGGCGGTGAGCAACGCCAAGCACGTGCTCACGCTCGAGACCCTCGCGCAGATGCAGGCGCTCTCCTTTCGCAATGCGGCGACCATGGGGCGCGGCACCACCAAGGTGTACAACACGCTCAAGCCGCATTTCTCGGTCTACGACAACACACGGGTGTTCCACGACGACCTGGTGAAATTCAGGAAGCTGCTGTTTTCAAGCCAGTTGTTTGATGACTTGGAAGTTTATTATTGAGAATTAGAAGAAGATATGGGCGTTCCCCCGGTTGTGAAACACAACCGGGGTCGGTCTCCCTCCGGGCTCGGCTGTTCGCCTCGTTGCCGGACCGCCCTATGCCTATCGGCCGGGTCGGCCGGCAATTCGCTTTGGCTCACCCTCCGGTCCACCTAACGCGCGCAAACAGGAATCTATTCTGTCAAGTGGTAATACTTGCGCAATGCGAAAATCTTGTTGATCAGCGCAGAAAATCCTGATTCGTCAAGCCTGCGGGGATTGTGGAAGATTCCTGCTGCCAAGCGCCAGGCAGGACTGGAGGCCGCGCTGGAGCGCGGTGCTGCCTGACCACGGCCCGCAGGGCCCTCGTGGCAGGCAGCCCCGAGGCCGTAGGCCGAGACCGGAAGGAGGGCCGCCGTCGTCTTCTGCGGGGCGCCCAACTCATTTCTTTCCAATTCTATTCTGCAAAAAAAGTCCCTTTATCACCGTTTTCTATCTTATTTTTAATACAATGGCGAGGGCTGCCATTCCACAAGGAGGAACCATGTCAGGCGCGAAGAAGACACTGATTGCCGGATGCTGCATTGCGGGGCTGCTTGCGCTGCCGCTTTCGGCGCAGCAGATGGTCGACAACTGGAAGATCACGCCGGCCACGGATGGAAGCACGCTGGCCATGGCGATATCGAATCCGGCCACTCCTCTCAACATCGAAGCGGAGATGGACTATTCGGTCGCGAACAACGGCGTGCCGTCAAAGGCGACGGTAAAATTCAAGACAGGCGTTCAGCGCGCCATGACGCCTGAGGAAGTGGATTTTTACTGGTCGAATCTCAAAGGCCCCAACGCTTTCTGGAATTATATGCAGGGACAGGGAAAGACCAACAGCTTCACCTCGAACACCGACCAGATTCCCTTCAGCTTTCTCGGACGCACGGTAAGGGTAATTTCGAACGAAAACAATTTATACATCGGCACGCTGGCCCAGAACACCAATACACCCGATTGGTTCTCGCTCGACATCAAGGGAAACCGCGTCTTGTTCTGGCGGAAAGCGGTGAAGGAAATTCAACAGCTCAAGTAGGGTTTTTTGAAATTGACAAAAAGAAAGCCGCCGAGTCGATCCGGCGGCTTTCTTTTTGCGCGCTTTGCGCGCGGAAAACGGGCCTATCGGGCCGGAAGTCGGCCGGCCTTATTGGCCGAGTCGCGCGGAAGCTGGGCAACCTGCGCCTGCATCTCCTCAACGCTGCACGCGACGGGAAACTCCGACTGGTAGGCCTTGACGGTTTGCGCGGCATCGTCGCGCCGTTTCTGTGCCAGTTCGATTTTCACGAGCATGCCGTACTCGCGCTCGCGCCATGCGCCCACCGGATATGACGCAAGATAGCTGCGAATTCCTTGTTCTGCTTCCCCGTAACGGCCGAGCTTGGAAAACAGGATGCTGTTGCTTCGGTGAAGCACGGCCTCGCGCACGAGGCTGTCGTTCGTGGCGGCGACGGCCTTTCTATAGGCTTCGAGCGCGCTTTCCCAGCGGCCCGTCTTGCTGTAGCAGAGCGCAAGATCGCAGTACGCGACGTCTTGGTCAAGCGAATGGCGGGAGAGATAGTTGACAATAGCGACTATCGTGCCGTCATAATCGCCCCGGCGGATGAGGTGCCGGACCGCGGCATAGGCCTGCTGTGCGGAAGCGAGGTCGTCCGCCGAGGACCTGGAGCTCTGGTGGGCATCCGTGCCGCGGGGCGGCGCGAGTGGAAAGGCCCACGGGCCCAGTGCTTCGAAATCTTCGGCCAGCTGCATGTGCAGCAACCGGGGCAGGGGTCCTGTGCTCAGGGAGCCGCCCGCGCCGTCCGCAAGGCAGAGTTCGCCGCAGGACACGGCTGTCTGGCCGCCGGTCCGGCTGCTGCGGACCGTCACCGTTCCCTCGATGACCGAAACGCGCACTTCGTCGCCAGTGCGGTCAACCGAAAAATGAGTCCCCGTGGCCACAGCCGTAACCGTTCCGCAGCGGACCGCGATGGTGTCGTAGAGCCTCTTGTGCGCTGCGATTAGAACGGCGCCGTGTCCAAGGTCGAAATGCACGACCCGCCTTTCGGGCCGGCTGATCACAACGCTCGAATTGGGGCATACCTTCAAAGCGCACATCCTGTCGAAAACGACAATGCTATCTCTTGCCGACGTTGAAATCGCACCATCCTGTGATGCCGGAGCGGCTGCAGCGGGCAAAGAATGGTTTCTGTTCTGCAGACCGAACACATAATACACCGAAGCAACCGCCGCGAAAACAAGCACGGCCGCCGCTGCCAGGAACCTGAGCGGCGGTCTTTTCGACGGAAATTCGAGCATCCGCGGCGGCCGGCTGCCTAGCGCGAGGCCGCGGTCGATGGCGGCCATTGCGGCGGCGCTGTCGAAACATGAATCCGCCGGTGCAGGACGTTTGAGGAGCGCGAGCGTGGCACGCGCTTCGCGGTACGCGCGTCCGCAGCGCCCGCATACCGCAACGTGCGTCTCCACGGCGAGCCTTTGCTCTTTGTCAAGAAGACCGTCGCACAGCAGATACACCTGACGTTCGGTTACGTTACATTTCATATCATGCAACTTCCATCATCCCGCTTTTCTTGAGTTGCTTCGTGACAAGCTTGCGTCCCTTGAACAGTATGGCCTTTATCGCATTTTCGCTTTTCCCGGTCTGCTTTGCAATGTCCTCAAGGCTTGCGTCTGCAAAGTAGAACATCGAAAAGATCTCCCGGCTGATTTCCGGCATGCCCTCGATGACCGACACCGCCTTTTCAAACATACGCCGGCGGTCGATGCCCGCCTCGACGTCCTGGTCGCCGGCGAGAACCTGTTCGGGCACATCGTCGAGCCCCGTTGTCTTCCGGTGTTCGGTCTCCCTGGCAAGCACCGTGAACGTAACGTTGACGGTTATCCGGTAGAGCCAGGTGCTGAACTTGCAATGCCCCTTGAAGTCGCCTATTTTCCGGATGACGCGCATCGCCACTTCCTGGAAGATGTCCTGCGTCAGCTGGGGGTTCCTGGTGATGCGCGTAGCGACCGCGTGTATCATCCCGCTATTTGCAAAGAGCAGTTCCCGAAGCGCCTGTGGGTCACCATTCCGGCTTTTTGCCACAAGGTCGCTCTCGGGAAGAGTACCTGCATTCATCAATAAGACCCCGAACAGGAGGAAAAGTTACCCGGATAGTGAAAAGTCTTGATACTGGTGTCCTAAATATATGATCTTCATGGCAGATGCGGCATGCAAAAAAACCGGAAACCGCTTGCCTGTGACTGCCGTCTAACTGGTAGTTGAAGGTAAATCGCCCGCTCCAAAGAGAAAAAAGAGGTCGCCGACAGAATCGGGGGAAGAATCAATGGGAAAATTGTATATTTTCTTCAGTTTTCTTGATCTTCAACATTCAATTTGACGACTTAATATATGGATCACGTAATCAGCAGTTGAAGAGTGTCCGCTGCCAGGGGCGAGGGGCTTTAAGCTACCATTGTACCAAGACCGGGCAATTTTAAACAAGGAGAAGAGCATGATGCGAGTCCTGAAGAAATCGGTTTTCGCTGTGTGCGCTGTCGCTGTCATCGGAGCGCAAGGGGTGTCCGGGCAGCAGGCTTTTGACAACTGGGCAATATCTCCTGGCCAGGACGGTAAGTCAGTCACCATGACCTATGCGAACCCGGGTACCTACCTGAAGATCGAATCGGACCTGGTTCTTTCCGTTGACGCCGCCGGAGCGGCGACCAGCGGAACCATTCATTTCAAAGACGGCGTTCAGCGCGCCATGACCCCGGGAGAGGTGGCGTTTTACTTTACGGAATACAACGCCGGCGGCGCCTACTGGGACTTCCGGGAGAAACAGGGGACGCTCACCAAATTCGACTTCAACAGCGACGCGATCCCGCAGGGTTTCGCTGGCCAGCAGGTGCGGGCGGTGTCCAAAGCAGGGAAGCAGTACATCGGCGTCATGAGTCTGCTGCCGGCCTCGCCGGACTGGTTTTCGCTCAACATCAGGGGCAACACGATGCTTTTCTACAAGAACGCGGTGAAAGAGATACAAGTTCTAAAATAAATTCTAAGATTTGAGTTGGGTGTTTCCCTCGCTACGCTCGGGCCGGTCTCCTTCCGGGCCACCCCTTCGGGTGCTTCCAAGGGTCGTCGGCTGTCCGCCTCGTTGCCGGACCGCCCCGATGGCCTTCGGCCGGGCACCCCGTCGGGTGCTTCCAAGGGTCGTCGGCCGGCAAAAGGCAAGAGACACAATGATGAAGCGCGAAGCGCTATTTCCATGCCTTGGGGAACGAAGTGACAATTCGCTCTGGCTCACCCTGCAGTCCACCTAACGCGGCGCAGAAGATCACCGCCAAATTTTATATCCGGCTTTCGCTTCTTTTATCCCTTGTCAAATCGGAGAGGTCCGTGCTGAGCGAGGTCAAAGCGGGCCGGGGGTGAGGTCAAATGAAATAGAACGATTGGTTTAGGAGATTAAAGGATAGAATAATTCCGAAAAGTCAAATCACCAGGTATCGCTTTTATCTGGGGATTATACAACAGGGCAATGCTCCATTGCCCTGCGCCAGGTCGGACTGAAAAAATGGTCCCGCTAAAGCGGGATTACCGCCTGACCACGGCCCGAAGGGGTAACGAGGCGAACAGCCGAGCCTGAAAGGAGGACCGCCGCTGCTTTAGCAGCGGGGCGCCCATTTTACTTGAATTTGATCGATTCTCACTTCATCACCTGAATTTCCTTCACCGTATTGTTTGTAAACTGAAGCGGGCCGCAGCAGGCGCCGTCAACGGCCAGCGAATATCCCTCTCCCATGCCTGCCAGCTTGGCCAGTTTTCCAACATACTGCTTTCCGTCGTTGAGGATCAGCCGCGCGGTTTTCCCGAATACATCGGCAGGCAGCTTGTCGCTTGCAAGCGTGTACGATGCCGTTTTCCCGTGCTTGCCGTAGTAATCCCACACCGCCACCTGCCCTCCGGATTGTTCGAAATGCAGCGCAAGTTCGCCCGGTTTCATCTGGCGCTGGACGTTGTTTTTGAACGTTACGGTGCCGGAAGACGGCGTGCCGTCGGCATTGACGGAAAATGCGAATTCCGCTTCAATGCCTAAATACGATTCAGGATTGCTCACGGACATGGCGGTGATCCGGCCGCCGTTGTCCGTTACCAGCTTGAGCCCTTCAAACGTTTCTTCGCCGGCAAAAGAAGCTGTCGGAAACACGATCAATGCGCACAGCGAACTTAGCCCCCATGTCAATAATAGGTTTTTCACGATGACCTCCTTCTTACTTAGGAAAATACAATGCGCGCGAATTATCCGGTACGCCTCTATCATTTTCGCCCAATGAGACCGAATTCGAGGGGTCACAAGGCGGCCGTGTTTTTTGGGATGGTGTGAAATAAGAAAAAGACTCGCAGGAAAATAGAAAGACGTGGTGGGGGAAGTGTCCCCCTAGGGTTCAGCCAACCGGCGCAACGTCAGGCTCAAATGCGAATGTTGCCAGTTGTCTGAACCCATACCCCCTCGTGGGTGGCCCCCAAGTGTGTTGGTTTGCAAGAAAGAAACCTCTGCCGCGGGGGCACCGAGAAAGCGGGTTGAAAGTTGAAGGTATGAGAAGAATTCCTCACAGGCTTGCAAAGATGTTAGTTGGCGCAAGAAAGAAAATGTGACAGAATTGATTTCCCCTGCCGCGCGTTAGGGGCGACTGGAGGCTGCGCTAGAGCGCGGTGCCGCCCGGACCCGCCGCGCTGCGCGGCATAGGGCCGTTGCGGCCCGAGGCCAAAGGCCGACGACCCTTGGAAGCACCCGAAGGGGTGGACCGAAAGGAGAACCGACCCCATGTAAATTCGCACAGTCGGGCGAATTCACATGGGGTAACGCCCAAATCTTTATTCTTGTTTAAAAAGTTTATATTCTGGAGTCTTGCCAGAAATCATAAAAATTAAACCACTCGTACGGCTTTGCCTTGACAGCCTGCTCAAGGATTCCAACGTACCGTTCCACGGCGGTAAAAATATACTTGTCACGGTTTTCGGGCGTATTGCCTTCGAAAAGGATGGGGGCATAGGCCTTGAAGATATATTTCCTGAGGCCGGACTTGGTTACCATAATGGGAATGACTGAGGCGCCGGTCGCTGCCGCGACCGCAAACGGGCCGAGCGGAAACCACACGTCCTCGCCCAGAAAATTGTGCTTCTGCGCCTTCTGGCCCGGCGCAACGCGGTCGCCGTGCATGCATACAAGACCGTTTCCCTTGAGCGCGTTGCGAACCGCCATCACGAGGTCGAGCCCTCCTTCACCGACGGGAATCACTTTGGTCCTGCGGCCGTCAAGGGCCTTTTGGAACAGTTCCTTCATTTCGGGCCTTTCGGCGTCCATCATCAGATAATAGACGTCGGCGTTGAGCCGCTCCGAAAGAAGATTGCCCGCGATTTCCCAGTTTCCCGCGTGCGCGCCCAGGAGTATGGCGCCGGAGCCCCTTGCCGCCGCGGCCGCGATGAGGTCTTCGCGCTGGGATTCAAATCTGAAAAACGACTGCTTCCCGGTGAGGAATGCGTATCTGTCAATCATACTGGTACCAAAGGAAAGACAGTGCCGGAAGCGGTGCCACAGGGAGGTGCGCAGGCCGAGGTGGGACCGCAGCGCCCGGACCGCGAGCGCCGATTGTTTGTCTGCCAGTGCGTAGAACATGCTCACAAAAAGGAGCAGAACATAGGCCGGCACCACGCCGAAAAGAGAAATGAGCCGGACAAATATTTTGGTGCCCAGGGTGCTTCCCCGTGATTGCCCGTTCCACTCCGTGGGAGAGTTCATGGAGCGGTCGTCCCTTGCCAGCGTTTCTGGAATTCGGCAGTTGAATTCTGTCTGCGCTGCTGGTCTGTTTCGAGCTTAAGATACGCTTCAAAGGAGGTTTGAGCCTGCTGCCGGTCGGGAATTGCGGTTGAGTACAGCATGGAAAGCTCCAGCGCCGAGAGCGTGGCCGCCAGCCTGAGGTTCGCCTGATCGGCCACAAGGTTCGCCTTTGCGCTTTGTCCGCCGGCGAACAGATCCATTTCGCGCCGGTAGTGCCGTGCCGCTGCCGCAAAATCCTTTTTTTCCGCCGCTATCCTTGCCAGCAGAAAGTTCTCGACGGGCAGCGCGGTGTCTATGGAAAGCGCCATTTCGAAGTACTTCTGCGCGAGTGCCGGATTCCTCATCTCGTAATACGACAGGAGCCCGAGGTTGTGGCATGCCATGAAATTCTTCGGGTCCACTGCCAGAATCTTCTCGTAGGCCGCCTGCGCCGATGCGAAATCTTTCTTCTCCGTAAAGACACGTGCCAGGTTGTAGAGATGTTCCGGCATCCCCGGCGACGCCTTGATCGCTTCCTGAACGTAGCATTGAGCCGAATCAAGATACGCCGGAGAGCGCTCGGCGCGGTAGCGGTCGAAAAAGAAGCTGCCGATTGCTTCGAGGATCTTTGCGCGTTCCTTTGGATTCTTCTCGGCCGCGAGCGCCTTTCGCGCTTCGCCGAGGTCGACGGCAACCGGACCTTGCCGGTCGTAACCGCCGACGCCCTGCCGGACGTCGACAGCCGGGAGCGGCGTTCCAAAATAGGAATGGTTGCCGTTTGCCGCGACCATCGCGATGGCCCATATCCCGAACGCGAGCGGGTAAAACCCGCTGTCGCGGTTGACAATGGGTATCTTCATTTCCGTACCACCTCGTACACCACCGTGGGCGGATTGTTGAGCGCATAGGCGATCTTGAACCGGTCAAAATGGCTGCGAATGGCGGGAAAAAGGTATTCCCGCGACGTGCCGGTCCATGCGAAATTGTCGAGCACCACGTACGAAACGTGCGCGTCGTCTATTGTCTCCATGATTTTGTTGACGTCGTGCGAATACGGGTACATGACGCCCGGATGTTTTGACCGGATAAAAAACAACTCGGCCTTCCTGTTCATGACCACGGCGCCGGGAGGCGTGTTGACGCGTATCCAGTCGGCGCAGCTGTAGAAATTTTTCCAGTCCGGGCCCAGCGCCGTTTCCCTTTTGGCGTAGGAAATCTGGAAGTGGACGTTCGACAGTACAATGAGAACCGCGGCGATCCACACGATCGATCGATTGAGCCGGGAGGGATGCGCACAAGGCAGGGTGATGGCGGCAAACCTGTTGCGTATTTTCGCCCCCCCTTGATCGTGGAAGAGGGCAACCACGCCCTCGATGCCGAAAAGCAGGAAAAAATACAGAAATGGAATGACTCCCGCAACGAAGCGCTCGCTTGACCATTGCGTCTGCCACATGAGAATGATGCCGAAATACATGAATACATACAGTGACAGAAATTTCATCGGCCCGAACAAGCTGCGCAGCCATCCCGCAAAAATGAAAAGGAGGAATGCGGCGGTGATGAGGGCCTGCGCTCCCTTCGGGGTGGCGGGAGGCAGCGAGATGATCGATCTTTGAAGGATAGTGGAGCCGTAGGCCTGGATATTCTGCAGGATGCGCTGCACCATTTCCCCGAAGGTAACGAACCCCGCATCGGGATTATAGGAGTTTCGCAGCACGATATGGATGAAATACCCGCCGCCGCCCGTCGTGGCCATATGGAACGCCGCCACGGTGACTACGAGCACAACGGCGTGCGCGATCATGTATCGGTACCGTTTCGTCAATAAATTCGTGAGCAGCCATGATGCGCTGAAAGCCAGGCCGATGCTTCGGCATTGGAGGGGGAGCACCGACACAACGGCGGTGACTAGGAACAGCCACCGGTCGTTCGGCCTGGCGATGCTCAGCTCGTAGAGGTACAATGCGAGGAGTGAAAAAAGCAAAAAAGGGGCTTCGCTCATGAGGGTGGAGCTGAACTGCGCAAGCGTTGCGCACGCGGCGCACAGCGCTACGATCGGCAGTAAAAGGTTTTTTGAATACAGCCTGAAGAGATAATATGCCAGCAGCGTTATCAGGGCGCCGATGAGGGATTGAACGATTTTTGCCGCTAAAATGCTGGAAGAAAAAATCTGGATAAACGACAGCATGAGCGGGAAGACGATCGGCGTTGATTTTTCCGCAGGCAAATCCGGGTACTGTATCTTGTGGTACCCCTTGCCGTCGTGGATGGCTTTTCCCAGCAGGTAAAAGCACGCGTCATCGCCGTTCGTCGACAGATCCGGCGTGAACTGCCAGGCAAGCAGTGCGAGCTGGGCAATAATGAGAATTCTTACCCAGGTTGATTGCGAAAGTGTCGGAAGACCTCGCGGGGGCCTTTTTTCCACTTCTTTCTTAACGGGTGTGCCTTTTCTATCCATCGATTAAAAATATAAGGTGATTTCCCGGTGCGTAAGAGGAAAATGAACCTGCATGTTTCTTCTAGGGGAACGTCGATGCCATGACGAAATAGCCTTCTCCAATTGACTGAGAACAGGGAAAACGGTATTTTCTCAAACTCCTTCGCCTGAAGCACGATGGAGTGTGGACATCCACCGAGGTCCGCTGTTTCGAGTTTCCGTAGACTGAAGGGATTCATGGACGATAGAAACAGAACACGCGGTTTCGGGGTTTTCGAAAAGTACCTTTCATCGAGACGGGCGCACGTCGCCGACAAGCTCATTCCTTATGCCCTCCGGAAGGGTTCGCTCCTCGACATCGGATGCGGTCCTTATCCGTATTTTCTCACGCACACCGAATTCAACACGAAAGTCGGGATCGACCAGGAGTGCCAGGGCTCCTCCATGAATCTGAAGGGCATTACAATTCGTCAATGGGACGTCGGCAAGAATCTCAAGCTTCCCTTTGAAAACGCCTCTTTTGATGCGGTGACGATGCTCGCGGTAATCGAGCATCTCGAGTTCGATCACCTAGTTTCCATCCTTGATGAGATCCACCGGCTCACAAAACCCGGGGGCTGTCTGATTATGACCAGCCCGTCGTTCTGGACCGCCCCGATCCTATTCGCTCTCTCACGGATCGGCGTTATCAGCAAGCTCGAAATCGACGATCACAAGCATGCATATTCCTTGTCGGAATTGTCTCTTATTATCGGTAAATCCCGTTTTTCTACGGGTTCCCGCGGCATGGGACATTTCGAATGGGGAATGAACATGTGGGTAAGAGTGACAAAGTAATTTTCCCGGCGCAGCCTTCCCGATCTGCCACAAGCCGCAAACAAAAGCCTGCCGCGTGTCCCGAAAGGAAAGCCTGAATTTAAGTTGACAAAGGTCTACAAAACATTATATTAATTGTAATGGCTTGTGTATGGCAGGAACAATCGAGCCGATATAACTTTTTCATAAAGGGGGCGCATTTATGAGAAGGACTGGAAGATCAATATTTTGGCTTTCGTTGATTGTATCGGCGTGCATCGTCCAGGCTCAGGTGTCGACGGGTTTGGTTGCCCAATACCACTGCGATGAAGGAAGGGACAGCATACTCCACGACAGCGGGCCGTATGCAAACAACATCGCGCTTCATAATGTATTATGGGCGGCGGGTAAGAGCGGTTCCTGCCTCGTTTTCAACGGGATTAACAGCTATGGAATGGTGACGGCCCAGTCGGGCACGTCGCTTGATTTCGGCGCCGGCGATTTTACGGTTGCGCTGTGGATCAACACCACGTCACCGTCAAACGCCAGTCACAAGGAGAACATCCTCTCAAAAGGAGACCCTTTCAATACGGGCGTGACGCTCTCCATTGAGCATGGGATTACCTATGCATGCGTGGGGAGCACCGGATTGGCGGGTTTCAGCTGGTCGATCAAACCGGTAAACGACGGGAGTTGGCATTATTACGTATGCGTGAGGAAATCGGGGATTGTTTCGGTATACAACGACACGGTGCTTGTAAGCAGCTACTCATTTTCAGGAAGCGTTACCGTGTCGACGGCAATGTTCCTTGGAAGGCATGGAGCCGCGGCCGAAGAATATTATAACGGCATGCTCGACGAGATCTCACTGTATTCCCGGGCGCTGTCGTCTTCCGAAATCAGCGCGGGCTTCCGGTCTGTTGCCATTTCAACAAGCGTGCCCGTGCTTATTCCCATCCCCTCTCCAACCGAAAACCGCCAGCCCACGTTTGCCTGGCATCATGTTTCTTCGGAGAATTCGTACACCGTCAACATCGACACGAACAGGCAATTCCAATCGGTCCTTATCCACGTTCCGGTGAGCGACACCGTGTTTGTGCCTCTGACGCCGCTTCCGCTTGGCACGATATACTGGTACGTCGCGTGCAACGATACGCCGGCGGGGAGATATTCAAGCGTCGATTCGGTTGTCCTTGTTGCCCACGATCCTTATCCTACGGTGTTAATCCCGGTTGCGCCCGACCCGACCGTTGAAAGGAGACCGCGGCTGGCCTGGCACAAGGTTTCGGCCGCCACGCAATATACGTTGAACATCGCCGATAATATCGTTTTTTCATCGCCGATTGTCTCGATCCAGCTCAGCGACACTTCGTTTTCACCGCTGAGCGATTTGCCTCTTGGCACCATATATTGGGAGGTCAAATCGGACACAAGCCTCAGATTCGCAACAAGCTCATTCACCATTCAGCCGGATTCGATTCCCCTATTGTACAGGTTCAATGGCGCCACGGTGTTCCAGACCCGGCCCGCGTTCAAATGGCACCCTGTGAGCAGCGCCGCCTCGTACACGCTCCAGGTCGACACGGTTGTGGGCTTTGCCAATCCGGTGTATATCATGCCGACGCAAGACACCATGTTCGTACCGCTCATCGACCTCGCGGCGGGGGGCACCTACTTCTGGAGAGTTTCCTGCAGCAGGAACGCATCGCTCTTCTCGCCCGAGGACACGGTGAGGATTTCCCCAACACCCGTTGTAATTGCTGATAAGAAAATCGGAGATGCGGGCGCCGCCGCCGCCATTCGCCTGGTTGAGCGCGGCAGCAATCAATATCTGTCGGTGAGAATTCCCGCAGCAAAAGGGTGCATTCTTGTAACGCTGCTGTCCGTTTCGGGGAGAACGCTTTTTCATTCGGCAATGCAAAACGTGCAAACGCTGGACATCCCGCTAGAATCGAAAATCACGAGCGGCGTTTATATCGTTCGGGTTACAGCGGGCGTCAAGACGTATTCATCGAGGGTGTTTTTGGACAAATAAGAAATCGGACGCACGAGGGTTTGGAACGGGCATAAGAAGCGTTTTACAAATCCGCGGCGGCAATTCGCCCGAAGGCATCTCGATGGGCCGGGTTCCGCCTCCGTCGGCGTTTATCGCAGGGGCAACCGTTCTTCTGCGGCAACGGCAGAGCGGCGTTGCGAACAAAGGCGGCGGCAGGTCTGAAGCGTATTCGCGCCAGTCTAGCCGCCGTCACTTCAAATACCCCTCAAGTATCTTCCTGTCCGGCGGCAGCCATTCAAGCCCCTTCGCGCTTTCCCCGTCCACCCACCTGATCTCCTGGTGCTCCTTCGCAAAAAACTCGTCCCGTCCCGCCCTGCACACAAACGGAATGAGCGTCACCAATTTGTCCGGATATTCGAACGTCACCTCTTCAAGTCGTGCCTTCACGGTTATTTCCGCACCCAATTCCTCCATAATTTCCCTGACTATCGCGGCCTCCGGCGTTTCTCCCTTGCGCACCTTACCTCCCGGGAATTCCCAAAACCCCGCATGGGACTGGCCGCTCCCGCGCTGCGCGGCAAGGATTCTGCCGTCCTTTTCGATGATCGCGCAGGCCACCAGGACAGGAGTATTGGTTCTCGTCATTTTCAAAAAATATGTCGTGTGCCCCAGCAGACAAAATTCAAATCCCGAACCGGAAAACGTAACGTATATTTTATCTCTCTCGTTAACCATCGTCTCATCCTCCGTAACGGCAAGGCCTATGAACACCGCGTTTTCCCGGTATCCCGCAGCGATGAAAAAGGAGGAATTCCTCCCCGTGGCGTACCGCTGGATGTATTTGTCAAGAAAGCTCGAAGAAAGGATCGTCGAGCTTTACAAGAAGCGGTACGTGAAGGGAACCGTGACGCTCGGCATCGGCAACGAGGCGACGGCCGTGGGCATGAGCGCGCCGCTGCGGCCGAAAAAAGACGTGCTCGCGCTCATGCAGCGCGATTTCGTTGCGCACCTGATCATGGGCGAGACGCCGTACCGCCTGCTGTGCCAGTACATCGCCAATGCCGACAGCCCCACGCACGGACGCGAGGGGAACGTGCACCACGGCAACGCGGCCGAGCGCCGCTTCCCCATGATAAGCCATTTGTCGAACATGCTGTCACTTATTGTGGGCGGAACCTGGAGCGCGCGGAAAAACGGCGAGGATGCGGTCGGGCTCGCCGTCATCGGCGACGGCGGCAGCAGCAAGGGCGAATTCCACGAGTCCATCAACATCGCGTCGGTGCTCAAGGTGCCGGTGCTGTTCCTTATCCAGAACAACCACTATTCCTATTCAACGCCCACCAAACTCCAATACGCGTGCGAAAAGCTCTCGGACCGGGCCGGCGGATACGGCATCAAGGGAAAAACCATCGACGGCACCGACGTGTGGGAAGTGTATTCGGCGGTGTGCGCCGCGCTTGACGAAATGACCGCCACGTCGCTTCCGTACATTCTCGAATGCATGACGCTGCGTCTCGAAGGACACGCCGTGTACGACAAGGCAGAATATGTTACCAAAGAGGAGCGTGACGAGTGGCTCACCCGCGAGCCGCTGATGCAGGCGCGGCGCGCGCTGCTTGATAGCGGATGCGCCGAGGCGGCCGTTGCCGGCATCGAGCGGCAGGCGGAGGAAGAAGCCGAGGCTGCGGTGCGGAAGGCGCTTGTGCCGCCCAGGCCGGACCCGGTGATAACCGCGGGCGCGGTGTTCGCGGAAAGCAAGCCGTTCCCCGTGTGCAAGCCGTTTTTTGCCGGGAAGGTTAAGTTCATCAACGCGGTGACGCTTGCGCAGGACTACCTTCTCGCCAACGAACCTTCGGCCGTGCTCCTGGGACTGGACATCGGGCCGTACGGCTCCGCGTTCAAAACGTGCAAGGGACTCTTTGACAAGTACGGAAGGGGCCGCGTGATGGACATGCCGCTCGCCGAGTCGGCCATTGCCGGGTTCGCGCTTGGCGCATCGCAGACAGGCTCGCGTCCCATCATCGAATTCCAGTTCGCCGATTTCTCGACCGAAAGCGTCACCCAGCTCGGGCTCAACGCCGGCACCTGGTATTTCCGCAGCGGCAGGGAAGCGCCGCTGCTCGTGAGGCTTCCCTGCGGCGGCGGCATCACGCTCGGCGCGTTCCACTCCGGCGAGTTCGAGGGACTGTGGTCGAGGTTCTGCGGCGTCAAGCTTTTGTATCCCTTTACGCCGCAGGAAATGTTCGAAGCGCTCGTGGCAGGTTTCTACGACCCGAACCCGTGCCTTGTGTTCGAGCACAAGCTGCTGTACGGAAGCGCCAAGGGGTCGGACATCGACTTCGACGGCGACCTTTCGAAAGTCTGGAAGGAGCGTCAGTACGCCGCCGGGACGGATTGCACCGTGGTGGGAATCGGCGCCATGCTCGACGTTGCGATGGCGGCCTGCGGGGATCTGGGCGGCAGCTTCGACATCTTCAACCCATTCGTCCTCAACCCGCTGAAGCCTTCACAAATAATACAATCGGTGAAGAAGACGGGCCGGCTGTGCGTGGTGCAGGAAAGCACGGCAAGCGCAGGACTCGGCGACAGGATTATTTCCACGGTGTGCAGGGAATGTTTTTCCTTTTTGAAAAGAGCGCCCGTCCTCGTGAGCGCGCCCGATATGCCGGTGCCGTTTGCGCCCGAGCTTGAAACGCTGTACCGGCCGGGCCGGGACCGGGTGAAAGAGGCCATTTCAACATTGACAGGAGATTCACGGTGAGCAACGACGTTTTCAGAATTCCGCTGTACCTGCCGTCGCAGGCGGCCGCCGAAACCGAAGCGACCATCACCAAGTGGAACTTTTCGGCGGGCGATGCGTTCACAAAAGGCCAGATCCTCGGCGAAATCGAGAGCGCCAAGGCCTCGTTCGATTTCGAGGCGCCCTGCGACGGGACCGTGGTGAGGCTCATTTCAGTCGAGGGCGACACGGTGTCGTTCGAAGAGCCGGTGATGGAAATCGAGACGAGCGACGTGTCGATGAAAAACGCCATCCCCGCAGCTCAGGCGGCAAAGGCCGCGCCGCCCAGGCCGGCGCCGCGGCCAGCGGCCGCGGCTTCTTTCGCGGACAGCGGGCGGCAGGTGAGCATCCTGGGTATCGGTGGGTATCTGCCCGACCGTGTGGTTTCCAACAAGGAACTGCTGCGCGAGTTCCCGTCGGTCACCGAAGAGTACATTTTCGGGGTCACCGGCATTCGGGAGCGGCGGTGGGCCAGGGACGGCGAGAAACCGTCCGACATGGCCTTTCATGCGTCAAGCGAGGCAATCCGCCGATCCGGGCTCGACCCGAAGGACATCGGCGGCATCATCGTCTCCACCGAGACGCCCGACATTACCATGCCGTCAACCGCGTGCATCCTGCAGGATATGCTCGGCCTGCGCGGGATTCCCGCCTTCGACCTCAAGGCCGCATGCTCGGGCTGGCTGTACGGCCTCACCCTGGCCAAGGGCCTCGTGCTTTCGGGCGTGGCCGACGACATCCTGGTGACGGGCGTGGAGATGCAGTCGCAGCTCCTTGACAAAACAGACATGGGCACCTACTTCCTCTTCGGCGACGGCGCCGGCGCCGCCGTGGTGTCGGGCAGGCGGCCCGGCCACGCCATGAAACAGTCTATTCTCAAGGCCGATTCCAAGGGACTGCCGCTTGCAAGGCGGGCGGTTCCGGGCTTCAAGATACCCTTGGGCTTGGAGAATCTCAACCCGTGGATACGGCTCGACGGCCATGCGCTGTTCCGCTTCGCCACCGGCGGGTTCGCCGCAATAATCCAGGACGTCATTGCCGGCAGCGGCTGGAACCCGGAGGACGTGGGATGGGTGGTGCCTCACCAGGCCAACGCGCGCATCCTCAAGGCGGCGGCGCAGAAATGCGGCGTGCCGTTCGAGCGGTTCTACATCAACATCGACCGCCTCGGCAACACGTCGAGCGCGAGCATCCCGCTCGCACTGATGGATTTGCAGAAGGACCTCAAGTCAGGTGACAAACTCGTTTTATGCTCGGTCGGGGCGGGCGTCACCATTGCGGCGCTTACCGTGGAATGGTAGAGTGGGGAAGGGTTTTAGGAGCGACCGGTAACGTCTAAGCCCATTTCATATTTTGTGTGCCACGAGCATCCTTGATCGTGGCGATGGTTCATGGTCTCGTTGAAAATCAAACGGTCAAGAGCACTGTCGTGGACGACAGTGGCACACGTTCTTTGATTTCTGTTCGCTCAGGCCACCCGTCCGTGTGTTGTTCTATCTGACAATATCAACCCTCCTGACCTCGCTTGCGGTTTCGGACCGCAGGCTGACCCAATACAATCCGCTTGCCGTCGTTCCGTGGTTCCACACGCATTTCCGGAGGCCACTACCAGTCGCACCTTCGAACAGCGTGGCAACGTTACGGCCGTCTGCGGTAAACACTTTGATACTTGCCTTTTGCGATACTCCGGCATTGAACAAAACAGTTGTGACCCTGCTCGCGCCATCTTTTTCTATTACTAGTTTTTTTGCGGCCTGGGACTGAAATTGTTCGCGATTCTTTTTCAATGCAGCATTTACTTCGGCGAGCGGCCGGCGGTACAGGGTGCCGGACGACAGGGTGCCCGACCATACGGTTGCGTAAAGATATGCGGTATCAACGGCAATCGAAACGGTGCTTGTTTCCGGCGACATGCTGATGTCTGTCCAGGAAGCGCTGTCTTTGGGTGAAGCATACACACCGCTATCAGTCGCCGTGAATAGCGTCGTCTTACTTAGGCACATGTCCTGAACATTGCGATTGATCGTGAAGGAGTTCCACGTTAGTCCGCTGTCTTTGGAGTATGACAATCCAGAATATCCCCATCCCGATGAAGATCCGGGAGATAGATTATTCACCCAGACGGTTTTCTGATCAGTAACCATTCTGGTATTGTCAATATAGTTCTTTACCATATTTAGACCGTAGTTCGCCTCCTGCCATGCTAATCCATCGTTACGGAGCGTGAAATGCCGGCAGAACCTCCAAGCAAGAGAATATTTCCGACAATGCAAGCGGACCAAGGACCGTAGATCGACCCAGACCCCGAAAATAAATCATAATTTGTATTGAGAATTTTCCATGTTTGGCCGTTGTCTACAGACAAGAAGTACCTGCTGCTAACGAGTAGAATTCTGTTGTCCTGAACCGAAAGGGCAAAGTATAGGCCGAAGTACACATTATATTCGCGACTCGGGGTGCCGACTACATTCCAACTTGTCCCATGGTCGGTGGAAGCAACCAGACCGGAATCTCCGGTCGCATATATTGTGGTGCCATTCCCAGCCAAATTGCTGAAAGTCTTCATTCCTACTACATTTTGCCAAGTATTCCCGTTATCTCCTGATCTGAGAACTCCGTTTGTTGTGCTTGCAAATACAAAGGAACCTGCAACGGCAACTCTCGTGACTCCTGTATCCGCAATTTGCCAGCCGGCAAAGCTTGTGAATGGGCTGGACAGCACTCCAACAAGGCACCCCGCACCAACTACGCGGAAAACCAATTCCTTTTTCATGAAGCACCTCCTGTTTTTAGGGTTCATTCTAGCACAATCAAATTGTTTTTACGGCGTGCAAAACATCACTTTCGCTACTGCCAAGTAACAAGATCAGTTTAGTTTCGCTGCTTGTTGTCAAGGAGCGCCCCCAAGAAACACATATTCCACCTACAATATAATAATCCCATCCTTTACTTACAAAAACAACCTGTATGTACATTCTTGGTATTACCAGACACCCAAAACCGCCATGGGCTTGAACGGATACAGAATTTTCACTTCACAACCGCCGCTCCAAGGGTGCGCGCTTGTGTTAATCCATCTCCATATTTTCTCCCTCTCCCGTGGGAGAGGGCGGGGTGAGGTTGTTCCGGTCTTGCCGTAATCCCACCCACGCCGCACCCCGTGAAGCTCCCAAAGGCATTTCAATTTATTGATTATTATTTGTTGCAATCGATTGTCAGGTGGATACTATATCAATACAAAAAATTATATATTTTGTTTTGTCAGGTAATCTTATGACCAACGCCGGACACGAAGGACACAGGGCCAGGCTCAGATCGCGTTTTGAGAAAAACGAACAAGAGCCGCTTGCCGGATACGCCGACTACGAAATCGTCGAGGTCCTGCTCACCTTTGTAAATGCCCGCAAAGACACCAAGCCGCTCGCCAAGGAACTCCTCAAGCGATACAAGACCGTGTACGGACTGCTCCACGCCGACCCCGGCGATCTTCTCAAGGTGCCGGGCGTGGGCAGGCGGACGTGCGAATTGCTCGCGCTGGTGCGGGAGGTGGCGGCGCAGAGCCTGCGCGAAAAACTCGAACGCCAGCCGCTGCATCACCGCAAGGACGTTGAGGAATACCTCAGGTTTCACTTCGGCGGCAGGGGCGACGAATATGTTGCCGTCATATACCTTGACAACGGCAACAACGTGATCACCACCGAGATCGAGTGCGTGGGCACGGTGAACCAGTGCGTGGTGTACCCCAGGGACATCATGCAGAGCGCTTTCCGGTGCAAGGCCGCCAAGCTGATCCTGGCGCACAATCATCCCGGCGGCAGCGCGAGCCCCTCGGAATCCGACTGGAGCATCACGCAGCGGCTTTTTGAAATATGCAGGCTGCTCGACATAGAGCTGCTCGACCACCTGATTGTCGCGCGCGACACCACCGTGAGCCTCCGCGAGCTTCCGCGGTGGCCTTCCCCGCCCGGCCGCCCGCTGTGAACCGCATTGCCGCGGCCTTCGCCTGCGCCGCGTGCATGGCCGCCGTCGCCTGCGCCGGAACGATCCGCGGAACCGTGACGAGCGCGCAGTCGGGCAAGGCGCTATCCGGCGCCGTGGTGACCATTGCCGGCTCACGGCGGTCCGCACAAACAGACAGCGCGGGTTGCTACAGGTTCGATTCGCTCCCTTCCGCCGCCTACACTCTCCGTTTCTCGCGCGGCGGCTACGATTCCCTTGTTGTAAATGATGTCTACGTGTCGGGCGACGCCGAAAAACGCTGCGACGCGGAGCTTTCGCCCCGCAGCGCACGGGTCGACCGCATGGTGGTGCGCGGCACGTCGTTCCGCCGGCCGCCCGACATGACGTCGTCGACCAAGGTGATTTCGGCCGACGAGCTCCTGCGCGCGCCGGGCGCGCTCGAAGACGTTCAGCGCGTGGTGACCATGCTGCCGAGCGTGACCTCGGGCGGCGACAACACCAACGAGATCGTGGTTCGCGGCGGCGTGCCGGGCGAAAACCTGTTTCTGCTTGACAACATAGAAATACCCAACCTCAACCAGTTCGCGCAGGAGGGGACGGGCGGCGGCGTGATCTCCCTTGTAAACCAACTTCTTGTCAAGGGACTCACCTTCAACGCGGGAGCGCCGCCTGCCCAGTACGGCGGCACGGCATCCAGTGTTCTGGACGTCAAGATGCGCGACGGCAACGGCGATATCGTGCTCGGCGGCGTGGACCTGGGGGTTGCAGGCGCGGGCGTGCATGTGGAAGGCCCGCTTTTTTCCAAGCAGGCGAACTTCATGTTCTCGGCCACCAAGAGCTACCTCGATTTCGCCGCGCACACGATGTTCAACAACCAGGCGGCGGCCATTCCCGAGTACTGGGGGCTGGAAACAAGGGTGGCGCACAACACCGCCGACCACAGGATTTACGCCGATGCAGTGTACGGCAACAGCGGGATCACCATCGATTCCTCGGACGTCCTTTACGGAACGCGCGGCTCGACCATTGCGTCGGGCGGGAATGTGTACGCGGGCGGCATCACGTGGGAACAGTTCGTGACGAAAAGGCTTTCCACGAGCGTTACCGTGTCGGCCGTGGGCAACACGTTCGACCGGCTCGAATACACGGGGGCCGACACCTTCTTCAAGAACGCGTCGATAGAGCAGGAGCAGGAATGCAAGGCGCAGGCGTCGCTGGAGTTCGACAACGCAGACAGGCTCCTGATAGGAGCGTTTGTCAAGAGGGCCGATTTCAGTATCAACATATGGGGAAAGCCCGATACCCTTAAGCGGTACAGCGGCCCTGCCGACACCGAGGGCGTCATCGTGCTCGACAGCGCGGGCGGGCCGGTTGCCTGGCAGCAGTCGGTTGCGGAGCGCGATGTGGGATACAAGTACGGCGGGTTCGTGTCGGGCATTATACGTCCCGCCGACCGCGTGCGCGTGGTGCCGGGAATCCGGCTTGATGCATTTTCCATCACGCACAGCCTGTGCCTGTCCCCGCGTCTGAGCGCCGCATGGGCGATACTGCCCGAGCTCGAGGCCACCTGCGCGCTCGGGGTGCAGTACCAGGACCCGGACTACGCGGCGCTGGCCGCGTCGGCGCTCAACAAGAAGCTGTCACCCAAGAAGGCGGAGACCGCCGTCGCCGGGCTGGAATATCAGTTCGCACAGTCCGGAATCAAGTGCATCGCCGAGGCGTTTTACAAACGCTACACCGGCCTGCCGGTCGATTCGGCGCTCCTGCGGACGCGCACCAGTGCCGTGGACACGTTCGTCCCGTCATACAATCTTCTTTCAATCGGGCAGGGGAAAAGCTACGGCCTGGAACTGTTCGCGCAGAAAATGCTCACCAAAGAATTCTCGTGGAGCGCGGCGTATTCGCTGTCGAAATCGGAAGACGCCGACCCGCGTCCCGGCCATGAGGGACAATGGTACCGCGCCGATTTCGATTTCATCAATTCGCTCACCCTCACCGGCGGCTGGAAAAAGGAGTTGCTCGGGTACGGCTGGTACAAATCACTGCACAATCACCTGTGGTTCAAGATCCTTTCGCCCGTCATGCCCATCGCCGACCGCAACGAGATTTCTGCCAAGTGGCGCTATCTCGGGCCGCGGCCGCACACCTCGCCGGTGTACGATTCGACCATGCGCCGGTGGTTCGTAGACAACACGGCGCCGCTGAACAACGACGTATACGGAGAGTACCACACGCTCGACATCCGGTGGGAACGCAGATTTGGCTTTGGTTTTCTGCAGATGATGTACTATTTTGATTTACAAAATGTGTACAATCGGAAGAACATCTGGACAAAGCTCTACACCGACGGGAGCCCGGACCCCGCGAGTGTCTACCAGCTGTCGTTCTTTCCGGCGGGAGGTATCATAATTGGTTTTTAGACCCGAGCTCTCGTGGGAATTTCTGTCGGCCGACGAAATAGAGGCGCGCTCGGTGCGCGGGGTGCGCAACCATGTCCGGCATGTCAAGGAAGTGTCGCCGCATTACCAGAACGCGCTGTTCGACGTGTTTCCCGAGGACATCAAGACGGCCGACGACATCCGCAAGCTGCCGTTCACCGAAAAATCGGAGCTGGTGGAAGACACCGCCATGTTCCTCGGCGTGGTGCCGGAGCAGGTGGTGGAAACCGTGGTGACGAGCGGTTCCACCGGAAAGCCTCTGGTGTTCTCGATGACGGCCAACGACATCGACCGGCTCGCCTTCAACGAAGCCCTTTCGTTCCATGCCGCAGGTGTGACCCCGCAGGACCGGGCGCAGGTGCTCGTGTCGCTCGACAGGCTGTTCATCGCGGGCATGGCGTACTACCGCGGGCTCACGCTCCTGGGCGTCAACACGGCGCGCATCGGCGTTCTGCCCTTCGACATGCAGAAGCATTACATCGACCTTCTCAAACCCACGGTCGTGGTGGGCGTGCCGTCGTTTCTGCTCAAGCTGGCCAGGGAACTGGGCAAACTTTCCTTTGACCCGAAAAACGCCTCCATCCGGAAAATCTTCTGCATCGGCGAAAGCATCCGCGGCCAGGACATGGAGCTCAACGTGGTGGGCAAGGCGCTCGAGGAGCTTTACAATGCGAAAGTGTATTCCACGTACGCGTCCACCGAGCTTTCCTGCGCGTACTGCGAGTGCGCGTCGCAGTACGGCGGGCACGGCCACCCGGAGCTCGTGTACACCGAAATCATCGACGAAAACGGAAAGCCCGCAGCCGACGGCCAGCCCGGTGAGCTCGTCGCCACGCCGCTCGGCGTCGAGGGCGTGCCGCTCGTGCGCTACAGAACCGGCGACATCACGTTCAAACTCCCGGGAACGTGCGCCTGCGGCCGCAACTCGCTCCGCGTGGGCCCGATTCTTGCCCGTAAAGGGCACATGATAAAGCTCAAGGGCACCACCGTATACCCGCTCGCCATCACCAACGTGCTCGATTCGCTCGACGGCATCGACGACTACATCATCGTCATCGAGGACGACGAGTCGCTCTCGGACCGCGTGGCGATCCATGCCGCCACCATGCCGTCGAACCTGGTTAACATCGGAAACCAATTACGCGCGCAGGCGCGGGTGCAGATCCCGGTGCTCGTTTCCAACACGGCCACCATCCAGCATTTTAGGGGACAGTGTGCGAAGAAGGTGCGGGTGGTTGATAAGAGGAAGAGGAGAGCAGGATAGTAATACATTTCTTGGTGGGGGAAGGCTCCCCCTCGCTGCGGCCCGGCGCTCATACTTTCAAAGTTCAGGTAATTCCGCGCCGGTCCTCCGCTACCCCCTCCTGGGTGGCCGCCTTGACAAAGTAGCTGCAAAACATGCATCGCTGCGGCGGCACCCAGGAGCTATAGTTGAAAAGAAGTCGGGTTGTGCGTTTGCTTTGTCAATTCTTTTCTGCAGCGGTACCACGAGATAACTGTTGACGGATGATAGGATGATGTTTTATTTTGGCTCCCCTCTCCAATCGGAGAGGGACGCCCAAAGGGCGGGGTGAGGTCGGACGATTCGAAGAAACATAACCCTTCGGCTGAATATTTTTCCTTTGACGCTTTCAACTTCCAACTTTTAACCTTCAACTCTCAACGCTATTTCCCTCATGCAACAACCGGAAAAATCATTGGACAATAAAGCCCCCCGCGTCATCGCCATCATCCCCACCTACAACAACGCGGGCACCATCGAATCAGTCATATCGGAAACAAACAAATATCTGCCGGACGTTATTGTTGTCAACGACGGCTCAACGGACGATACGAAGAATATCCTGCAATCAATCAATGCCTCAAACAGCAGAATCATCATTGTCAATCTTGAGGAGAACAAAGGCAAGGGCTGCCGCATTGCGTGCGGGATTTGAAAAGGCCCAATGCGCTCGGCTTTACGCACGCGATAACGCTTGACGCTGACGGCCAGCATTATCCGAGCGACATTCCGGTGTTCCTGGAGAAAATCGCGGACGATCCGGCAGCGCTGTGGATCGGCAGCAGGGTGCTTGTCAGGGAGGAAACAGGGGAGCCGGCGCGGTCGGCGGCCGGCCGCAGGTTCGGGTCGTTCTGGTACAAATTCATCACCGGCATTGACATTCGCGACACGCAGTGCGGGTTCCGGGCATATCCGCTTTCCGCGGCGCTCAATCTCAAATGCGAGGGTGACCGGTACGAATTCGAGCAGGAGCTGCTTGTCAAGGCCGCATGGAACGGAATCCCGGTGAAGCCCGTTCCGGTCCATCTGTACTATGCTCCCCAAGACGCCGCGGTGTCGCATTTCCGGCCCGTGCGCGATTTTCTGCTGATTTTCCGGGTGAATTCCAGGGCAGTGATGATCAGGCTGTTTGTTCCCATGTCCATCGTCACGATGCCGGGTGCAACGTGGCCGCAGAAAATGGCCGCGCTCCTCAGGCACGAATTGCAGGCGCATTCCACGCCGAAGCGCGCCGCATCGTCGCTCTCAATCGGGGTATGCATGGGTATCCTGCCGATCTACGGATTCCAGGTGCTCACGCTCGTGCCGCTCTCGATAGCGCTGCGGCTCAACAGGCCGCTGGCATTCCTCGGCGTGAGCATATCCTCGCTGCCGTTTCTGCCGTTCATCATCGCGGCGGCGGTCGCGATTGGAAAGCTGGTGGTGCCCCGGGCGTGGAGCGCAGGGTTTGCGCACAGCAGGTTCGCTCCGCTCATTTCAGGCGGGATCGACTGGTTTTTCGGGAGCATTATACTTGCGTTCGCGGCGGGGGGAATATGCTGGTTGGTGAGCTATGCGGCGTTCAAGGGCATGCGCAAGGAGAGAAAGTGATGAAACGCTCCGGAGCACAGTTTCCATCGCATGATGAGATGTATCATAAAATCTTTCCTGCTTGACAAGGACAACGTCAGTCCTTATATTATCTTCCAGTCTGCTTTTCCTTTCCAGTCACTTTCGATAGAGGAGTTCTTCATGAAACACCTCGCTGGTGTGCGTTTTGTCATGATGATCCTGCTTGCCGCATTCACCGCGGTTCCCGCGTCATCCTTTGCAAAGTCCAGCCGGCCGGCTGCGATGCAAACGCCGGTTCCGCATTTCTTCAAATCGTTTATGCGCAACTATGGCGCCCATGAAAAACATTTCCGGTCTTTCTGAGGGGAGAACTCTTGGCAAGAGGGTTGCGGCCCAGGCCCTTGCATGGAAGCAGATCGGGTCGATACAGTACAATAATTCCAATTACAGCAGCATCGGCGCGCCGGTATGGGAATTGTCGAGCCGCGATACCACCGAGTACGATGCCGACGGAAACGTGGTCCTTGATAAGACATCAAGCGCAAATTCAGGATGGAATACCGACAGCCTTACCTACATTGACTCGATGGTCTATTCAGGAGGAAAGCTGACCGAAGTGTTCTATTATTATAATTTCATGCTTGGCAGCGGAAGTTCCGTCACAAAGTCCTACTATGCCATTTCTTACCTCGCTGGTGGAAAAGTGCTGCTTGAAATAGGGTATACGTGGAACGATACGAAAAAAAACTGGGCACCATACTTCAAAGACTCGATCATTTATTCCAGTGCTCCAATTCCCCAAACGAATACCTTTGAAGCTACCAATCTTTTGGCGTACTATCAGTCCCGGTTCGACACCATCTCCGGGTTGTGGAAAAGCGCGGGATATATGCAAAGGGTGGATGCGGAGTGCAATGCCTATACGCTTTCGCTGCAAGGGAAAACACCGCCCGAATACGGACCAGTGGACAGCCTTGTCGACGAGAAGTTCATTATGACTTTTAATTCCACGGTCTGGACCCCCAACACCACGGTCCAGGAACGGGACCAGCTGCTCGACCCGAAGACCAAGACGTTTTACGATTGCTACAAGTATGTCTATACCTATAACACCGCGGGCTTTGAAACCGGCTATCAATACTTTACCTTCGATTCGTCGGCAGGAGCGCTTTTCTGCTCCTACAGAAATCTATACTATCCGGATTCCCACGGCAACGATACGCTGGAGGTCGATTACTACTATACTTCGGGGGTCGTCTCGGATTCGTCTTTTTACCGGTACGCGCGCACGTACGATGCCTACGGCAACAACACCCAGGTTATTGAGTCTTACTTTGATTCCTATACCGATGCTTGGATTCTTTCATCCAAGACGATAAATCTCTTTGCTCAGATCAACTCGTCGGTGATTTCACTGAAGCAATTCGAGTCGAAGCGGAATATTTCAGTCACCAAGAACAGCGGCCGGCTATGTTTTTCAGGCCCGAACATTACCTGTCTCATGCTGTACAATGCATCGGGAAGGCTCTTGGCTTCCGTCAAGCAGAAGGAGGCATCGTCACTCGTGCTTGACCTGCCGGGGCAAAAAGCGCGGCTGGTTGCGGGCGTGTATGTTGCAAGGCTTTTGTATGACGGGAAAGAGACTTCAATACCATTGACAATAGGGCGATAGGCGGTTTTGATTTCTTCGGAACACAGGCTGGGTCTGCGCTGAGGGGTTAGTCGGGGGGCAGATATCCTACCTTCTGTGTTTTTGCCTTCTTTTCAACTGTCAACGGTCAACCGTCAACTTTCAACTATTTCTTACGGCGCCACTCTCTCCACAAACACCTGCTTCCCGTTCTTTATCTTCAGGATCACCGCGGACTTGATCGGATTTCTCTTTTCGTCAAATGTGATGGTTCCCGACACGCCCGCCACAGAGCCGGTCCGTATCGCCTCCTTGACCGCGTCCGGGTCCAGGCTCCCGGTTTTTCCGATCGCGGAAAGCAGGATCACGGCCGCGTCGTAGGCGAGCGATGCCAGCGCGTCGGGTTCCGCGCCGTAGGTTTCCTTGTACTTTTTCACGAAATTCCTGACGACCGCGCTCGTGTCGTCCTTGGAAAAGTGGTTCGAAAACACGCAGCCTTCAACGGCCGCTCCGCCGATCTTCACGAGCTCGGGCGAATCCCAGCCATCGCCGCCGCCCGTGGGGACGATAAGCCCTATCTCACGGGCCTGCTTCATGATCATGGCGTCGGCCGTGTAGTAGTTGGGGCAGTAGAGAAATTCGGGCGCAGCGGCCTTGATATTGGTGAGCTGGGCCTTGAAGTCCACGGTGTTTGCTTCGTCGGTGAACGCCTCGCGCGCGACAATGGTTCCGCCGTATTCGGAGAACTTTTTCGCGAACACCTCGGCGAGGCCCTTGTTGTAGTCGTTGCCATTGTCAAACAGGATTGCGGCTTTCTTCGCCTTGAGCGTGAACGCGGCGTATTTGGCCATCACCGTGCCCTGGAACGGGTCGATAAAGCACGCGCGGAACACAAAGTCGCCCGCCTCGGTGACTTTCTCGTTGGTGGAGGCCGAGGAAACCATGGGCACGCGCGATTCCTGACAAAGGGGAGCAATGGCGAGCGAGTTTTTCGAGGCCACCGCGCCGACGAGCCCGACGATCCTGTCGCGGCTGATGAGCTTCTGGCAGGCGTTGGCCGCCTTTTCGGACTGCCCCTCGTCGTCTTCGTACACGGCGCGCACGGGCATGCGGGTGCCGGCGATCTCGATGCCGCCGTCCTTGTTTGCTTCCGCCACGGCAAGCCGCATGGCCTGCCGAGACGATTGTCCGTATGTCGCCGTGTTGCCGGTAAGCGGGAACAGTCCGCCGATGACGATTTCCTTTTTCGAGGGCGAGCAGCCAACCGCAATTAATAGGGCAAGAGCAAGAAGAATGGTCTTCTTCATGGCATGATCCTTTTGGTTGCAAAATTTTCCAGTATCAAAATAAATGTGTCGGGAGATGAAAAGTATATGAAATAATCGGCAAAAGGGAGGGATCTGTTTTTCTTTTAGAATTGTAAATGGAGATGGTACTTGTGAAGTTTTTGGTGGGGGAAGTTTACCCCGTCGGGTACTTCCAAGGGTCGTCCCCCTCGCTCCGGCCTCTTTACAGTACTTTTCCCTCTCTACTTCTTCAACCGCCCGCCTGCGAAAAATCATAATGTCTGTCGGCCGGGAAGGCATCTTGCAGACCGAAGTCCATGGCGGCGGTGTTTTCTTTATGATTGAGATACCATATTTTTGCATCAAACAGGAATTCCTTTGCCAGATCCGCCAGCATAAGCAAAATGGAATTTACTTTCGTGTCTTTTTCCACAGAAGCATAGCTGATATAGAACTCCAACTCATCTGCGGCCACTTCATGAACAATGCCGAAGACATCTTCAAGACTCTCACCGATTTCGAAACCTCTTTCCCCAAGCGCATCATCTCCCTGTGGGCAGCTGAGAACAGGAGCTATTTCGAGACCAAGGCTTTGGACGATTTTCCATATTATTGCGCGTTGCGCATCCTTCTTTACACTCATGTAAAGATAGAAAGCCCTGGTGAGGACGTTATCGCTTAATGCGCCTTTCTCTTCAAAAAAACCTACCGCCTCCGTCGCCCGCTTTGCCGCCGAAGTCAGGATTCTGGAAACCTGCGGATTTTTGTCGAGTTTTGCACCGAGGATCATTCTCGAAGAGATGTGGTTTTTGAGCGAAGCGGTGCGTTCCATAAATTTTTCCTCAGGTACAGGTGATTTCCAGATGAACGCTTAACCATTAACACAACTTAATGAAAACAACTGCAACAACTATGCCATCATTTTACCGACAGGTGTCTGGCCATTCGCTGCACGCATCCGGACAAAAATGATGGCCGTATTGCGGCAAGGAGCCCGGACAGCGGCTGCTGCCGGGAAAAAGCAAATCCGGAAATGGAGAAAGAAGACAAGAATGGTGAGAACGCCGCGGACGATTGTTCTCAAGGGGAAAAGCGCTGGATGTCAGAGAATCCCCATCGATGCGAAGATTTCTTTCACTTTGTAAGGTGAAATAGGTTTTTCAAGAAAGCAATCAACCCCGAACGAAGACACCTTTTCTTTGGTCTTGTCGTCACCATAAGCGGTCATGACGATGATCTTGCAATCCTTTTGAATCGCTCGCGCAGATTGGATGACCTGGTATCCATCGTTATTTGAGGTTCCGCTGAGTCTGAGGTCGGCTATGACGGCTTGGTATGCGTTCTTCTGGAGGAGATACAATGCTTCATCGAGAGTTTGCGCTGTTTGAGTTTGGACATTCGGACCCCTGAGGACTTTGGAAAATGCAAAAAGAATCGCTTCCTCGTCATCAACTATGAGAATATTCGACATTTCCTGGCCCATCCGATTTTTCTTCCTAAAAAATATCTGCTGCACATGGACAGAGAGCATTGAAGAACCCCGCAGCAAGCTGCGAGGACCACGCTACGGTCGATAAATACACCTGGAAGTAGAGGCGCAAGCCAATCTTCCATCCCTATGGAAATAAAAACATACTTATAGCCCCTCGCAAACCCCGATACAAGCTTTGAGGAATGCGCTCGCTATGGGGTTCACACTATCTACGTTCGCAAAATCCTTGCCACGATTTCTTGTGCCGAGTTAGTGGAAATCGGGTTGTAAAGCCCGGTCATGGCTGATCGATTTCCAGGAATTCCCACTCTTGGGAACCAGAGTTGTTACGGATAGGAAAACCACCACCTCCAGCGGTCCAGCGCTGCACTCCACCGTATAATCGTGCTGGTACACTTATTGCCGATATTATTCCAGGAAGAAGATGAAAACATCCGCTTTTCTTCCGGATCGAATGGCATTTTACGCGGAACTGGCACGCAAGCTAATGGCATTCTGCCGCAAGCACGGAATTAAGTGCGAAATGAATGCATCGGACAAAAAATCCATCCGCACGCCGAGACCTTGACAACAGGAAGTGACTCAACAGCGTTCACCAGCCGCATTGCAAAACGCGGCGATGGGTGACGTTTGAGCACATCGGGCCGCGGTGAGTACATGCGCCAAATGCCATATGCCGGCCTGTATTCCCTACCCCTGTTGCGCAGGCAAATACCTATTGAGCATTTTCGCAAGTTCGGATATGCTGAAGGGCTTGCGAATGCTTGCGGTGAAACCGTATTCACCCGGATTTGCCATAACCGGGTCTTCGGTATAGCCGCTTGCCACAAAGCAAGGTGTTGTGGTATTCACCTTCCGGATTTCTCCGATGGCTTCTTTTCCTCCCATGCCGCCGGGAACGGTGAGGTCGAAAAGCATCCCGGCAACTTTCCGGTTCGCCCTGGTTTCCGCCAGGAAATAATCGACCGCTTCCCTTCCGTTTGTCGTGCAAATTACTGTATAACCAAAAGACCGGAGCGTGGATCCGACCGCTTCCCTGATCACGTTTTCGTCATCCATGATCAGGAACGTGCCGGTTCCCGCATGATCCGCCCCATGCTGTTCAGGGGGGGATGAAATCGCATCGGTGTTGGCCGGCATTACAACATGGAACGTACTGCCTTTGCCGGGTTCGGATTCCACATCAATACAGCCGCCGTGCCGATAGACAATTGAATGGCAGATGGCAAGTCCGAGGCCATGCCCCTTTGCTTTTGTCGAATAAAACGGATCGAATATGCGGGGCAGAACCTCTTTGGAAATGCCGAAGCCATGGTCTTTAATTGAAATCCTGACATACTTGCCCGCGGGAAGCGTCGGGTGTTCCTTTTCAACCAGACGGATATTTTTTGCCGAAATTTCAATCGTGCCGCCGCCCGGCATCGCCTGCTGGGCGTTGATGACGATATTATCGACGACCTGACCGATCTGCCCCCTGTCAAAATCGCACCACCAGAGGTCTTCCGGCGCATCGAACGTGCATGAAACGTTCGAACCGCTGAGAGCGAATTGTGAGGTTGCCCGCACAAGAGGAAACACGGGTCCCGCTTTCCGGACCGGAAAGCCGCCTTTTGCAAACGTCAACAATTGCTGCGTGAGGCCGCGGGCTCTGTCGATTGTTTCAATTGCCCTCGAAAGGTACTGTGTGCTGTTGGCGCGAACGGAATCCGCTTTCGCAAGTTCGATGTAACTGTAAATGCCCGCCATAAGATTGTTGAAATCGTGAGCGATGCCGCCGGCCAGTACGCCAAGGGATTCGAGATTCTGGTTCCTGTGCGTGGCATCAATAAGCTTCTGTTTTTCGGTGATGTCCCGGAAAACGATCACGACGCCGATGATGGTGCCGCTTTTGTCTTTTATCGGCGCGGCGCTGTCGGCAATGGTTTTTTCGGTCCCGTCTCTTGAAACAAGGAGCGTGTGATTTGCGAGCTCAACGGCGCTTTCGGCCGCCAGCACTTCCCGAAACGGGTCTTCTTGAGGTTCCCGGGTAATATCGTTGACAATGTTGAATATTGAATTGAGCGGTTTTCCCTGCGCTTCGTCCTGACGCCAGCCGCACAGTTTTTCGGCCGCGGCGTTCACGATATCAACCCTGCCTTGAGCGTCGGTGGTGATGACGCCGTCGCCGATGCTGAGAAGCGTAACGGCAAGCCGTTCGCGTTCCGCGGCCAGGGCATCCGCATTGCGTCTGCGCTCCGTGATGTCGCGATTGATGGAAATCACGCGCTGGGGCGTGCCTGTTGTATCGAATTCCGGCACAAGGCGCCAGTTGAAAAAACGCAAGCCCTTGTTGCCCTCAAATGAATATTCCCGCTCGTAGGGCTTCCCGCTGTCCAGGACTTTTCGGACGCCTTCTTCCCACATTCGGCAAATTTCTTCCGGAAACCCGAGTTCACGATTGGTCTTGCCCATGAATTGATCCGCTGGGGGTTTGAAGACATCATTGACATTTTTTGATACGAAAAGGTGGCGTCCCTCGCGGTCGACCCGACGGAGAATATCCGGCAGACCCTCCACAAGGGCCCGAAGCGATTCCTCGCTTTGCGCCAGTCTGGTCGATGCATCCCGGAAATGCTTTTGCGATTTGACAAGTCTGCTGATAAATTCAAAGAACAGTACGAAGACAAAGAGCCCTTCCGTCCGGTTAACGATATCGAGAAGCGGCAGGTTTGGGGCGTTGGGAACATCTGCCGTCAAGAGTGCGCCGGTGAAACTGGCCAAAATAATCGTAATAAGTATAATGGCGCCGTAAGAATCATTTTCCGCGCGATATATGAGAATCAGAGGAATCAGGTACAGAATCCAGTGAATCGCGCCATAGGGCGTCGATGCGTCAATAAGAAAAACTATGGCAATGCATGCAAAAGACAAAATGAACAGATTGCGGTCGGAAGACATCTTCTTTTCAATAGCCAGCACAAGCGCCTTGAGGTCCATATTTTTCCCCACCTTCATAGGTTAGACGAAGATGAAGCGCTTCGTGTTACAGTGCAGGGCCGGGATGCGTCAAGTGCGTAATTGACAAATGTGCAGAAGCACATCGTCACGGAATCCATTGAAGAACTCCGCCCGGTAGTGTCAAGATTCCTTTGGTGAAATTGTCCTCTTATTATCTGCATTCGCATATCGTACCAGTAGGGGTTCAATTATGAATACATTTGCCAAAACGATTGTAGTGGCGTCATTCGGTTTTCTGGCAAGCCAGATGTTCGGCTGCGCATCTTCCACCAGCCTCACCGATGTTTGGCGCGATCCAGGGTATCAGGTTCCGCCAAAACAAGAAGGCCGAGAATTTGCGGGAGGTAATCAGGAACCTGGGGTATAAACCGGAATATTGATTCCACGGTTGCGGCGACCGGCGAAGATCGGGCGATACGGACAGGCGCGGCGGCAACCCGGATTCGGCAGAGCCGGTCCCGGGGTCAGGTTTCGCCGCCGGTCTTCGTAAGTTTCCTGTACAGCGACGAAAGTGAAATGCCGAGAATCTCGCTGGCTTTGTACTTGTCGCCTGCGCACTTGTCAAGCACCCCTTTGATGTGAAGCGTTTCCATCTCCCCGAGGGTCACCAGCGAAACATCCTTGCCGCCCTGCGGCGGGGCAAACGCGCCGGCGCTCAGGCCCGGGAAGTGCGCGGGGGTAATTTCCTGTCCGCGGGCGAGCAGGAACGCCCGTTCCAGCATGTTCCTGAGTTCCCTTATGTTTCCCGGCCATGCGTAGCCGGCGAGAAGCTGGACCACGGGGGTTGACAGGGGCAAGTGGGGATAATCGAAGCTCTTGAGGATCCGATCGCATAATTCGTGGACATCCTCTTTTCTTTCGCGCAGCGCGGGCAGGCGCACGGGAAAAACACAGATGCGGTAGTACAGGTCGTTCCTGAACCTCCCGCTTTCGGTCTCCTTGAGAAGGTCGCGGTTTGTCGCACATATCAATCTGAAATCGCTCTTCCTGAGATTGTTCTCTCCGATTCTCCGGAAAGATTTTTCCTCGATGGTCTTGAGGAGCTGCGTCTGGACCTCCATATCCATATCCCCGATTTCATCGAGGAAGAGCGTGCCTCCGTCGGCAACTTCAATAAGGCCTTCCCGGTCCTTGATGGAAGACGTAAACGCTCCCTTTACATGGCCGAACAATTCGCTCCGCAATAGCTCGCCCTTGAGGCTGGAACAGTTTACTTCGACAAAGGCCTCGGATTTCCTGTCGCTGTGGTTATGTATCCATTTTGCGAGCACGCCCTTGCCGGTGCCTGTTTCACCGAGAATGAGGACGACCGTGTCGTTTGCCGCGGCAACTGCCGCGTGCTCCATGACCTCGGTGATTGCCGGGGCGGTTCCGAAATATGGTTCGTCCTGTTTGACAAGCCTGGTCTGAACAAGCGCCAGCTTCCGAAGCGACCCTATTTCGAGGGCCTTCTGCAACGAGGCGAGCAGATCGGTCATTTCGACAGGCTTGGTGAGGAAGTCTTCGGCGCCGTTCTTGGTGGCCTTCACCGCCGTGGGAATGTCGCTGCTGCCCGTTATCACGATAACCGGAAGGTGGGGATGTCCCTGCTTAAGTTCCGGAAGCCAATCGAGGGAGTAACCGTCCGGCAACTTGAGATCGAGCACGATGGCGTCGAACCGGTCTGCCGCAACCGCCTTCTTTGCGTCCGCAAGGCTGGCGGCGCTTTGTGTTGCAAATCCGTTCTTCACAAGGTATCGTTCGTAGGCGAAAAGAGAGGCTTCATCGTCTTCGACAAGAAGGAGCTTGTGGTTTCTCATGGTTTTTCAGGTTCCGGGGAAAAGTGGGGGACGGATAAGGCGCAATTTTCACGATCTTACGGAACGCCGGAATTCTTCGCAACGTAACATTAATATAAATGCCTCCCACGAATCTCCCGAAGATAAATGCATTTGTTGCCTGCAAAACTAAACGAGCGGAAAACCTTTTATGATTCACCTATCAGGAGCAGGAAATTCCAGACACCTCCCGTAAAAGTCCTTGTTCTCCTCGCCTTCGACCCACGTGGTTTCGCCGTGCTTGTCGACCACGCTCTTGACAATGGCAAGGCCGATGCCGGTTCCGATGAATCCCACAGCGAGCGCATTCCTCGAAGCTTGCTTCGGGGTTAGCGAGCGACTGTTAAGTATGTCTCTTTCCATAGAGATGGAAGATTCCTCGCAGGCGGTTCGCGGCGGTTTTGGGCGGGCTTGTCATAGTCAATGCGGCGTCGGATGTTTTGCGGATAAAAATTCTTTGCTTTGCAGAGGTCTGCTTGAAAATCAATTCATGCGTAGAACGGATGCAAGGACAATTAGAATAGAAAGTCCCGAGGATAACGCCGAAAGGAGAAAAGGCGTGGCTCCATTCACCTAGTGGTGTTTAAGACGAGGGACGTGGTTTCTTGTCGCGTTGGGGGTGCTTCTTGAGGTACTCCTCGAATGATTGAAGATATTTCGGGTTTCCCGGAACCACCACGTGAGTTTCTGCATAACGCCGCGCGAGAGCGTGGACATCACCCATATAGAGTTTGTCGCCGTTGACAAATCTGTCGGCAAGGCCGCCCAGGTAATCGGCACGCTCCTTAGCATCGTGGTACGCCTTCTGGAGCACGGTACGCGTTGAATCGTTGCCGTTTTTGTAAAAGTCTGCAATTGCCCACGTCAAATGCCAGTAGTTGAAACTCCAGTAAACAGAGTCAATACGGGAAAAATAAAGGTCGCTGATCCTGGCCGCCTGACTCGGCGTTATCACCTGATCGCGGATTGCCCATACTCCCAGCACGCACCCAATTGTTCCCTTGTCGATTTCCATTTCTGCAATCTTTAGCGTCTGATCGATGTCCACTCCCTCAAGTAAAACCTTTGAACGGTCATGCGGGAACCCCAGGCATCCCGTCAAACCCACGACTGCCGCAACAAGAACGAAGAGCTGCAGAAGAATTCTTGGAGCCGTGCGCACACGAACTGTCCCGCGGCGCGGCGTGTTCATAATGAACCCCTTTCCCGGTTCAACAATAGGAAAACAGCGGCGTACAGCAATTTCTCTCCTGCCCGCGCCATTAAGGTGAAAATGCGGCGGCAACAGACCCGCCACACCGCGACCTCAACCTAGAACGTAAACAAGATCAGCGGCGCCGCGGCAAACACAGTGTGCCCGTAGGCGGTGTAGCGCGCGGTTTGAGGCACGCCCTTGTCAAGCGACCCTTCGATGCTTATCCATAACGCAGAAGCAATGACACAGGAGCCGACGATCCGGTGAATGACCCTTACCACCGGAGGAAGGTCGTCGTTTGTAAACAGGATGGTCGCTCCCAATCCGGCCTGAGCGCCCAGGAGGCACAAATTCGTAATTGCCCCGGCTCTTGTTCCGGTTTGCTGGGCAGTCTGCAGCATTCGTACGTCGGAATAAATTCCCGTGGCTTCAATGAAAGGAACCGCGCACAAATGAACCACACCTTTCCAAGAATGAATCTTCCCGAAAGAATTTCCGAATGCCAAAAGCAGCACCATGGCACACGGAATCAAGCCGCGCATTGATCCTCCTTTGTTTACGTCTGCTCACTCGCGCGCCTCGGGACCTGTAATCTTCTCTACACGCGATTTTTGGAAACGCCCGGCTCTTGCTCTTGATGTATTGGCCGGGCGTTCCATCGTATCTCTATTTCTCCTGTGCTTCCATGTGGTGATGAGGATGCTTGCCCCATCCTCCCAGCACGAGGCGGATGTAGGCGCCGTTTTGCATGATCGACGGCAGGCCGGTTACGGTTGTACCTCCCGAATACCACTTCTTTCCCGAATAGAGATCGACCAGGTATCCCGCCCTGAGGCCAAAGGAAAAGCCCATTGTTCCATCCTTACTGGCAAGAAGGTAATTGGAGCCCAGGCCGATATCAAACAGGGGAGTGGCCTGCCACACCATGGAATTGGGTTCCGTTGAGTTGAGGAGATCCGGCAGTGCTTTTGTGTTGCTCCGGAAGTTCATGCAATTAAGGCCGACTCCGCAGCCCAAGGTAAGGATACAGGTCGACGGGCATGGCAGGCGGCAACACGTTAAAGCCTGCATCGGCAACGATCTCTCCCATGCCCAGCGAGGTGCGCAGCCCCGCATTGAGATTGTCTCCCCAGATCCTGGCCATGATATGGTGTTCCATGATGAACCTGTCCCAGTCTTTATAGCTGCCCAAAGTCAGCGTCCATGCTTGTGCCGGGAAACGTGAATAGCCCAGCGATCCAAGATAATTGTTGAGGTCGCCGAAACCGATCCAGGAGAACCCGGGACTGATGTACCTGAAATGGTGGGTGGGTTTCATCATCATCATCGAGTCATTGTCCATGGTGTGAGCGGGCGTGCTTGCAAATGAAACCAGCAGAACAAGTGCGGTGAGAATGTGTGCTGTTGTTTTCATAATTGTCTCCTTGTTGATAAAAAAGATTGTTTGCGTTTTAACATTGAGGGGGCTGCCTCTGCGACCGATGCGCCCTGTATTCTTATTGAGGGAAACTCCTTTTTGATGAATGGAATGCGTCAATCCACTTTTATCCGCAATTCTCATACCATCACAAAAGCAGGAGTGCACACTTGGCGAGGGTTGGAATGTATGAGGAAATTCTCATTTATGGGAAAATGGTTTTTCAAGAATGGAATTGGGTGTACAGAAGTCAAACCCGCGAGGTGAGATTGTATGATGCGTCACGTCGGCCGCAAAGCGATCTTTCTCGCTTGTCACTTTTCCTTCCTGTCGTACCGTTTGGGCAGCGCGATGATGGTGTCGATCACCCTGTATTTCAGCGCCTCTTGGGGTGAAAAGTATACTTCCGATGTGTCAATAATCATGGATTCCGGGATGTCGGTCATGGACCGCCATTCCTCCAAGTCAAGGTCCTTGGCGACTGCGTCGTAGGTGTGGTCTTTGCCGGAAAGGCGCAGGTCCTGGCCGTGAAACATAAAGACCGTGTTTCCGTAAGCGGCCCGCAGGCCCGTGGCCGCCGCCAGGATCCTCACGCCCGATGAGGCGCAGAAGCCCGAAGCATAAATGTTGACTCGTGCGCCAAGGCTCCGCATAACATTGCACACGGCTTTTGCGTCGGCGATGTTGCCGCCCGAGGAGCACAGGTACAGGTTGATGTCCCTGGTGTCGCCGGCGCCGGCCAGGAGAAGTAGCTGTTTCGCGAGCCACGAACAGGTGAGTTCGTTGATGTCGTTGCTGAAATAGATCTTTCGCTGTTTAAACAGCAGCGTGTCGAGCGGGGGAGCGTTGTAGATTCCCTTTTCGATTCTGGTTTCGAGTCCCTCGTCCTCGCCGGCGTCGGCGGAAGCGGCCTGCCTCCTCGACTGCAGGACAAAGGAGGCAAGCAGAATTGCGGCGGCGATCACCAGCACGGCTGCGACCATCCGGAGGACGGAATTGACAAAGGCGAATGCCGCATGCCGCGAAGCGCGCTCCCCGTTTGGAGAACCGCACGGTTCCCTGCACACCATGCCGTCCGGCGCCGCCATGGAACACTCCCCGCACAGGCCTTTGCCGCAGCGTTTACAGATTGCGAGTGCCGGCGATTGAGGATGGCGGTAGCAGTTCATGCTTCAGCAGAATCCTTTCTCCGTGAGCCATTTCTGCGCGTCAAGCGCGGCCATGCAGCCGCTGCCCGCGGCCGTGATTGCCTGGCGGTAGCGGAAGTCCTGCACGTCGCCGGCCGCGAATACGCCCTCCACCGAAGTCTGGGCCGTGCCGGGGTGCGTAAAAATGTATCCCGCCTCGGTGAGCCTGAGCTGGCCGGCCAGAAACTCCGTGTTGGGTCGGTGGCCTATCGCCTCGAACGCGCCGCGCACCTCGAGAGCCGAGGTTTCGCCCGTATGCGTGTCCCTGAGTTTGATGCCCGACAGCGCTTTGTCGCCCACGAATTCCTCAACGACCTTGTTCCACAGGATTTCGATCTTCCCGTGCCCGAGGGCGCGCTGTTGCATGATGGTGCTTGCGCGAAGGGAATCGCGCCGGTGAATCATGTAGATTCTGGAGCCGAATTTTGCGAGGTGGAGCGCCTCCTCGACCGCGGTGTCCCCGCCGCCGATCACGGCAAGCGGTTTGTTGCGGAACACGGGAAGCGCGCCGTCGCACACCGCGCAGGCCGAGATGCCGCGCCCGAAGAACTTCTTCTCCGATTCCAGGGGAAGGCGCCGCGCAACGGCGCCGGTGGCGACGATGAGCGAGCAGGCCTGATAGGTCCCGCCGCCCGCAGAGGTGATGGTGAACGGCCCGGCATCGAGCTTGACGGATTCGACATCCTCGGTGACGAACCTGACGCCGAACCGGCTCGCCTGTTCGCGCATTTCGGCCATGAGTTTCTGGCCGCTTATCCCGTCCTTAAAACCGGGGAAATTCTCGATGTCGGTGGTGAGCATGAGCTGGCCGCCCGGAATCCCGCCCGCCTGGAACCCTTCGATAAGAAGCGGCTTGAGGTTCGACCTGGACGCGTAGATCGACGCGGTAAGGCCCGCAGGCCCGGAACCGATGATGATGAGATTTTCGGACATTTGTTTCCTTCTGCAGACGTTTTTTACAAGACAAAAATACAAAGGGGAAATGCGGTGAGGTCGAAGAATCGATTACAATTCAGCTTTAATAAAGTCTTCATGTGGGGGAAGGCTCCCCCTCGCTTCAGCCCGGCGCGCTTCCAAATAGCAACGCAGGCCAACTACGCGCCGGTCTTCCGCTACCCCCTCCTGGGTAGCCCCCAAGTAAGTTGATTTGCAAGAAAGAAACTTCTGCTGCGGGGGCACCTAGAAGAGTTGTTGAAAAGTTGAAACGTTGAAAAGTTGAAGCGTTGAATAGACAAAAGTTGAGTGGTTGAGGAGTTGAGAAGAAAAGACATGAACAAGTTGGCGATTGACAGTTGGCAGTTGACAGTAAATTTTAGGCGGATGCCAATTGGCGCAAGAGGGGTAAATTGACAGAATAGATTCCCTCTGCCGCGCGCCAGGCCGGACTGGAAGGTGCGCTGGAGCGCATTGCCGCCTGATCCCTAGCCGAAGGCGGTTGGGACAGGCGGCAACGAGGCCGAAAGGCCGAGCCTGGAAGGAGGGCCGCCGCCGTACTGCGGCGGGGCGCCCAAGTATTTTTTAGAATTGGTCATTATTTATTTGACCCTTTTCCCCCTTTTCCGCGACAATATAATAAGGAATAGGGAATCAGGACATAATCCAGGCGCGCGTGCCTCTGGTATTGACTTGCCACAGATAGTAGTTGTATACTCCATGGTATATAGACTGTTCCAATAACCCAAGCAAAGGAAACAGCCATGAACAGCGTTAAAACCATCATTGCCATGGCCTGTGCCATGACTATTGCCGGTTCTTCCGGGGCGGCCACCATCTTTTCGGATAATTTTTCGGACACCAATGCGTCCAAACTCAACTGGAACGCGCTGGCGGCGCAGGGATTTACGGCAACCTACCGGGAGGAGCGCTTGTGCTCAAGAACCCCGATGCCACCTACAGCGCGTTTTACATGCATCTGTTCACCGGTACCAAGCCCTCCACGTTCAGCCTTTCGGCGACGTTTACCATAGCCGATTCCTCGGTAAACGGCGCCGGCCTCATGTTCTGCCTCAACTCAACGACCGTTTCGGGTTACGCGACGCTGCTCGGCAACACGCAATATCTCTTTCTGCGTTAAGTACACAGCGTCCGCGCAGCCCGACCTAAAGGACAAGTTCAGCCCATTTATCAAGCAGCTTCCCGCCACGAACACAATCCTGGTCAGCAAGACGGGCAGCGTATTCGACGTGTTCTGCAACGATCATTACATAACGCAGGTTCAGCGACGCGACCTTCGCAAGCGGCGACATCGGCATTCTCGTTCCTCAAAAGGCGACCATCAAGGTGGACAACGTGCTCATGACCGACCAGGCGACACCCCCACCCCTGTCGGCCTGCTATGCCGATTCCTTTCTGACAACCGCGAGCGACGCGTGGTCGAGCCCCTCTGCGGGTGAGGCCACCTTCGGCGGCGGGCAGCTGGTGCTCAACAACACCGACGCGGTTTATTCGAGCACCATCTACACCGACGGGATTAATCCGAAGGGGTCCATCAAGGCCGTGGTGTCGCACAAGAGCGGCGCCGGGGCCTACGGCGTTGCTTTTGTGGAAAGCGATTCGAACAGGGTGACGCCGTTCGCGTTTTGCGTCGACTCATCCCGCCACTACTCGATTGTCAACCCCGACAGCCCCACCATAAGCTCGCATATCGCGGTCGGGATCGTCTACGGCGGCCTCGGCACCGACACCATCGAGGTCCTTCAATACGCCAAGAAATGGGTCTTTCTGATAAACGGCGGCGTGCAGGACTCCGTGCCCATTCCCGCCGATTTCCGCGTGGATGGGTTCGGGCTCTACGCGAGCAAGCAGACGTCGATGGCGTGCAGTTACTTTGTGGCCGGCGGCGACAGCACCGGCGCGAGGTGCGCCGCCCTTCCGGTGATATCACGGATTCCCGCGCCTGGACTTAGATCCGCTGTGCCGGTTTTCGGCAGGGGGAGCACGGTATACGACGTGCGGGGAAGAAGGGTCGGTGTTTTTGACCGCGCAACATTCGGCAGGTCGAATTTTCCGGCCGGTCTTTACTTTGTGGTGCCTGCGGGCAGGAAAGTGGGAACCATGGGCGCGCTGCCGGTTCTAAAGACGGGTAACTGAAGTCCTGCGGCAATAGATGAAAAAAGCCCCGGTCAGTTGTGCCGGGGCTTTTTCTTTTCGCGCTATTCGGCTTCCTATGTTTTTGCCATCGCCTTGAGGCATTTCATGCACACTTTCATGTGGCGTGACGTGCCGTTCACCTTTGTCTTTATGGTGCGAAGATTGGGGAAAAAGATTCTCTTGTTGACGTTGTGCGCGTGCGACAGGGTATTACCGGATTCCGGATGTTTTCCGCACACTTCACATGTTTTCGACATAAAAGCCTCCTGATAATTTCGCGTTTGTTCCTTTTTGCAGGTGACTAATATAGATTATCCTCGTTTTATTATTCAAGGAAATTGGTTGGGGCTTTGTTAATATTCGTGAATCAATTAAGATAGAAAACGTGGGCGCCCCGCCACGCTGAAGCGTGTCGGCGGCCCTCCCTCCGGTCTCGGGCTCGCCCTCGGGCCGCCTCGGCCCTATGCCGCGAGTACGCGGCCGGGTCCGGGCGGCATCCCGCTCTAGCGGGACCTCCGGTCCGGCCTGGCGCCGGGCAGAAGACTATTGCCGATTTTATCTCATTGGCCGTTGGTACCAATTCAGGCCTGAGCGCAGGGAAGAAGTGAGCTACGGAGTCTTATCTTTATTGCAATCGCGGCGGGGCGTATTTTTTTAGGTGGAGGAATCCCTCGTCAGGATCATGCAAGAAATTCCGGAAAAGAAATCATGATAGAAGGCCTCAAGCCGTTCTATAATTCTGTCTTGAAACCTGTTGCGGACATTTTCGCAAAGGCCGGAATTCATCCCCATGCAATTAGCCTTGGCGGGGTCGTGCTGTCTGTCATTGCAGCGTATTGCTGCGCAAGAGGACATTGGCCGCTCGCCGCGCTGCTGGTGTTCTGCGGGTCATGCATGGACGGGCTCGACGGGCTCGTGTCGCGTGAAACGGGCAAGCAGACGCGCTTTGGCGCGGTACTCGACTCCGCAGCCGACAGGGTCACCGAGACGGCGTGGTTTTTCGGGTTGCTGCTTTACTACGCAGCCAACCCGACGCACGGCGAAGCAGGAATTTATCTTGCTTTTCTTGCCCATGCAGGCTCGCAGATGGTAAGCTATGTGAGGGCGCGCTGCGAGGGCGCGGGCATAGCGTGCAAGGAGGGAATCCTTCAGCGGCCCGAACGCATTGTCATCATCATTGCATGCCTCCTCTTGGGTCCCGCATTAATGTTGTGGGGACTCGGTATTATCGCCGCTCTCGGATTTGCCACCGCGCTGCAGCGCTGCGGCGCAGCATGGCGCGCCGGCAACAAAAGATAGACAATCGGAGGGATCGTCACCAGTGCTTCTCCTGTCGCTCAAGTTCTGGCGGGAATACCATACCAACCCGAAAGCGGCCCTGGAATCGCTGCGCATCAACCGGCGCAGGATTTCGTACCCGGTTCTCAAATTTGCCACGTTCGTGCGGATCGTCTTCGATGAATACCTTCAGAACCATTGCATCACGCGCGCCTCCGCGCTGGCGTTTGCCCTGCTGCTCACCCTCATTCCGCTTCTGGTGTGCATTTCGCTGGTGATGACCAAAGTCATGGACGTGCCGCTGCCGCAAATGGAGAAGGTGCTGGCGTTTTTCCTCCCGTTCGCGCCCCAGACCGTGCTTGCGCACCTGAGCACATTCTTTACTAATGCGCAGAAGGTGAAGGGGTGGGGCATCGGCGTGCTCATCATTGTCACGCTGAGCCTGTTCGGCACCGTGGAAGAGGCGCTCAACATCATCTGGAAAGTGCCGCGGTCGCGCTCATTCTTCGTGCGCCTCCGCACCTTCACCATGGTGATGGTCTACAGCCCTGTTTTGTTCTTCGCTTCGTTTCAGGTGCGTCGCAACATCATGCCCGACATCAAGACGGTCTACATTTACTCGCTTGACGTGCTCTCGTTCGTGCTCATCGTGCTGGCATTCACGGTTTTTGTCTGGGTGGTTCCCAACACCAAGGTAAGGTTCAGGCAGGCCGCCCTGGGCGGCATAGTGTCGGGCCTGCTGTTCGAACTCGAGCGCTACTGCTTTTCCCTGTATGTGAGCTTCAATGCGCAGACGCTCACCATCTACGGCGCGTTCGGGATCTTTCTCTTCTTTCTCATCTCGCTGTTTCTTGCCTCGTGCTTTGTCCTGTTCGGCGCCGAAGTCGCGTTTGTCGCGCAGAACTTCAGGCCGCTGCTCCGCGCCAAGAAACGGTGGGAACGGCGGATCAGCGACTACAAGACCTATATGAGCCTCCGCGTGATGATCGACGCCGTGTCCGCGTTTCTCGCGCATAAAAATCCGCCCACCCTGTCCCACTTCATGAAGAAGTACGAGATGACCGAAACGCAGGCGCTGGGCATTGTAAACTCCCTGAAGCGGTGGGGGTTTCTCCACTCGATAGGCGGCAACAGCAGCGGCAAGGACGCCTATGTGCCCACCCGCGATTTCGCTTCCGTTCCCCTGCGCGACGTGCTCGATGTCATCGAGGACGAAAACCGCTGCATCCCCACCACGCCCGACGACTTCGCCAGGAATTACGTGGCGGGCATCATCGCCGGCGTGCGCCAGCGGCCCGCGTCGCAGACCGATAAGTTGACGTTTGAGAAGCTCGTTGAGGAAATCGAGGAGGGGGAACGGAGGTTTCAGAAACCGGGGATTTAGGGGCACGGACCGACATGAAAGTCTTCCCGCCGCAGATATAAATGGAGGTTCTCATGAAATCATCCCGATTTTCTGCGGCTTTTGCGCTCGCGGCAGTCACACTCCTGTTTCTAACCGTTAATACCCAAGCGCGGCCGCTCGCATCTTCCGCTTCAATGGGCGGAACATTCTCCTTTGAGATGCACCAGGACACGATGGCGGATAAATATTATGCCGACGTGTTCGGCCCCATCCCTCTTAGCGGCGCGCCTGCCGAAACTCTTTTCATTCCGCTTGCAGGCACCTACGCGGCCGGGACCCAGATTGCATCACCCGGCATTCCGTTTGTCATCAAATATGTGTACCATGTCGAGTTGATGGATGCGGCCCAGAGTGTGAATGTGGTTGTGGCGAACAATTCCGGGGCAACCTTCGCTGCGCTGACTGTTAACGCCGGGACCCTTGGCTCATCCACGATAAATAATCTCCAGCCCAATTCCTCCGGAAATTTGCAGTTCGATGCACGGGCGAAGACCATAGACAGCGTAATGACCGTGTCAATCGCAGTCACGCCTTCAACAACCGGTGCGTTTGTCGCGGGAGACAACCTGCGGGTCATTTTTTCGCTCAACGGCCTTATTGCAACCAAGGTGGTGGCGCTCGATTCGATGCTTGCGGGATATCAGCGCATATTCACCAACGAGTATGCCATCACCGATACGTTGAACGTGGATTACCTGGACATCAGCAAAGGTTTTTTCAATTACACGGTGTTCAACTATACAGGCCTCGATCTGCAGCTGTCAATCGTTCATCGCAATGTGTGGCTGACGAGTTTCTGCAAAGGCAAAATGCCCGCGCTTAACTCCATAACCGATCTCGTCGGCCTTACAATAACCGACTCAAACAATGCCTACGTAGGAGAGGTGACTCCAGGCTCCACTCGTATTGATTTTTCCGCCGGGCAGGCCGACAGTTTTTCCAAGACCAATTTGTCCGGCTGCCGTCTCTTCCCGGAGTGGGATTCTGCAATGAAGAAATCCGTCACCAAGGTCGACTACATTATAAATGCAGGCGTGTACGGAAGGCGGGTGACCCTCTTGGCCGGCGATTCGCTTTCTTTCGTCATCAAGACCGTGATGTTTAAATACCTTGACATATCCGGAACGGTCATGGAATCCTACCATCTACCGGGCTTTTCTCTCACGTTTGCAGTACCGCCATCCTGGACCGCCGGTTCCGGTCCGAACTTGTTCGAATACTATATTGCCGTCAACATGCCGAACGGGGCGCTTCTGGACACCCTTGGCACTGCACAAAAAATCTTCGGCACCAAGAACCCCGCTATAAACTGCCAATGGCTGGCGAATATCGCTCACGCCGCCAACAACGCAACTGTCAATGAACAGGTGGACATCTCCCCGGTGCTTGGCCCCAAACCGGATTCGATGTGCTTCACCGAAGAGAACACTATTCCTGCAGGCACGAAGGTTCTACTGGTTAATGACCTGACTGATCCGACAGATTCGTCCTATGCCAAGCACATCGGCCGCATGACCATCCGCGACAGCATCGCGTTTGCGCCTTCCACCATTGTGGAGTACGACCCCGTGGCACCCTTGTCATTTGCGTGCCAAGCGGCGTTCCCGGTCCTCCGGTATTCTCTGCCCCGGCAATGCCGTGTGAGCGCCGATTTCTACGACATGAAGGGCAGGCTGGTCTACTCGTATGTCAACAAGAGCCAGGGCCCCGGTTCGTATGCGCTGAGAATTCCAACGGCACCATGGCCGCACGGCATGTATTGCATGGTTTTCAAAGCGGGGAGTTTTGGGAAGAGGGAGAAAGTGGCGGTAGTGAGGTGAGGAACGATGGCGATGAAACTGGTGATACAAGTTCAGCACAACTGGAGATTGCTTCGCGGAGTTTATCCCGAGTTCTGTCGAGTGGCTCGCAATGACAATCATTCCTTTCAATCTACAAATGCGAATGTTCATTGCAGATCCCACTGCTCTCCAAGGGTGCCCCCGCACAGGTGCTTGATTCTTGCAACCGGCCTCTCTAGGGGGACACCCTGGAGAGGGGAGTGTCGAGGACCGTAGGGCCGAGACCGGGGGAGACGACCCTTGGAAGTACCCGACGGGGTAAACTTCTCCCCCGACATTATGTCTTTCAAAATTATCGGGTTGCCTTCTTAAATCCCTTCACACTCTTCGTCATCACCTTATCATTCTCCCCTTATTCTTCAAATTCTCCTCAACAATCTTTACCAACGCGCTTCCCACAATCGCGCCATCTGCCCCGGCCGCTTTCATGTGACGAACATGATCGGGTGTTGAAATCCCGAACCCGACGTATAGTGGTTTATTCGTCACTTTTCGGAGCCTCGCAAGCGTGGTATCAACGGTCACATTGAGTTTTCTCTGCACACCTGTCGTTCCCAAACGCGAAACAACATACACAAAGCCGGTGACGTGCTTGCATATATATTGCATGCGCTCATTGGGCGTGAGTTCCGAAACAATATATACGGTTTGCAAACCATGCTTTCTCATTGCGGCGGAAAGCTCGGCCGATTCCTCGGGCGGCATGTCGGCGACGAGCAGGCTGTCTATGCCGCTATCGGCCGCGCGTTTGCAGAAGGTATCATAGCCAAGGTGCCGTGCCGAATTTGCGTACATCAATATTCCTATGGGGCAATCGGAATACGCGCGGATATTCCTAATGAGCCTGAAAAAAGACGCGTGCGTCAAGCCGGCATCTATGGACCGTATCGCGGCGCGCTGGTTGATCGGGCCGTCGGCAACGGGGTCGGAGAAAGGGTAGCCGATTTCAAGGATGTCCGCGCCGCTGTCGATATATGCCTTGAGAATCGACTCGCTCGTCCGAATGTCCGGGTCACCCGCAACGGTGAACGGGACAAATGCGATTTCGTTGTGCTGCTTGAGCGACTTAAAAATATTTGAATATCGGTTCATGATATTTTCTCGCCGTTAACTGCCAACTGTCAACCGTCAACTGTCAATTATAGGTTATATCTTCTTTCCGAGGTACTCTGCCACGTGATAAATGTCCTTGTCGCCCCGTCCAGACAGGTTTATCACCATGATCTTGTTCTTCGCCATTTTCGGCGCGGCCTTGATTGCGTACGCGAACGCATGCGCGGACTCCAGCGCCGGGATGATGCCTTCGCATTCGCACAGCATGCAAAACGCGTCCACCGATTCCCTGTCGGTCGCATAGGTATAGCGCGCGCGGTCGCTCGTATACAAATAGGAATGCTGCGGCCCCACGCCGGAGTAGTCGAGTCCTGCCGACACCGAATGCGTGGTGGCGATCTGGCCGTGAGCGTCCTGCAGCACATAGGAAAGCGATCCGTGCAGAATGCCCGGGCGCGACATTGTTGTCGGCGTGAGCCGTGTGGCGTGTTTTTTTGTGGCGAGTCCCAGACCGCCCGCCTCGACGCCGGTGAGCGACACGCGCTTGTCTTCGAGGAACGCGGAAAAAATGCCGATGGCGTTTGACCCGCCGCCCACGCACGCGACGATTTCGTCGGGCAGCCTGCCTTCTGCGGCGAGTATCTGGCGCCTTGTCTCTGAGCCGATCACGCTCTGAAAATCACGCACCATGGTCGGGAAGGGGTGCGGCCCGAGCGCCGAGCCGAACACGTAATGCGTGTACGGGCACGAAAGCGTCCAGTCGCGGAGCGCCTCGTTCACCGCGTCCTTGAGCGTCTTGTTGCCGCTTTCGACCGGGATCACCTTGGCGCCGAGAAGGTCCATGCGGAACACATTGGGCCGCTGTCGCGCCATGTCAACTGTTCCCATGTAGATATCGCATTTCAGCGAAAGCAGCGCCGCCGCCGTGGCCGTGGCCACGCCGTGCTGGCCCGCGCCGGTTTCGGCGATCACGCGGGTCTTGCCCATGTACGCGCCGAGGAGCGTCTGGCCCAGGGAGTTGGTTATCTTGTGCGCGCCGGTGTGGTTGAGGTCTTCGCGCTTGATGTAGATGCGCGCGCCGCCGAGTTTTTTGGTCAGGCTCTTTGCAAAGTAGAGCGGCGTGGGGCGGCCGCAGTAGTTCCTGAGAAGGGAATGGAATTCATTCGTGAACGCCTTGTCCCGTTTCGCGGTATTGTATGCCTTTTCGATGGCCGCAAGCGCGGGCATGAGCGTCTCGGGCGCGTACTGTCCGCCGAACGCGTCCGAAATATCCTTTTTTTTTCATGAAATCGCCGGTTACTTGATGATTCTGAAGAACCTGTTCGCCCTCAGGTGGACGCTGCCGGATCCGGACGGGGCGAACGACCACAGGACGCAGACCGCGCGGCCCTTGACAGATGAGGCCACGACCGGCCCGAAATACCGCGAATCAAACCCTTTTTGCCAGTCGTCGGCGAGAAGAAAAATACATGATCTGGTAAATGTGTACCCGTACATTTTCTCCCCGTTCCGGATGAGCGAAAAGGCCAGGAAGACGTCTTTTCCTGTTTGTGAATGCGACAGGTAGTCGCGCATCCTGTCCCAGAAAAACCAGTCGAACTCGTACTGCGCCGGCACCGAATCGATCCGGCCTTTGTAAAGAGAGAAATCCCTGGTGTAAAGGGTGTCGGCGGCAGCGCCGTTGACAAACACCAACGGCCGCACCGAGAACCGTTCGCCCGGATGCTCCTGCCGGATAAGCGCGGCCGCGAAAAAAAAGTCCCGCAGCGGCAGGGAGTCGAGGGCGACCGTTGTCCCTTTCGCGGGCACTACGTACAGCGGCATGGAATCGCGCGGCGAGTATTCCGGCGGCAGGGGCTCCTCGCCGGCCGGCAGGGAAGAGCGGGCAACTGTGCGCTTGTTAAGGATGCGGCACGAGCCCCTGCGTATTACGACGCTGTCGCCGGAAACCGCGGCGACCCGGAGGATCGAGGGCTTCCCGCCGATTACGGGATTGGCGAACACGACCGGACTTGCTCGGGAGGGGAGAAAAAGCTCCGACAGCGGCCACACCCGGAGCAGCTTGAGCACCAGCACCCGGTCGCCGTCGGCAAGCGCGGGTTCCATCTGGTCGGTGCGGACCAGCACGGTGTCGAGCACGAACAGTTTGATTGCCGCTGCGCACAGGAGGACAATGACCGCAAACTTGACAATACGGTAAGTGATAACGCGGCCGTCAAGCGGCGCCGCCCGCTTTCCGTTCACAACAGGCGCCACGGCTACTCCCTGCTCAATACCGCCAGGAACGCCTCCTGCGGTATTTCCACGTTGCCCACCTGCTTCATCCGCTTTTTTCCTTCCTTCTGCTTTTCAAGGAGCTTGCGCTTGCGCGTGATGTCGCCGCCGTAGCACTTTGAGGTCACGTCCTTGCGGTATGCCTTTACCGTGGTGCGCGCGATCACACGGCCCCCGATTGCCGCCTGGATCGCCACCTCGTACTGCTGGCGCGGAATGAGCTCCTTGAGCTTGGAGGTGATCATCTGGCCGTAGGCGTACGATTTTTCCTTGTGGATGATGGTCGAGAACGCGTCCACGAGCGCGCCGTTGATGAGGATGTCGAGCTTGACAAGGTCGTTTTCCTGGAACGAGTCGAACTCGTAATCCATGGAGGCATAGCCCTTTGAAATGCTCTTGAGCGTGTCGAAGAAATCGATGATTATTTCCGAGAGCGGGAGTCTGTAGTTCATGCACACGCGTGTGGGTTCAAGGTATTCCATGGTGCCCATGATCCCGCGCTTGTCCTCGCACAGCTTCATGATGGCGCCCACGAATTCGGTGGGCGTGATGATCTGCACCTTGTCCATCGGCTCCGAAACGGATTCGAGGTAATTGGGAGGCGGGAGCTTGGCCGGGCTCTCGATGTACAGCTCCTCCTTGTTGCGGGTAAGAATCTTGTACCTTACGTTGGGGACCGTGGTGATGATGTTGACATTGTATTCGCGGAACAGCCGCTCCTGCACCACCTCCATGTGGAGGAGGCCGAGAAACCCGGCGCGGAACCCGAACCCAAGCGCCCCGGACGTTTCGGGCACGTAGGAAAGCGACGAGTCGTTGAGCGTGAGTTTTTCCAGCGACGAGCGCAGGTTCTCGTAATCGTCTTTGTCAACCGGGTAAATGCCCGAGAACACCATGGGCTTCACCTCTTTGTAGCCCGCGACCGGCGCATCGGCGCCGCCGGTCTTGAGGGTGATCGTATCGCCGATCTTGATGTCCGACACCGTCTTGATATTCGCGATAACGTAGCCCACCTGGCCGGGGGTGAGCACGTCTTCCGGCGTCCTGCCGAGACGGAAGAATCCAACTTCCATCACCTCATGCTCGCTGCCGCGAAAGAAAAACTTCACCATGTCGCGTGCCTTGATCTGGCCGTCGAACACGCGCACGTACGCCACGGCGCCGCGGAACGGGTCGAACTTCGAATCGAATATCAGGGCCTTGAGCGGTCGGTCGACGGAACCCGCGGGCGGCGGAACGGCGGCCACGATACGTTCGAGGATCGCGTCGACCCCCGCGCCTGATTTCGCACTGCACCGCAGGATCGAGGCTGCGTCGACGCCGAGCAGGTCGGAGATCTGCCGCGCCACGTCGTCGGGGTGGGCCGACGGCAGGTCTATCTTGTTCATCACCGGGATGATCTCGAGGTCGTTGCCGAGCGCAAGGTACACGTTGGTGAGCGTCTGCGCCTCGATGCCCTGGCTCGCGTCCACCACGAGCACGGCGCCTTCGCATGCCGCAAGCGAGCGCGACACCTCGTACGAAAAGTCAACGTGGCCGGGCGTGTCGATGAGGTTGAAGCAGTAGTCGCTGCCGTCCTTGGCGCGGTAGGTCATGCGCACGGGGTGCGACTTGATGGTGATCCCGCGCTCGCGCTCGAGATCCATGTCGTCGAGGATCTGGTCCTGCATCCGGTCCTTCGCCACCGTGCCGGTGATCTCGAGGAAGCGGTCGGCCAGCGTCGACTTGCCGTGGTCGATGTGCGCGATGATGCAGAAATTGCGGATAAATTTGGGGTCCTGCAAAAAAAACTCCGGATTTCTATTCTATTTTCTGGATGAATGAGAGTGTTTGCGACAATGGAAAATACAATAGGGGAGACGGCAAATTAGTTGAAGATTTTGGGCGTTCCCCCATGTAGAGTCTCTACATGGGGGCGGCCGTGCTTCCGGTCTCGGCCTCCGGCCTCGGGCTGCCTGCCACGAATGCCCTGCGGGCCGTGGTCAGGCAGCACCGCGCTCCTGCGCGGCCTCCAGTCCTGCCTAACGCGCGGCAACGGAATTCTATTCAGTCAACTATTTCTTTCCGCGCCAAAACGCATGCGCACACATCAACTAACGTTTCTTTCTTTACTTTTCAACGCTTCAACTATTCAACGTTTCAACGCTTTTCTTCTCAACTCATCAACGCTCCAACGCTCGAACGCTCCAACTCTTCAACTTCTCAACTCCTCAACTTCTCAACTTCTTCCTTATCTCCTCCACCAGCGCCGGCAAAGAAGGATCTCTTGCGCCCATCACAAGCACAACATCACCAGCCCCGGTGTGCTGCTTGATAAGCGCGACAAGTTCAGCACGGTCGCGCGGGGCGGATACGGTTTTGCCCTTGTCCCGCACGAGGCCGGCGATAATGTCCGACGAGATGTCCTTCTGTGCGGTGCCGCCCGCGTAATAGATGGGGAGGAGAAACAGCATGTCGTCGGATGTCAATTCCTCTGCGAACATGGCGACGAATTCGTCCTTGAGGAACCGGGTGGGGCCGAAGCCGTGCGGCTGGAACACTGCAAGCACGCGAGGGGAGAGCAGGCGTGCGGCACGGATGGCTGCGCGGATTTTTTCCGGGTTGTGGGCGTAATCGTCGATGATGCGGATGCCGTTCTGTAAAGTCACCACCGAAAACCTGCGCTGCACGCCCTGGTATTCCGCCGCCGCGTGGGCCAGGGACGGCCCGTCGCAGCCGAGCGTGTCGCACACGCACAGCGCGGCCAGAAGGTTCGACAGGTTGTGCGCTCCGGGCAGCGGAAGGGTGTAGGTGACGCCGCCGCGCGAAAATGAAATCCCGGGCGCAATGGTAAAGCCCTTGTCGGGCGCGAAGTCTCCCTCGAGACCGAAGGTGCGCTGCGCGCCGAGGACCGCGAGCTGCGGGTCGTCGGCGTTGGCAACGGTGATGTTCGACTGTCTCGCCAGCGCGGAAAACAGGCAGAGCGTTTCGGGCACGGGCTTGTGGTCCTTGGACACGTTGAGGAACACGCTCAAGTACGGTTTGTATTTTGCGCACGTGCCGTCACTTTCGTCCGCCTCGATCACAAGGATGTCCGACGTGCCCATAAAGGCGTTGCCCGCAAGCCCCTGCTTTTCCAGGCGCACAAGGCCTGCGCCTGAAATGAGCGAGGGCGACTTGCCGCATGCGTCAAGGAACTCCCATATCATTGCCGCGACGGTCGATTTTCCGCTCGTGCCCGCGACCGCGATGGTCGCCTTTGATGCCACGACCGCCGCGAGCACATCGGACCGGTGAACGATCGCTATGCCCGCGGCACGCGCGGCCGCGATCTCGGGGTTTGTCTCCTCGATTGCGGTGGACACCACGAGCGCGTCGGTGCCGCGGGTGACGCCGGATCCGTCCTGCGGAACAAGGATGCAGCCGAGCTTGACGAGCTTGTCCTGGAGGTCCAGCACGTCCGCCGAATTGAGAAGACGGTCTGAGCCGGACACAACCACGCCGTCCCATGCGCAGTACTGGGCGATCGCGCTCATGCCCGAGCCGAGGATGCCCGCGAAATGCAGGCGGCGGCACGACACGCCGTTAATCGATAACGACAAGCATACCCTCCGGAACGTGGTCGAACAGTTCCACGATGTCCGCGTTCTTCATGCACACGCAGCCGTGCGACGCGGGCGCGCCCACGGACTTCTCGTTGTTGGTGCCGTGGATGTAAATGTACCGCTCATAGGAATCGATGCCCTCGCCGCGGTTGATCCCGTCTTCGCATCCTTCGAGGCGCAATATTCTCGTAAGGATAAGATTCTCGCCCGGGACGCCCACGGTCCATGTTTCTCCTGTGTCAAGGCGGTCCCGAAATACCCTGCCCACGGGCGCGCCGTGGCCGTATTTTTCCTTCACCCGGTGCACGCCCGCGGGCGTCATGAGCGAGCCGTCGGCGTTGCCCACGCCGAACCTCGACGACGACACCGGGTATTCCTTCACGGCAACGCCGTCAACCAGGCGGTACAGCCTCTGTTTCGCAATGTCGACAAACAGGAATTTCTGCGGCGTTGCGCCGCACGTCCGTTTGAGGCGCTCCTGGGCGTTCCGCAAACGCACTGCATCGATCATGGACACTTCTCCTGCCGCGCCGGGAGGACGCAAAGTAAACTTGTTGTAGACATGCGCACCGTAATAAAATATAATCAATATCTGCAACGAGGCTCACACATCAGCGGAAAGGCAGGCCATCATGAACGGTAAACCGGCGCAGCAGCCACAGCTTCTCTCGAACGACGACACGTGGCGCATCTTCCGCATCATGGCCGAATTCGTTGAAGGGTTCGAGACCCTGTCGAAAATCGGCCCGTGCGTCACCATTTTCGGGTCGGCGCGCACGGCCGCGGGCGACGTGTACTACGAGATGGCCCGTTCGGTGGCTTCGCTTGCCGTCAAGCACGGCTACGGGGTGATCACGGGCGGAGGCGGCGGCATCATGGAAGGCGCCAACAGGGGGGCATTCGAGGCCAACGGAACGTCGGTGGGGCTCAACATACAATTGCCGTTTGAGCAGGTGCCCAACAAGTACATCAAGCTCCTGCTGAGCTTTCGGCATTTCTTCTGCCGCAAGGTGATGTTCCTCAAGTACACCTCGGCGGTTGTCGTGCTGCCGGGAGGTTTCGGCACCATGGACGAACTGTTCGAAACGCTCACGCTCATCCAGACCCACAAGAGCGAAACGCTGCCGCTTGTCATTATGGGAAAAAGCTACTGGGAAGGGCTCATTGCGTGGCTGCGCGCGGGCATGCTCGGGAAAGGATACATTTCTCCGGAGGATTTCGATCTCGTGAGGCTCACCGACGATCCGCAGGAAACCATCGACATCATCAACACGTTTATGAAGAAGCGCAGCACGCAGGTGAATTTTTCCTGACGGGAATCTATTTGTGCAAATAAAAAGTTTGTTGTTGACAAATTGTTTCGTGGAAGATATTATTTATATGGAAGCAGGCGGGAACAACGCCCGCTTCCGATAAGTAAACAAACGAAATGGGGCTTGCGGTCCGACGAGTAACGAGTAAGTCCGCGCAAGTTCCGAGTTTCCCGTCCTCATCCAAAAGGAGGTGCTGCCGTGGCAGCGAAGAAGAGGAAAAAAGTCGCGAAGAAAAAAGCGACGAAGAAAAGGAAAAGATAGGTCTTTCGTTCCTGCACGATGTGCGCAGGCAAGGCGGGTGGACGTGATGTCCGCCCGCTTTTGATTTTTAGGTTAGAGAATGGGAATCGAAAAGTTACTAATGGTGTCGGCGGGGGAAGTTTCCCCCTCGCTCCGGCCGCCTTCGGCGTCCTGCGCTACCCCCTCCTGGGTGCACCCCAAGTGGAAGCAGTGGCTGAATCAAGCATCTGTGTGGGGGCACCTACGTAGAGCAGTTGTGAAGGCATTCCTTTTTCTCACTCAGTTTTGTTTGATCCGCCACAAAATGGCGCATTATTTATTGCCGGGGCAACGCCCCGGGGCGACAAACAGAACAATGTATATTTCCCCTCTCCACTTTTGGAGAGGGGTGGCCGTGACAACGGCCGGGGTGAGGCGACGATTCTGAGAATTCCACTTGGCGCAACTATTGCAACTTGACAAAATAGATTTCTTCTGCCGCGCGTTAGGTGGACCGGAGGGCGCGCAAGAGCGCGCTGCCGGTCGACCCGGCCGATAGGCATAGGGCGATCCGGCAACGAGGCGAACAGCAGAGCCCGCAGGGAGACCGACCCCGCGAAGCGGGGGAACGCCCTGGTCTTATTTCTCTATTCCCTCCCAGCTATAATTATTGCACCCCGGTCTGGCATCTTTTAGATTTATTCCGCCTTGCGAAAGCATTACCGGGCAAAGATGTCCGCCGGGATGCCATGCAAATTTGAACGGCATGAGAGCATGGACAGCGCAAGGCTTGATACCCCTTTGTTAAGGTCATGAAAGAATACTCCGCATACATCTCCGACACGTGGAACATCTCCGAGCCGCTCGCCAAAGAACTGTGCGAATGCTACGAAAAAGGGTATTCCCCGTATTACTGCGCCGACTACCGGCCCGCGGTCGCGGTTGAGCTCGACGCCGCCGGCGTGTGGCCGATCTTCGATTTCCTCCGCACTATGGTCGAGCTATCGCCGAAGAAGAAGCGGCTTCTCAACGCGCTTAAGAAAAGCGGGAAGCTCACCGGCGACCTGGAAAAGCGGATCGTGCACAGCGCGAATTCCTTCGAGCTCGACGATATGCTTTTGCCGGAACGGCTCAACCCGCGGAGCAAGGGACAGCTTGCGCTCAAGAAGGGGCTGGGCGAATGCGCCGACGCCATTCTTGCGCAGCAGGAAACAGGCGCTTCCCTCGATGACCTTGTCGCGCCGTACGTAGGGAAGGACCCTACGGTCGCGACGCAGGACGCCGTAATTGCAAATGTCAAGGACATCATCGCCGAGCGTTTCGCCTACGACGAAACCGCGCGCGCCATGGTGCGCGAATTCATGTACGACGACGGCTTCTTCGAAGTCGTGCCCAAGTCGAAAACCGACGAGAGGTTTGCCCGCTTTGCCGGCAAACCGGCGCCGGTGCGCGAGGTTTCGAAGGAGGATCTCCTGATGCTCCTTGCCGCGGAAGACGGCAAACTTGCGCGCGTCAAGCTCACCGTGCAGCTCTTCCGCATCACCGAGCTTCTCAAGCACCACTTCGTGGTCAATCCCGACGCCGCCGGCTTCCCGCTCATCAGCGAGGCCATCGACGACAGCTGGGTGCGCCTGCTGCAGCCCATTGCCGAACGCGACGTCAAGGCGCGCCTGCGCGCCGAAGCCGAAGACTGGGCGCTCGGCGTCATCCGGCCGGACCTGCAGAAGCGGCTTGCCGGGGAAGGCGAGGAAAAATCGTGCATCGCCTGCGGGGTTCACGACAAGAAGACGTTCGCGGTCGTCGCGTGCAGCACGCGCGGGCGCCTGTACGGCGCGGCGGTCGAAAAGAAAATCCCGCTTGACAAGCCCGCGGTGAGCGAGCGCCTCAGACAGTTCGTGCTGCGGTACCATCCCGAGCGCATCCTGGTGGCCGACAACGAAAGCGCCGCGATCGCGGAGGCCATCATAGCAAAATCACTTGACGCGCTCCCGGCGGTCCCCGCGGTCGAGCGGGTCAAGCGGGCCGGGGGGCTTCCCGACATTGCGGCATCGGAATGGATGAAAAAGGAATGCGCCGATCTCGAAGAACCGATGCAGCACGTATTTGCCGCGGCATTGACCTGCCTTCAGCCCCTGCGCCTTCTTCCCGTCCTCGGCGCCGAATACTTTTCCCTTCATCCGCTGCAGGCCTGCGTCACGCCCGCCCGTTTTTCGGAATGCGTCGACCGGATCGTTGTCGGCATGAGCATCGCCCGCGGAATCTCCCCGAACGATCTTTCCGAAACGGTGCTGTCGCCGAACTTCGATCCGTTTGCAGGCGATGCCTTGCGAAAGGAGATCGCGTCCCGGTGCCAGAAGGCGCCGTTCGCCGCCAAGGACGACCTGCTCAAGGTGCCCGGCATCACCGAAAGCGCGTTCCGCAATCTGGCGGGCTATGTGGTGATTCCAACGGCCGATTTCGCCCTCGACCGCACCATGGTGCATCCCGACCATTTTTCGTGGATCGGCGAGATGTGCGAGTTTCTGCAGCTCCCGCCCGACGCGCTTGTGAACGACCCCGAGGCGGTCCGCTCGTTCCCGGAATCCGACTTCGCAAAGAAACTCTTTATCGAAAAGAAACTCATCGACCAGCTTGCCGCCGGCCGCAGGTCCGCCGCGGCCGCGCTCGCCAAGCCCCGGCGGAAGCTCAAGCTCACCGAGATCGAGGAAGGTTCGGTGGTGAACGGCCGGGTGACCAACATCACGCCGTTCGGCGTGTTTGTCAACATCAACGCGGTGTGTGACGGCCTCATCCACATTTCACAGCTCGCCGACACCTATGTCGAATCGGCCGACCAGGTGGTGAGCGTGGGCGACGTGATAAATGTCCGCGTTCTCAAGGTGGACATCAAGAAGCGGAGAATCTCGCTGTCGATGAAAGGCCTGGGCCACCAGGGCCCCAAGGTTTCCCCCTCAAAGCGCCAGCTGTCGGACCTTGCCTCTCATTTTCAGAATCGCTGATATCAAGTTTTTCACTTTCTCCCAATGAATTTGCTGGTGGGGGAAGGCTCCCCGTCGCTCCGGCCCTGCGCTCGTCACATCAAAGTTCGTCTTATTCCGCGCAGGTCCTGCGCTGCCCCCTCATGGGTAGCCGCCTTGACAAAGCAGTGGCAAGACCATGCAATGCTGTGGCGGCACCCACGAAGAATAGTTGAGGAGTTGAGAGGTTGAGAAGTTAATAGGAAAACAATGATTTACTCCTTGAAGATTCCGGCTGGCGCAATAAGAGTAAATTGACAGAATGGATTTCTCCTGCCGCGCGTTAGGGGCGACTGGAGGTCCCGCTAGAGCGGGATGCCGCCCGGACACGCCGCGAAGCGGCCTCGTGCCGAGGCGGCCCGAGGCCGAAGGCCGAGACCGGAAGGAGAACCGACCCGAGCCTGAGTCTTGACGAAGGCGAGGGGAACGCCCAAGTCCTCTACTAGGAACGCTTGATAACCTGCCATACTTAACAATCGGGATTACATTCTCTCCGGCGCCGAAACACCCAACAAATCCAATCCTAGTCTGATCACGTTCCTCACGCCGCAAGTGAGCAGCAGCCTCGCGCACGACAGGGGCCTGTTGTCCGTCACGATCCTGTGCTTCTGGTAGAACGAATGGAACTCCGCGGCGAACGATTCGAGGTAGGCGGTGATGCGCTGGGGCTCCACGAACAGCGCGGTCTGCACGAGCAGGGTGGGGAATTCCGCGATGCGACGCACCAGGTCGAGCTCTTCCGGCTCGGCAAGCAGGGAGGGCGAGGCGCCGCCGGCATTCCCGTCTGTAAAGCCCTGTTGGCGCGCGTGGGCAAGCAGGCTGCACGTGCGTGCATGTGCATACTGGACGTAATACACGGGGTTGTCGTCGGATTTCTTCGTGGCGAGCGTCATGTCGAAGTCGAAATGGCTTGACAGGCGGCGCATGAGGAAGAAGTAGCGCATCGCGTCGACGCCCACCTCGTCGAGCAGGTCGGCCATGGTCACGAAGTCGCCCTTACGCTTGGACATGCGGAACGGGACGCCGTCGCGGATCAGGTTAACCTGCTGGATGATGAAATTCTTAAAGACGGTCTTCGACAGTCCGAGTGCGGACACCGCGCCCTCGAGCCGGGGCAGATACCCGTGATGGTCGGGCCCCCAGAACGTGTACGATTCGTCAAACCCGCGCGACGCCTTGTGCAGGTGGTACGAAAGATCGGCCAGGAAGTAGGTGGGCGATCCGTCCTGCCGCACGAGTACGCGGTCTTTTTCGTCGCCGAAATTGGTCGAGGCGAACCAGACCGCGCCTTCCTTTTCGAGAACAAGGCCCTTTTCGCGAAGGAGCGAGAGTGTCTTTGCGGGCGCGTCCGATTTGTGAAGCTCGCTTTCCATAAACCAGCGGTCGTAGTTCACGCCGTACGCGGCAAGGATTTTTTTCTGGTCTGCCATGATGCGGCCCAGCGCCTCCGCAGTGAACAGCCGTTCGGCTTCGGCGCCGGGCATTGCCGCGACCTCGGGCCTGGCCGCGGAGATTTCGGCTGCCAGGTCGCGTATGTAATCGCCCTCGTAGCCGCCCTCGGGAATGGCCGCGTCCTTTCCGTGGCCCTGGTAGTACCGGCATGCAATCGATTTTCCCAGCAGCTCGACCTGGTTGCCGTAGTCGTTCACGTAGTATTCGCGCTCCACCTCGTGGCCCAGCCACGAATTGACGCGCGCGATGGTGTCGCCGATTGCCGCGGCGCGTCCGTTGACCACCACCATGGGCCCGGTCGGGTTTGCGCTCACGAACTCGAACAGGATGCGTTTCTTCTGCGGAACCTGGTTGCGGCCGTATCGCTCCGGCGACAGCGCGGCCTCGGCAAGCACGCCATGCAGATACACGGGGCTCAGACGGAAATTGATGAACCCGCCCGCAATCGTGCTCACAAGGCCCGGATCGGGCGTCACGAAGCGGTCGTCCCATGCAAATCGCTCCATGAGTTTGCGGGCGACGGCCACGGGATTTTCTTTGAGGATTTTTGCAAGGCCGAGCGCCATGGGCGACGAAAGGTCGCCGTGCGATTTCTGCTTTGGTTTTTCGATGACGATATCTGGGGCAGCAACCGCTGTCCCGCCGAACGCCGACGCCGCGGCCGACCGGAGCGCGCCGGCAAGATATGCATACACGGAATCAGGCATGCCGGACGCCCCGTGGTTCGCTTTTGTCGAGCGGTTCCCACAGCTCTTCGAGAGCGTAGTACCTTCGGACCTGCGGCGTCATCACGTGGACCACAATGTCCGAGAAGTCAACGAGGATCCAGCGGCCGTCCTGTTCCCCTTCGGAATGCCACGGGGAGACGCCGCGGCGTTCGAGCGCGTCCACGATGCCGTCGCGGATCGCGCGCGTATGATTCTGGTTGTCGCCCGAACACACCACGAAGTAGTCGGCGATGCCGGTTTCCTCCTTAAGGTTGAGGACGACGATGTTCTCTGCCTTCTTGTCAAGGGCAGCCTCGGCAATGAGCGGCAGCAGATTTTTTCCGCGGGGCAGGTCTTTGCGCGCCGTCATCGGACATGCTCCCGGAAGTCGGCGCCCACGTAGACCGCTGCGTCGTAGAGTTCGTCCCCGTTGCGCATGAGAACGACCGAACGGATGCCGAGCGCCTGGGCCACCTGGCGCGCAATTGCCTGGTCTTTGGTGCGGGACACCACCAGCGTCTCGGTGTAATTGCTCGTCTTGGCGTTGCTCTCGTTCTTGACGTCGAATTTCTTCGACCGCAGAAAATCGGCCATTATCTTTGCCGCTCCGTCGATGCCGCACCCGTTGAGCACCTGGATTTTTCCGATATATGGAATGTTCATCCGCGCATCCTCGGATTTCTGCTGGGGGGCGGATTCCGCGGCAGGCTGCTGCCGCCGCAGGCCCAGGGCCAGTGCCGCGACAAGCACGGCGCAGGCGATAAGCATGATGACGGTGTTTTTCACGCTGCTCCCGGAAGTAACAACGACGTGCGCGGGGGCGCGCCGCGTACGCAGGTGTGGTGAAGGTTTTCCGTGTGCAGGAACACGGCGCTACTTCCCGCCGCTCACCACGCGCGGAGCGTGGGAAGGTATTTCGTTCTCGGCAAGATGCACAAATGTCAAGACCATGATCCTGTCGCCCACCACGCCCATGCGGGCGGCCGGGCCGTTGAGCTCCGCGATGCCGGACCCCCGCTTGCCCTTTATCACATAGGTGCTGAAACGGTTGCCGTTTTCCATGTTGAGCACCTGGACCTCCTCGTAGGGGAGGATGCCCGCCTTTTCGAGATAGTCTTCGTCAAGCGTGATGCTCCCTTCATAGTCCAGATGGGCGCCGGTTACCGCGATGTCGCGTATTTTAGCTTTGAGGAAACTTCTCAGCATAGAATGACTCCACCAACTAGAATGAGAAACATACCCGCAGGCCGGCCGTGACGCCCGCCGAAGCGCCCCACACGGGGCTGTTCCAGCGATTCTCCGCAATCTGTATGCTCATGTCAATGCCACTCCACATCATGTCCGGAACAAGCAGACCCAGTCCGAGCGGCTGGAACCTGCGAGAAGCGGCGCTCCAGCCGACGAACAATCCGGCGCAGCCTGCCGCGGCGGCCGCCATGATCCATCCCCGGACCGCATGGCCGCTGCGAATCTGGTTCACGCCCGGCACCAGGAAGCTTCCTGCCGCAGTCCAGCTGTCCCCCAACCGTTTCCGCGCATGCATGGACCGCACGTCCGCGTCCGAATGTCCCGCCCGCCGGAGCCTGATGTACTCCGCCTCCGGTATGGAAAGCTCTTGCCATGGTCTGCGGTAGTATTCCGATATGGAAATCCCGCTTTCGAGCAGCTGGTGCACCTTTACAAGCGGCAGCTTCATTTCCTGTATCTTGTTCCACTCGGTCTCGGAAAGGCCGAGTTTTTCGTAGATTTCCTTGTCGCCGGGCGATGCCCCCAGCGCAATTGCCATCGGACCGTGCGCGAGCAGCAGAAAAAGGCCGCATTTCACCATCGTTTCCCTGATGGACATGGGATTTCCCCGGAAGAAATCGTTCCGCCGCAGAGCAATCCCCCTTCGATCAAGACACCGAAAATACTTGATGTGCCGGTTGTCGCAAAGGCCGACGCTAAAAAGAATGGGTTGGATTGATTGACAGGATGCCTCAGGGGTGCGCTCATGAGGGAATGCCATGAAGGCGAACAAGCACCGCATTGTGCGGGAAATCAGTTCGAACTCGTCAGCTTCTTGAGCTCGTCCCGGAGCCTGGCCGCGTCTTCGTAGCGCTCTTCCGCGACCGCTTTTTCGAGCTTCTGCCGGAGGGCATCCAGGGGCGAGGGGGCCGGCGCGGAAATGTTTTTTTCCTCCTGCCGGCCGGGGAAGGGCTGCTGTTGCGCGTCGCCGCCCGTTTCCTCGGCAAGGAGTATTCCTGCTTTGTCAAGTACCTTCTCCTCCACGAACAGGGGCGCGCCGAAGCGGAGGGCGAGGCAGATCGCGTCGCTCGGCCGTGCGTCGAAATCCAGGGTTTTTCCCTTGAAGTCGAGTACGAGCCGCGCGTAAAACGTGTCGTCGATGAGGTCCGACACCTCGACCCGCACCATTGCGCACCCGATGGCGTCGAGCACCGATTTGAAGAGGTCGTGGGTGAGCGGGCGCGGAATTTCCACTTTGTTAATCTGGATGACGATGGACTGCGCCTGCTGGTCGTCGATGAAAATGGGGAGCGCGCGCTTGTCGGTTGCGCCCTTGAGAAAGATGACGAAGCGCTTGTTGAGCAGCGCGACGTTGACAATTTCAACGGGGATCATGGTGAAAACCGCTTCCGGGATTGTGGCAAACCTGAACCGCTTCCAAAATACTTCATGGCGGATAATCGGAATGGTTGAGGGGCAGGGTCGGTCAGTTGGGCAGCAGGCAGATCTTCTGCGACGTGTGGGTGAGCAGGGTTTTCCACCGGGAGTGTTCTTTTATGTAAATCTCGGTCACGATCAGGTCGTTTTTCGTGATGTCCCTGCTGTCGCCGGCGATTTCTTCCTCTATTTCAAACGTGGCGAAGGCCATCGATTCGTCCTCGGTGATGAACGGCTGGTAGCTGAGGATCGTGCTGAGCTTGACGGGCGTCTCCGCCTCCATAATTTCCTTCTTGAGTTCCGCGATGGCCATTTTTACGCCGGCCGAATTGATGAACTGGTATTTTCTGGCGCAAATTCTATTGAGGGCGCCGGTGTCCTTTCTGGAAATCGCCTCGATCCGTTCCTTGAGCAGGTTCTTCAGAACAAGGGGAAGGTCTGATTGACAGAATACAATTGAGGGAAGAAGAAGAACTGTCAGGGTGATGACGGATACGGTGCGGGTCGTCATACATGCCTCCGGTCGGTAAAGCGCAACGCCGGCGGGCATTGCATGATTGCTTTACAGCCCCTTCACCATTTCCTTCACCATTCTCATCGACTTTGCCGTGGCTTCCCAGAAAAACAGCCCCATCGGGATCGGAATGGAGTTTTCGAAGCCCTTTTCGATCACCACCGCCTGCTTCTTGGCAAGCACCTGGTGGTTCTGGTCTTCTATGGTTACTTCATTTTCGAGTTTCAAAACGGTCTGCTCCAGTTCGTCCTGCGAATAACTCGACACCTGGCTTTGAATGGTGAAATACAGATCGGTTCGGCCGCCGGGCTGAGCGGGCGCCATGAAGCAGGAATCGCGGAGAAACTTCGAGATATACCCGTCGCTCGAGAATTCTTTTGTCAAGGTGACGGCGTTTGCCGCGTTCGGCTTGTAGGAAATGGCAAACGTTGCGGGAATGGTGTTGAAAAGGATTGTCTGGTCGGGGACGGTAACGCCGAGATCGTTCGCGTCGAACTGGCTGGCGCCGAGCACGGCCGCGGCAAAGTCAGGTTTCAGCATCAAGGTGGCGCCTTTTGCCACGTACGGGATCCTGAAATTTGAAAATGAGATGGAGCCGCGGTTGTCGGATGTTCCGGAGCACAGTTTCTTGCCGCCGGACAGCACGCAGGCAATGGTGATTCCGGGCAGCGGCACCGTGTCCGCCATCACCTGCACCGTAAACGGGGCTGCGAGGGTGGTGCCCTGCTTGCCGGTGATGATGTATTCCTCCGAGCGCACGGCAAATTTGTTGAAAAAGTTCTGCAGGATCTTGCGCGTTTCTTCGAGGAGAAAGGAGCGGGGCGTGGATTCGTCGGGCAGTCCTATGGGCGTGCCCATGCGTCCCATGGTATAGTAGATGGTGTTGACGCCCAGGTTGTAAAGGTTCGTCGCTGCGTTGTCCTCCAGCGCTTTCTTCATGAGCGTATAGAAACGCAGGGAAATGGAGTAGCATTTGTTGTTGTACGCTTCAAGAATGGGCCGCGCATCTTCGCCCGAGAGCGAAATGGTGATGGTGGCGGTGTGGCCCGAACGCGTCTGGTCGATCTTGGCCCTGGAAAGGCAGGTGTCGGCGAAGGCATTGAAATGGGACCGCTGGATCGCGTTGGTGGTGTCGACGGTGACGTCGGCCTCCTCCCTCAGCCATTCCCATAAATCAATTTTAAAACTGCCCATCGCCGCGCCCCGGATCTGGTCTGCCACATCCTGCGAGAGGGGTTTGGCGAGCTTGAGGGAATAGACGCCCGAAATGGGACGGGAATGCGACTGGATTGCCGCGATAAGGACGACCGCCGCAACAGCGGCGAAACAGCAGTGGGTTCCGCGATGCATCTCAATCTCCTTGCGTCAACCGGCCGCCGCCTCCCGATGTGCGCCCGTTGCCGTTAAAGATATATCCGCCGCGCCAAGGGCGGCAAGCGGAAGGGATGCGGCCTTCAGCCCCCGATTTTCTTCATCACCAGAGCGGCAAGCTCCTGGGCCTGTTCCCGTGTTTTCGCCTCGGCGTAACACCGGATGATCGGCTCGGTGTTCGACGGCCGCACGTGCACCCACCCGTAGTCGCGGAGTATCTTGAGGCCGTCCTGCGTGTCGACGGTTTCATTTGAAAAGGCCTTTTCCAGCGCTGCAACGACCGACCGCGCGTCGCCCGCGCAGGGAATCTTTTCCTTGACAATATAATAGCTTGGCCATGAAGCGGCGAGACGGGTGAGCGGCGCGCGCCGGAGCGCCATGAGCTCGAGGATGAGCGCCATGCCGCACAAACCGTCGCGTACCGTGGAAACTTTCGGGTAAATAACGCCGCCGTTGCCCTCGCCGCCTGCGGCGCAGCCGTTTTCCGCCATGGCCTCAACCACGTTCGCCTCGCCGATCCTGGCGCGGATCACGCGCACGCCGAACCGGCGCGCCACGTCGTCGACCATCATCGAGGTCGAAAGGTTGGTCGCGACCGGTGTTCTTGTTTTGGCAAGGATGTTTTCGAGCGCCAAGACGAGCGTGAGTTCCTCGGTGAGCGGCTGTCCCTTTTCGCCCATGAGCGCGAGCCGGTCGGCGTCCGGGTCGAAGGCGAACCCGCCCCAGAAGCCGTCCGACGAGGCAAGCATGCTTGATAACTGCGAAAGGTGTTCGGGCCGGGGTTCCGGGTTGTGAACGAAATTGCCGTCGAGCCCGTTGTTGACGCCCTTCCATGCCACGCCCAGACGTTCGAGCAGAACCGGAACAATCACGCCGGCCGCTCCATTGATGGAATCCACGGCGATGGTGATACGCGCATCGCGTATTGCCGTTGCGTCAACCGCAGCGAGGATCCGCTCCACATGGGGCAGCACCGCATCTTTAACGAGGGGCTTTGCGCGGCCGCCGCGCACGATGCCCGCGCCCGTCCATTCCGCAAGAACGGCGCGGTACACCTCGTCGCATTCCTGTCCTGTAAAGAGGCGCCCGCCGGCGCGGATCATCTTGTAGCCGTTGTAGGGGAGCGGGTTATGGCTCGCCGTGATCATGACGCCCGAGGCCGCGCCGAAATGCGCCACGGCCACGCATGCCGTGGGCGTCGGCGCGATGCCGATGTCGAGCGGCGTGCCGCCGGCCGCACTGATGCCGTCGAAGATCGCGGCGGCGAGATCGGGCCCCGACGGCCGCGTGTCGCGCGCGACAACAACGGTTCCGCCGCCCGCGAGCCGGGTCTGGACATTGGCCAGGGTGAACGCGAAATCGGGCGTGAACGTTTCGCCCACGATTCCCCGGACGCCGGAGACGGTCATGATGGGAAGTTTGTTCATGGATGCCGTTCCTTGGAGAAGTCGAAACAGGTGAGGGATATGTGCGGCGGAGCGTTCATGAACGCTTCGCCCTTGCAATGCCGTGCGAAAGAAAATAAATCATTTCATGGTTCGGGTTGAACGCGGTCGCCGCGAAGCGGTTCCCGGCGCGCAGCAAAGGTTTCGAAATTCCTGCGGCTTTTTCTTTCAAATGCTGTATATTATGAATGCAACCCTCCGCAGGCTGTTTGACAGGACAGACTCCAGCCTGCGCACCGACAGGAATCCTGTTTTGTCAACTCTCTGCACCCGGGACGACCGCCCGGCGCGACAACAACAGAAGAAACACGCATGCCCATAGAATTACTCTATATCATTCCGGTCCTCGCGGTGGCGTTTCTGGTGTACCGCCTCGTTCTCAACGCACAGAAGCGCGCAGAGGCCGCCGGTGCAGCAGGCACGGTTAAGGCCGGGGACACCAAATCGCAGCAGGCTGTCCGGTCCACCGAGGAGCGGCTTAACGAATACGAACAGACAATCGCCCAGATCAACAGAACGCTTTCTGCCCAGCAGAAGGTCATCGAGAAATTTCAGGAGGAAAACACTTCCTGCACCGGCGAAATAGAAAAGCTCAACGCGCAGCTCCGGGAACTACACAAGGAATACGATATTGTTATCAGTGAAAACTTCTCGCTTCGCGCAAAAGCAAAGAGCCTTCAAAGAAAGCTCGATGGCATTCCCGCCGCGTTTGACTCGGCAGGTCCCGCCGCCGAGTCGGCTCCGCCTTCCGACGGCGTCAAGGAGACGATGGCGATGAACCTGAACCTGTACGAAGACACCAAGCTCTTCAAATCGTCCTCACTGCTTGACGACACGACACGGTTCGACGAGACCGAATCCTCAGCCTAAATCCTCCTGTTTCATTCCGCCAAGCATCTTCCGCCGAAAATTCGCAGTTTTCTGCAATTTTTCCTCTTTTTGTTGATTCCACAAAACAAACGATATGTAGTATTGCACTATCTTAAGTTACACAACATATTGTGGTTTTTTGCATTCTGAAGATGTGTTAAGTCAAGAATTACCATAATATTCGGACATTTTCATATAGAAAAAACTTGACTTTCTTGGACCTATCTAGTATTGTATAGGTGAGAATAGGCTTAATTAGGGTGAAAAAGGGGCAACACAATGTCTCGATTCCGCGGCCGATTCGATCTCTGTCTTGACAATCAGGGCAGGATCAATGTTCCCGCAAAGTTCCGAAAAGCATTGGATCCTGAAGCTTCGGAAACACTCGTCATATGCAGAGCGCCGGCCGGATGTCTTCGCGCGTATGCGCAAAACATGTGGAACAAGTATGAAGATGAGATCGCGCATTGGCCTCAGACGGCGGAGGCGTTGCGGCACAAAACGCTCCTGTATTCAACGCTGTACGAAACCGTGCTTGACGCGCAGGGAAGGATAACGCTGCCGTCTTTACAGATAAGCATAGCCGGGATCGTGAAGAACGTCACCCTTATCGGACAATACGGCTTCTTTGAGATCTGGGACACCGACCGTCTCGGCACCTACCTCGGAAAGCAGGACGACTTCGACGAAGTGTTTTTCAAGTCGGTCGCGTCCGCGTCGGGGAACGTTGAGCGCCGATGACGTCTATCATGTCCCCGTGCTCCTGGCAGAGAGCATGGAGGCCCTTGCCGTAAAGCCCGACGGCACGTACCTCGACGCGACGGCGGGGGGCGGCGGACACCTGAGAGAAATACTGGCAAGACTTGATAAAAAAGGAACTGCAATCGGTATCGACCGGGACCCGGACGCAATCGCATGGCTCGGCGCGCACAGCGCGCACAGGGAACACGGTGCAGCGGCCCTTATTCTGGAACAATGCCCTTTTTCGCGATTCGACACGGTTCTGTCACATCACGGCATCGGCGCCGTCGACGGCATGCTGCTCGATCTTGGCGTGTCGTCGCATCAGATTGACACACAGGAACGCGGATTTTCGTACATGAAGCAATCCGACCTCGACATGCGCATGGATCCCGCCTCCGGCATGAGCGCCGCGGATTTCTGCGCGTCGGCGAGCGAGAAGGAACTCGCGCGCGTTCTTGCCGACTTCGGGGAAATCACCAACCCGCTCCGCATGGCCCGCGCCATCAAGGGATGCGCACAGCGCCGTCCGCTCCGGACGTCGGGTGACCTGGTATACTGTCTGAGAAATGAATACGGCGTCTCGTTTCCGGTCAAGGTGATTGCAAAGGTGTTCCAGGCGCTGAGGATAGCCGTGAACGGCGAGCTTGACGAACTGGCCGCTTGCCTTGCCGCGGCACTATCAAAAGTCAAGCATGGCGGCAGGATCGTGGTAATTTCGTACCATTCGCTCGAAGACAGAATCGTCAAGAATTTTTTCCGCGACAATGAGCAGGGATGCGTGTGCCCGCCCGTGCTGAAAAAGTGCATGTGCGGCAGAAAAATATTGCTTAAGCGCCTAAACAAAAAAGTGATAATTCCGTCGGCGGCCGAGGTTGCACGCAACCCGCGCGCGCGTAGCGCGCGCCTGCGCGCCGCCGAGATGGTTGCTTAACACAAGGGAATTTTACGCCATGAACAACCGCCCCGACAAAAAGGCTTCCGGGAAACACGGCGGCGCGCAGGCGGCCGCCCCGGTGCTGCGGCTGCGGGAACTTGCCGTTGGCGTCGCGATCATCGCGCTGCTCATCGCGTGGCCGCTGCTCATGGTGTCGAGGCAGATCTTCATCACTAACCTCTCGGTGCGGGAGAGCGCGCTCGCCGACAGCCTTGCCGACGTCGGGCGGCAATGCGCGGCCCAGCGGCTTTACAACGAAAAGCTGTCGAGCACGGCGCGCATTGAGTCGATCATGCGCGAGCACCGCGGTCTCGAGTATCCGTCGGCCGCCCGGATCATCGTGCTGCGCGAGCCGAAAGAGAGCGCTCCCGGCGGGCGGGCGACACGGGATTTTATCGCGATTATCAAGAAACCTTTTGTCCGGGAGAAGGGGTAGACGCCATGTTCAGGGCTCGGGCGTATTTCGTTGCCTGTCTGCTTGCTGCGCTCGGCCTGGGAATCGTTGCCCGGCTGTTTTACATCCAGATCGTGCACGGCAGTGAATATGCGCAGGAAAGCAGGAGACAGGCGCAGCAGCGCGTGTTGCTTTACGCGAAACGCGGCGACCTGCTCGACCGAAAGGGCCGTGTCCTGGCGACAACCGGGAGCCAGCTCACGCTCGACGCAACCCTGCTTGCGGCGCAGAACGGCCCCGAGCAGCCCGATTCGGCTGAGGGCCGGGTGCTGCTCCGGCGGGTGTATCCCTACGGCGATGCCGCGGGCGCGGTGCTCGGCTACGTGGGAAAAGACGGGTACGGCCTCGGCGGCGCGGAGTTCGTTTTTGACAAGTACCTTCGCGGCGAGAGCGGCTGGGCGATCGTGATGCGCGACGGCCGCAACCGCAGATACCCAACGCTCGACCTTCCGCGAAAGCAGCCCGAAACCGGCGGCAATGTGTACCTCACCATCGATATCGACGTCCAGAAGATCGCCGAGAACGTGATCCGGCAGACGGTGAATTCCCTGAATGCAAAAGGCGCCATGTGCATCGTGATGGAGCCGGCAACGGGCAGGATCCTCGCCATGGTGAACGAGCCGGAGTTCAACCCCAACATGCCCGCACGGTACGCGCTCGACGCGCGGCTTAACAAGTGCATAGGGTACACCTACGAGCCGGGCTCCACCTTCAAGGCCGTGACCGCCGCCTGCGCCCTCCAGGAAGGCGTAAAAAAGGAAACGGACATCATCGATGGGAATCACGGCGTGTACGAAATCTTCGACGAGAAGATTCGCGACGAGAAGCCGTACGGAAAGCTGACGTTCTCCGAAGCGCTCAGCTATTCGAGCAACGTGTGCTTCGCCAAGGTGGCAAACGACATCGGCAACGAGCGGCTTTACAAATACGCACGCGATTTCGGGTTCGGCACCCGGTGCGGCATCATGCTGCCCGGCGAGGAAAGCGGCGTGGTGCATCCCATCGAGAAGTGGTCGGGTCGCACGCGCGTGACCATGGCGATAGGCCAGGAGGTGAGCGTGACCCTCCTCCAGATGTCGCTGCTCTTTGCAGCCGTTGCGGACGGCGGCGTCCTCGTGGAGCCGCGCATTCTGGAAGCGGTGCGTTCCCAAGACGGCGCGGTTGTCGACAGCGGGGAATACCGGCCGCTGCGGCGGGTGATCGGGGAGGATGTGGCGAAGCGGCTGACGGCCATGCTGTGCGACGTGGTCCGCAGGGGAACGGGCGTCAAGGCGGCGATCAACGGCGTCACCGTCGCGGGAAAGACCGGCACGGCGCAGAAATTCGACAAGGAGACGGGGTCGTACTCAAACACGCGCCAATGGTCATCGTTTATCGGATTCGCGCCGGCCGACCGGCCGCTTCTTTTGTGCGCTGTGGTCATCGACGAGCCGCTGCATGCGGAGATGGGCGGCGTTGCTGCGGCGCCCGCCTTCCAGAAAATAATGAGCCAGATCATTTCGCATCCTCAACTCGAGTTCGCGGAGAAAATCCTCGGAACGCCCGGCGTCGCACTAGCGGCCATCCCGGCCGCCGGGACGGCGGTGCCCGAGTGCACCGGATTGCCTTCCGACAAGGCCGCTTCCCTGTTGACTTCAGAGAATATCCCGTTTGAAATCGTGGGCGGCGGAAAGGGCACTATTGCGTTTCAGGAACCACGGCCCCAAACTCCGCTCGGCGCTGGGCAGAAACTGATGCTGTATACCACGAATCCCGGCGTAACCGGACGCGCGGCCGACAACGTCGCCGTGCCCAATTGCACGGGCAAGGACCTGCGCGACGCCGTGAACGCCATGAACCTGAAGGGCCTTTCCCCCTATGTGATAGGCGCGGGCCTCGTGGCGAGACAGAGTCCTGCGGGAGGCAAATTCGTTCATCGTGCCGAGGCGTGCACGCTTGTGTGCTCGTTCGGCGAACCGGCGAAGAAGCTGTAGAAAACGCGAATCGGGGGATTTGTGGCAGACGACTTGAAGCGGTTCATGGAAGCGGAAATTTGCATGATGAAGCGTGACATAGGGTATTGCCGCGACAAGAGCTCGGAATATTTCACCAGAAAGGCAATCGAGTGGATCGAAAAAAACTCGGCCGGGTTCAGGGTGGAATGGGAGAGGAAGAAACGGATAGAAACGGCCAAAAAATGCGGCGTGCGGAGAAAAGCGGTTGTGTATGACGTGGAATGAGCTGAAGATGCGGCTTGCGGTGAAATCAGCCGGGGGAGAGGCAAACCCCGCCATCGCCGACGTCACCGGTGATTCCCGGGCCGCGTCACCGGGCGCGTTGTTCGTGAGCATCCCGGGGTTCCGCGTGGACGGCGACCGTTTCATCCGGAGCGCAATTGACAAAGGCGCATGCGCGGTGCTGTCCGAAAAGCCCCAGCCCTGGTGCCCCGTGCCCTGGGCGCAGATCGACAACACGAGAAAAACTCTCGGCATCGTGAGCAGAATGGTGTACGGAATAGATTTGTCGGACGTCACTATGACGGCCATCACCGGCACCAACGGCAAGACCACCACGGCGCATCTGTTCCGTTCGCTCTTGTCGCAGCAATACGATGCGAGCAGGGTGTGGATGTTCGGCACCATCAAGTATGTGGCTGCGGGCACTTCACAGGAAGCGCACAACACTACGCCTGAGGCGGCGGAAATTTTCCGCAAGATCCGGACCGCTTCCGAAAAGCCGAAGGCCGTGGTGATGGAAGTGTCGTCACATTCGCTTTCGCTCGACCGCGTGTCGGGCCTCGAGTTCGATTGCGCGGTCTTCACCAACCTCACGCAGGACCACCTTGACTTCCACGAAACCATGGAAAACTACTATCAGGCGAAGAAGCTATTGTTTGCGGGTTACCTCAAGGCAAACGGCGCAAGCGTGATAAACATCGACGATCCGTGGGGCGCGCGGCTGTCACAGGAGCTTGATGGAACAAAAGTCGTCACCTTTGGAAAAAACGCGGCCGCCGATCTGCGCATCACGGGTTGGGAATGCTCGTGGGACCGGACCTCGGTGTCGCTTTCCGTGGCAGGCGCGCCGGTTTCGTATTCGTCGAAGCTGGCGGGGTTCTTCAACGTGTACAACATGACCGCCCTCGTTGCGGGCGCGCACGCGCTCGGCATGCCGCCGGACGCAATGCGGCGCTGCTTCGATGCGGTGGACACCGTGGCGGGCCGCATGGACCGGGTGCCGCTCGACGCGCCGTTTTCGGTGTTCGTGGACTACGCCCACACGCCAGACGCACTTGTCAATGTGCTCTCAACAGCCAAGGACCTCACCGCGGGAAGGCTCATCTGCGTGTTCGGGTGCGGCGGCGACCGCGACACAAAGAAGCGGCCCCTCATGGCGCAGGCGGTGGCCGAAAACGCCGACGAGGCCGTGGTGACCTCTGATAATCCGCGCAGCGAGGACCCTCACGCGATTCTGAGGGACGTGCTTGCCGGAATGCCGCTGGATTTTCCCCATACGGTGATCGCCGACCGCAGGGAGGCGATCCGCAAGGCGCTTAAGATCGCCAGGGCCGGTGACTGCGTGGTGGTGGCGGGCAAGGGGCACGAGAGCTATCAGGAAGTGAAGGGCGTGCGTTATCATTTCGATGACAAAGAGGAAATCGTGAAAGCGTACAGGGAGATAAAGGCAGATGCAGTTAAGCGTTGAACAGAAAAATTCCGGCCTCACGCTCGGCGCTTTCGCCGCCTACAGCGGCGGCGAAACATCGCTGCCCGCTTCGGCGCTTGACCGGCCGCTCGGTCTCGTGTGGAATGATTCGAGAAAAGTGGGCCCTGGCGATGTGCTTGTTGCCATCGAAACCGAGACGGACGACGGTCATAAGTACGTGAGCAAGGCATTTGACCAGGGAGCGGCTGCAGCGCTTGTTTCAAAAAAGAAAATCTCCATGATCCCCGAATCCGTCCGTGAAAAGCTGATTATGGTTGCCGATCCCCTGAAGTCTCTTCAGAGGATCGCCTCGAAATACCGCGCGACCCTTTCCTGCGGCATGGTAGGGCTCACCGGAAGCTCGGGCAAGACAACGGCGCGCTCTTTTATTTCGGCTGTCCTACGCAAATCACTTGACGTAAGCGAAACACAGGGGAACTGGAACAATCACATCGGCGTGCCGCTGTGCCTTTTGCGCTTTACGGGAAAGGAAAATGCCGGCGTGCTGGAGATGGGGGCAAACCATTCGCGCGAGATCCACACCCTGTCGAAAATGGTGAGGCCCGACATCGGCATCATCATGAACATCGGGTACGCGCACATCGGGTATTTCGGATCGCTTGCAAACATCGCGAAGGCGAAATTCGAGATCGTTGACGGCATGAAAAGAAGCGGCACGCTCCTGCTCAACGGCGACGACCCGCTCCTGGTGAAGAAGGCGACAACGGTGAAGATGAACGTCGAGTTCTTCGGCACAGCGAAACGCTGCGCCGTGCGCGCCGAAAACGTGCGGCTCACCGGCGACGGGCGCACCGCGTTCGTTGTTGACGGAGAAGAATACAAGCTACCCATGCCCGGCAGGCACTTTGTGTATTCGGCGCTTGCGGCCATCGCCGTTGCGCGGCGGTTCAATGTTGACAAAGGCCGCATCAACGCGGCGTTTTCGGCGCTTGCACCCGGCCCCCTGCGCGGCACCATAGAGAAGAAAGCGGGCGCCACGTTCGTGGTCGATTGCTACAATGCGAACCCTTCGTCGATGAAGAGCGGCATCGAGCTTCTCGGCGAGGTCGCGGGAAAAAGTCCGAAAGTCGCCATTGTGGGCGACATGCTCGAACTTGGAAAATTTGCTCCGCGGCTTCATACTGCGCTCGGCAGGCATCTTGCCGCGGCGCGCGTCCGGCGCATTCTTGCGGTCGGCGAATATGCGTCGGCAGTTGCAAGGGGCGCGGCCGCGGGCGGCGTGGCCCGGAAAAACATCGTGACCGCGCCCGACAGTTCTTCCGCCGCGCCGATTGCGCAAAAAATGGTAAGGGCCGGCGACGTGGTCCTGCTCAAGGGGTCGCGCGGCGTCCATCTCGAAACCGTGTATGAGGGAATCGGCGCGGCCGAGAAAACCGCTGCGATTCCGAGGCCCGTTTCCTATCCAAGGTCGTACGTTCCGCGGCGCGCCTCCATTATCGGCGCGGCAAGGAGCGGCATCGGCGCGGCAAGATTCCTTAAAAGTAAAGGCACGGAGGTATTTGTGAGCGACACATGTACGGCGGAGAAACTTGACAGGGTGCTTGCCGACGGCGGACTGACCGGCGTTGCCCGTGAAGCGGGCGTTCACACGGCGGCCGTGCTTGACGCCGACGTGATCGTGCTGTCGCCCGGCGTGCGGTCCGACCTGGCGGTGCTTGTGGAGGCCGGGCGCAGGGGCATTCCGGTGTGGTCCGAGGTGGAACTCGCCTACAGGTTTACGGGTGCGAAATTCCTTGCCGTCACCGGGTCAAGCGGGAAAAGCACGACCGTCAGCATGCTCGGCGCGGTCATGGCGGCGGCGGGAACACCGCATGCCATGGCGGGAAACATCGGGATTCCGCTGGTGGAGGTGATCGATTCCGTTCCCGCCGACGGTTTTGTGGTTGCCGAGATTTCAAGCTTTCAGCTCGAAACCATCGATCTGTTCAGGCCGCAGGCCGCCGCCGTGCTCAACTTCACCAAGAACCATCTCGACCGCTACGGCAGTGAAGAGGCCTACTACAACGCCAAGAAGGAAATCGCCAGGAACTTCACCTTTGACAACCATCTCGTGCTGAACAGCCGCGATCCCCGGCTCGTGGCATGGGCAAAGGAAATGAGCGCCAGAACCAATGTCGTCTTCTTCGGCGCGCAGGTAAGGGGCCGCGACTGCGTGTGGCACCGCGACGGCGTCGTGTGGGCCACCATGAACGGCGCAACCCGCGCCGTTTTCGAAACCGCGGCCATGCATTTGAGCGGCCCGCACAATTACGACAATGCCTGCGCCGCTGCCGCGCTTGCGATGGCGGCCGGCGTCGGCGACGAGGCGATTGCTCAGGGAGTGTGCGGGTTCAAGGGGCTTCCGCACCGCCTGCAATACGTTGACGAAATCGGCGGCGTGAAATTTTACGACGATTCCAAGGCGACGACGGCCGAGTCGGTGCTGTGCGCCGTCACCGCGTTCGCGAGAAACGTGCACCTCATCGCCGGCGGACGCGACAAGGGCTGCGACTTCTCTATCGTCAAGGACGCCATCCGCATGCGCTCGAAGGGCGTTTATCTTATCGGCGAGGCGGCCGCGAGAATCTCCCGCGAATGGGAAGGCCTGGCGCCGCAGGAGACATTCGATTCGCTGGAAACGGCCATGCGCGCGGCCCTGCGGAACGCGAAACCCGGCGAGGTTGTGGTCCTGTCGCCCGGGTGTTCGAGTTTCGACATGTTCGAGAACTACGAAAAGCGCGGTGAGGCGTTCGCCGCAATCGTGCGCACGCTCAAGCAGGAGGCGCGGTGAAAACGAAGCTGTCGCGCATCGACTTCGGGCTGCTCGCCGCCGTGCTCGTTATGGTCGGGGTGAGCATCGTGATGGTGTACAGCGCGTCGTTCGCAGTCGCGCAGAGCAAGTACGGCGGCGCCGATTTCTTCCTGATGCGCCAGGCGGTGCGGGCCGGCCTCGCGCTCGGGTGCTTCATGGTGTTCATCAACGTGGATTACCACTTCTGGGGAAAACAGAGCGCCATCGCCTACGCGGCGGTCATCGTGATGCTGGTGTACGTGATGGTGGCGCCCGCTGCACGCGCTATTCACGGCGCGCGGCGGTGGATATCCCTCGGGTTCGTCCAGTTTCAGGTGTCGGAACTCGCGCTTCTGGTCCTCGTGGCGATGCTGGCGACGCAGCTCGCGAACGACGGCGAGGAAGTGAAGGACGGCAAGAAGTTCATGGGATATCTTGTCAAGATTGGAATCGTGTGCGGGCTTATCGGCCTGGAACCGAATTTCTCCACGGCCGCGCTGGTGGGGTTTTTGGGGATCTGCCTCGTTTTCGCGGCGGGCGCGCGCCTGTCGCACCTCGCGTTGCTGTGCGGCGCTGCGGTGCCGCTGGCCGTTGTCGCCGCGTTCGGCGCAGGATACCGCAGGCACAGGATACTTGCGTTCCTTCACACATCGGACCACAGGGGAGACATCGGGTACCAGGCGTACCAAGCGCTTATCGGGCTGGGAAACGGCGGGCTGTTCGGCGTGGGCATAGGCCAGGGCGGCCAGAAGTACTTCTACCTGCCCGAGCCGCACACCGATTTCGTGTTCTCCATCCTCGGCGAGGAACTGGGCTTCGCGGGGGCGGTGATGGTTCTCCTGCTGTTCGCGTTTATTGTGTATTGCGGAATAAGAATCGCGCTGAACGCGCCCGACAAGATGGGACAGCTTATGGCGTTCGGGTTCACCTTTGTCCTGGCGATTTACGTATTGATACACGCGGCTGTCAACGTGGGCCTTGTCCCCACCACCGGCATACCGATGCCGTTTTTGAGCTACGGCGGCATGAGCCTTTTGTTCACCATGAGCAGCATGGGAATACTCCTCAATATTTCGAGCCAGGCGGGACAATCGTACCGGATGCCGGCGGTGAAACCGTATCGGCCGCTCCATGCCGCCGGGAGAGCGTAGCGTGAACGCAACGGCAACAACAATCGTGGTGGCGGCGGGCGGAACAGGCGGCCACATTTTTCCGGCGCTCAGCGTGGCGCTCGAGCTGCAAAAGAGGCGGCCCGCGCCGGCGCTTCTGTGGGTGGGCACGGGCCGGAGCAGGGAAAAGGAACTGTGTGATGCAAACGGTATTCCGATTATGATTCTTGACGTTGAGGGAATCCGCCGATCCCTGAGCCTCGCCGCGATGCGCGCCGCGTTCAGGTTTGTGGCCGCACTTTTTCGCATGTTGTCGCTGTTCGGAAAGTCAAGGCCGCAGGCGGTGGTGGCGTTCGGCGGGTACGTGTGCGCTCCCGTGCTCGGCGCGGCGCGCTTAAGACGGGTGCCGTATTTCCTGCAGGAGCAGAACACCGTTCCCGGGCTTGTGAACCGGTTTTTCGCAAAGGGCGCGCGCCGGGCGTTTCTGGGACTGCCGCTTGCAAACGGGCGGACATTGGGCTGCGCGAGCGAAGTGACGGGCACGCCGGTGCGCGTCAGGGCGACATCGTACGAAAGGTTCGGCTATCCCGCGGGGTTTTCGAAAACGAAGACGACGGTGCTCATCTGCGGCGGGAGCCAGGGCGCGCAGTCGATGAACGACGCGCTTATCGCGGTTGTCAAGAAATGGGCGGCGTCGGGCATTCAGGTGGTGTGGCAGACGGGCGCGGCGTCGGTTGAAGCGATTAAAGCGGCATTTGTCAATAACGAAAGCGTGTTTGTGTTTTCCACGCTCGCCGACCTGTACCCGTACTACGCGGCGGCCCGCGTGGTGGTCGGCAGGGCCGGAGCGTCCACGCTCGCCGAAGCGAGCCTGTTCGGACTGCCCGCGGTGCTGGTGCCGCTGCCCTGGGCGGCAGAGAATCACCAGTGGTTCAACGCCGGTCTTGCGCAGGAGCAGGGGTGGGCGATCCGCATTGCGCAAGACAGCGGCACCGGTGCGAATGTGGAGAAAGCAATGGAGAAAATATTGTCGGATAAGAATACCTACGACGCCATGCGCGCCCGGGCGTTTGAGAACAGCCCTGCGCAGGCGGCGGCTAAGCATTGTCGGCACGGTTGCCAAGGAACTCGGCGTATGATCGGCCTTAACAGACGCAACAAGGTGCACTTTGTGGGCATCGGCGGCGTGGGCATGAGCGGCCTTGCCGAGCTTCTGCGGGCCGCAAACTACCCCGTGACCGGCAGCGACCGGCAGGCCTCCGCCATCACGAAAAGGCTGGAGTCGCTCGGCATTGCAATACAGTACCATCATACGCCGTCGCTCATCAAGGACGCGGACCTTGCGGTGTACTCCAGCGCCATACGCGAGGACAACGCCGAGCGCGTCTTCGCGGCGCAGCACAAAATCCCCCTCATGCGTCGCGCGGAAATGCTGGGCGAGCTCATGCGCATGAAATTCTCGGTGGCGATCGCCGGCACGCACGGCAAGACCACCACCACGTCGCTTATCGGGCAGATCCTCAGCGACGCGGGAAAGAAGCCCACGGTGATCGTCGGCGGCATCCTGAAACGGCTCGACACCAACGCCATTTCCGGCGCGGGAGACCTTCTGGTCGCGGAGGCCGACGAATTCGACCGGTCGTTCCTCAGGATGTACCCGTCGATTGCCGTGGTGACGAACATCGAAGAGGACCACCTCGATTGCTATTCGGGAATAGAGGACATCAAGGCCGCGTTCTTGCAGTTTGCCAATCTGGTGCCGTTCTACGGCGCGCTGGTCGCCTGCGCGGACGATCCGCACGTGCGCGAGATCCTGTCTTCGTATTCCAAGCCGGTCATTACCTATGGAACGGAGCATGAGGCAGACTACTTTGCGCGGGACATAACGTTTGCAGGGGGGAAAACTGCGTTTTCGGTGTTCAAAAAGGCCGAACGGCTCGGTGCGCTTGCGCTTGCCATACCCGGACTCCACAACGTGAAGAACGCGCTCGCGGCCTGCGCCGTTGCAACGGAGCTTGGCGTTGATTTTAACGGCATCGCGAAAAGCCTGTCCACGTTCGGCGGCGTGAAGCGCAGGTTCGAGGTTGTCGGCGAGAAACAGGGAATAACGGTCATCGACGATTACGCGCACCACCCGAGCGAGATCCGCGCGACCCTGTCTGCGGCCAAAAGCGCGGGGTTCGGCAGGGTGGTGGCGGTGTTCCAGCCGCATTTGTACACCCGCACGCGCGATTTCCTGTCCGGGTTTGCGGCCGCGCTGTGCCTGGCCGACGAATTCGTGGTGACCGCCATATACAAATCGCGCGAGGAGCCTATCGCGGGCGTGAACGGCCGCGCGATCGTCGACGCCGCGGCCGCGCTGGGCTGCCGCCAGGCGGCATATGTTGACAGAAAAGAAGACGTGCCGGCCATGCTCGCCCCGAAGCTTAAACGGGGCGACGCCGTGGTGGTGATGGGCGCCGGCGACATCAACGAGATCTGCAAAGGAATTCTCGAAAGGATCGCGCATGCATAGGCGGATGGGCGCGAACAGGCGCAGGATCCACGGTGAGCGCCGGCAAGCGGCCGGGAGCGCGGTGAAAAAGGCGGCGGCGAGAGCGGCTTCCTTTTCCACCGCTGCCATTGTCGCGGTGTGCGTGTGCGGCGGCGCCGTGATCGGCGCGGTCAAGGCGGTCGCGTGGGTCAACCGGTCGCCGCTCTTTACCGTTGCGACAATCCGGGTGGAAGGCGCCGTGCGGGTCGACCAGGCCGAGGCGGTGCGGCTTTCGGGCATCAAGCCCGGCATCCGCATGACCGCGGTGAATCCCCGCGCCTGCGAGCAGGGAATATGCCGCAACGCATGGGTGCGCGGCGCGAAGGTGTCGCGGCATTTTCCGAACACCGTGGTTCTGCGGCTCACCGAAAGGACGCCGATAGCGCTTGTCAACGCCGGCCGCGTGCGGTACACCGACGACTGCGGCGTGCTGCTGCCGCTGTTTGCCTGCACCTATTCGAACCTGCCGGTGGTCTCGGGCCTGGGCCGCGATTCGGCCGGGTGCCTTGCCGGCGCGTCGGTGGCGCGGCTGAAACGGTTTCTTGACGATTGCAACAATGAGGCCCCGCTGCTGGCGAAAAGGATTTCGCAGATCGATTTTGCGCAGCCCGGCGCGGTGATGCTGAGGATGGAGGAGCTGGACGCGACGGTGGAAATGAACGACGCCCAGGCGCGGGTCGGGATGCGCAGGCTGGCGCGGCTCGCGGACGTTGCCGCGGCAGGGCCGTCGGCGCAGCAGAAAAGGATCAACCTGTGCTACGAGAATCTTGCGTTTGTCCAGTAACAGGGTGAAATAACCTGTCCCGCCGCGGGGCGGGATGTTTTCATACTTTTTCAGCGCGGAGGATAAGCATGGAAGACAACACCTTTATCGGCCTCGACATAGGCACAACCAAAATCGCCTGCATCATCTCGGAGCTCGGCGCCAACGACGAGCTCAAGATCGTGGGCGTCGGCGTAAGCCCGTCGGACGGCCTGCGCAAAGGCGTGGTTGTCAATATCGATAAGACGGTCCATTCGATCCAGAAGGCGGTGGAGGAGGCCGAGCTCATGGCCGGCATCGACGTGGAATCGGTGTATGTGGGCATCGCCGGCGACCACATACGGGCGATAAACTCCAAAGGCGTGGTGGCGATCTCGCGCCAGGACAACGAGATCACCGAGCTTGACGTGGTGCGCGCCATCGACGCGGCCAAGGCCGTTTCGATCCCCATGGACCGGGAAATCCTCCACGTGATTCCCCAGGAATTCATCGTTGACGACCAGAAGGGCATCAAGGACCCCATCGGCATGTGCGGGGTGCGGCTCGAGACGCAGGTGCACATCATCACCGGCGCGGTGACGAGCGCCCAGAACATCTACCGGAGCGTCGAGAAGGCGGACCTCAAAGTGCGCGACCTCGTGCTCGAGCCGCTCGCGTCGAGCTATGCGGTGCTGGAAAAGGACGAGAAGGAGCTCGGCGTGGCGCTCGTCGACATGGGAGGCGGCACCACCGACATCGCGATTTACTTTGACGAAAGCATCCGCCACACCGCGGTGGTGGGTCTCGGCGGCAAGAACGTGACGAGCGACATCGCCATCGGCATACGGACGCCCATCGAGCGCGCCGAGGAGATCAAGAAGGAACACGGATGCGCCTACGCGCCGCTGGTGAAGGCCGACCAGTTCATCAGCGTGCCGGGCGTAGGCGGCCGCGAGCAGCGCGAGGTGTCCAAGGCGGTGCTCTCCTCGATCATCGAGCCGCGTCTCGAGGAGATCCTGTCGCTTGCTTTGCGGGAAATCAAGCGCACCGAATACGCCGACATGCTCGGCGCGGGCGTGGTGCTCACGGGCGGCGGCGCGCTTATGGACGGCATACAGGAGCTTGCCGAAAAAGTGTTTGAGATGCCGGTGAAGATCGGTTTTCCCACCGGGTTCGGCGGGCTCACCGAGGCGGCGAAATCCCCCATACACGCCACCGGCGTGGGGCTGTGCATCTACGGGGTCAAGCACGGCAGGGGGACCAAAAAGAGCAAAAAGAGCTTTGGCGGCGAGGACAGTTTCAAGAAGATTTTCGAGCACATGAAAGTCTGGGTGAAGGAGTTCTTTTAATTGCCCTATGAGAACACCATCGACGATTGATTGCCATACACACCAAACCTTCAGAAGGGGGTTGTTATGATCTTTTCATTGGATGAAGACTTTGGCGCCAAGGCCAAGATGAAGGTCATCGGCGTCGGAGGAGCAGGCGGAAACGCCGTGAACCGCATGGTGGCGGCCGGCTTGAGCGGCGTGGAGTTCATCGCGATCAACACCGACGCGATGGCGCTTGACAACAACAAAGCGGACAACCGCGTCCAGATCGGCGACAAGATCACCAAGGGTCTCGGCGCAGGAGCCAACCCCGAGATCGGCCGCATCGCCATGGAGGAGGACCGCGAGAAGGTGGCGGCGATGCTCGAAGGCGCGGACATGGTGTTCATCACCGCAGGCATGGGCGGCGGGACGGGCACGGGCGGCGCGCCCGTGGTGGCCGAAATCGCGCGCGAGCTCGGCATTCTCACGGTTGCCATCGTGACAAGGCCCTTTCTGTTTGAGGGCAAGGTCCGCGACCGCAACGCGCGCAAGGGCATCGACGATCTGCGCAAGAGCGTGGACACCATCATCGTGATCCCCAACCAGAAGCTGCTTTCCATTGTGGACCGCACCACGTCGCTCATCGACGCCTTCAAGATCGCCGACGACGTGCTGTACCAGGCGACCAAGGGCATTTCCGACCTCATCTCGGTGCACGGACTCGTCAACCTGGACTTTGCCGACGTGCGCACCATCATGAACGGCATGGGCGACGCGCTCATGGGAACCGGCTATGCCGAAGGCGAAAACCGCGCCACCACGGCGGCCGACAACGCCATCCACAGCCCGCTGCTCGACGATATTTCCATCGTGGGCGCCAAGGGCATTCTCATCAATATCACGGGCGGCGACGACATGACATTGTACGATGTCAACGACGCCACGCAGACCATCTACGACGCGGTGGGCGAGGACGTTGAAACCAACATCATCTTCGGCGCAGTCACCGACACGTCGATGAGCGGCAAGATCCGCGTGACCGTCATCGCGACCGGGTTCAGCGAGGAGAAGCTGGAAAAGAAGAAGGAGGAATCGAACGCCGCGAAACTCGGGCTCAAGCTTCCGGCGCAGAAATGCGCGCCGGCCATGGAGCGCCAGGCCGAGCAGATGTCGTTTGCGCTTGCCGCGGCCGTCCCCAAAACGGATGAAAAACAATTTGTGGACGCGGTTCTCAGGGAAGACAAGATCGATGATGTGGTCGGAACGGTCTCTTCGGTCGCCGACGAAACCCAGCGGGCAGTCGCAACGTCGCTCGGCGGCCATGCAGCCGGATCGTCCCAGCAGCTTGATTTTCCCGCGTTTCTCAAGAAGGAAAAGGTTGCCAAGAAAGACCCGCATTTCGTAGTCTCAAAAGGCAACATCATCGAGCACTACGAGGACGACATGGACGTGCCGACGTTTTTAAGAAAACAGATGCAATAACTCATCCCCCCGGCCCCCTTGACCTCACCCCTGCCCCCTCTCCCGCGGGGAGAGGGGAAGAGGGGAAAGGAACCGAAGGCACCGGATTACAAGGAGCGCCCATGACCACTCTTGAAGCGAAGCTGATGGATCAGGCGACCGCGATACACGACAGGATATTTCCGTGTTCCTCGCGGAACGGGTTTGAGCATTGCTTTACGCAGGAGCAGGGGAAACTGTGCTTCTGGTACAATACGGAAGACGAAAGCACACACCTGCTTATCGCTGACGAACTGGGCAGGATTGTGCAGACGATGCCGAACTAGCAGTTCTGTAATTATCGGATAAGAACTCCCACCGCCCGGGTTGTTTCCAGGGTACCCGGGCATCTCCGCTGGAGCGGGGGCCTGATTATGGGCTCCCGCACCCCCTTTACAAATGTAGAATGCGGATTGCGAATGTAGATTGAAAAAGAGGATGACCAGTTTTACCTTGATGGGTTATCGGCAAACCGCGAATGTCTTTCTTAACGTTTTGCCATTGCCTTCACACACGAGCTGATAGGAACCGGAGGCAATGCGAGGCAACCTCATGGTGTCTCGTATCATTTTGTCAAGAACATCAGCGTTTCCTCATGATGATCGCCGGTTTCGAGGACAACCAGACGCGCTCCTGCCCGGCGGGTGCGCCGGTTACGTACCGTCGCCGGTAAGACAAGAAGGGCGGGAGATCGGCGCAATTTTACCGTATGACCTCTACGTCTTTCCTGTAGACCTTGCCATTCGCCGGGAGCATGACCAGGTATTTTCCGGTACGGCACGTAGCCGTGTTCCAGGTGACAGTCGACTGGCCTGGGCGGACGGCCTCGGAGAAAACTCTGCGGCCCTGCAAGTTGTAGATAGACACATTTGCATCAGATGAAACTCTTGGTAACTGTAGTGTTGCAATGCCACGGATCGGGTTGGAACATGTGAATTCATCACCACAGTATTCTTCAGATTTAGCCTCCCTGATCAGGTTTTCTGCAGTTTGAAAGTATGCGAAGTATGCACTGCCTACAATCATAAACATGCCGTTACCGTATGCGACAGAATAGAGGGCAGGAAAGCCCGCGCCTTTTCTTGTCCAGGTTATGCCATCTGAAGAAGTCCAAACTGCACCCTCTGTTTTTGTTGAATGGTATGGTGTATACCACCCTACGGCCATAAACTGGCCGTTGCCATAGGCCACGGAACTGATACTGGTATCGGAAGTTATCCCAGAACTTGCTTTTGTCCATGTGATGCCATCAGACGAGATTATAGTGTTGGAACTACCAAAGGCCATAAATTGATTTTTGGCATAAATTATGGAAGCACAGTCATCAGTTGTATCTGAATATCTTATTGACCATGCCATACCATCAGATGAAGTTAGGATAACAAGGGGATAATAACTCGCGGCCACATATAAGCTGTCCTCGTAAGTAACGAAATAAAGATTGTTAGTTATGTTTAAAATGTTTTCTGCCCAGGTCAAGGCGTCCGGGGAGGTCAAGATTACACAATTACCACCCAGAGTACCGCCCACGGCGACAAATTGGCCATTGCCGTAGGTAATGGAATTAGGAGATGCAGCAGATATACCCAAATTTCTTGTTGCCCAGGTCGAGCCATCAGATGAAGTTAGCACAAGTACACCACTATTAGTCCATCCAATAGCTACGAACTGCCCATTCCCATAAACGATAGAGGTTATGTATCCTTCGATGCCCATGCTTTTGTACCCTCCATTGTTGGGAGAATAAACAAAAACCGAGCCCAATGGATCGGCACTTTCACCTACAGCCACAAACTGATTATCGCCATAGGTCACAGATGTCAGGTTAATAGATTGTCCGAAACATATACTTGCACATAAAAGCAACAACAACATTATCTTTTTCATAGCTAACCTCCTTAAAGAATCATGATCAACTCCCTATTACATACCACACATTTCCAGTTCCAGCAACAACCTGCAAAAAGTCGTATCGATTTACGAGATGCTTACCAACGCTTGTGTCGTCAATCAAATCTCCGGGGTATGGTATAATTCTACAAGAACAACCACTATTGTCTACTCTTTTAATAAAGTAGACTCTGCTGATCGCCAACCTTGAGAATGACGGCTAATCTGTCAAAGGACATGGGTGCCTCCTTTGGACATTTAGGGTATCTTATTTCTCTGTCAGGCGTTAAATTTCAGGAAAGGAACTCGTTGCACCGTCTCAAAGCTGTTGTCAAGCAAGATGTTTCAATGGCCTCCTGAGGTTTTCATTTCCGCGCTTGGTCAGGCCATTGGGAGGTTTTTGTTCGTGCGCGCAAGGAAGGTGTTTGAGCCCCCATCTATCACAATAATATATCCATATTCTCCGGAATGTGAAGATATATCTTCGGCGCTTGAAAAAAAGTGTTTTCTCTCAGAAACCGCCTGTTCGCGTCAAGACATCATCAACCCGCAACCGGCACCGGTCGCGTCAACTGGAATCCTGAGCAAGGATCACCCATCACCGGTTAAAAGTCTGTTTCCATTCATGTTTCCAACGCGCCGTCATTTATTATCATCAACCTTACTAATTTTTTCAAACTTTTTCCCCGGAACTTAAATATATTATACCTATATCAGTATCAGTATCCGGCACGCGTGCTTTTCATGATAAGGCACATTGCAGGGAAAAGAACCTGCAGTCCGTTGATACTGAAGGATCATCCAAGAAGATCCAATTTCTTAATCGGTTAACCAGACTTTTAAAGGGGGAGCATGGTTGACGGAAAAACCGCATCCAGTTCACGTGACTGCTTTTCTTCCGCCGATTTCCTTCCCAAAAACTTAGTAATCAATTCAACCCAACAAAGGAGGGGGACAATGGTTTTTCACAAACTCGCAATGGCAGGACTCATCCTGTTGCTCGCATCAGGGGCGCTTTTTGCGCAGACGGTTGAGAAATTCAGCGCGTCATTCACGTTTCCCTCAACGATCACCTCCGCGGTGGGCAAGCAGTTGCAACCTTCACAGGTTTCGTTCTTCCGCGCGGCGGGTGTCGTCCTGCACAGGGGAATTTTCCTGCTCGACTGGAGCGTTCCCCCGGCAGCCGGTCAGGGACGGATTTCCGTGTATTCGGTGTCGGGTCATCTGGTGAAGAATTTTGTGATCACGAAGAATATCGGTTCACAGACATGCGATCTGTCCCGATCGGCGGCCGGCATCTATCTGGTCACAATTTCCTACGGCTTGTATGAGCAGAAACTCAAACTCGCGTTATACAGGTAGGGGGAAACCATGTTGAAAAAAATCCTTCTTACCATTGTCCTGGCCGCGGGACTGCTGTATTCGCAGCCGGCCTCAGACATCGACACGGTGCTCGTGACGCCCGTGTTTCTCAAGCTGGTCGACAACTCGAATAACGTTTTCAAGTACGTCGGCAAGGTGACCTACCAGCTCGTCGGCTGGTCCAACGACCAGTTCACCGCGTCGCTCTCGATCATCCAGGACGGCTCCGGCACGGTGGTGCCGCTTACCTCGGTGAAAGGCGACGGTTACGGTTCATTTACAAGATGGGGACTAAAGGGAATCTTTTTCGCGTGCCAGTTCAACGGCCCGCCGAGCGGGACCTACAAGGCGAAGGTGAGCGTGATCGCCTCGCAGAGCGACTCAGCCAAGTTTGTTGAAAGTAAGATCAACAGCCTTTCCAATGGCGACAAGCAGACCATCATCAATGGCGGATCGGCCGGCGGCGTGCCGGCAGTGGCATGGCAGGACGGCCCGTATGGCGTCCGCGGCGGGTATGCATACCCGGCCGGCGAGGGCATGGCGTCCACGTGGGACACCGCAATCGCCGAACAAGGCGGATATTACAAGGGTCAGGATTTCAGGGGCGTGGGCTCCTTCAACATCATGCTCGGCACCACCGTGAACCTGGTGCGCGACGCACGGGGCGGCCGCACGTTCGAGAGCTACGGCGAAGATCCGTTTCTCCAGGGCAAGATGGCAGCGGCGGACTGCCGCGGGTGCAGCAAGAGCGGCCTCATGGTTACTGTAAAGCATTTCTGCTGCAACAACGAGGAGCGTGCGCGAGGAAATTACCCGGTGTGGGCCACAGAGCGGACCCTGCGCGAACTGTATACCTATCAATTCGGCATGGCTGCGCTTGAGGGCGAGGCAACCGGCTTCATGACCGCGTACAATGCGGTGAACGGCTTCCATAACGCTCACAACAAGCACACGATAACCGATATTATCAAGAACTCATGGGGTATGAAGGGATACTTCCTTACAGACTGGGACGATGGCGGCGGCAATTATCCTGATGCCGCCCAGGCCGGGCTTGACCTGCCTACCCCGGACACATGGGGCGGCGCTCTGGCGGCCATGGTGCCCGGCACCATTTCGCAAGCCTTTTTCGACGACAAGGCACGGCGCTGGCTATGGGCGCGCTATAGGACGCACTGCTTTGAGCCGGGATATACGATCCAGTCGACCTACCATGACTCCATCGACAATACAACGCACTACAATTACATGCGCCAGGCAACGCGCGAGGCAATGGTGCTGATGAAGAACGACAACAACATCCTGCCGATTGACAGAAATTCAAGCCCCGTGACGATTGCCTGCGTGGGTACGTATGCGAACAATATGCAATGGTTCGTTTCCGCAAGCAGCCTGGTGAATCCGAAGCATTTGACGACTGCCTCTGCCGCGATAAAAAAGATCGGCGGCACAAACGTGACCGTCAACACCGATTATGCGAACGCCGATTATGCAGTGGTCTGCATAGGGCCCATTGACATGGGCGAGGGAAACGACAGGGTGAATGTCAGCTTGCCGGATTCCGACAACGCGCTGGTTGCCAAGGTGCTTGCCGCGAATCCGCACACCATCGTGTTTTATGAAGGCGGAAGCTGGGCGGATTCCGGCGCATGGAACAAAGCGCCGGGGATCATCGCGGAGTTTTTTGCCGGCGAAGATCATACGCTTGCCTTTGCCGAGGTTCTGTTCGGCGACTACAATCCTGCCGGCAGGTTGTCCATGACCTTTCCCGCAGACTCGACGCAGCTTCCCGTGTGGGGCATCGGCGCTCCATGGAACACCTCGGGCGCGACCAAGGATTTTTATGAGGACGCCTGGGAAGGCAGGGGATACCCGTATTACGACTATCATAAAATGACGCCGCTGTTCTACTTCGGCCACGGCCTGAGTTACACGACGTTCCAATACAGCAACCTCTCAATAACGCCGGCCGGCGGATATCCGGGCGACACGTTCCACGTAAGCGTGGACGTGAAGAACACGGGCACGCGCGACGGCGACGAAGTGGTGCAGCTGTACCTGCACGACGAGCAGAGCGCTTTGCCTCGGCGGTACAAGGACCTGCGCGGCTTTGCCAGGGTTCCGCTCACCGCGGGCCAGACAAAGACCGTGAACTTCGGGATCACGGAACGCGACATGGAATACTATGACACCACGCAGACCGCGTGGGTGGTCGAGCCGGGCCCGATCGACGTGCTCGTGGGCGCGTCATCGCACGACATTAGGCAGACAGGAACGATAACGCTGTATTAGCAGGTTGAACGTTGACGGTTGACAAGCGGGGTACGTAGCAATGCCTTTCTGTCAACGGTCAACCGTTAACTTTCTCCAACATGAGGGGGAGGACATGAAATTCAGATTCATAGCAGCCGCGCTTTGTGCATGCGCGGTAATCGTTTCCGGCCAGCCGCTCACCCAGATAGACACGGTGCAGGTGACGCCGGTTTTTCTCAAGCTCGTCGACAACTCCGGCGGCGTCTACAAGTACAGGGGAAAGGTGTCCTACCGCATCATCGGGTGGGCGTACGACCGGTTCAACGTTTCCTTGTCGCTCATACAGGACGGCACCGGAACGGTCGTGCCGCTCACCATGACCAAGGGCGACATCGGCCAGCTCACATGGCAGGGCGACAAAGGAATCCATTTCGCCTGCCAGTTCAACGGCCAGCCCACGGGCACCTACAAGGCAAAGATTTCGATCGCTTTGTCACAGAGCGACACCGCTGTTTTTATCGAAAACAAGATTGCATCGATGTCGAACGGTGACAAACAAACCATCGTAAACGGCGGGAGCGCGGCGGGCGTCGTGGGTCTGAACTGGCGCGACGGCCCGTACGGCCTTGGCGGCACCTGGTCCTTCCCCACGGGCCTCGCAATGGCCGCCACGTGGGACACGGCCATCGTCGAAGAGGGCGGCCGTTTCATGGGAATGTGCTTCCGGGGACACGATTATAACGTCCAGCTGGGACCTTCCTGCAATCTTTGCCGCGACAGCCGCGCCGGACGGACCACCGAATCATACGGCGAAGATCCCTTTGTAAACGGCAAAGGCGCCACCGCAGCCGTTAAGGGCGTGATGCGGGGCGGCACCATTCCGACGCTCAAGCATTACTGCTGCAACAATGTGGAGCGCGCGCGGGGGTTCTACCCCGTGCACGTTTCGGAGCGGGGACTTCGCGAGCTTTACACATACCACTTCGGCATGGCTGCTCATGACGGCGGTACCGCCGCCATCATGGTAGCCTACAATTCGGTGAACGGCCTCCATAATGCGCAAAATCATCACACCATGACCGACATCCTCAAGAACTCCTGGGGCCTGAAGGGATTCATCCTCACGGACTGGGACAACGGCGGCACCGGCAATGCTTCCATATTGGCATTGGCAGGACTCGACCTGCCCACCCCGGGAACCTGGGGCGGCGGTCTGGAGGGACTGGTGCCTGGTACCATTACGCAGGGATTTTTCGACGACAAGGCGCGCCGCTCGCTGTGGGCGCGGTACAAAACAGGTTGTTTCGATCCCGGATACACAAGGACAATGTACACGGATTCCATCAACAGCACGAACATGTACAACTACGCGCGCCGGGTCTCGCGCGAATGCTATATCCTTCTCAAGAACGACAACAACCTGCTTCCGCTTGACAGAAGCGTCCCGATGACCATTGCCATGGTGGGGCCATGGGCCAATGAAATCCGGTGCGGTCCGGTCGGCAGCGCCCAGAACTGTCCCAGCAAGCACTACACCGCGCCGACGGCGGCGGTAAAACAGATCGGCGGCTCGAACATCACGGTCAACAGCGATTACAATAATTGCGACTATGCGATCGTGTGCATCGGCCCCAACGATGAGGGCGAGGGCTTTGACCGCAACGAAGTATCACTGCCCGATACGCAGGATAAGCTGGCTGGAACAGTGCTCGCCGCAAATCCCGGCCATACTATTGTGTGGTATACCGGAGGCAGCACCGCGGACACGGGTAACTGGAACAAAGTCCCGGCGATTATCATGTCGTCTTATCCCGGTGAAGACCATGCCATGGCCCTGGCCGAGGTTCTGTTCGGCGACTACAATCCGGGCGGGAAAACCCCGTTAACGTTCCCGCTGGACTCGACCCAGCTCCCGAGGTTCGGCGTGAACACTCCGTGGGGCGATACCGGCGATCCCTACGAGCCAGTGTGGGAGGGACGGGGATATCCCTACTACGACTTCCACCATCTGACGCCGCTGTTCTGCTTCGGTTACGGCCTCAGTTACACCACGTTTGCGTACAGCGGTCTTTCGATCTCACCGGCCGGAGGGTATCCGGGCGACACATTTGCCGTTTCTGTGAATGTCCAGAACACCGGCAGCCGCGCCGGCGACGAAGTGGTGCAGCTGTACCTGCACGACGAACAGAGTGTCCAGCCCAGGCGGTACAAAGACCTGCGCGGGTTCAGGCGCGTTCCTCTTAACGTCGGAGAGACAAAGACCGTCACCTTCAATCTTGTGGAGCGCGACTTCGAGTACTACGACACCACGCAGACGGCGTGGGTTATAGAGCCCGGGGCGGTGGACGTCCTCGTAGGATCATCGTCTCTCGACATCAGGCAGCAGGGGACGATTACGTTTTATTAAAAAGAAACACGCGAGTCGGATGTTAAAGGTTGAAAGTTGAAAGCTGGAAGAAGAATTCCCTTTCAACTTTCAGCTTTTTTAGATGGGTTCAAGTTGTTTTTGTTGCGTAGAGGGTGTGCAATAACGATTTTTTTTCATGTTGTCCAACAGGCAAACAAGAGACAAATCCGTTCATATACAAAATTTTCATAGGGGGAATTCATGAATCCAACAAAATTATTGTTCCTGGCGCTTTTTCAATTGGGCCTGATTTCGTTTGTTTTGGGACAGACGGTCAATATCACCGGCACCGTCACGGACCAAAACAGCAAAAAAGTGGTGGGCGCCGGCGTCAAATTAAAGAACCTGGCGCTCAGAACCGTAACGGACACAGCCGGTCACTTTGCTTTTTCCGTGGCCGCTGCAGGTATTGCAAAAACGCCGCCTGCCTATGTCATGCCGTTTTTTTCAGGCAATTTTCTTAACTTTACCGTCGCAAAGAATAACGACCGTGTTTTGGTGGAAACGTTCGATTGCAAAGGGAGATGTGTCCGTGTGGCGCTTGACAGGGCGATGCAAGCCGGAACGTACAAGACCCTGCCGTTTCCCGCTGGTTTTTCGTCGCAGATATACCTATGCCGGGTGACAATAGGAAACACCGTGTCTCGCCTTTTGAAAACGCCTCTTATGGGCAAATCCATTGGAGAAGGTTCCGGTGCCTGCTTGAGCAAGCAATCCACGCAAACGTATTTGGCCAAGCGAGCCGCTGCCGTGGATACATTAATAGTCACCCGTTCGGGATATGCCACCCAGAGGCAGCCATTGGATTCGTATGTCGGCACCTTTCCCATTACGCTACAGTGGGCGATTTCGGTTGTCACGGACCTGGACTCCTACCAGGGCATCGATAACCCGATGTACGTCACTGCCTGGGACCTCTCCCTTTCCACCGCAACGACGGTTTCCGCCACTATCGCTTCAACCACGTATCCGACGCCCATCGCCCTGACGCTGGCAAAAGACACGAGCAACCCGGGGAGCTTCACGGGCGCCGTCAATTTCACCGTAAGCAAGGCCACTACGCTCGGTGACACGGTTCGCGTAACGGACGGCGACACGGTCACGGTCTCCTATGTGAAGGCCGGGGTCGTGGCGGCTTTTGCAAAAGCGGTGTGGGCCGCCCTGGCGCCGAGCGTACGGCCCAGCGTATCGATTTACCTCGGACTCCGGAACCTCATCAACATCAACGCCGATGACCACAATATTACCGATGACTCGATCACCATTCACCTGTCTTCCCATAAGGACACGGTGGGCATTAACGTTGTTCTGTACGCCATTCCCGGATCGCCCGGCTCGTATTCGGGATCGGTTTACCCTTCGTTGACACAGTCAACTCCGGGCAAGGTTATTGCGGTGCGGCCGCCGATCGATACCTTGACCACTGTTTATCAGAGCCCGGCGCTCCATTATCCGATAGTAAGCTCCGCACTTCAAGGCACCGCGCTGCTGTGGAAATGCAATCAGGTATCCATCATGCCCGATTCGATCGGGACCGGGTATCACGGCACGTCCAGCAAAATGAAGATTGCCATGGAAAACGACCACATCGTGGCCAACTCGGTGAACGTCAACGTGAAGAGCAAAAAGGACCCCACGGGCATTACCGTGCCCCTGGCCGTAACCGACACGTCGTTCATCTTCAAGGGGACGGTCGGGTTCACCACGGGAGCCTCGGACCCTGCCGCAATGACGATTTCGGTCGCGGGCAGCGACACGGTCACCTTATTGTACTATGACCCGATCGTGGTCCCGCCGCAGACCGACAGCGTCAAGGTGACCTGGAATCAGTAAACGGCGGAAGGGTGCGATTGTCAATACGTCGTCGCTGGACATGCGGCGGAGAGGAACGCGGGCGATTCACTGACAGATAGTGCAAAGTCTGAAAATTATCTTTTCCCGCCCTGGTAACTACTGATTGAAGTGTTGCCGGGGCGGTTCTATTTTTTTCTTGACAATGAATTCCAGTCAGATTCCGAATGAGTCTTCGCCGGATGAAGTGCACCAGGGGTAGGGGAAGCCGGAGGGAGGGATTTGTTTCATATCATTTATTGAACTTCTGTTAGTTGCGTGATTCCTTGGTGCACATAACAGGTGGTCTCATAGTGGGTGATGAGGAATGCAGTTTATACCAACGTTCCACGCACCGCCCGCCGTGCCCGCCTACAATCTCGCCAACCGACGGAAGCCACGACGGAGTCTTCGACATGACTGGCTGACATGACGGGCGCATGTAGAATATTTTAAGCAACTAAAGACGAATACTCGTGTTTTACCTGAAGATAAAAATCGAGCATTTCGCCATTGATTTTCTTTTTTGCGGGGTTCAGGCGAAGGAAGGAAGATGTTTTGAAAAGGGAATTGTGATCTAACCGATGTTCAATGAGGGTGCAATATTCCGGATCAATTTCAATTCCGATACTATGCCGACCAGCTTTCATGGCTGCCAGCATGCTTGTACCTGACCCGCAAAAGGGATCAACAACAACGTCACCAACAAAAGAAAACATTCTGACTAATCGGTCAGCAAGTTCCAAAGGGTAGGGTGCCGGATGCTCTCGCGTCGATTCGCCGGTAATATTCCAAATTTGACTGAACCATAAGTCAAATTTATCCTTAGGAATCATGCTTAATTTTCTTTGAATTTCTGAAGGCTGCCTGTAGCCCCCGGGTTTCCTTTGCATGAGAATAAATTCAATGTCATTCTTAATTATTGCATTTGGTTCATAAGGTTTTCCGAGAAATTTTGCACTGGTGTTCGCTTCGAATTTGGCATTAGAAATTTTGTGCCAAATAATAGGATTCAAATTGTCGAGGCCAATTTTTCTGCAGATTACTTGAATGTCAGCATGTAAAGGCATTACTAGATGTCTACCATTTTCTCTTCTCGAAAGACAAACGTCCCCAACAACACATACCAACCTGCCTCCGGGAACCAGAATGCGGTAGACTTCTTTCCAGACACGGGACAATTCTTTCAGAAATTCTTCATAATCGTTAATATGGCCCATTTGTGCTGGACTATCATTATAACGTTTGAGATTCCAATAAGGGGGAGACGTGATTACCAAATGCACGGATTCATCATTAACGAAAGACAAGTCTCGAGCATCACCGTTAATCAGGCAGTGCGAGGTATGGATTTCATTAACTGTCTTTTGCATACTATTTATCTCCATATGCGGTCAATTGACCAATCATTGACCGAACAAACATTTCAAAATTTAGGTCGGCAGCAGGTTCCTTATATTCGCCCTTCATTCCACTCGTTTTCGATGAAAGTAAAAACGATGATGCTGTATAATGCCTTTCTCTGACAAGTTTTCTGCAGAATAGTTCATACCGTTTCGCGTACGAGGCATTTACAAATTCGGGAAAAACCTTAAAATGCGGCTCTTGAACTTTTACCGGTCTATTGGAATTTCCACAATCTTCGAGCATGAAAAAATATCCGAGCCAAGGCTTGATTGTGGAGTTGAATGCCCCTTCACGGTATGCTGTCCACAAGTCGAGGGCGCTCCCCATGGCCTCTTCTGTACGGTTATTAAAGTTGTTTCCAAAAGAAGGTCCGACCTGAGATTTTGCTTCAAGTGCGAGGAGAAGTTGACCTTTTTTGACAACAAGTAAATCCCATTCTTTCGTAGGCCGAAAGAATCCCGGAAGTTGTAAAAATTGGTTATGGTAAATACAGCGAGAAGAAATACCAGTTTCAGAAATTATTTCGGTAAGAAAATTAATTATGCCATCCATTTGCGCGCCACCAGTCACTGCACTGCGTGCACCTTGATCGCTGTTACCCTGATTTTTCTGCTTTTTACTCTGATCTTCACGAGTTTGCCAATAAAAGGCTATTGCTTTCGTTAGCCTGCCTTGCAAGTCAGTGATATTTATCATTATTTAATTGCTCCTGTATCACTAAAATAAATCGAAGTGAGTTTTTTCGCAGAATAATTTTCAGATTGGTTGCCATTCATTAGCATCCACACATAAAATTACCTCACCACCACAAACCTCCCCGTCACCACCCTTCCCCCCGCACTAACCTCACAAACATACTCTCCATCCGCCACCCGTTTCGAATACCTTTCACACAGATCCCAGAAAATGCAATGGCTACCTGCTCCCAGCTCTTCACGGCCAAGATTCTTCACCAAGTTTCCTCTTGCATCATAAATTGAAATGGAGACTTTCCCGCTGTTCGCAACCGTAAAGGAGATTTCTATTCGGGTGCTCAGCGGATTCCTTTTTACAATCAGCTTGGTTTGATTAAAAAGAAAATTCGCACTCTTGTTATTGACAACTGCTGTCGAAATCTCGCCGTACGCGTAACCCGATCCTGAAAATCCGGCATACACCTTGCCATAGGTGTTCATGTCGCCCGAAATGGTTTTTATCATATCAAGACTGCCGAGCGGCCAATCGCAGATCTGTGTCCAGTTCTGGCCCTGGTTGTCCGAGCGCCAGATGCCGTAAACATTGCTGACCCAGCCGCAAATGTAAATGGCAGGATAGCCGCCTGTGGCCGCAGGCGCGCCGAAGCCGAAGCACCACGCTTCAAGAACATTCGGAACAGCGGTCCAGGTCGCGCCGCCGTCTGTGGAGTGCATGAACGGCTCGCTTGCCGGATGAGGATCACCGCTGCCGCCCTGCGGGCCGCCGGTAAAGAACAGGTGGCCTGTCTGGCCCGGCACGGCCTTGAGTTCCGCGTTGTAGCTTGACCACGGGGTTATTTCGCCTGTGTGAACAAGTGTCCAGGTCGCGGCGCTGTCTGTTGATTTGTAAACGCCCTTGAGGTAATTGTATAGGTAGAAGGTGCCGATGGTCACCCTGTCTGCGGCAACGATGTGGCGGTTGAGATAATAGGCAAAGCCCCAGCCGGTCTCGCCCGTGGTTGCCGCGCCGGGAGCATTCACCGCTGTCCAGGTTGTTCCGCCGTTTTTGGTGTAGTAGGGGACAAGGTTGTTCTCCGGCACCCAGACAATGTTGTTCGGAGATGCAGCGGCGATGGAGCCGCCCTCACCCTCATTTGACGGATGCGCGGCAAAGGTGTGCCAGGTTTGCCCGTTGTCATTGGAATAGCCTGATTTCTCCACCGCGCCCCAATTGAAAAGGCCGGCGATGAACGCAGGGTTGCTCGACGCCCAGTCAAGCGCCCAGCCCGCGACAATCGCGTTCTGATTGTCGGGACCATGCGTTGAAGGATATACGTCGGGATCGTTGACATAAAAGACCGGCCGGTCCCACGAAGCGACAACCGGTTTTCTGCCCGGAGGGGAGACAATTTCGTTGGCGACCAGTTGTTCTATGCCGGCACTCTGCGAGTTCCAGACAACTCCCATGTCCCACGTCTGGGTTGTTGAAAGGTTCGTATACCAGACGCCGATTCCTTCCGAGAAAAAGAGCTTGTTGGAGACCAGAGGGATCAAAGATCATGTTGCCGTTCGACATGTAGCTTTCGTTGGTCCATGCCAGCCAGGGAACATCGGTCGCCACTCTGGTTTGAGGATGGGCTGTTGACCCCCAGATCGTTCCGCTCCACGTTGCGCCCCGGTCAAGCGATTGGTCAAGGTAACCTCCGTCGCTGCCCGTTATCACGCGGGCAGGGTTTGACGGATCCACCGCGACCGTGTGCCATCCGCCCGAGGCGTTGATGTTGGTCCAGGCGCCGGCCGCGCACTTCCATGCAGCGGTCCCGTCTGCCGCATAGTACACGCCGTCGCCTGCGACGATCGCATTATTCACCGTTGTCGGGCCGCCTGTTGTTTTTGTAAAGCTGGCGCCGGCATTTGCGGAAACATACACGCCGTTGCCCCAGCTGCAAATGTAAACCGTGTTCGTTTTTCCGGCAGTGGTGCCGGAAGTCAGGATCAAACGCGATGCCGGTGATGCCGCCTGCTCCGCCAAGGGGAATCGTGGCCACCTGCGCCCAGGCGGCGCCGCCATTGGACGTGTACCACACGCCGTTGAGCGTGGTGCCGGCATAGACCACATCGGGATTCGCCGGGTCGATCGCCATTTTCTGGCCATTGATGCGGTAGTTGTCATTGGCGTCACAGCCGCTAACTGTTGCAAAGGCGGTTTTGGACCATGTCGATCCCTTGTTGTCGCTCCTGTAAACGCTGCCGTTATATATCATGTAAAGACGGTTGGAATTTCCCGGCGCGATTCTTATCTCGTAAACGCCCGCGGCGTTGTAGACCGTCACATCCGCGGCGGGCATGCTGGTCGAGGTGACCAGTTGCTGCCACTGGGTCCCGTTCCACAGGTATGCGCCGTAGGTGTCGGCGCGGACCACTTTGGTGCCGTCCGGCGCGATGTCCATGCCGACCAGCCAGCCGCCAGCGCCGATTCTGAGTGGCTGCCAGGTGTAGGAGAATGCGGCATAGGCTTGGGTAAGGGTTGATGACAAGAGAAGAAGGAAAATGAGCTGCGCTTTCATGCAAGGAAGGTACTTTTTCATATCATAGCCACCTTATGTTTTTGATTTCTCTTCGTATTCCTCTCTGAACATGGTGTGGTTCCCAGTTTCACGTGGTCGAGGAAACTTCCTGTTCCCGCGCCCGGTCAGTTTTCATGATTTGCTTTCAACTTCCAACTTTCAACCTTTAACCTCTTCCCGCATCCACCCCCTCAACCCATCAACAACTTCCATCCTTCATCCAGCGCCAGTGCAGCAAGACCGCAGAGCATTTCGTATTTGATAAGAGAGGAAATCCGTGCGGCAGACTTTTCCCAGTCCGATTTGTAAAACAGCAGGGACCAGCGGACATGCAGGGGGACAACGGTTGCCAGGCAAATTGCCGCGTACACCATGCCGAAGTCGCGGGAGAGAAAGGGCACGGTAACAAGAATTGCGTAGAGCAGGCCGCACACGGCAACCACCGCGGTGAGCAGCCGGCGGGAGAGCGCCGCCGAGGTGACGTATCCTGCCGCGGCGTCGCCCTGCCTGTCCTGGACGTCCTTGACGATTTCGCGCGGCAGGTTGAGCAGAAACGCGAGCGCCGCCGGCGCGATCAGGCGGTGCAGGCCGGGACCCAAGAGCCCGCCAAAGATAATGCCGTAGGCGACAAGCAGGCTCACCAGGACATTGCCCGCAAGCGGGGTTGCTTTGAAAAACAGGGCATAGGCGAGCAGTAGACAAAGGGGAACAACGGCGCCAGCGCCGTGGGGAATGGAGACCGCGAATGCGGCGGCAGCGGAGGTCGCGGCAAGGACCGTCGCATAGACAACGGCGGCATTTTTCTTTATCGCCCCGGACGCCAGCGGCCTACCGGGATGGCTTATCCTGTCGGTTACGATGTCGGCGATGTCGTTGACCACGTTGCCGAACCCCGCGGCGGCCGCCGCTGCGAGCGCGAGAAGGGCAAGCGCCGTCACGCCGCCGGGCGCGGACGCAAGCCAGAACCCCAGGGCCACGCCGAGCGCGAGCATGAGCAGGTTTACGGGCCGCAGAATTCGTACAAAGGCCGCAGGTCTCATGACAACCTTTGCCTGTTGAAAAAAAATTCGGATGACAAGCGATGATTTATTTTCTGTGACGAGATTTTTCAGTGTCACGCTGCCCCGGACACGTTCGTTGACATCAATATACGATTATTCCGCATGGAGTTGCGCTACAATTTCGGAGGAAACCGTGCCGCTCAAGATCGAAAAGAAATGGCTCCTGTTTGTCATCGTGACCGTTGTCGGGTTCAGCCTTGACATGTTCACCAAGCAGCTTGCCGTCACGCATTTGAGGGTCGGCATGCCGGTCAACGTAATCGGCCCGTACGCGCAGTTTCTGCTCGTCTTCAACAAGGCCGCCATCTGGGGCTTTGATCCCCGCACGCTGGTGCCATGGTTCCCGCTCAACGGTTTTTTCACGGTCTTTACCGCCGTTGCGGCAGTGGTGATAGTATTGTACTACGTGACGCTCAAGAAGTCCGACGTCCTGATGCAGTGGGGCATTTCGCTGGTGATGCCGGGTGCGCTCGGAAATTTGTGGGACCGGGTGATGCACGCAAGGCTCGGCGTGGTCGACTTTGTACGGCTCGGCATTTCCGACAACATCTACTGGGCCATCTTCAACATGGCCGACGCCTATGTCACCATCGGGGTTGCGCTCATGCTGCTCAATTTTGTGCTGGAAGGCAGGAGAGCGAAGAAGTTGAAAGTTCAAAGTTGAGAGTTGAAAGCAGGACTCAGAAAGACCGTACGTTCCACAATCTGGAATCTGGAATTTGAACCCTGAAACAAATTCTGTTCACCTGACCGCCGGACCCGAAGCTTCCGGCAAGCGGCTTGACGTTTTTCTCGCCAGCAGTCTTTCATCCTTTTCCCGCGCAAAGGTCCAGCGCATCATCGAAAACGGGCGCGTGCTCCATAACGGCAGAATCGCGGTCAAAAAGACCCTGCTTGACACCGGCGACACGGTCGACATCGACCTGGCGGCTCTTCCCAACGACGGTCCTTCCATTCCTGTTCCGCAAGATATCCCGCTTGACATTCTGTACGAAGACGAGGTGTTGTGCGCCGTAAACAAGCCGGCGGGCATGGTGGTGCATCCCGGCAGCGGCGTGAGGGAAGGGACGCTGGTCAACGCCCTGCTCCATCATGTCAAGAGCCTTTCGGCCGGGTGGGAGGCGGGCCGGCCCGGCATCGTGCACCGGCTCGACAAGGACACCTCGGGCGTTGTGCTCGCGGCAAAGACCGACGAAGCGCATGCCGCGCTTGGACGCATGTTTGCGCAGCGCGAAATACGCAAGGAGTACGTGGGCATCTGCGCTGGCAGGCGGCCCGCGGCCGAAGGAAGCATGCGCGAATCGCTGGGCAGGTCGCGCCGCAACCCCGTCAAGCGCTCGGTGCGCAGCGACGGCAAGGACGCGCTCACCGAGTATCGCCTTGCGGCGCACCATTGCGGCATTTCGGTGGTGCAATTTTTTCCCCGCACCGGCCGCACGCACCAGATCCGCGTGCACGCGAGCGCGGCCGGGTTCTCCATTGTTGCGGACCGGATGTACGGCGGGGGAGTGGACGCGGCTTCTCGTGTACCGCCGCTGTGCAGGCCCTTCGCGGCAAGCATTTGCAAATGCTTTGCCCGCCAGGCACTGCACGCGCGCCGCATCTCGTTTGTCCATCCGACAAAGGGCGTGGAGCTTTCCATTGCCGCGCCGTTTCCGGAGGACTTTACAAAGGCCTTAGGGTTGTTCAAAAAGGTGGGGGAGCCTGCAAACGGGCTGTAAGGCGCGCGCTACTTTTCTTCCTGGCGCTGCTGTTCGATCTGCGATGCCGCGCGCTGGGTCCTTGCGCGCAGCCGCGCGCACAGTTTTCCGCATTTGGCGGGACATTTCTTCGAGATGTTGAGGAGAATCTGCCTGACAGCTTCGTAGTCTGCAGTCGCGTCGATATGAATCAGGACGAAATCGAGGAACGTTGAATCGGATGCCGCGAGCGCCTGCAATTCTGGAAGCGTCTCCCATTTCTTGACAAGGGTCTTGATGATTCCGGTTGAAAACGCCTCGGAGAAGTAGATGTTTTCGTCGCAGCGTTCGTATGCCCGGTACACGCGGTAAATCACGGGCCACGAATACTCGATCCTCAGGGAATCCTGCGCCCGCACCGATCCCTTGCTGGCGCAGCTGAGCTGGCCTGCATTAATTGGTATTGACGCAAGCGTGGTAATAAGCGCGGCGGATAATAGAATAATTCGTATCAAACCCTATCTCCATTCAAGACAATTTTGGTGGGGGAGGTTTCCCCCTGCTTGCGGCCCTACGGTCCTCCAGCACCCCCTCTTGGGTGGCCCCCAAGTAAGTTGGTTGCGAGAAACATGCTTCTGCTGGGGGGCACCCACGAAAAATAGTTGAGAAGTTGAGGAGGTGAGAAGTTGAAAAGTCGAGAACGAAAAAAATGTTTTTCCTGGTTCACGGCAGATGCCGATTGGCCCGAGAGGAAGAGCTTGACTGAACGGAAATCTGTTGTCGCGCGTTAGGGATTGTTAAGACCGCTCCGGCATGTTCGTAATCATTCCCCGCATCAGCAGGTACAGCATCACGCCGGTAAACACGTGCCACAGAAAATGCGTGCCGCACGGCACACAGGGGCACAGGATGAGGTCTACGGTGCGGAAAGCGGCTGCTGCGGCAAAGGACAGCCAGGCGAAGAACAACGCAAACCTCTCCCGGAGGCACACTTGGTGATGGACGAATGCGAATGCAAGCAGGAGAACAAGGCTCGGCGCATAGGAGAGCGACCCGTTGAGGATGCGGTGAAAGTGGCTCGAGAGCCCGAGCGCGGCGAGGAAGGCGACCAGCACGAAGATGGTCGCAGGCACGGTGAATCGTGCCACCGACCGGCCGTACAGCCAGACAAAAGCGATCTCGAACAGGAAGATCGGTCCGGCATCGAATGCCAGCGCCCAGCCTGTGGCAAGCATGTGGAACAGCGCACTGCCCAGGCCGATGGCGACGATCAGCCAGACAAGCATCGTCACGCCGTGTGTTGACTTTGAGGAACGGTGAGCCAGACGCCACACCGCCCATGCGGCGGCGAGAATAACGAGATTGCTCGCGACGTTGAGGGGCTCGCCCAAAAGGCCTTGTGTTGTTCGTTCGCAGTATGCGGGAGGGATCATGACGTTCCGGATGTTCCCGGCAGACGGCTTTCCTAGAAATCAAGCGGATTGTTGTTGAAGAACAGGCCGAACGAGAACGCCGTCGTGAACGCGAGCCAGAGATACAGCAGGAGGTTGTTGAGGATGGATTCGCTTATCGATTGCTCCGAGTTCCTGTTCTGTCTGAGTTCACGGACGTGCTTCCAGACGGAACGACACGTCCATGCAAGGAGAAGGACCCCGGCGATCTTGGCAAGGAGAATCGACAATGGCATTGTGTGCGTCCTCGAAAAGCTGTTAGCGATCCGCGGCGGCTATTCTTCGGCCGGACTCACACCCGGCGTTTGCTGCTGCGGAGGCGGCATGGGCGCGTCGAACGGAACCTTCACCGCCGCGAGCCTTCTTGAAAATATTTCCGCGCCGTCCCAGTTGACCACGAATTCGTAGAACCCCTCCTCGGGAAGGGGCAGGCCGTTGATGTTGCCGCCGATTTCTATCACCGAGCGTCTGCTGTCGGCGGGCTCCACGTCCCAGGGCGGAAGGGTCATGGAGAACGATCCGCCTTCCTTGCGGAACACGAGCTGGAGCTGGCCTTTTTTCGCGACGTCGGTGATCGCGATGTATATCGCGCAGTTCCCGTGTTTCGAGGGAAAAAGCGGGCTGTTGATCGAGCTGAACGTGCCCGCGAGAACGCTCTTGCCGGTGTGCACGTCCCTGTAGTAGTAGTCGCACACGATCATTGCAAGGACAATGGGCTTCATCAAGGGTCTTCTTTCGCAAACATTCCCGCGCCGGCGAAGGGAATAAAATAATTCCTTCCATCCAACGGCAAAACCGCGGCGCGATAAAAAACGAACAAAGAGATCCGACGCCGGAGGTATTTTTATTCACGTATCGACTGCTTACCGCAGGCCGCTGCAACGGAGAAATACTTGCGTAACATCGGCGACAGTAACTATACTTTTTCGTTCCCGTCCGCCGATGGGGGTTTCGTTTCCGTGTTTTCGCCGGGCCGCGATAGGATCCAGAGGTAGAGAGACAACAATGGCATTGCGAAGAGAAGAAGTGTATCGGAAGATTCTGCATTTTATATTCGGCACCATCATTCCGCTCGGAATATTCTACATACCCCGGTTCGCGGAGAAGCTTTCGTGGAGTCTCTTGCCGCCGTGGACCCTTCCGCCCCTCATCCTTGCGTTTTTCCTGATCATCTTCATCGCCATGGAGGCGCTTCGTTTCCGCGTGCCTGCCGTGCAGAACGTCTTCCACAGGGTTTTCGGCAGCATGCTGCGTCATTCGGAAAAGGAGAAGGCCACGGGCGCGACCTACATTCTCGCTTCGTCAATGCTCTGCTCGATCATTTTCAAGAACTACCCGCATGTGTCCCTCATGGCGCTTTCTTCCTTCATCTGGGGCGACGCCGTGGCTGCGCTGGTCGGCCAGAGCATAGGGAGGACTCGAATCAAGAGCAAGTCGCTCGAAGGATCAATCGGCTGCCTGGTGGTATGCCTCGTGTTCTTTCTTGCGGTTTTTCCGCACCTGCCGTCCCTCCTTGGCGACTGGAAGGGAAGGATCCCGCTCTCCCTTTCCATCATAGCATCACTGTGCATAACCGTGATGGAACTGTTTCCGATAAGGATCGGAAAGTTCGAAATCAACGATAATTTCTCCGTGCCGATTATTACGGGGATAGTGATGATTATTCTTATATCCATTGTTATAAATTGAGATATTCAAGAACGAATTCTTCATGCGGGTACGGAGGGTTCCCCCTCGCTCCAGCCCGGCGCGCGGTTCCAATCGGTTGCTCATGTCAATTGCGCGCCGGTCTTTCGCTACCCCCTCCAGGGTGGCCCCCAAGTGAGGTGATTTGCGAGAATAAGTTGCTGCGGTTGGGGGGCACCCGCGGAGAATTGTCGAAGAGATTTCCAATGGATCTGTCATCATCCCACCTTTGAGAAGAAGAAGTGTTGCTTTCAACCAAATCCATAAAAACCTTCCAAAAAGAAATTCTTGGCTATTATCAAAAACATGGCAGGAGAAATGACGTGGAGGGAAACGAACGATCCGTATCGCATCCTGGTTTCAGAAATCATGCTGCAGCAGACGCAGGTTGCAAGGGTCGAGGAGAAGTACCCGCAGTTTGTGAAGGCCTTTCCCGGTTTCAAGGCTCTCGACAGGGCAGCGCTTGCTAAAGTGTACGGCGTGTGGCAGGGAATGGGCTACAACCGGCGCGCCCTTGCATTAAAGAAAACAGCCCGCATTGTTGTCAACGATTACAAGGGCGCGCTGCCGCGCACGCACGAAGAACTGTGCGCCCTGCCAGGGATAGGCAAGGCAACTGCGTCGTCGATCATGGCGTTTGCATTCAACCTGCCTGCGGTTTTTGTTGAAACGAACATCCGCACGGTTTTCATCCATTTTTTTTTCAAAGGCAACAATAAAGTTGCGGATGAAGAGATTCTGCCGCTTGTTGAACAGTGCCTGTACAAGAAAAATCCGTGCATGTGGTACTGGGCGCTCATGGATTACGGGACCATGCTGAAGAAGAGCGGCGAGGATAAGAATGCGAGAAGCAAACATTACAAAAAGCAGAGCAGGTTTGAGGGGTCGAGGAGGCAGAAAAGGGGAAAGGTGATTAGGATTTTGCTTGATTGTAATAGCTTGACATTAAAAGAGATATGTGATAGGATGAAGGTTGGAAATGAGGTTAAAAATGAAGAGTTGAGAGTTGAGAGTGAAGAAATAAGAACCATTGTTGCTGAGTTGACGAGGGAGGGGATGGTGAGAGAGAAAAAGGGTAGGTATTTTCTGTGAACGAGTGGGTGAGATGGCTGTTGACAGGAAGGATGGAGAAAATGGTTTTTTGGGAAGGAAGAGCTGGTTTCTTAAGGATTCAATAGGAGTGATACAAACCATGAAAAGCAGAAAAAAGTCTTTCGCCAGGCGTGTCACTATTGATGGACTCTGGAACCGGATAGGGCGGACTTTAAAACGCAAGGGGTATTGCAAAGCGGATATTCCCGAGCTCATCAAACAAGCCCGCAAGGCAGAAAAATAGGGGCGGTGATCGAGACATTTATTGACTTGTTGAACGGTGAGAATTAAGTTCCTGCATGACTGCCAAGGACACTCTCGATGACACCAACCTGCCGGTGCAGAAAAATTTCATGAACCAATCGAACCGTTCGAAACTAACCCTGATTGCCGCTGTCACGGCCGCTGCCGCGGTCGTCCTCGTCGCTGTCCTCGTTCTTCTTCCCCGGCTCCTGCCGCAACAGAAAATCCATTACACCGGCATTACGGTGGAGTACCCGTACGCGGGAAGTCTGTTTCCCGCGGATATTATCGCCCCGACTTTCAAATGGCGGGATATCATTCTGGAGGCGGATCTCTGGAAAATCACCGTGACGTTCGAAGACGGCAAGGCGCCTTTGGAATACCGTACCGATGAAAGACAGTGGCGGCCCTCAAAAGAGGTATGGGAAACCATTAAAAAACGATCCATCGAGAAGAGTGTCACTGTTAGGATTCGCGGCTTTATCAGCGAAAAACCGAAAACGGTCGTGTCGGAAGGAGCCGTCGAATTCGGCACGTCGAAGGACCCTGTGGCCGCTCCCATTTTTTACCGCGAAGTCAACCTGCCCTTCGAGGAGGCGGTCAAGGACCCCACGAATATCCAATGGCGCTTCGGCACGGTCGCATCCGACAATCCGCCGCGGATCGTGCTCCGGAAGCTGCCCGTGTGCGGCAACTGCCATTCGTTTTCCAAGGACGGCCGCACCATCGGCCTGGAGGTGGACTCCGGCAACGACAAGGGCGCCTATGCGGTTATGCCGATCGTGCAGGACATCCTTCTTGACAGAACGAAAATCATCAGCTGGTCTTCGTACAAAAAGGAAGAAAAGGACCCCACCTTCGGCCTTCTCTGCCAGGTTTCGCCCGACGGCAGGTACGTGGTCGGAACGGTCAAGGACCAGGCGCTCGCGGTCTATCGTCCGGACCTCATGTTTTCCCAGCTGTTTTTCCTTATCAAGGGAATCCTTGCGATTTACGACAGACAAGCCAGAACGTTCGCCGCGCTTCCCGGCGCGGACGACCGGCGCTTCGTGCAGACCAACGCCACCTGGAGCCCGGACGGGAATTACCTCGTTTATCCCCGCAGCAAGGCGTACGACATCGAGGCGATCCGGCGGCTGCACACCGCGCTCGTGGGCGGGCCGATGGCCGAAGCTTTCATCGCAAACCAGGGCAAGTCGTACAAGTACGATCTGTACAAAATTCCATTCAACGGCGGCAAGGGCGGAACGGCCCAGCCCCTTGCGGGCGCGAGCAGCGACAGCATGAGCAACTATTTCGCGAAGTACTCGCCCGACGGCAAATGGATTGTTTTTTGCAAAGCCAAGAACTATATGCTGCTCCAGCCGGACAGCAAACTGTATATCATGCCCTCACAGGGAGGCGAGGCGCGGCAGCTTGCCTGCAACACGGCGATGATGAACTCCTGGCACAGCTTTTCGCCCAATGGACGATGGCTGGTGTTCTCATCGAAGGTGAACGGCCCCTTTACCCAACTTTTTCTGGCGCACCTCGACGAGAACGGGAACAGCGCGCCGCCCGTCGCGCTTGAGAACTTTACAAGCGCAAACAGGGCCGCGAACATTCCCGAGTTCGTGAATACCGATCCCGACGCGCTGATGAAAATCGAGGCGGATTATCTGGACGCCTATTCGTATTACCGGATCGCCAATACGTTTCATATGTGCGGCGATTTGGAACGGGCGATTCCCGCCTACCGCCTCGCGCTCAAGTATAATCCCAAGGACTACCACGCGCACAACAACCTCGGCGCGCTGTTGTATCATTTTGGACAGTACGAGCAGGCGGTTAAGGAATTCACCGCCGCCAACGACCTCCATATCGACGACGAAGATCATTACCAGGCCCATACCAACTACGGCAAGTACCTGATCGACCAGGGGGAATTCGGCAAGGCCGTGGAGGAATTGACAAAAGCATATAAACTGCACCCGGACAGCCTCACGAAGAAGAACCTCGAAACGGCGCGCAATCATAAAAAAACGATTGTCGAGCAGAAGGCGCTTCAGTATCAGTAGGACATTGCGGCCATCGATGGTGATCGGCTGATAAACGCTAGCTTGGTATGAGTTAAACGCAAACAACAAGATCAGGAGTGACAAAAGTATTATTTCCTATTGCCACTTGTGTAGTGATTGTATTCACCTGACACCTAAAATGCTCTGGGCTTGAACTGATACAACATCTTCACTTCACAACTGCCGCTCCAAGGGTGCGCGCTTGTGTAAATCCATTTCCATATTTTCTCCCTCTCCCCGCGGGAGAGGGCGGGGTGAGGTTGTTTCGGTCTTGCCACAGGTCCAACCACGCCGCACCCCGCGAAGCTCTCAAAAGCATTTCAATTTATTCATTTATCAAGTGTAGAATTCGATTGTCGGATGAATATTATATCAGGACAATTTATCAAATAAATTTGTATCTGTCCCGTCAAAAACCATATATTCTATTGTTAGTGTTGTCAGGGTGAAGTAGAAACTTCTTTAAAAGGGGGAGGGTTCTATGTCAGGAAGAGTTTCATTGTTAATCGCTTTAGCGGTCTGCATCTTCACACAAAACGGCCTTGCGGAAACATATCAGGGCGAACCCAGCAACCGGATCAAGATCAACCTCGGCGCGACGGCCTGGAAACTCATCAAATCCGACGCGATCGGCGGGCAAACCCTGGCATACAACGATGCGTCCGGCGTAGACATCGGCGTGCCATACTGCATGGCCGAGAACGATGTATTTGTCAACAACACCTCGGGTGGCGGCAATCTTACCGGCGGGCCCTATTGGTACCGCAAGAAGTTCAAACTTTCTCCGGCTTTTCAGGGCAAAAAGGTGTTTCTTGAAATCGAGGGAGCCCATCTCGGATGTCAGGTCTATTTCAACGAAACAATGATGCCCACCTCAAGCGCGGAAAATCCCCAGGCAACGCACGTCGTGGGTTTCATCGGGACCATTCACGACGTGACCAGCCTGGCGAAATTCGACGGCTCGGACAATCTCGTGGCGATACGCGTGGGCATGGGGGGCGGATTTTTTGCCGATCCGGGTTTCTCGACCGTGTTCAGGTTCGGCCAGGGCGACGCGGGCGTTTTCAGGCCCGTGTGGCTGCACATCACCGACAATGTCCACGTGCCTTCGAACGTCTATTCGAACCTCAAACAGTGGGGCACCTACGTGGCAACCACATCGGTTGCGACTGACCTCTCCTCCGCCGTGGTGAGGGTCCTCACCAACGTGATGAACGAGAACGCAACCGACCAGACCGTCACGCTCACCACCAAGATCGTAGACGTATCGAACAATAATGTCGTGGCCTCCAAAGACGCGACCCATCTGATCCCCGCGGGCCAGACCTGGGAGTTCGACCAGGCCGACACCATCGCCAATCCCAAGCTGTGGTGGCCCAACAACAGCATTTACGGCAAGCCCAACATGCACACGGTGTACCACATTGTCAAGGTCGGCGGCGTGACCGTTGACGTGTTTACGAGCCCGCTGGGAATACGCACCATCACCTGGGACAAAAACTTTCCGTATATTAACGGCAAGGTTCACCACCTGTACGGCGGCGCGTCGCGCTACGACTATCCGGCGCTGGGCACCGGGCTTCCGCCCGGCATCGAATTCCGTGACGCCAAGCTGATGGCCGACGTGGGCGGCAACCTCTGGCGGCCGGGCCATTCGTCGTGCTCGATCGGCTTCGTGAACGCGTGCGACGTCTACGGCATCATGCTCATCGACCCGAGCGGCGAGGGCGAGGGAGCGTTCGGCGGCTCGTCGCCTTCCGATGCCAAGGGCACCCTGAAATGCGAACTCCACCGCGACATGATCATCCGCGACCGGAACCATCCCTCGCTCCTTGCCTGGGAGGCATCCAATGGCGACATGGCGCAGGCCATGGCCGACTCGCTCCGAGGCCTGTCAAACGTGTGGGACTCGCTCAGTCCCCGGGCCCAGAACCTCCGGGGCGCTCCGTTTGAAGAAGGCTTCGACGATCTGCATTCCTGTACCTTGACAGGATGCGATGCCCAGCAGAAGCCGTTCCATCCGGACTGGCCCTGGTGGGGCGCCGAGTACTGGGGATCCCCCACGTCGCGCTTCGCATACGACTACCAGATCCAGTTTTCGGCGGGATTCCTGCACGACTGGGCCGGCGGCATCACGAACAACTGCTTCGGCATGGTGCAGTGGTATTTCGCGGAAACGCCCGGAGAGGTCCAGACGTTCCTCGGCGGCGGCGGAACGGCCCGCTCGTTCGGCTCCTCCATGTGCGATTTCAACCGCCTGCCGAAATTTCTCTATTATCAATACGGCGTGTGCTGGGTGCCTTACAGCCTGCAGCCGCGGATCGCCATCGCCAACCACTGGAACCGCTCCGGCGGCAGTGTGCGGGTCGACGTGTGGAGCAACTGTCCCAAGGTGCGTCTCAGCGTGAACGGGACCGCGGTCGCAACACAGGCGCCCAACGGCAGGCTTGGCGCGGCCGGCGGCATCAACGACGTGACCAACACCACCACGCAGCTGCCGTACCAGTGCACGTTCCAGAACGTGACGTGGGCAGCCGGGACGCTCAAGGCCGAGGGGCTTGACTCGACCGGAAATGTGGTCTGCACCGACCAGCAGATCACGGCAGGCACGGCCGACCACGTCGTGCTCTGGGTCGATACCAACATGCAGCGGCCCGGGCACGTCAAGATCCCCATCACCGCCAACGGCACCGACGTCGCGCTCATCAAGGCAACGGTTGTCGACGCGAATGGAAACTGGTGCCCCACCGCGAGCGGGATCGTCTCGTGGCATGTGACCGGGCCGGCCACATACCGCGGCGGATCAGACCAGTTCGTGGGGCCGGGCGGCCTCGGGTACCACGCGCCGGGCGACACGAACCTCAACATCGAGGGCGGCATGGCCATGGTGGCGGTGCGGTCGCAGTTTACAACCGGCACCGTCACGGTGGGCGCAACGGTTGCGGGACTGCCGAATCCCTCCGCATCGGTATCCTACGATATCACGCCCGTTCTCGACATCGTAAGAACCGATACGGTTCCTGTAACCGGCGTCAGGGTGGCGCCCGCGTATCGCACCATGCCCGCAGTGAAACTGGCAATGACCGGCAGGGTCCTGAAATATTATCTGAGTACGACAGCGGTCGTCGGGGTCGACATTATGAATGCATCGGGAAGACTGGTGCAGAAGATTCCAGCAACGAGGCAGATGGAAGGATGGCATCCGATAGGACTGACGGCGCGTCAGGTCCAGGGAAGTGGTATGCTGCTGTTCAGGTTTACGGTTGACGGAGTAGCGTTGAAGGTGAAGCAGTTTGTGGTTATGAGATGATAGGGTGATGAGATTAAAGGGTGAAATGCCGTGGGCGAAAGTCCGCGGCATTTTTTTATTGTTGACTTGTGGCATAGGTGAGAATTAAGTTCCTCCTTGACAGTCAACAAAGGATGGTTACGATGAAGCCGCGTCTAATCTCCATAGCCCTTGGACTGTTTCTGCTTGTTCCCCCTGTTCATCTATTCGCGGCTGACACAATATCCTTATCCATCGATGTTTTTACCTGCCAGACATCCGACCCGGGAGACTGCTCATATATCAAGTGGCAGAATCATCTTGCGGATACCTCCTGCGACAGCGTTCTGAAGCACTACCCGCTGTATATTGTTAAATTCTATGCGCGTCCTGCCAGCGGGTATGCGCTCTCACCATCGATACATATCGGCGACTTTACAGTAGGGGAAACGGGAAGCTCCACTCTCGGCGGGACTTTCTTTATATTTTACAAAGTGTATACCGATTCTTTATTCAGATGTTTTGCCGGAAAGACGGTGTGGATTCTGCCGGCGTATCCGCAGGATCCTGTGCAGAAGGGAATATTCCCGGATTCGATTGCACTTTCCCGCATTGATTCGTTGGTCGGTTGCGGGGTCCAATTTTTGCCGACCTATTCCGAGGTTTTCGACAGTTCAACAGGAATCAGCAGCGGCAAACCCTCATTTCGAAATCGATTATCTTTCACGAATACCTGTGCTGCACAAAATCGTTTGGCGGAATTCAATCTTAGGGGACAGAGGACAGGGCATCCGGAAGTTTCTGGAGCGGTTATTTCCAAGGGCAGGGTGATGATGAACTGGCAATAGAGACTATCGATACTCTTTAACATTATGAGCGCGGATATCCTCACCAATAGCATAAAAAGCTAAATCCTTCTTCTGTGCCATGATCATCACTTCGACAAAGCTTGTCCTGTCGAAGTGCTCAGTGCAGGCCTTGATCGCGCTGCAAAGTCAACCCAATAATCCTTGCTCTCTGTCAATGGCTCCTTGAATAAGCTCCTTGGTCCTGTCTCTCATCAATCTATCTTTTTCCGCTTTGATGATTTTTCATTGCCGAAATTCTCCGGGTACAGCGCCGGCTCAATGACAATCCGCACGCACGGCGGGAGCCGCGCCACCGCATGCAACGAAGCCAAATCCTTTTCCTATGCCGCAATCGCTCTTGATCGTGCTGTAAATTCAATTTGCATGAGCGATTCAAAGCCATACGCGTGTCTTTAGGAGAGGGAACAGGATCCATCCACGGAGGGAAATGCCATGAAAAGCCGGAAGACCGTCATTCTCATCGCCGTTCTCGGGCTCTGTTCGATCGGCTCAAGGCTTGACAGCGGGGGCACGTACAGTTCAGTCATCAATCCGGTGAACATTTACCTGTACGACACGCTCCTGCTCATTGCCGATTCCGTCGCGGGAATCCACGTGTATTCCGTCAAGAACAGCGCGGCGCCCGTATTCCGGATGCGCATCCCCCTCCGCGGCAACAGCGGCGTTGCAATGAAGGGCGACGTTGTCTTCGCCAATTCGTATGGGTCAATCCTTGCGATACGGCTCACGGGCCCGTCGACCTATGAAATTTCCTCGTACATAAAGCACGAGCCCGGATACTTCCCGCTCGACGACGGCACAGGCGGCCTGGGCTGCGGTTGCAGCGGTCCGGAGCAGCCCGTGGCGGCGGGAACGGAAGGGGTCGGCGGGTCGTATGCCCTGTTCGCCGTCATCGGTTCCTACCTTTATTATCTCGATGGAGCTAACGTTATCACGCTCGACATTTCGAACCCCGAAAGCCCGCAGCAGTTGTCCCAGACCTACATCGACTGGACCGCCGAAACGCTGTTTCCGACCGACAAGTACCTGTTCGTGGGCGGTTCGAGCGGCATGTACGTGCTTGACAGAAGCAATCCGTCGAACCCCGTGCCCATCGGGACCACGTCGCATTTCCGGGCCTACGACCCGGTGGTGGCGCTCGATTCGGTCGCGTTTGTCACGCTGCGCACCGGCAACGACTACCAGGCAATGCAGGACGAGCTTCTCGCCGTGAGCCTGGATACCATAACCGCGCCTTCGGTCATTTCGGAGACGCCGGTCACCACGCCGTGGGGCCTTGCCCTGTCCGACTCGCTGCTGTACGTTGCGAAAGGCTACAACGGCTTCGCATTGTACAATGTAAAGGACCCGCGGAACGTTGCTTCGCTCGGCGACTGGGCAACGCCTTCGGTGAGGGACTTCATATGGGCGGGAACCAGGCTGTACGTGATGACGTTCGGGGAGATCATGATTTACGACGTGACGGACCCGAAGGGACCGGTGCTGCTATCGACGATACAATAATTGAAGAGAATGGAGTGCAAATTACAAATTGAAAATTCCGGATTGATGGATGAACGACCGGAATGAGTTAATGCCTTTCCCTAAAGCACCTTGAGCATGTTTTGTCAGCCAAGAAGTACGCCTGACAAGATGTAAGTTTTAACAGTCCTCAATCCACGTTACAACTGCACACGAACTATCTCAATTTTCTTTCGGGAGTTTTCGCGTTAGGCTGGACCGGAGGTCCCGCTGGAGCGGGATGCCGCCCGGACCCGCCTTTTGTAGAGACGCAGCGGCGCTGCGTCTCTACAAAAGGAATAGGGCCGTGGCGGCCCGAGGCCTGTGGCCGAGACCGGAGGGAGGGCCGCCACCGGCTTTAGCCGGTGGAACGCCCAGATTCAATTAGTATCTATAACTTGTTTTCAATCGCCTTAATCACCGTCTTCATCGTTTTTATCCTCGCATAGTACTTGCTATTGGCCTCCACCACGGTCCACGGCGCGTTTTTCGTGCTTGTCCTGTATATCATTTCGTCAACCGCGGTTTTATACGCGCCCCACTTTTTCCTGTTGCGCCAGTCTTCATCCGTGATTTTCCACCGTTTCCACGACAGTTCCTCGCGCTGCTCGAACCGCTTCAGCTGTTCTTCCGGGCTGATGTGCAGCCAGAACTTGACAATCACCATGCCGAAGCTCGCGCAATCGGACTCGAACTCGCATATTTCCCTGTACGCGCGCTTCCATTCGGTTTCGCTGCAGAAGCCCTCGACGCGCTCCACCATCACGCGGCCGTACCACGACCTGTCGAAAATGGTGATGTGGCCGGCCTTGGGGACCTTCTGCCAGAAGCGCCAGAGAAAATGGTGCGCCTTTTCGACGTCGTTGGGCGGGCCCACGGGGACGACTTCGTAGACGCGCGGGTCAAGGGCCTGCGCCAGTCGACGGATGTTGCCGCCCTTTCCCGCAGCGTCCCATCCCTCGTACACGATGAGCACGGGAATGCGCCTGACATAAATCTCGTTCTCCATTTCGCGCAGACGTTCCTGGTATTTTTTGAGGCTTGCTTCGTAGTTCTCCTTTGTCATGGAAGCGGAAAGGCCGACCCTGTCGAGAAGGGGTAGGACTTTGCCCGGCAGAACCGGCGGCCTGGCCCTATGGCCCGGTCTTGCTTTTTTTGCGCAGGCATCAGACAACACCGTAATGAGCGTCCTGGTGATTTTCACCGAGGCAAAACGGTGGTCGGTGGCCTCGATAACGGTCCACGGCGCGTTGGGGCGCGACGTATGCCCGAGCATGTCGTCAACGCATTTCTTGAGATGGTTGTAGTGCCGGTGCTGTTTCCAGTCGTCCCTTGACACCTTCCATGCCGTGGCGGGATCCTCCGCCAGCGCTTTGAAACGTTTCTTCTGCTCCTTCTTGCTGATATGCAGAAAGAATTTAACCATAATGGCGCCGTCGTCGGTCAGCTGGCGCTCAAACGACCGGATTTCCCGGAAGGTCCTGGTCCATTCCCCTTTGTCAGCGGTTCTTCCCGGCCGGTCGTGAAGCACGCCCCGGTACCAGCTCCGGTCGAAAATGGCGATGCGGCCGGCCGCGGGCAGCCTGAGCCAGAAGCGCCACAAAAACGGCCGCATATATTCCTCTTCGTCGGCGGCCCTGGTGAGATTGACGTTAAATCCGCGCGGGTCAAGCGCGAGCATGAGGTTGTTGATCTGCGTACCCTTGCCTGCCGCGCCCCATCCTTCGAACACGATGATGACCGGGATTCCCAGGTCACGCGCCTTGCGCTGCAATTCGCCTATTTTGAGCTGCATCGCAGGCATGATCGCCTTGTATTTGCGCTTGTCAATTTTTGTCGAAAGATCAAGCTTGTCCAGGTCCATCGGCACACTCCTGTCTGGATGTGGAATCAACAGGTGTCTTTAATATTTATAGTATAAAACCCGGCAAAAACCAAGGAGTTTTGTGTTCTTTTGCAGGTCCGGTCCATGATATATTTTTAGAACCTGTCAAACAGATTTGCGGAAGTGGTGGAACTGGCAGACGCGCTAGGTTCAGGGCCTAGTGAGAGCAATCTCGTGGGGGTTCAATTCCCCCCTTCCGCATTTTCACCCCATCATCGCGCCGTACCTTCTTCGCCAGAATTGCCAATGCCCAACAGCGATCCCCGCATCCAAGTGCTCCCCAAGCACGTTGTCGAAAAAATAGCTGCGGGCGAGGTCATCGAGCGCCCGGCGTCGGTGCTCAAGGAGATCATCGAAAACTCGATTGACGCCCGCGCGTCCGCCATTGACATCGTGATAGAAGATTCCGGGTTCGGGCTGATCCAGGTGACCGACAACGGCACCGGCATGTCCCGCGAAAACCTTGAGAAAAGCGTGCTCCGCCACGCAACCAGCAAGATCCGCACCGCCGACGATCTTTTTGCCATTGCCACCATGGGATTCCGCGGCGAGGCGCTCGCAAGCATCGGCGCCGTGAGCAGGACCGCAATCGCAAGCAGCACCTCCGACGATGGCCTCGGGTATGTTCTTACGTGTGAAGGAGGCGTCGCGGGCGCGGTCGCGCCCGTGGCGCATGTGCGCGGGACCACGGTCTCGTGCCGCGACCTGTTCTACAACGTTCCGGCGCGCAAGAAATTCATGAAAACCCGCAAGGCCGAGCGCCTCGCGCTTATCAAGCTCCTCGAACAGATCGCGATCCCGTTTCCCGCCGTCCGTTTCGCCGCTGCGTTCGAAGGCAAGCCCGTGTTCGAGACGCCGGCTGCCGAGAACCTTCTTGCGCGCATTTCACAAGTGACCGGCGTCGAATTCGCAGCAACGCTGGTCAAGGCGCAGGGCGGCGTCAAAGGGATGGAGGCTGTTCTGTATTTTCCGATCACCGGCGGCGAGCTCGCCCGGCCCAGATACCAGAACCTGTATGTCAACTTGCGGAGGGTGGACAACGATTCGGTCCTGTATGCGGTGCGCCAGGCGTTTTCCCTGCTCCTGCAGCGGGATGCGAGGCCGTCGTTTTTCTGCTTTATAGACGTGGATCCGGCTGCAATCGACGTCAACGTTCACCCCACAAAACAGAAGGTAAAGTTCGAGAAGGAGCGCGAACTGTTCGGATTCATTTACGGAACGGTCGCCAGGGTGCTCAAGCCGCCGGCCGACAGGGGAAGCGGCCGGGCTCACGAAGATGCTTCCGAACCGCAGCAGGCTGGCGGCGCGACTGCACAGGAAGCGGCGCAGTACCCGGCGGACGGCACAGACCGGTCCCCGGATACCTTCCGGTTCTCAATCGGGGAGAAGGGTGATTCATCATACGGCCAGACCATTCTCGCATTTCCGGGAAGCCGGCCTGCCGGCCCAAATAATTCCGGTCCGGACGCCGCGGACAGCGTGCTGACGGGTGACGAGCCGGAATCCCAGTCGTGGAGCCTGATTTCGTGCTACCAGATCCACGAGATATTCATCCTGGCACCCATCAAGAACGGGATTCTTCTCATCGATCAACATGCGGCGCACGAGAGAATCCTTTACGAGCAGGCGCTCGACGACATGAAAGACAAACACGCCGCGTCCCAGCAGCTTCTTTTTCCAATTGTGCTGCGGCTCACCGCCACCGAGAAGGAAGTGATGGAGGCGTCGGGCGAGTACTTCCGGGCCTTCGGATTCGACATCCAGGATTTCGGCGGGTCCGATGTGTCAATTTCCGCCGCGCCGGCGTTTCTTGCAAGCACGGACGTCGAGCGCTCGGTGCGGGACATGATAGGCTATCTTCTCGACGAAAAAAGCGTGGAGCACTTTCCCGAGCCGCACCGGCGCTACGCGGCGGCGTTCGCATGCGGGGCGGCGATCAAAGCGGGCAAGAAGCTTTCCGGAGAGGAAATGAACGCGCTGCTTAACAGCCTGTTTTCGTCAGAGAACCCGTACACGTGCCCGCACGGCAGGCCCACGGTGGTGAGGATATCGGTCGACGAGCTGTCAAGGAGATTTTTAAGGTGACAAAAGATACGCTTCCGATGCTTTCAACCGTCCCGCGCAATCATGCCGCCGTGTCCGACGGCCGGCGTTAGTGAGGCTTCTGGGTGTCTGCCGTATTTCTCAAGTCCATAGGGTGCCGCACCAACCAGGAGGAAATGGCCGCTCTCGGGCCGCTTCTTGCTGGCCATGGCCACTGCGTTGTTGACACCTTTGAAAATGCGGACGTCGTTGTCGTCAACACGTGCGTGGTCACCGCGGCGACCGAAGCGAAGACGCGGCGCTATATTGCGGGGCTCGCGCGCATGCGGCCGGGCGTAAGAATCTGCGTGACGGGCTGCATGGCCCAGCTTTCGCCCACCGATGTCAGGCAACGGCTTGGCGCCACGTGGGTCGTGGGGAACGCGCACAAGAACGAAATCCCTTCGATTCTCGGCGATTCGTCCGGCGGGGTGTACCACAGCGACTCGGAGAGCGGGACAACGTCAGAGATCTCTCTTGTCAACAGACTTCCGGCGCCGGGAAGCTTCGGCCGCACGCGCTTCTTTCTCAAGATCCAGGAGGGGTGCAATTGCCGCTGTGCCTACTGCATCGTGCCGCTGGTGCGCGGCCCGTCGAGGAGCGCGGCGTTCGCCGATGTGCAAACGGTCTTCAGGCGCGCCCTTGACGCGGGATGCAGGGAAATCGTCCTCACCGGGACCCATATCGGGCAGTACGCGGACGGAAAGAAGAAGACATGCGCCGACCTCGTCGCAGCGCTCGCGGAAACGCCGGGCGATTTCCGACTGCGGCTGAGCTCGCTTGATCCAAGGGATCTCTCCGATCAAATTCTTGACATGGTGGGAAGTCATCCCCGGGTTTGCCGGCACCTCCATCTGAGCGTGCAGAGCCTGTCGCCGGGCGTCCTTGCCGCCATGAACCGGCCCGTGCCCGATTTCGAGAACTTTTTGGACCGTCTCTCCTCGTTCCGCCTCCGTAACCCCGGTGTAGGACTCGGCGGCGATTTCATCGTGGGATTTCCGTCCGAAACCGAGGCGCAGGCCGAGGCTACCCGGCGGGCCGTCGCCGAGGCGGGGTTCAGCTACGGACACGTGTTCCGGTATTCGAGGCGGCCCGGCACGGCCGCCGCGTCGCGGCAGGGGCAGATTGACGAAAAGGAGAAGAACGCACGGAGTTGCGCTCTCCGGGAAACCCTTGACAAATGTCACAGCGCCTTCATCGCGGCGGTTGCCGGCGACGTTCACACCATCCTCGTGGAATCGATCGGCCCCGCAAGCGGCCTCGCCTCCAATTATCTGCGGATGGAAGTGCCTTCGTGCGGCTGCGAGAAGAACGCGTGGCTGCGGGTGACCATCGCCGGAGTGAACCCGGCAAGCGGCCGGTGCATCGCCGTTCCAGCGAAAGACGGGGTGATTAAGGAGCACGGCGGAAAGGCGTAAAGGTATTTTTGTTGATGCCGTCTCGTGGGGGAAGCCGCAGATTGTCGCGTTGCGGATTGAGGGTGTCGGCTTTCAAGAAGGATTGCGCTCGTGAATATTCTCAGCCGGCTCAAACAAGGGCTCGAAAAAACCCGGAATCAGATCGTCTCCGCTCTTTCGGGCGGCGGCTCGTTTGACGAGGGGTTCTACGATTCCCTTGAGGAGGCGCTCATTTTGGCTGATGTCGGGCTCGAAACAAGCACTGAGATCATTGCCGGCCTCAGGGGGGACGTTGCGCAAAAGGGAATCACCACGCGGGCCGGTGCGTTTAGCGCGCTCAAATCAATGATCGCCTCCGATCTTTCGGTGACCAACCTTCCCGGCGACTTCCCGCCAAAACCCTGGGTGATCCTGGTTGTCGGCGTCAACGGCGTGGGCAAGACGACGACCATCGGAAAACTTGCCAGGGAATATTCGGCGGCGGGTAAAAAGGTGATGATGGGTGCCGCCGACACCTTCCGGGCCGGCGCTGTCGAGCAGCTCAAGATCTGGGCAAAGCGAACCGGCGCCGACTTCGTTTCCCAGCAGGAAGGCGCGGATCCCGCATCGGTCGCCTTCGACGCCATGGAGGCTTCGAAGGCCCGCGGGACGGATGTGCTCATTCTCGACACTGCGGGCAGACTCCACAACAAGACGAACCTCATGAACGAGCTGTCGAAAATCGTCCGGGTGATCAGGAGGAACGCGCCGCAGGCGCCGAACGAGGTCCTTCTCGTTGTTGACGCGACAACCGGTCAGAACGCGCTCGGCCAGGCAAAGGTTTTCAACGAAATGATCGGCCTCACCGGATTCATCATCACCAAGCTCGATGGCACCGCCAAAGGCGGCATTGCAATTGCGCTGTCCAGAAATTTTAGGATCCCGGTTCGCAAAATAGGAGTGGGCGAGGGCCTTGACGACCTTCAGGATTTTGACCCTTCGGCCTACGTGGAGGCGATGTTTGGAGATTTTCCCGAATCAACCTGATGCATGCAGGGCCGGTTTCATTCCCGGCCCGAAAGGAGAACGCTCGTGGCCCTTGACGAAAGCAAATACGAGACCATGAAATTCCTGCGTTGCCGGCAGTGCGGCAACGTGTACACCGCGAGGATGGGCATCACCGATCCCGAATGCCCGGAATGTTCCTCGCGCGAGGTGGAAATCTACATACCCGAAGGATCCGACGGGAACCAGGATTCGCCGCCGGGCGGCGGGTAACTGCATCACCCGGTCCCGAGGGAATGCGGTCCGGAGGATGCACTTTTTGTCAAGAAACGCGGTCCTGCAGCGCCGCACTGGGGCTCATGCTGGGGAACCGAAGCATGCCGCGCGTGCACCGCTCGTACCCGGCGCGCGCGATCATGGCGGCATTGTCGGTGCACAGCGCCGGTGAGGGGAAAAGGACCCTGTCGCCGAAATGGGATTTCAGATTCCGCCGCAGTTCGCCGTTGCAGGCCACGCCGCCTGCCACGCCGATAGTCCGGATGCCTGATTGTTCCGCTGCCTGCAAAAGGTTCCTGGTGAGCGATTCGACAATTGCCTTCTGAAATGCCCGGCATATTCCACTTCTGTTCGCGGCCACCCATGCGTCGCCCTTTTCGCGGCAAAAGTATTTGACCGCTGTCTTGAGTCCCGAAAAACTGAAGTCGAGCGACGAACCACCCAGCCGGGCCACGGGAAAGACGATGCCGTTGTCCTCCGGCGAGGCCGAGGCAGCCTGCTCGATGGCGCTGCCGGCCGGATAGGCAAACCCCAGCAGCTTGCCGACCTTGTCGAATGCCTCTCCGGCCGCGTCGTCGACGGTCTCGCCCAGACACGCATAGCGACCGAAATCATCGGCGCGGTAGATTGCGGTGTGCCCGCCGGATACTATGAGAGCAAGAAACGGGAAGGAAAGGTTCCTGTGCTCGAGGAACAGCGAGCAAAGGTGGCCTTCCAGGTGGTTGATGCCGGTAACGGGGATGCCGTATCGACTGTGAAGGCCCAGCGCAAACCCGATTCCTACGAGAAGCGCGCCTGCGAGTCCAGGGCTGTCGGTTACCGCGACACAGTCCACAGCGGCACAGCGGATATTGCTTTTGGCGAAAACCGACCGGGTCAGAATGTCAATCTTGCTCAGGTGAGTGCGCGATGCAAGCTCAGGAACTACGCCGCCGTACGAGGAATGGATGGCGTGGGTATAGACCTCGCTGGCAAGAACATTTCCTTCGGAAAGTATTGCAGCCGAGGTTTCATCGCACGAAGTCTCAATGCCGAGGGTTATCATGATTTGTTCTCAAGGACCGCCGGCAAAAGCCGGGCTTCGGCCGCTGGTATTTGTTGCTTTCCGGACTAGATTTTTTGTAGAACAAATGCCTCCCGGTAGAATCACGGTCATTCGCGCAGATTGCTATGTTTTCCATGTGAAAATACTTTCCGTTTCCAAAGCCTGGCAATCAATCACCAGTCTCTTTCGATTTACCAAGATAGTTACAAATAGGGCAAAAGTACACTTTTAAGACTGATTAAGACTTGAATTTCTTGGTGACAAAAAATCCATAACTGTGTTGAAATAGAGGAACAAAAGGACACATTTTCACCTTGGCATGAACATAGCTCAAAAGTATTAACCACAAATGGGTGTTTCATTTAAAATAATGGTAGTAGAAGACGACCCTTCAACACAGGAAGCTCTGCGGCGTTCCTTGTCTCGGCTCGGTTGTGAGGTGTTCACGACAAGCACTGCAGAAGAAGGGATAGAGGAGCTGAAGAAAACCCGTTACGATGCCGTTTTTGCTGCACTGTGTGTCAGAGAAAAGGGTGCCAGAAGCGTTGCAAGGTGGGTAAAGAGCAATTCCTTGCAGACAAAGTTCTTTGTTATAACGAGTTGGAAAGGCGACTTGGAATCCAACCTTCTTCACCTGGACGGAATTCATGACATCATTCGCAAACCTCTGATATTCAGCGAAATAAGAGACAAGCTTCTCGAATATCTTGGATAAAACCACTACTTGGGGACATTATGCGTACCAATGAGCCTCTGTGTGAAGAATGCGGAAAGAAGCTTCAGGGTAGTGAGAATGAAGCCGGTTTCTGTGCGGATTGCAACGCCAAGATTGAGAACGATATGCGAATCCTTCGGGACGGCGAAAACGGCAATTTCGCATTCTTGGCCGACCTCGTGGCTTGACCCACTGTCTATTTCTTATTCAATAATTCAGATTCCAGACCCGTAGTTTACGGTACACAAGAATTCGGAGAATTCATTATTTTTTTTTGCATTTTCAGCAAAATCCTGTTATATTGTTATTGTTGAGATAAGCGGATCCTTCAAAGGTTTTCCATGATGAAAAAAGCTGCCGTTGTGACATGCGCGGTCATCTTTCTTGCCGTGTGCTCTTTTGCCCAGGCGCCTGTATCTTCGGCCGACTCTCTTAAGTCCGCGCAGCAATCCGAATCTGTCAAGTTAAGCAAGAAGACCATTGTAAAGACGAGCGCGCCGACGAACTGGTCGAAAATTAAAGATTTGTTCAGATAATCAAATCCCCAAGGCGAAAAAAAAAGGAATGCATGCGCATTCCTTTTTTTATTCCGTTCGCCGTTTTCCGTCTATGGTTTCCAGTCAACCTCCGACTGCTGACCGTAAAGACGGGGAGTGATTACTCCGATGCTCGCCGAGACGCCGAATTCTTCAACCGGAGCCCTTTCGTTGAAACGAACCTTCGGCGAAACGGTCATTTCAAGGGACACGTAGAATAAGTTTTTGGCATTGAGCACCTGCGAGGGGAAGAAGTCGATGGCAAGCCACCCCCGCACATTGTTCACGTTTGAATAATACCCCTTGTTCCCAAGGTAATCTGTGGTCTTTCCGAAAATGAGGTATACTTCGGAGCCCGCCGTGACATACCCGAAACTCTGGATGTGGAACTGAAGGCCCACGGCACCCGCGACATCGCTCCCTCCGTATTCGGTGCCTGCATCGTTTTTCGAGGAGAAGACGCCTCCGCGCAAAATGCCCATTGCGGAAACAAGGTTGTTGAAGAAGAACGGGGTGCCGAGTTTCAGATGCGCTCCGCCGGAAAAGCCGTACCCGCCGTGGAATAAGCCGACAGTGTCCGTTGCACTGGTGTCGCCCGCCACATCCATCTGGGAGGTCCCGCCGTCCACCCCAACATTGACGAATGAAAACGGTGAATAGGAAATGCGGGCTTCATACCGATTTATAAGGCTGGGGACGGCCCGGTTTGAAATGGAACATCCTTCCAGGTTGTACGAGGCGCCCACGGAAAGCCGGGCCGGGGGAACAAGAACCGCGGGGTCCGCGAGGGTGGCGGCGCAGAGATCGGCGCTGACCATTGCAAGAACCGCGCCGGCGAGTGCACCTTGACATACGCTTGGAATGGGGCATTTTCTGTTCATGGCGGTTGCTCTTATCATGTTATTGTGCGGGACATCCTGCAGCCGGCAGCGGCTGAATAATCAACGAATCGAGCAGACCCTGGCATTCCGCATACACTATTACCCCAATAGTTGGGACGTTAGCGAACGATTGGGGATACGTCAGCACGGTTCCAGCTCCGCCTTGGGAAGTCGTGATCGTTTTTGGAATGAGGATAAGGACATTAGGATTCGTGCACTTCAGACTATAGTTTACCGGAGTTCCATCTGCCACAGGGTTGCCGTTTGCGTCGCCAACTAGTGCCCCGACCCGTAACCCCCACATGCCGTCGTTATTGTCAATTAGTACAGCAGTGTCGACGTCTGGAGAATGCGGACACGGGCTAATTACGTTCGTACCCAAGGCAATCGCGAAAGGCGGGCCCGCAATCGTGAGGTACACGCTGTCCGACTTGATTCCATTGATGCTGCTTGCGACAATACCCACTCCACGAAACTTGCTCATCGTCGAACCCGAAACGAAATTGGCTGTTGCGATACCGTCAACCGTAGTGGCAACTACAGGAGGATCGATGTATTCGCCGGTTCCCGGGCCTGCAATCAAGTTAAACGACACCTGCTCGCTGGCAACACGGTTACCCTTAGCATCGAATGCGATTGCGGTCAGAACCGATTTGTCTCCATTTAACGCGACCATCGATGGAGTGGCCGTCAAAACGATGTTGGCCACCGGCAGAGATTTAAAGTAGAACTTGAATGTCGCGGATGTCGCTTCCGATGACGTTACGGCATAAACAAATACTGTGGCCGAGTCGGGGAATGCAGGATTGGTTATATTGATGGGAATAGTACCATTGTTGCTGGGAGTCAACGTGTACTGCTGGGCGAAATAGGAGGTGGAACTAATGCTCCCCAAGCTCATGCTTACGTTGATTGTTGCATTGCCAATCGGGGTGGTCGCATCGCCCTGCAGATACTTGATCAAGAGATGCGTTATATCCGTTCCGTTTGCAATGCAGGTACTTGGATTGTTCGGATCGAAGCCGATGATTATGTGGTTTGAGGCGTATTGAATGACGACGTTTGCCGAGGCGCCCGCTGCCTGAAGCGTGATGGTGTCCGTGCCCGAGCCCGTGCCATAGACTTTGCAAATCCCGTTTCCCAGTGCGTTGGTGAGCGAGTTCGGCATAGAGATAAACGTTTTTGCCGGGAGCGGTAAAAAGGCGATTGTATCGCCCACAATGGGGTTATTGGCACCATCGACGAGAGACATTGATATGGTGCTCGAATCATTTCCGTTTGCGTTAATGATGAGGGGATTCGCGGAGGCCGTCAACTGCACGCCGGAAAACTGAACTTGGACCGTAACGAACTTTGTGAGGTCTTTTGCCATAGTTGCCCTGATAGTCGCGGTGGTATTTCTGCGGTCGCTCGTAAGAGTGGTGATGGCATTGCCGTTATTATCCGTTATCCCGACACCCGTAATCGTGCCCGCATTCGTGGTAAAGAGAATGCTGTCGCCCACAATTGGATTATTGATCGAATTCTTCTCCTGCACGGTAATCACCGACTGGCTCATTCCATCGGCATTCAGGACGGGTGGAACCGCGGTTGCGACCAGCGCTCTCGTTGACACGATCGACAGCGAAGTGGTCGCGACAGCAAGATCGGTGGCCGAATTGAAGGCAGTGACTTCCAGTGTCATGACGCATTCGTACGATACGGCGAAAATGTTAACCGCGCACTTTCCCGCGGAGTCGGTGGTGGCGGAAAGGTAATCACTCGTGTCCGCGCCGTTGATCTGTTTATATGACCGCTTGATCTGAATGGTCTTGCCTGCAAGCGGCGATCCGTTGTAGCTGCTGAGCATGGCGTGCAGCAGGGATGATTTCGTTGGGTCGGGTGGCAGAGTCATGTTGTCGAGGGAAATCGACAACGTGAGGTCGGTGACGATTATCATGGTGGCGGACATGGCGCCCGCAGCAGAAACCCGGACGGAATCCTTGCCGCTCGCCTTGCCCTTGATGACGCATTGCGCGTTCCCACTCGTCCCTGTGACGGTGTCCTTGGAAACTATCGACAGATTGGAAGCCGTGCCGTTCCCGAGAATGAATTGAATCGGTGCATAGGGGATGGGCGCGTTTGACCCATTCGTGAGGACAGCAGTAATCGTGGTTTGGCCTGAAAGTTTCAGGGATGTCGAGTCGTCGTGAAGCGCTATGGATACCCCGCTAAACACCACCTTTGTCTGGGCGTTCTTGGTCTTGTCCGATACGAGATATGCGGTAACAAATGCTGTGTCGTTTACATTTGCGCTTGTGAGCACCGCCTCTGCGACGCCCTGGGAGTTCGTTGCAGATTGTCCGGACCCGGAACAGCCGGTTGATGACCCCATAATCATGCCGGCGCTTGAGATAAACTGGATGCATTGGCCCACGATGGGGTTGTTGTTTTCGTCTTTGAGGGTCACATTGATTGTGGTATTGTCGGCGCCGTCGGCCTTTAAGATGGCGCGCGACGGAATGATAAGAAACTCTTTTTCAATCTTGTCCGGCGTATTGGTAACTTCGATGGAAAGTGTCGTAGTGGACTGTCCGCAGGTGAAAAGGAGATTTACCACGGCTTTTGCCGTGTCCATCATTTTGAAAACGGCGCGGCCTTTCGCGCTTGTGTACAGGGTTTCTGCCGAAACCCAGCCGTCCGAGGGTGTGCATATGACACGGGCATTGGCAAGCGGGTCGTTGTGGATGCTGTCCGTCATAACAGTGACGGTGACGGCAAGGGTTTCCTTCAGTCCCACGTAGAGGCTGTCGGGAACAACCATGAGATACGGCGCGATGGTCGCACCCGGTCCGGAAGGGCTGGTGGGGCCGGTGGGCGCAAGCGAGCCGTTATCGTTTTTGATGGTGCATAGAACCAGAAAGCACGCCACACACAAAGCTCCGATTCCGGCCAGAACTCGTAGGGTTTTCACGGAAGATCCTCCTTCAAATTCGTATTTGAACAGATTCGCGTTACCTGTGACACGGAACATGGCTCGGCAACCGGTCCCCTGCACAGACGGCATGCACCGCGCATGTGGCGGCCGGAGGCGACGTAGGGCTGATTTCGGGCATTTTGTTTCTCACGGGAGAACCCAAAGGGAATAATGTATTTTGTCTCGAACGTGTCCCTCCCGTATATCACTTTTTGTCAATAAACGTTCGTTGCCGGAATACGGGGACTCGTCTGGATAGATTATATCTTTTCATGCTGTATGGAAATCAACATATTTGATCCACTTTCGCACTTTTCGCGTCCTCGCCGCGCGGGGAGCGCCGCGCAATGACCGCACAGGGGCTCACTGTTAAATCGGTCATCGCCGGGCTTCCCGGGCGCGCGTGCGGCATCCGGAAGGGCGACGAAGTCATTTCCGTCAACGGCGTTCCCGTGGCCGATGAAACCGATTTCCGGTTCGAAACCGCACAGCAGGTCTCCCGGATTGTGGTGCGGCGCAACCGGCACGTCATTTCCCTCTTGCTTTTCAGGCCGCACTCCACGGAAACGGGAGTGACCTTTGCCGACGCGGGGATTGCACGGTGCTCCAACCGCTGCATCTTCTGCTTTATCGACCAGATGCCACCGGGTCTGCGGGCGAGCCTCTACGTGAAGGACGAGGACGTCATGCATTCCTTTGTCAACGGCAATTACGTTACGCTTGCCGCCATGACCCCTTCCCGGCTCCACCGCCTCTGCAGGCTTGGACTGTCGCCGCTCTACGTCTCTGTCCACGCCACGGATCATGCGGTGCGGCAGCGGATGCTCGGCAACAGGCGCATCGGCGTCATCATGGATCAGCTCGGGTATCTTGAAAAGAACGGGCTCCGTTTCCATGCCCAGATCGTGGTGTGTCCGGGATTCAACGATGGTGCCGTGCTCTCCCGGACCGTCCTTGATTTATGCGGGTTTGCAAAGGGGCTTCTGTCGGTCGCTGTGGTGCCGGTCGGTCTGACAAAATACCAAAACCGCCTTCTCAAACCGGTCGGCCGTGACGTTGCGCGGCGCATCTGCTCCGAGGTCGCGGCCCTCGGCGGCCGTGACCTGCGGCGCGCGGGCCGGCGCAGAGTGTTTTGCGCCGACGAGCTGTTCATCGCCGCCGGCCTTCCCCTTCCGCCGGCACGCTATTACGAAGAATACCCCCAGCTGGAAAACGGCGTGGGCCTCGTGCGACGGCTGCTTGACGAATGGAGAACAGCGAAGCGCGCGCTGGCGGCCGGCCGCACGATCCGCCGGAATGCGGCGCGTGCGCGGCAAGTGCTGCTTGTCACTTCGGAATCGGCGTACCCGTATGTCGCGCGCATCGCGGGAGAACTGCCGGAGGTTGTTCCGCGTTTGCAGATCCGGACCATCGCCGCGAAAAACGAATTCTTCGGGGGACATGTTACGGTTGCCGGACTGCTCACGGCCGCCGATATCATGCGGGCCGCGAGAAAGGCCGGATGCCGCGGGAGCAGGGTGATTCTGCCCGGCATCGTTCTCAACCGCTTTGGCCATACGCTCGACGGATACTCGCTCAGGCGGATCGGAACAACGCTCGGTGCTGCCGTTTCGGCCGCCGGTTCAATTTCCGAATTGGTGCGACTTTTATGAATGGAGCAAACATCGCATTGCCGGTCCGGCTCAACAAATATCTTGCGGGCTGCGGGCTTGGGTCGCGGCGCGCCTGCGACGGCATCATTGGCGCAGGCAGGATTTACGTGAACGGCGCCAAGGTCACTGCGCTCGGCACCAAGGTGGTTCCGGGGCTCGACCGGGTGGAGTATCTCGGGCGCATGCTGTCGCCGGTCGTCGCCTTCCGGTACCTTGCGTACCACAAGCCGCAGAGCGTGATCGTCACCAAGTCCGATCCCGAGGGCCGCACCACGATTTTCGACGCGCTCAAGGAAACCGGATGCGACGCCGGCGGCCTCAACTACGTGGGGCGTCTCGACGTTGCCTCCGAGGGACTCCTGCTCCTGACCAACGACGGCAGTCTGATTCACGCGCTCACGCACCCGCGCTACCGCATCAAGAAGGTGTACGACGTCAAGATTGACAGACAGCTTACACCCGCCGATGGTGCGAAGATGACCGGTGAAGGGATAGAATCCGAGGGACAGGTGCTTAAGGCGGGAGCCATACGCGAAACCGGACTTGCGGATGGATTCTGGTATCATGTCGATTTGTACGAGGGAAAGAAGCGGCAGATCCGCCGCATGTTCGCGGGTCTCGGATACGCGGTGAAAAGGCTGCGGCGGACCCAGTTTGCATCGGTGAAGCTCGGCGACCTTGCTCCCGGCGCCGTACGCGAACTTACCCAGCGCGAGATCGATGCGCTGCGCTCGGCCGGCTTTCCCCGCGGCCGGTGACGCCGGAACTCGCTACCTGACAATTGCATTTTCCCGGACGCGACACTATAATCAGACAGGCGGAGCCCGGCCGGCCGGCCGCGGCCTTGCCTTGTGCCACGGCAGGAACAAAGCCTATGGACATCTCTTTCGCCGACGCGGACCGGCTCTTTTCGAAGCTTTCGGGTTATCCCGACGGCATCGTGATTGTCAACGCAGGCGGCGTGGTCCGGTTTGCCAATCCTCTTGCCCTGCTTTTCTTCGGCGGCGGGGCCGGCACGCTGGAGGGGAAATCCCTCGGCCTGGCCGTGAGGCCCGGGGAGACCTTCGAGCATGAAACCGGAGGCCGCACCCTTGAGGTCCGCGCCGCCCCGATTCTGCTGGACGGCGAAAGCGGATTCCTTCTTGCCATCCGCGACGCGAGCGCGCGAAAGCGCTCCGAAGGCCAGCTTGCCGCGGCCATGAGCGACCTGAGGCTCGCGCTGGCCTCGGAGAAGGTGCTTCTCAACGAACTTGACAAAAAGAACAAGGAGCTCACCGAGCTCTCCATCACCGACGGACTCACCGGCCTGTACAACCACCGCTATATCCAGGAACGGTTCGAATTCGAGTTCAAGCGCGTCAAGCGGTACGGGGGAAACCTGAGCTGCATGATGATCGACATCGACCATTTCAAGGCGCTCAACGACACGTGCGGCCACCAGTGCGGCGATTTCGTGCTGCGGGAACTTTCCGATCTTATCAAGCTGCTTTCACGGGAAGTCGACATCTGCGGCAGGTACGGCGGCGAGGAATTTGTGGTCCTCACCAGCGTCGCGCTCGAACAAACCGTGCTGCACGCTTCCAAACTCCATGCCGCGATTGATACCCACGCATTTGTATGGATGGGCAAAAGGCTCCACCTCACCGTGAGTATCGGTGTGGCGGATTTCAGGCCCGGCATGAGAGACCGCCGCGAGCTCATCGAAAGGGCCGACAAGGCCATGTACCGGGCGAAGGAGGACGGACGGAACCTTATCAGGATATGGAAAGAGAACCAGGGAGCCGGCGAAGCGTCGGCCGACCACGCCGCCGCGCAGGAGCTTCGGAAGAAATTCGCAGACCTTGCGGGCCGCATGCGCTCGTCCTGCATGGAACAGACAATTGCTCTTGTCAATGCCGTTGACGCACGGGACCCTTTTGCAAAAGAACATTCCCCGAGCGTTTCGTCCGTTTCGGCGGAAATCGCGCGCGGGATGGGCTTCTCCGAGGCGGACGTTGCGGTCGTCAGAAACGCGGGGCTCCTTCACGATGTGGGGAACATTGCGGTAAGCCGGGACATTCTTGTCAAAAGAGGCCCTCTTTCGGGCGAGGAATTCGAGGTGATCCGCAAACATCCGGCCATCAGCGTCACCATCCTCAAAGACCTCGGGTTTGTCGAACCGGAGCTTCCCGTCATCCTGCATCACCACGAACGCTTTGACGGCACCGGGTATCCGCACGGGCTCAAGGGGCGCGAAATACCGGCGGGGGCGCGCATTCTTGCGGTGGCAGATGCTTTCGACGCCATGACGTCCGGCAGGGCGTACAGGAAGGAAATGCCGATCGAAGAGGCGGTTGCCGCGCTCACGGCAGGCAGCGGTTCGCAGTTTGCGCCCGACGTGGTGCAGGCGTTCCTGCAGATTCTTGAAAGGAAGGGCCAATGGCCTTTCCAAAAGAAAATACCGGAAAACCGGATTTGATAATGTATGATTAATGTTGTGGCCGAACAATAGACGCCGCAACTATTTTTTGTGCGGAACCGTGCGGGGGAACGAAATGAAGATCAGGATCGAATCGGTCGGCAGCGTGTCGGTTGTCTTCATCGACGGGAACGTTCTGCAGGAAAACGTGCCCATTTTCCGGGTAAAGCTCCTCGAGCTCGTGGAGGAGGGCAAGGTAAACATCGTCCTCGACATGGTCGCTTCCAATTATATAAGCAGCATGTGCCTCGCCACTATCGTGGATGTCAAGAAAAGGCTCGCCGAACTCTCCGGCGACCTGAGGCTCGCCCGCGTCAACAATCTCGTGCGGAACCTCCTGGAAACCACCAGCCTCATCAAGAAGATCGAAACGTTCGACGACATCGATTCCGCCGTGCAATCGTTTTCCAGGCAGAAATAAGGCGCGGCCCGCGCCGCATGCCGGCGCTATGTTCCGGTGCGCGGCGTTTTGGTCCAGACAGGGCGAAAAAGATTCTGCTCCCGCCTGAGGCATTCTCTTCTTGTAGCCAGAAAATCCCAGCATGACAATCCCGGGAACAGCGCCTGCAGGAGTTCCTGCGGTTTGCAGGTTTTCCCCGGCGCCATGGACAGCACGGCGCTGAATCCCACAGCGAGCGCATTCCCCGGAGCCTGCTCCGGGGTTAGCGAGCGACTATAAGCATGTTTTCTTTCCATAGGGATGGAAGATTCCCCGTCCCGCGGGACTGCGGGGTTATTCAACGAGGGCGGGCCGTCCGCTCTGTCATTTGACGAAAGCGAATAGACCAGCGGCCTGATGTTTTTGTTCGAAGTCTTTCCTTCCTTCACAACGGTCACCGTCGCTTCGGTTCGGGAGAGAAACGAGCGGATCGCTGCAGCCAGCGACGCAGCGGTAAAGCCCTGCGGCAGCGGCGCGCCCAGCGGCTCAAACCGGTAGTCTGCCGCGCAGATATCGGCGCTGAGCGACGCGTGCTTCCCCGGGATTTCCTCAAAATCAACGACCACGAGCCCGTGCGGAAGCCTGCGGTTGATTTCCGCGCACATGCCGCTGGGCGCGCGGGGCGCGTCAACATTCCGGCAAAGCACCGCGTCGAACATTTCCGCGTCGCCGGCGATGCCGAGCGAAAGCGGCGGCCCGAACGCGACGAGCGGGTGGGGCCGGCACCCTTCCGAGAACGCAAGCGGAATCCCGGCGGCGTGAAGGGCGCGGTGGAAAACGCCTACCATGTCCAGGTGGCCGAGGAACCGGATCCCTGGTTCCTTTCTGTAAAGAAACCTGATACGGTGCCTCGTGGAAGACCGGGCGGGCGCGGTCCGTGCGGGAGACAACCTGTCCGGCGGCGGGCCGTCAGCGACCCGCCGGCCGGCGTGAGTCTCGTCCGGGCCGCACACCCCGCACCCGGAGCAAGAACCTGTCCTGCAGTCGGTCGTGATTTCGCCTCTTGCGGCCTTGTCGCGTTCCTTTTGCAGGAAGGCGCCGGACACGCCGATGGACACGGCCGACCACGGCAGCGGCTGGTCAATGGGAAGAACTCCGCAGAATTTCTCCAGATCGGTTCCGCTCTTTTCCGATGCGTTTTTCCATCGGCTCAGGTCGAAATGTTCGTCCCACCCGTCGAACCGGGCGCCCGCCTTCCAAGCGGCGTGGATGCAGGCCGAAAGGCTCCTGTCCCCGCGCGCCAGAACGGTTTCGAGGAAGGCCATGGCGGGATCGCGGTACGCCGTTTTCACGTTGCGCTGCCGGGCAAGCGCGTTTTTGACGGCCTTGGATTTCCGGAGCAGGTTTTCCTGCGTGTCCATGGCGTCCCACTGAAACGGCGTGTGCGGCTTGGGGGAAAACGGCGAGAGCGCCACGTTGATGGTCACCCTGTGCGAAAGCCGCCAGGCTGCGCCGGCGATGTCCGTGCTGAGCCTCACGATTCCCGCGATGTCGTCGTCGGTCTCGGTGGGCAGGCCGATCATGAAGTAGAGCTTGATGGTCTGCACATTTCTTTTAAGCAGCATGGCGACGGTGGCCATGATCTGGTCGTCGGAGAACCCCTTGTTGATCACGTTTCTCAGGCGCTGGGTCCCGGCCTCGGGCGCGATGGTGAACGAAGAGAGCGGCGCAACGGCCTGCAGGGCGTCGAGGTCCGATTCGGTGAGCGCGTCGATCCGCGTTGACGGAAGCGAAAGGGAGACGTGTTCTTGTTTGGAAAATTCGGCCGCCGCGCGCAGCAGGGGAGCAAGGCCGCCGTAGTCCGCGGTGGAAAGCGACAGGAGCCCCGCCTCCCTCCATCCCGTGGCGGTAAATCCGTCCTTGAGCTGGGAAACGATGCTCGTTACGGGCCGTTCGCGCACGGGCCGGTAGTAGAAACCGGCGGCGCAGAACCTGCACCCCCGGGAACACCCGCGCAGCACTTCCACCACGAGCCGGTGGTGCACTACGTTGACGAGCGGGACAATGGGCCGGGACGGATAGGAATCGTCGGAAAGGTCAGCTAATTTTTGCGGCGCGGACGGGTTGCCGAGGCTCGGCCGGAACAAAAAACATTCCCGAGCGCCTGACCTCGTGCAGGGAAGGAACATACACGCCGTCAACCTTCTCCAGCGCTTTCAGGATATCGGGCTTGGCCGCGCCGCCGCGTTTCGACCGTTCCAGGATTTCGCAGATCGACACCACCGCCTCTTCGCCGTCGCCGACCACGAACGCGTCGATGAAATCGGCCAGGGGCTCCGGGTTGCCCATCACCGAGCCGCCCGCGACAACAAGGGGAAATACCGCGGTACGGTCGCGGCGGAAAACCGGAAGGCCGGCAAGATCGAGCATGTTCACGAGGTTGGCGTACTGCAACTCGTAGTTCACCGAGAACCCGATCCAGTCGGCGTCTTTGACGGGCGCGAGGTACTCGAGCGAAAACAGCGGGATGCTTCCGGACCGCATGATCCGCTCCGCGTCGGTCCAGGGGTGATAGCACCGGGAGAGCGCCCACGACGGGCGCTTGTTGACAAGGTGATAGAGAATCTGGCCGCCGTAATGCGACATGCCGATCTCGTAGGTCTCCGGGAAGCACAAAACGCCGTGGAGGGAAAGCGCGGCGGGGTCCTTGCGGATGCTGCTCATCTCGCCGCCCGCGTACTGCATGGGCTTCTGGACAAAAGGGAAGAATTCCCGTTCGAGCCTGCGTCTCATGCCGGCGGTTTCCATCGTGTGCATACCCCCGCACACAAAATAATTCGGCCGCGCCCGCGCGGACGCGGCGGAAATCACGGGGTCGGCCGGATGTTATTTGCCCTTCTCCAGGCGCTGCGCGAGAAATGCGGGCAGGTTGTTGTCGAGAATCTTGCGTTGGGTTATGCTGTAGTCGTAGGGAACGCGCACCAGGGTCACTTCGCGTTTCTCCACGTCGTAGATCGCGTAGCAGGAGCGCGAATCGAAGTCGCGCGGCTGTCCCACGCTGCCCACATTAATGAGGTAGTAGTTCTTTTCGTCAAGCGTGATGGTGTGCTCGGAGTGCAGGATGATCTTGTCGCTTTCCTGGATCATGATGGACGGCCAGTGCGTGTGGCCGATAAAGTTGAGCCGGTACACCAGGCTGTTGAACGCCTCGAACACCGCGTCCTCGCTGTCGGGGAACACGTAGATCCAGTCCTGGGGGTTTGACGGGGAGGAATGGGTGAAAAACATGTCGTCTTTCACTATTGTCAATTGAAGGTTTCTCAGGAAATCCTTCGCCGCGGGCGAAAGGTGGCTCCTCGTCCATTCCATGGCCGCGTAGGCATAGTAGGTGAACGTCTGAATGTCGATGCGGTTGATTGCGGCGTAGTCGTGGTTGCCTGCAACGCATTTGTCAACGTTGTCCCGCACGAGCTCGATACAGCGTTCCGGGTCCGGATAGTATCCCACGATGTCGCCGAGGCAGACGACGGTGTCCACCTGTCGGGTTTCGATGTCCTTGAGGACGGCCGAAAGGGCCTCGACGTTGCCGTGAATATCGGAGATTACCGCGTATCTCATGGAATGGCTGTTTCTTTCAGGGAGTGCGATTTCTCTGATGAATATGCTAGATTATATTATTTTTGTTTTTTCGGTGCAACATAATTCTCCATTATGCGGCCGGCGGGCGGCGGCGGATTCCATTCTGTCCAGGATCGACGGGCGCGGGAGCCCGCGCACGGGGCGCGCCGCGGTGCGGGGGCAGGGAGAAGCGGCGGGAAGGGACCAGCGTGACTGAAACGACACGATTGCCAAGATCATCGGCTCCTCGGGTCGACGAATTCCGGCGGTGCATGACGCCGTCGTCGGCAACGCTGGTTCTCACGCACGACTACCCGGATCCGGACTGTCTGGCGTCCGCCTACGGCATTTCACAGCTGCTTTCGTTCTGGGGGACCCAGAACACCGTGATTTCGTTCGGCGGATTTGTCGGCCGCGCCGAGAACCGGGCCATGATACGGTTCCTCAACCTTCACACCGTGCCCTTTGTGCTTCTCGAGCTCAAGGATTTCGACCGCATCGTGCTGGTCGACTGCGTTCCGGGCAAAAGCAATGTCTCGCTGCCGGCAGGCAAGGCGGTTCATGCCGTTCTGGACCATCACCTTTCCGGCGCATTTGACAAGCCGCCCTGTTTTCACGACATCAGGCAGGACATCGGCGCAGCGTCCACCATTGTGACGGAATACCTTCTCGCCGCACAATGCCCCATCCGCGAGAAACTCGCGACAGCACTCTTCTACGGGATAAAAACCGACACCGGCGACATGGGGCGCGACTCGTCGCCCGAGGACCTTGCGTGCTACAAGCGCATGTTCGACCTCATGGACCACGGCCTGCTTTCCAAAATAGAAAATCCCGACAGGGACATCGCCTTTTTCAGGATGATCCACCGCGGGGCACAGGCTATCATCGCCTTCGGCCCCGTGGGGTACATTCCGCTCGGCCCGGTCGCCTCGCCCGACTATGTCGCCGAAATGGCCGATCTGTTCCACAGCATGGAGAAGATCGACACCACGGTGTGCAGCGGCGTATTCAAAAAGAACGTTTTCTTTTCCATACGCGCCAAGAACCGCGACGAGGCGGGCATGCACGCGGAGAAGATCGCCGCGGCGCTCGGCGGCGGCGGGGGAGGCCACGGCAAACTGGGCGCCGGAAGAATACCGTGCCCCAAGGGGCATGAAGAGGCGGTTGCCGCAACGTTCCTCGAAACGGTGAAAGCCGCGTTCAATATCGGGTCGGTCGAAGGCGTACATATTCTGGAGGAATACCGGCACAGGTAGCATGCCGCGCCGAAGGCCGTTTTTTGCACCATCAGCAGAAGGGTTTGTCATGTGGGAATACACCGACAAGGTCCGCGACCATTTCCTCAATCCGCGCAACGCGGGCGAGATCGAGAACCCGGACGGCCTCGGCGAGGTGGGCAACATCACCTGCGGCGACGCTTTAAGGCTCACGTTCAAGCTTGACGCAGAGGGAAAGATAAAGGAGGCGAAGTTCAAGACCTTCGGCTGCGGCAGCGCCATCGCGTCGGCGAGCGCTCTCACCGAGTTGATAAAGGGCAAGACCCTCGACGAGGCGGCCAAGATATCCAACAGCGACATCGCGCAGTATCTCGACGGCCTGCCGCGCGAGAAGATGCACTGCAGTGTGATGGGGCAGGAGGCGCTCGAGGCCGCGATCGAATATTACAAGTCCGGCGGCAAGAAGACCGCGCCGCCCGCCAAGGAAGGCAAGGTGGTGTGCACCTGCTTCAACGTGACCGACAGGGAAATCGAGCGCGCCATACGCGAGAACAAGCTGAAAACGATAGAGGACGTCACCAACTTCACCAAGGCGGGCGGCGGCTGCGGCGGCTGCCACGAGCAGCTTCAGGAGATGCTTGACAAGATCAACGGCACCAGCGCGGTCAAGACGCAGCCCGCGGCACGGCTCACCACGCTTCAGAAGATCGACCGCATCCGCGAGGTGATCCGCACCGATATTCGTCCCATCCTCGCCGGCGACGGCGGCGACTGCGAGCTCGTGGACGTGGACGGCAGCGAGGTGACGATCCGGTTCAAGGGCCACTGCAACGGCTGCGCGTTTTCCAACAATACGCTCGTGTCGGTGGTGGAAAAAAAGCTGAGAGAGAAAGTGGCGGAGAATTTGAAAGTTAAAATGGTATAAATAATAGTTTATAAATAGTAATACAAAACTCAATTTATGGGGGGGGGGAGTTTACCCCGTCGGGTACTTCTCCCTCGTCAGGGATTTCCAAGGGTCACAAGGGTCGTCCCCCTCGCTCCGGCCGGGCCGCGCCACTTTACAAATCAGCATCCCACAGGCGCGTTCGGTCCTCCGCTACCCCCTCCTGGGTGCACCCCTTGACAAAGTTGCTGCTAGACCATGCTCCGTTGCGAGGGCACCCACGGAGAGTTGTTGAATAGTTGAAACGTTGAATAGTTGAAAAGTTGAGGAGTTCAAAGAAAACCCCGTTTTACTCCTTGAGAATTCGGTCTAGCGAAAGTCCAAATTATTTCCTAAAAAGTCTTCCTCTGCCGCGCGTTAGGTGGACCGGAGTGGTCCCGCCATAGCGGGATTGCCGCCCGACCACGGCCCGAAGGGCCCTTGTGGCGGGCGGCAACGAGGCGAACAGCCGAGCCCGGAGGGAGACCGACCCGAGCGAAGCGAGGGGAACGCCCACCAGATTTAAACAAATATTCTATTATATCAACTCATCTCAGAAATAATCTCCCTCAAACACGCTGCAATCTGATCGGCGCTTGAATACGCAGAAATCTTCTTTGCTGTTATGAGGTCCTGGAAACCGAGCGGTGGCCCGAAGGTGATGGTGGGCGAGACTTTCTTTCCGGCAAACAGCCGGGGCAGACCTCCGGGCGGCCATGTATCCATGGTGCCCCGCACCCTCACGGGCACGACCGTGGCGTTGACGTCGAGCATAAGCATGCCGATGCCGGACTTGAACTTCCGGAGCTCGCCGGTCTTGGTGCGGCCGGTTTCCGGGAACACGAGCAGATTGTTGCCGTCCTTGATAATCGCGATTGACGTGCGGAGAATCTCGGCGACATCGCTCTCGCGCTTGACGCGCACGACATGCGCGCCGAGGAACGCGAGCATAAGGGGCGGCAGAACATCGCGGCCGCCGACAATAAACGTCTTCCGTCTCGCGCGCTGCGGGAGGGAATACATGATCCAGAGGGGATCGAGCGCGCTCTGGCGGTTCGTGCAGAAAATAAGCGGTTTATTGAGCGGAATGTCGCCGCCGCCGGTCGAGGACACGTTCCACAGCAGGCTGCCCGCTGCGCGGGTGAGCAGAGGAAGCACCGTTGCGACTGCCGAAGCGCCCCTGGCCGGATAGACAACAGGGTGTTTTGAGCCCGCGATGCGCTGTTTGATGTCGGTGACCGATTCTTCCTTACAGTTTGGCGCACCTGCCGCAGAGATCCGCTCCATTACCGTGGTGTACACGTCGCCGAGGGTCTCGATTTTGATAAGGTCTTCGTCCGGAAACGAGAAGCAGTACTTCCTCTCCACCATGCACATGAGGTCGAGCTTCTTCATCGAATCAAGCCCGAGGTCCAGTTCAAGGTTGAAAAACGGGGGCAGTTTTGCCTCGCTGCTTTTGTTCGCGAGCTTTGCCGCAAATCCTGCGATGACCCTGTATTCCGCCGAGTCCATGAGGCCGGCATCCATTGCAGAGACCGCCTGCTTTTGTTTGCGGGCTTCGCCCGATTCCTTGAGCGAATAGTACAGTTCACGCAGTTCGTGCTTCTTGAGCTTCTTCGAGGTGGTGCGCGGCAGTGCGTCGTAGACAACCGCGAAATCGGTGATCTTCTTGTACGAGGGCAGGTCGCGGCCCAGGCGCAGAACCTCGTTCCGCACGATCTCCGCTGCTTCGCTTGTCGGGTATTTCCGCCGGATTTCCTGCGACGGCACGATCAGCGCCGCCGCGATCTCCTTGTCCTTGAGCTTAGCCGAAAACACGCCGATTTCCTCGATGACCGCCGAGGTGGAATAAAAATCCTCCAGTTCGTCGGGATAGACGTTCTTCCCGCTGTCAAGCACGATGATGTCCTTGCTGCGGCCCACCAGGTAGATGAATCGGTCCCTGCCGAGCCTGCCGAGGTCGCCGGTGTGGAACCAGCCGTCCGCGTCGAACGACTTTTTGGTGAGTTCCTCGTTGTTGTAGTAACCGGCGAACACATTGGTGCCGCGGAAGCACACCTCGCCGATGCCGGACGCATCCGGTTTGTCAATCCTTACCTCGTTTTCGTCGAGCGGAATGCCCACGCTCGCGAGCCGGCGGTCTTCGATAGGACAGAGCGTGATTGCGCCGAACGTTTCCGAAAGGCCGTATCCTTCGACGATATTGAATCCCATCAGCTTGAAGCCGTTGAAGACGTTTTTGGTGATAGCGGCGCCGCCCGAGATCACGATGTTCAGCCTTCCGCCGAAACTTTTGTGCACCGAGGAGAAAAGCCTCTTGCGGAACTTTTGCCCGAGCAGACCGCCGAGCGAGAACGAAAGAAACGTCAGAACGGCGAACATCGCGCGCACCGCAATGCCTTTTGACCTCACGTTCTGGTTGATGTTGTTGTAAAACACCTGGAGCAGCTTGGGGACCGCCGGGAGCATCGTGACCTTTTTTTCGCGCAGCCCTTCGAGGATGAGCGACCCCTTCACCGTGGGAACGAGCACAATGTCAAGCCCGCCGCCGAGGGCGCCGGGCAGGCAGGCGCACGCGCCGAACACGTGGTGCAGGGGGAGCACCGCCATCATGGTGTCGCCCGGCCCCGCCTTCATGCGGGGGATTGCGGAAAGGGAAATCGCGGTGAAATTACGCTGGCAGAGCATCACGCCCTTGGCCTTTCCCGTGGTCCCGGAAGTAAAGATGATGACCGCGACGTCGTCGGGATTGAATTGTGCCGCGAATGCGTCCTCGTCCGGGTCTCCTGCCGCGCAAAACGAGGCGAACGTCTTTTCCAATTCGGGATACGCCTCGTTGTCCACGACAACGGCCGCAATGCAGCCGAACTCGGAGCGCATCTCCTCGAACAGCGGGGCAAAGCTCTTGGAGCAGAACACGAATTTCGGTTTTGTCTGGGATACGATTTCGCGGATTTCCGCGGCGGGCAGGTTCGGATCAATGGGAACGGTGCGGCCGCCTGCAAGGAATCCGCAGTGCCACGCGATCACCCATTCGGGCGTGTTGTCGCCGATCACCGCGAGCGTGTCGCGGCTTGAGTAGCCGCGTTTCTTGAGCGCAGAAACCAGGCGGTTAAGGTCCCTGTGGAAATCCGCATAGGTCCATGTACGCCATGCGCCCCCGCGCTTAAAGTGCATGCACGGACGGTCTGCGTTGTCGATGATGGATTTTTGAAGAAGGTCAGCGTAGACATGCTTGTTCATGCAGGGCTCCGGTGTCCGGTTTCCTTAACAAACAGGGCGACAATGACAAGTGCGATTCCGCTCATGCACGATCCGAAAATAAAAGGGGCCGCGGGCGAGTGGGAGAAAAGAAACCCCGCGATCACGCTCGCGGGAAGAAGGCCGATGCCGACGATGGTGTAAAAGAACCCGAGCGCGGTGGCCTTGGATTCTTTGGGCGACAGATCGCCCACGAATGCTTTCTCCACGCCTTCGGTCATGGCGTAATAGATGCCGTAGATGATCCAGGAGATCCACAGCACCCACGAATGGTCCTTCGTAATGAGGCCGAACGAGCAGTACACGGCGGCGTACAGGGCGTATCCGGCAATTAGAATCTTTCTGCGGCCGACCTTGTCCGAAAGCCCGCCGAAGAAGCGGGACAGGACGGTTGACGAGAGGTTGAAAAGCAGGTACATGAGGATCACGCCCGGAAGAGCGATGCCGAGGTTCATGCTGCGCAGAAAAAGAAACTGGTTTGACGAATTGCCCAAAGTAAAGAAGCATTGCGCAAGGAAGAAAAGTCTGAGGTTCCGGTCGTATTTCCTGAGGTCGAGGTTCGGCACCGGCTTTTGGGACGGTCCTTCTGACGCTGTTAAAGGGCGCGTTTCCTTGACAAAAAACAAGAACACCACGCCGATAAACGCCGGGACAACAGAAACAGCGAACAGAAGGTAGAATGCATTGAGGTCCCTGAGCGTTTTCGAAACCGGGTCAAGAAATTGCAGGCAGACAAGCCAGCACACAGCAACGCCGAGCGTGGCGCCGGCAAAGTCCATTCCCCGCTGAAACCCGAATGCCGCGCCCTGACGGCCCTGCTCGGTTGATTCATAGATGAGCGCATCGCGCGGCGCGGTGCGGATTCCTTTCCCGACCCTGTCGAAGAAACGCGAGATAAGCACAAACCACCAGCCGAACGACGCTAGGAAAAGGAGCAGCTTGGACAGCGCCGAAAGCGCGTATCCGGCAATAGTCGGAGCTTTACGGAGGCGAATCCGGTCCGAGTAGTATCCCGCAAGGATCTTGAGCAGGCTCGCGGTTGATTCTGCCACGCCCTCGATGATGCCGAGCGCCGGCCCCACGAGCGCCTTCTGCGAAGCGAGCACCGTTGACACGAACGCCTGGATAAGCGGATACAGCATCTCGGACGAGACGTCGGTGAAGAAGGACGTAAGGCCGGTGAGGATGACGTTTCGGTTGTAATTTCATAGCCATAATTAGTATTTAGTAAAGAAGCTGGGCGTTCCCCTCGCCTTCGGTAAGCACTCAGGCTCGGGTCGGTTCTCCTTCCGGTCCACCCCTTCGGGTGCTTCCAAGGGTCGTCGGCCTCCGGCCTCGGGCTGCCTGTCCCAACCGCCTTCGGCTAGGGATCAGGCAGCACCGCGCTCCGGCTCGGCCTCCAGTCGCCCCTAACGCGCGCATACCGTGGTTATCATCAGTCAACTACTTCTTCTCGCGCCAATCGGAATACTCAAGAAATTATCAAACATCTTTTCTTCCATTTCTCAACCTCTCAACTTATCAACTCTTCAACGTTTCAACTATTCAACTTTTCAACTGCTCTCCGTGGGTGCCGCCGCAGCAATGTATGGTCTTGCAGCTACTTTGTCAAGGCGGCCACCCTGGAGAGGGGAGTGCCGAGGACGGCGTCAGCTGGCCGAGGCCGGGGGAGATACTTCTCCCCCAAAACTTTATTATTCCGGATGGTATTCTAGTAGCGTCTTTACATGAGCGCACACCGCCCCCGCAAGGTCTTCCGGTGTGTAGCCGCCTTCGAGCACCGAAACTATTCTGTCATTGGAATGTGTATGTGCGATGTCCATCACGATTCTTGTCAGATGCGCAAACCCCTCGTCCGATAGGACAAAACAGCCGAGCTTGTCGTTCGCATGGCCGTCGAATCCCGCGGAAACGAATACAAAGTCAGGCTTGAACCCGTTCGCCCGCGGAACGAGCATGTCGGTGAATACCTTGACAAAATCCTCATCACCGGAGCCGGCCGGCATGTGCACGTTGATGTTGAAGCCGCGACCGGCGCCTTCGCCTTCACGTTCGGGAAATCCGGTGCCTGGGTAGGCGAGCGCGTAGTGCGTGGAAAAATAAAGCACGGTCGGGTCTGTGTAGAATGCGGCCTCGGTGCCGTTTCCATGGTGAAAGTCCCAGTCGACAATGAGGATCTTCGGTTTTTTGCAGACTTCCTGAGCGTATCTCGCGGCGATCGCTACGTTGTTGTAGAAACAGAAACCTTCCTCCTGCCCCGTGTTGAGCGCATGATGCCCGGGCGGCCGCATGGCGCAGAACGCGTTGCGCGCTGTGCCTTCGCACACGGCCTTGACGGCCGCGAGCGCGCCGCCCACGGCAAGCTCGGCAATCGGGCCGATGGTTCTTATCCCTTGGATGGATTTGACATGCGCATCGGAATGGATTTTTCGGATGTGCGGAACGACGTTGGCAAGCGGGAAGAGCCTGATAACCTGTTTGTCAAGCCCGGTCTCGGCCATTTTCGCCTTGATCGCCGCCAGACGCTCCGGGCTTTCCGGATGGCCAAAGTCAAGCTCGTAGCCCATGCAGGCGTCTTCGAACACGTAACCGGTTATGTGAGCGGATTTTGACATAAGGGTATCCTGCTAAGATGCCTTGTAGTATTGTTGAACTAAAAATAATGTTTAGGCGACTATCCAATTGCATAAATGAACTCGGGAAAGTACTGTTGAAAGCCCATAAAAGATCCGACAACAAAGAAGGCCGCATGAGAAAAACGATTGTTTTGACGGCAGCAGCTGTTTTGTTATGTTTCACCTGGCGGGTTAATGCGGACACGCCGCTGCGTCTCATGCTTGAGGTTGAGCCGGTAGTCGATACGATGACAGCCGGTGATTCCGCCACGTTTACTGGAACGGTCATTGACAATATGGACGTAATCCATCACGAGTTCGACACGTGCATTCATTGGAGCATGCAGCCTGCAGATAGCAAGAGCAGGCTCAGCACTACCACCGGCAGCCAAGTTACCTATTATGCTATTGAGGCTTACCAGCGGAATTTTATCGTCACCAGTTTTACAGATCCGGCTTCCGGCAGAACGCTTGTCAGTGCCGATACGATTTATGTCAAACCAGGCATGGCGTATCGCGAATTCATTGAGCGGTATCCCCTTAGCGGCCTCTCATCGTTATCCGCTCCGATGGACTCCATTGTGCTGTCGCCGCCCACCGACACTCTGAGGGAGATTGCCGCGGTATTCCGTGACAAGTATGGTAATTTCCTTGGCTTCGACTCCGGCGTGACGTGGCAGGTGCCGAATGACAGCGGCATTATCAGGATAGAAACACCGCCGGACACGCCGTATGTCTGCCGCATCGAATCGAGGAAGTCCGGAGTGACGTATGTCGTGTGCAGGAAGGCCGGCTTGACAATAGGGACGATGAAGGTGATGGTACGGACCGGCAGCCCCGCTCCGAACCCCGACATTGTGAAGGTCAGGGTGATTAATGCCTTAACCGACGTGCCGGTTGATTCCGTTGTCCTGATTCTCGGTCAGAACATCACGTTGCAATTGCAGGGGGTGTTGTATCCCGACTCCGCCACCTGGGTTGATATCTATGGAACTTGGGTGTTCGATCCTCACATTCCATCCATGGACCAGCTTCCACTCAGTTACAGTTTCATTACTTTCAGCGCGACAGACACGGGATCGTGGACGCTTTCCATTCTTGTTCCGTCTGCCGCGCAGGGAGCCGCGGTCGGGCCGATTCACCTCCGGGTGGTGCAGAACAGCAACAAGGTCATCAATCAATACCATCAATTGACAATAGGACAAAAACAGGTTGTCCGCGAATACTATAGCCTTCGCGGACAGAAACTGCCCTTTTACGGCGTCGGCCATGCTGAGGGGATTGTTTTGGAGCGAATCATTCAATCTGATGGAAAGTCAACAATCAGGAAATCGATTAACAAAAGTACGTTTTGATAAGACCAGGCAGGAGGCGCTGCATGACAAGGACTGGAATGATTTGCAAAGGAGTGGTTGTTTGCACCGTGGTTTTTCTCCTTGTAAATCCTACATGGGCTCAGGCTATGTATCCTCCCACCATGAAAAGACCGGTCACGTATTTCGACTTCCATCCCGACGGTTCCTGCCCGGACTTCAATCCCGGCACAAACCCCTCACTGTTGCTCCGGCACATGGTCGCCGACACGCTCGGCAGCGACAGCCTTCCCGCGCGAGGCGATTCCGTTCTGTACAGTTGGGAAATGGGGAAGTGGTTCAGGCCCTGGCGGCAGGGCAACGATTTTGAGCGGCCCGTGTACACCCAGAACGGACGCGTCGTGGCGAACCTTTCCACGGCCTTGTTCGACACGTCGTACAAGAACATGGTTTTCAACGATACGCTCACGTTCACCTACATTCCCGGCTCGGCGGGACTGTACCGGTATTCGAACGCCGCGTTCTGGCCGCTTGACAACAGGGGATTCGGCAACGAGCCGGCGAAAGGGTACAACGGAACGCTTATCAACCCTGCGCCGCACAATTACTCCTTTGCAATGCATATGAAATACGCTTTCAGGTATTCGGCCGGCCTTGCCTTTGCTTTCGGCGGCAATGACGACATCTGGGTGTTTGTCAACCATAGGCTTGTGATTGACCTTGGAGGAATCCACGAAAACGCCTCGGATTCAATTGTTCTTGATTCCGACGCGGCCAATCGGTTGGGGCTGAACCCGGGCACTACGTACGATTTGGACATCTTCTGCGCCCAGCGCCAGGCCGACCAGTCGTCGATGGTCATGACCGTGCCCATTCTGATTCCTGTCGAACCGGTTCGTCTGATGATAAGTCTCGTTCCCAGCATCGACACCATTGCACCGGGCGGAGATTCCATCCCGATGCAGGCGATGATTTACGACGATACGGGCGGGCGCCATCCCGACCTTGCCGATTCAATTGCATGGACGCTTACGCCGACCGGAACCCGCAATTATCTCAAGTATTCAAAGGGTGCGGCGAATGTAGTCTATGTGCTCGACCCTTACACGTGGTTGACGGTTGCCGTCAGGTATCAGATTAATCCCGACTTGGTTCTCGTTGACTCGGCACGGTTTTATCTGAAGCCTTCGGTGGCACACAAATTGTTCATTGAGTCGGACACCGTCAATTGTTCGGGCTCGGGTGCCTTACAAGGGTGTTTTGCGCCTTCACCGTTGGATTCCATCGTTTTTTCCGGCGCCGTTGTCCAGAAAACCGCGGTGGCCATAGTTCGGGACACTTTCGGTAATTTTACCAGGTATTCGGCGACCGGTGAATGGAAATTGCTTTCCGGCAATGATGAGGTCAGCCTTTCGTTCCCGAAGGAACCGTATATCGCGCTTGTCCAGGCGATAAAGCCAGGGACTGCTTTTATGGAAGTGACTGACACAGCGGGCGGCTTGACAATAAAGGATACCGTCAAAGTCATCGTGAAGGATGATATCGTTTCTGTAAAGTCGCATGGCGCGCCGCTTGAGACGTTCGGGAAAAATCGAGGAAAGCCGATCAGCGAATTCTTCAACCTCCGCGGCCAGAGGCTGCCTTCAAACTTGTACGGCATCTCCCGCACCGACGGCATCGTGCTTGAGCGGATAATCGATCCAACGGGAAAGATGAGCGTGAAGAAAAGTTTCGTCCCGAGTCCCTGAGAAGTTTTGGGAAGTGACAAAGTAATAAATTGATAGAGTGACAAAGGGCAAACCAGTCGGGGGATGCGAAGCATCATTCTGTTCGGACGATTTGTCAAGAGCAAACCTCTACTTACTTCCTAACAACTCTCGCTCGTGGGTGCCGGGAAAGGATCCCACGGGACAGAACAAAGTGTAGAATGCTCAGTGTATTTGTTTTCGCTCAAGGGCGACTGATCCACGCTAGAGCGGGATGCTGCCCGGACCGGCCCTGTGGGCCAATAGGACCGTGGCAGCCGAGCCTTGGCGTGACCGAGGAGAGCCGGTGCCGAGGGTAGGGCCGAGGCCTGGGAGAGAGCTTCTCTCCCCCGAGATTTGTTATCCTTAGATGCTCTCCAGTCAATATTTTCCTCAATTCATCCTTCTCCAGCTTCGCCGGATTGTTCTTGTTGTCCGTCCTGTCAACTATCGCATCAACTGACGATGCGGTGACTCCAAATTTCCCCAGCTTCGGTATTTTCAAAACCCGCGCATATTCTTCGACTTTCTCTATCAGCATGTCGCAGGTCTCCCTTGCCGTGCCGCGCCGCTTGCCGCACAGGATTTCTCCGGCCCTGGCGTACTTGACAAGATGAGGCAACCCCGCCTCGGTCCGGGAAAGCGCGCGGATTGTTCTCCGAAGACATGGAGCAAGCAATGCTCCGCATACCACGCCATGCGGAACGGAAAACAATCCGCCTATCGACGACGCGAACCCGTGCACCACGCCCAGTCCCGCGTTGGCGAGCGCCATGCCCGACATGAGCGCGGCGTAGGAGAGGTCCGCGCGCACGGCAATGTCCCGGCCTGCGCTCGTGCACGCAGGCACAAGGCTGTTCCTTATTCGCTCCAAACCGCTTTGCGCGAGTGCGTCGGTGAGCATGGACGCCTTTGTCGAAACGTACGATTCGAGAAGCTGGGTGAGCGCGTCAAGGCCGCAGGCCGCGGTAATGCCCGGCGGACAAGACACGGTGAGGCAGGGATCGACGACCGCAACATCGGGCATGAAATTGTCGTGACGCAGCGACTTTTTGAAACCGTTCGGGCCCACCCTGCTTATCACGGCGTTTCTGGTGGCCTCGCAGCCGGTGCCGGCCGTGGTCGGGACGGCCACAAAAGGCGCCTTGGTTCCCGGGTGAACCCTGGTGCCGACGTCTTCGAGATAGTCGGCCACGGTTCCGTCCACGCGGAGCATGGCCGAAATCGCCTTGCCCGCGTCTATGACGCTGCCGCCGCCCGCCGAAAGCACCGCGTCGATGCCGCGGTTCCGGTTGGCGTCCACTGCGCCGTCGATGTCCTCGGGAGAGGGCTCGCCGGAAATTTCCCATTCGTAAAGTTCGACGGACGCCTTGGCAAGGCTGTCCGCGATTGCGGCGCAGGCGCCGGAGCGCGAAAGCGAATTCCTGCCGCGCACCAGGAGCGCCTTTTTTCCCAGGCCCGAAATAATTGTTCCCAGGCCGTTCGCAGCGTTCGGGCCGAAGTGAATGCACGGGATGCGGGCAAACCGGAACGGATTTATTTCCATTTGTCCTTTTCAAGAGGGCAAATTACTGCATAGGGAACGCCTTCGCGTGGTTTTTGCATCCAGGGTTCCACGGTTTTCTTCCACTCGATATAATGAGGAGTTGTCTTGTGCGCGGCGGCGTCCTCGTCCGATTCGTAGGCTTCGTAGAGCATGAATCGGCTCGGGTCCTCGGCGCTCTGCAAAACGTCGAAGCGCAGATTGCCGGGTTCGCGCACCGAAGCTTCGTGATTCTTGACGGTCGCTTCGATGAAGCGGGTGATGGCGTCGGGTTTCACCTGGACCATGACGCTCGTGACGACCATAAGCGGCCTCCTTGCGGGAAATATTGCGGTCGGCTTTGATGCCGGGCGCTAAAGGGTTCTGCCGGGCATTTGAAACAAATATAAATACGTGAAAAACTGGTGTACGACATTTTTTTTTAATATATTTAGGGGGTGGGACTGGGATCGATGAAGAAGTCCTGATTCCGGGGGGGATTTTATTAATCGGTTAACCCACGTTAAATTCCCCTATTTTTCAAATTTCTCTTGAACTTTTCTGCTCAGTTGAGCGACTGTAACAGTGAAATATAGCAACCCGCTCGCGATATACTGGTAGTTCAATACGGGAGAAGCTCGGCGTTGCTCCGTTTTACACAGGAGGTTTGTTTACTTATGCAAGACTCAAAGGTTTTTCTCCGGAAGATGATTGTTGCGGCCGCAGGCATGATTCTGGCATGGGCGTTTTCTTCAAGCGGGCAGGCGGTTTATCCGGCAAACCTGACAGTCCCGGTGACCTATTTCGATCAGCATTCTGACGGATCAAACCCTGATTTCAATCCGGGCGACAACCCGGCCAGGGTCGTTCGCGGCATGGTCCAGCCGAAGCTCGACAAAGATGGATTGCCGGTAGGCACCACTAATTATTTGTATAGCTGGGGCATAGGGAAATGGTGGCGCGCTTGGCCGCAAAGCCAGCTCGGACAGGGCAGCGATTATCTCCGGCCGACGTATGGTCCGCTGCTGCCGTTGCCAGGCGGGACGGCTCTCCTCGGCGTCAATACTGTGACATACGACACCTCGTACAAGAACATTATGATTCAGGACAATCTTGTTTTTACCTACGTGGCCGGCTCGGAGGGAGTGTACCAGTACCAGAATGCAAATTTTTTTCCGCTTGACAACAGGGGGTTCGGGCAGGAACGTACGGTGAACTGGGATGGAGGAATCCTCAACCCCGCTCCTCACAACTATTCGTTCGCCATGCATTTGAACAGAGGGTTCAAGTACCGGCCCGGACTCACCTTTCAATTTGAAGGCGACGACGACCTGTGGGTATTTATCAACGGCCAGTTGGTTCTGGACCTTGGGGGGATTCACACTACCGTGGCGGGCCAGTTTAATCTTGGAGGACCCAATGACGCGGCTGGGCTGGCCGCGCAACTCGGTTTGAACCAGGGTGACTCGGCCACGCTCGACGTTTTCTACTGCGAACGGCAGTCCGTGGGTTCGGACATCAAGATCACAACCAACATAATTACGGCAAATCCTGTAAAGCTCGTTCTCAACATGCAACCCCCGGTTGACACTCTCGCGGCAGGAAGTTTTGCAACCTTTACCGCAAAGGTTGTCGACGATACGGGAGGAGTACGTCACGAATTCGATTCGCAAATCAAGTGGGCACTTTCTCCCGCAAGTACGAGCAGTCTCACCAACGCTACAGGCGGCGCCGACACTTTCTATGCGCGGCAGGCGTACGTATGGGATACCATTCGCGCGTCGTTTACAAGCCCGATTAATGACTCGGTCCTGTGGGCGGCCGATACCGTATACGTCAAGGCCGGCCCGCCCTACCGGGTATGGATCGAACCGGACACCAATATCAATGTCAACGACAGGAGCCCGGCGAGCCTTGCCCGTCTGCAGAATCCCGATCATGTTTCGCTTGTCACCATTTCCGACACCACGTCACAGGCCAATGTTTTCGGTGTGGTGCGCGACCAGTACGGAAACTTTGTCGGATTTGCAACGACTGCGCAATGGAGCGAATACGGCGCCCACCTCGGCATAGCCAATGTATCGGCATCCACCCCTCTGTATGTCGGACTCATCCAGCGAATCACCGGCGTTTTCGGAACGACCCAGGCCAAGGTTTCCGAACCCGGCCTCAATTTCGACACCACCACGGTGAGTATTCTCAACGGTTACATAAAGCAGCTCCGTTTTGTCAATGTCGCCACCAACCAGCCGATAACCGGGATCAACATCAACACCGACCAGGACATTACCGTCAAGCTTCAGGGCATCTTGTCAACCGACGCAACCAACACGTGGATTGACGTTACCGGAACCTGGACGCTCACGCCGGGTATTGCGTCTGCGAATCCGATTCCAGCCGGAATCGCGGGCTCGTGGACCTTCAGTCCCACGGTGCCGGGCGGAACTTCCCAGCTTGCCGCGACCACGGGCACGGGCGCGCATGTCGTGACCGCCCAGATTCCGGTCGTAGTGACGCCGGCGCCTCCGTCGTCCGCAACCTTCACGGTTATCACCCCGCCTGCGGGCCGCATTGCCGGCGATACGATTCTGGCGGTGGTGACTATCTCCAACCAAGACGGCCTCGAACCGGGCCAGTATTGCTATGGCGGAGACACCGCCGCCCTGTACCACGACACGCTCGGCAAGGGTTCCGGTTCGCAGCCCGGCCCCACCATAACCACCGGTGAGGGAAGCACGGGCCTCAACGCGGGAACAGGGAGCACCATCAAGACGCCGGAATGTTTCACCAACGGCGTCGATACCGTCAAGATCGTTCTCTACAACGCGCCGTACACCGATCCGCTTGTCGGCATCGACACGCTGCATCAGCTGTCCGTCAATCTCAAAGGGGTCACGGCGGTGACCACGCCGTTCAAGCTCTTGCCCGGAGATTTGTACTCTCTGGAGCTCGAATCCGCCACCGGGGTCCATCTCACGGGCACCGACACCCTGGTGTATCCCGACGGCCATGCAACCATCTATTCGGTCGGCTACGACAGGTACGGGAACGAGCGGGGGAGGGAGCTTGCCAACTGGAGCGTGACCAACACCCTTCATCCGCTCACGCAGAGCAGCAACATTTCGGGGATTTACTATGACGCAAGCAACTCCACGTTTAACGAATCCGGCGAAGTTATCGCCAGGGCGGCGCGCTATCTCAACGGCGTTTTCCAGGACTCGCTGGCGGCGGACAGCCTCGGCATCGTCATCATCGGCCCTCCGTCGTCGCTCGATTCCGCGGTCACGCGCGACGCCAACGGTAACGGCTATCTTGACGAAATAGAATTGTACTTCAACAAGCCGGTCACCATGCTTCCATCGACCAATTTCACCATCACCGCGAACGGGGTCGTCTTCCACGTGGACAGCGTGAGCGGCGTGGGAACAACAGGCGCGACCGGGACGCATTTTGTTGTATACCTGCAGGAGCAGCAGAACGGCCAGCCCCAGACCGCGTGGAAACCTCTGGTGACCATCACGGGAATGCAGGGAGTTTCCGATATCAAGAACTTCGTGGCCAAGGACGGGGCCGGTCCGGTGATCTGGACGGTCACCAAGACCATCGTCAATCCCGAGGACAGGTCGCAGGACGTTATCACCGTGACGTTCTCCGAGCCCATCACGGGGCCCGGCGGAAGCCAGTTTGCCTGGTCGACCGTGAAGCCGTCCTCTGTTCTTGCCGTGTACCTCCCCAATCCATCCGGGACAGGGTACGACACGCTGTATAACGCTCTCGACAGCATCGCCTCGTTTGCCCAGGTGATCGGCGACAGCATCGTCAAGTTCACCATGACAAACGGCAACGATATCACGGGGAACGATTACATGAACATCAAGGTGACGGCCGGGCAGATATTCGACGCGCGGGGGAACCCGCCCGTCACGGACAACCGGAAGGCGCCGGTGAAGGTGATCGGCGCGCTGCCTCCGCGGATTATTGCGGTGCCCAACCCGTCCGGTCCCACGTTCCTCCACGAGCAGCCCGGGACGCTTAATTTTGCAAACAATCCCAATGCGCGGAACTGGGTGAGGCTCGAGCGCGCCGGCACGGTGATAACGTTCAAGATTTCCCTACCGTCAACCCCGGGAGAGGTCGTTACCGGGTATCTCAAGATCTATGACGCGGTGGGGAACACGGTGATCACCGCGAACCAGGGGGACGTGTTGTCGTCGCTCACCGTCAACCCGACCAATCTGAGCAGCGCCTACGACTACGACATTTACTGGAACGGGTCGAACGAGCAGGGCACCAAGGTGGCGCCCGGTGTTTATCGCACCGTTGTTTACCTTACGTACACTTCTCCCGCCAAGAGCGAGAAGAAGCGGCTGTGGGGCACGGTCGGGATAACGTACTAGGCGAATAAGACATGGGACTGTAGAAATCCCGGGGAAGATTCTTCCCCGGGATTTTTCTGTTTTTAAGCGGCACGACAAATGTATTTTGTTGTCCGGCCGATGTGATTTCTTGTAAAGTATGCGGGGGTGGGGGATCTTGCGTTGTGTCTGGGGGCTGCCCGGAAATCGCCGTGGCGCATCCTCAGCCTCCTCCTCTTATTTGCCCAATTATGCTGAACATTCATCACCCATCGCGCGACTGTACATAAAACGAGCAGGCTCCGATTCCAATGATGTCGGGAAAGAGAAGCTTTCCGGCTTATTAAAATAACGCGGCACACGGTTCAAGACCGGGGGGGAATTTGCGTATGGTAAAGCACAAGGCACTGTTGAGCGGCATTGCTTCGGTTGCAGCCGGAGTGCTGTTGTTCGTCTCGCATTTATACGGACAGACGTTGTATCCACCGACGCTCAACGTTGGGGTGACCTATTTCGATTACCATTCCAATAGCTCATGCCCGGATTTCAACCCCGGCACCAACCCCAACATGGTGCTGGCCGGCATGGTAGGGCAGACTCTGGACGCCGACGGGCTTCCTGTTGCGGGAACCACCATGCTTTACAGTTGGGGAATTGCGAAATGGTTCCGTCCATGGAAACAAAGCTTGCTGGGACAAGGCAGTGATTTTCTCAGGCCTGCCTATGCCGCTGGGGGCAGGACCGTCACCGCCGTAAACACGGTCACCTACGACACTTCCTATAAAAATGTCGTGATCCAGGACAGTCTTCTTTTCACCTGTATTGATCTGGTAAACGGCGTGTACCAGTTTAATAGCGCAACTTTCTTTCCGCTCAACACCAGGGGGTTCGGGCCCGATGACTCTACGAAAGACTGGAATTATTACTCGTATCCCGGCGGAGTCGTCCAAAACGGCGGCCAGAATTATATCGGCCCTGCCGGCTTTCCCAATAACGCCGCAGTTGGAGATCGTCCGCCCAACCCTAACAATTATTCGTTCGGAGTGCATTTGAAAAAGGCCTTTCAGTACAGGGCGGGTCTTACATTCAATTTTGCAGGCGACGATGATATGTGGGTTTTTATCAATGGTAAACTGGTGTTGGACCTTGGCGGCATCCACCAAACCACTCTGGGCAATTTCAACCTTGACGCCTTGGGGCCCGCACTCGGATTAAACCTTGGGGATTCGGCGACAATCGACGTTTTTTATTGCGAAAGGCAATCCGTCGGCTCCGACATTCTTATCACCACAAATATTATTTCCGGAGCTCCCGCCACTCTTGATCTCAAAATGCAACCGCCGGTTGATACGCTTGCCGCAGGCAGCATTGCCGTTTTCACCGGTTCTGTTCTTGACAACTTCGGCAAGGCCAGGCCTGAATTTAACCAGTATATTTTCTGGACCCTTACTCCCACCGGCACCACGAGTTCGATAAGTCCCACCTCCGGCCCGGTTGATACGTTTTATGCGGTTCAGGCATTCAAATCCTACATAATCACCGCGACATTCAATGATCCCGGTCAAAAACCGATTCCTCCGGTTTCCGACACCGTGTATGTAAAGGCCGGTCCTCCCGACCATCTGGTGATCGAGGCCGATCCCAACGGACTGACCCGCAGCCCGTGGCACGACGACCCGGTCGGCGGGAACGGTTCCATCACCATCGGTTCGGGTGACCTCAGCAAAAGCGTGTATGCCACGCTGCGCGACAAATACGGGAACTACGTGGGGCAATCGACGAATACGAAGTGGGACACGATCCCGATCATCACGCACAACGTTGTAAAGGACAGCTCCGGAATCGCCGCGCAGGGCCAAGGGGTCATCACCAAGCTCGGCGTCCCGAATGATTCCGAATTGGTAAGTGCCACGGCGCTGGCCCAGCCCTTGCTTACCGGTATCACAAAAACGATGAGCGACACGGTAAAGCTTATGTCTCGAACATCACCTACGATGCTTTACGGATAGTATCCCTTTCGCCGGGCGACACCGTTGTTCTTTCGTCCCTTGTCATGACCACCGACCAGGACACGTTCCTCACCGTGCAGGGGTTGCGCACCGCAATCAACGATTGGGTGAACGTGCCCGGCAACTGGTCTCTTTCCGCAAACCTCAAGTCCGATACTGCCGCGCCCACGAGCAAGGTGAACTGGCTCTTTTCTCCAACGGACACGGGCAAGGGGACCATTACGGTCACGTTTGCGGGAAAGACCGTTTCGATTCCCGTTACAGTCAACCCGGGCGCGCCGCGCTCCCTTGTGCTGTATCCGCAGCCGGGCGTGCCGAGCGCCGCGAACAAAGCGTTGCCGCGCGACTCAACCGTTGTCGCGGGCGTCGATTTCCCTCTTGTCGCAAAGATGTTCGACCACAACAATGTCTGGCTCAGCTCGTATGAAAGCGCTGCCAGCAACACGCTCATAAGCTGGCAGCTCAGCGACACACCCATCGGCACTCTTACGCCGCTGTCCGGATACAAGGCGACCTTCAACTCGAAAAAAGCGAATGACAGCGTGGTCATCATCGCGACGTTTAGGCAGGGCACCGCGACGTACTCGGACACCATCGGTCTCACCATTGTGCCCGGGCCGGTAAAGCAGCTCGTGATAGAGGCGAACAAAGATCCAAACCTGAGCCCGAACGCCGCTGACCCGGTCGACAGCATCACCATCAATGCGGGCGAGACCACCAGGAGCGTTTACGCCATGCTGCGCGACGCCTACGGCAACTGGGTGGCGTATTCGCAGGTAACGTTGTGGACGAGTTTCAACAATCTCGTTGCGACCGCGACCGGCGGCGTGGCGATCCAGGGCGAAGGGATCGTCACGAGGGCCACGGATTCCGGCGCCACGTTTGTCAGCGCGGTCGACGCCGAACCTGCCTATGCCTCGCTGCATCTTGCGGACACGATAAAGGTGATAATGGCCAATATTTTCTATCGCGCGCTGCGCATTGTCGTGCGCGACTCAACGCAGATCGACACCCTCAGCATGAACACGAACCAGGACACCACGCTCAAGGTTCAGGGCCTCAGGTCCGACAACGGCCAGTGGGAATACGTGTCTGCGCAATGGAGCATGCAAACCGGGCTTTCAACCGATCCCATGCCGCCGGGTCAGGCGGCCAATTGGACGTTCTCGCCGGTCACTCCCGGCAAGGGGTGGATCCATGTTTCCATGGCCAACGATTCCACGAAGCCCGATTCCGTTTTAGCAATCTTTACGCCGGGACCGCCCACCAAAGTGAGTATCGCGATCATCACACCGGCCAATCAATTGATTGCCGGCGACACGATACTGGCCCTTGTTCAGATTAATAACAAGGACGGCCTCGTGCCCGGCGCATGGTGCTACGACGGCGCCAGCGGCGCCATATATCAGGACGGTCTGGGCAGCGGCGGACGCCAGACGCCCGTGGTGATCGGGGACAGCGGCGCCGGGCCGCTCAACCAAGCGCCGTCGACGGCGAACAAGACCGATGAGTGTTTTCAGAATGGAACCGACACGATAAAATTCATCCTCTACTACGCGCCGTACGGCGGCGACACCGCGCACCAGATTTTTGTGTCGCTGGGCAGCCTAAATGCAAGCACCGTGCCGTTCACGCTCCTTCCGGGCGCTCTCAACTCGCTCGCCCTGGAAGACGCGAACGGCGTCCATCAGCCCGATACCCTGCACCTGAATTATCCCGCAGGGCATGCGGTGGTGTATGCAGTCGGGTACGACCGGTTCGGCAACAAGATCGGCCCGGAAAACAGCACCTGGACCTATTCCAACACGCTCCACTCGGAACCCAACTCGACCGACGTGTCGAGGATCTACTATGAGACCGGCGGCGTCACCTCGGACGAACAGGGCTCGCTTATGGCCACGGCCGCGGGCGGCGTGAAAGACAGCATGTACATCTTCGTGAAGGGGCCGCTGTCGTCGCTCGATTCGGCGGTGACGCGCGACGTCAACGGCGACGGCTATCTTGACGAAATAGAATTGTACTTCAACAAGCCGGTCACCATGCTTCCGTCGACCAACTTCACCATCACCTCGAACGGGGTCGTCTTTACGGTGGACAGCGTGAGAGCCGTGGGAACGACGGGGACGCATTATGTCGTATACCTGCAGGAGCAGCAGAACGGCCAGCCACAGACGGCTTGGAAACCTCTGGTGAGCATCACCGGAATGCAGGGAGTTGCAGATATCAAGAATTTCACGGCCACAGACGGCGCAGGCCCGGTGATCTGGACAATCACCAAGACGATCGTCAATCCCGAGGACAGGTCGCAGGACGTGATAACCGTGACGTTTTCCGAGCCCATCACCGGGCCCGGCGGAAGCCAGTTTGCCTGGTCAACGGTAAAGCCGTCCAGTGTTCTTACCGTGTACCTCCCCAATCCATCCGGCACAGGGTACGACACGCTGTATAACGCTCTCGACAGCATCGCCTCGTTTGCCCAGGTGATCGGCGACAGCATCGTCAAGTTCACCGTGACAAACGGCAACGATATCACGCAGAACGATTACATGAACATCAAGGTGACGGCCGGGCAGATATTCGACGCAAGGGGAAACGCGCCCGTGACGGACAACCGGAAGGCGCCGGTGAAGGTGATCGGCGCGCTGCCTCCACGGATTATTGCGGTGCCCAACCCGTCCGGCCCCACGTTCCTCCACGAGCAGCCCGGGACGCTTAATTTTGCAAACAATCCCAATGCGCGGAACTGGGTGAGGCTCGAGCGCGCCGGCACGGTGATAACGTTCAAGATAGCCATTCCGTCAACCCCGGGCGAAGTCGTGACCGGGTATCTTAAAATCTATGACGCGGTGGGAAACACGGTGATAACCGCGGACTCAAAGGATGTGATGGCCTCGCTTAAGTCAAACGGCGCCAACGACAGCAGCGCCTACGACTACGACATCTACTGGAACGGTTCGAACGAAAAGGGCACACAAGGTGGCGCCCGGTGTTTATCGCACCGTTGTTTACCTTACCTACACTTCTCCCGCCAAGAGCGAGAAGAAGCGGCTGTGGGGAACGGTCGGGATAACGTACTAGGCGAAGGTGCTTGCAGTGCGAGGAAGATCCCGGGGAAGATCCTTTCCCGGGATCTTTCTGTTTTTGCGCGGTTTTGTCAAGGCATTTTACAGAAAAAGGGGAAAGCCACGAAAAGGCTGTTTTTAATCGATTAATCCCACCTAAGTCTTGAACCTTTCCTGCCATTATCGCGACTATAAGAGAGAAGTGCATCCCTTTTCCGGGGTTACGCTGATTGGGACAGCTTTCCCTCCACATAGAAAGGCGCCGGGATACCTGCCCCATTACGTTCAGGAAGAAAATTAGCATTGTAAATTGGAGTCGAGTGAGTGTATAATAGGTAACAATAGGATTTGAGTTTGCGGGCGGAAGGGCTGGTTTGAGGAATCCGGAATAAGCGATTAAATTGCAGCGACCGGAACAGAGGTTCTTCAATGTGCAATTACGGCTGCTTGCCGCGCAGAGAACATACGGATACGACGCGGTCTGAAGGGTTTACAAATACCACCTTTGCGGTCTGAACGGAAGGAATGTTTCATGAAAAAGGTGATTGCTGCCTGCTGCCTGTTTCTGCTGTACGCGTCCGCGAGGGTCGGGGCGCAGATCTATCCGGCAACGCTCCAGGTTCCCATTGACATTTTCGACTATCACTCGGACGGAAGCTGCCCGGATTTCAATCCCGGCGCGGGGGTGCCGAATGTCTGGCTCACCCACCTGGTGCAGGACACGCTGGACCAGGACGGGCTTCCCGTCAGGGGAACGGCGTTCCTTTACAGCTGGGAACTAGGGAAGTGGTGGCGCCAGTGGCGGCAGGGCAACGACTACGAAAGACCCGTCTATGCAACCGGCGGCAGGAGCGTCACGCAGCTGCAGAATGCTCCCCAGATAACCTATGACACGTCGTACAAGAACATCCTCGTTCGGCAGAATCTTCCGTTCACGTACATTGCAGGTTCACAGGGACAGTATCAGTATCAGAACGGCGCCTTCTTCCCCCTCGACAACGCAGGCTTCCAGGCAAACGGCAATCCTCCGGACCCGACAAGGGATGTCGGCGGCAATCTCATCAACAGGGCCACCAACTTGCACAACTATTCCTTTGCGACTCACATCCACAGGATTTTCAAGTACGTCAACGGAACCACGCTTGCCAATCAACTCATTTTTGAATTCCGCGGCGACGACGACCTGTGGGTGTTCATCAACAGCCATCTCGTTCTCGATCTCGGCGGCATTCACACCACCATTCACGGATCCTTTGTCCTCGCCAACGGAAACGCCGTGGTGTGGGAGAATTTCAAGAATAATGACATGAGCGATACAATGACCGCTCCAACAAAACTGGTTGTCAACCTCGGTCTCAAGGACAGCTCAACCGCCGCCATCGATGTGTTCTTCTGCGAGCGCCAGTCCACGGGCTCCGACATCGAGGTGACCTCAAACATTATTACGGCGCCGCCGCAAACGCTTTCCATGCAAACCATCCCTGCAACCGACACAATAGCAGCCGGAGAAACGATGCAGATGTTCGCCACGATTCTGGACGATACCGGCGGCGTGAGGCCCGAATACGCCAATCTTGTCACGTGGGTACTCCTTCCAACGGGAACGCGCAGCAGCATAAAGACCACGCAGGGCGGCTTCAACACATTTTACGCTGTTGACGCGTACAAATGGTACAACATCATCGGCACCTTTGTCGACCCGACCAATCCGGGTCGCATAATTCTCGACACGGTGAAAGTCTACGTGGTCCCTGCCGCTCCCTCGCATCTCACCATAGAGGCGAGTCCGGTTTCCGCAACGAACCTTAACGCCGACAACCGTCTCGGGTCAATCACCTTTCCGAGTTCCACGCAGATGGAGGACGTGTACGCGGTGCTGCGGGACCGGTTCGGCAACTTTGTGAGCTATGCCACGCTTGCGGCGTGGGTTTCGGACAACACCGCCGTGGTGACGGTCGCGCCGGGCAACACGAGCCTCGGCCAGGGCGCCATTACGCGCCAGACAAACCAGACCGCAAGCACCTACGTCTCGGCGGCGCAGAACGGATGGACCGACTCGGTGCAGGTTATTCTGAGCAACGTCACCTACTCCCAGATTCAGATCGTGGGAAGGCTCACCGGCACCAGCGCCATCGACAGCATCGCCAGTTTGCAAATGCGAACCGACCAGGACACCACGCTGTGGGCGCTGGGGCTTGAAGCGCGCACCGACGGCGTTGTCCAATGGGACCAGATCCAGGTGATGTGGGGCAACACCGCGGGCATGTCGTTCAACAACGGAGCTCCGACCAATGCGAATTCGTGGTCGTTCCAGCCGCTCACCCAGGCCACGGGGAAGATTTTTATCGTGTGGGGCTCGGGCGCCCAACAGCGGAGTGACACGATAACGGCGATATTCAACTATGGCCTGCCGGACCACATGGCGCTGTATCCTGCGAGGGGCCAGCCGGATGTGGGCACCAACGTCATGTACGGGCCGACAAAGACCGTTACTGCGGGGCAGGCGCTGCCCCTGGATGCCGCGCTTTTTTCCGCGAGCAACCAGTGGCTGAGCGCATTCGAGACGGACAATGCGCCCATTACGTGGACCATCCAGGAGCTCACAGGCGCGACCAACACGGGGACGCTCAACAAGTACACGGGAGATCTGGTAAGCTTTACCGGGTACAAGGCAACCCAGACGGTGAAGGTGACGGCGACGTTTTCCAATAATGGGATCACCATTTCGCAATTTATCAACATCACGATAACGGCCGGCCCTGCGGCAAAGCTGGTGATAGAGCCGGACACCACGGGCCGCACTGCGTATGTCAACGATCCCACGGGCGCGCACCGTGCGCAGAACCTGGGAGGTCTTACCATTGCGGGCTCGGCGACGACCGTTGCCGCATACGCGGTCCTGCGCGATCAATACGGCAATTTTGTCGCATTTTCCAATCCCACAAACTGGACCTCGCGCGCCGACTCGATAGTGGTTGCCCAGCGCGGAGACATGACGTTCGGCCAGGGGATCATGATGCGCGAGACGAATGTGGGGCAATCGTGGGTCCAGGCGCAGGACAGCATTCTCGGTTTTACCGACAGCGTCCTGGTGGTGATAAGCAACATCACCTACACGGCGCTGCGGATCGTGGTGCGTGATTCGACGGTGATAACGAATCTCGGCATGACCATAGATATGGACACGACGCTCAAGGTGCAGGGCCTGCGGTCGGACAACCAGGTATGGGAGTATGTGAAGGCGAACTGGTCCGCGACTGCCGGTTTACAGAACGCGACGGCGGCGCCCGGCTCGTCGATAAGCTGGGACATTGCTCCCAAAGATACCGGGCATGCGTGGATTAAGGTGTCTCTCACCGGAGCCACGCCGGATTCAATATCCGTTACGGTGGGCGCCGGCGTTCCCCAATACATAGTGCTGTACCCTGCGGAGGGCGCGCCCGGTCCGGCGAACACCGCGTATCCCGGCCCCGGACAGGTTATCATCGATTCAGCCGGCAAGGCGCTGCCCGTGGTGGCAAAGGTGTTTGACAAGGCGGGCGACTGGCTGAGTTCGTTTGAGACGCCGTCGTCGCCGGTGACGTGGAGCATCGTGGAACTTCAGGGTAACACGGATGTACCGACGGGAACATTGCCTCAGCCGCAAACCGGCGACAAGACCGTGCTCATGGCGACCAAAGCGAACAATACCATTCTGGTGATTGCAGAGTTTGCGCAGAACGGTCAGGACTTTAAGGATTCGATCAAGGTGACGGTGGCGCCGGGGAAGCCGGACCATTTGTCGCTGGAACCGTCGGCGGACGCGTTTGCGTCGCCTCACAAGGACAATCCCGAGGATACCGTTCTGATACCCGGAAACGCGACCAATGCCTATGTGTATGCGGTGATCCGCGATCAGTACGGGAATTTTATCAGCGCGTCGCAAAGCACGGGATGGCTGAGCCGCGACGTTTCGGCGGTGACGGTGGACGACGGCCAGAAGAGCCTTGGGCAGGGTGTGATAACAAGGAGCGGGGTAAAGACCCAGGCCATGGTGGTGGCTACGAGCTTGAACTATCCCGGTTTGACCGATTCGACGCTGGCGGTAGTTCTCACCTATTATTATACCGCTCTGAGGATTGTTGATCCCAACGGGAACCCCATAACGAGTCTCACGATGAACACGAACCAGGACACGACCTTGATCATGCAGGGACAGCGTTCCGATAACGGTCAGTGGGAAAACGTACCGGGTACGTGGCAGACGACGTCGGGCCTTGTCACAACGCCGGGCGCACCCAGCAACGTGAGTACCTGGACTTTTTCGCCCGACACGCCGGGCACCGGCACCATCACGGTAACCTACGGCACCGACACGGTGACCACGAAGCCTTATCACCTGAGCGCAACCTTCACGGTTGGCCCGCCGGTATCGATAGAGACCGAGATTTTAACGCCGGTGAATCTGCGTGTGGCCGGTGACACGATTGTGGCGGTGACGCGGATCATGAACAAGGACGGGCTGGTGCCCGGACCGTACTGCGATTCCGCCACATATCAGAACGCATTGGGCACGGGCGGGCGGCCGAACCCCACGGTTGACAGCGTGAAAATGGGGACGAGTATGTACGAGTGTTTCCAGAACGGGATAGACACCGTGAAATACGTGTTGTACTATGCGCCTGCAGACCCGGACAGCCTTGAGAAGGTGACGGTGAAGTTCGAGGGGGACAGCGCGTCTTCACAGCCGTTCACGCTGCATCCCGGGGCCCTTGCGCGGCTGTCTCTCGAGGACGTCAACGGGAACCAGCTTGATTCGATAAACCTGAATTATCCTGCGGGCGCGCAGTCGATCATCGCGGTGGGGTACGATGCGTACGGGAACCTGCGCGGACCGGAGATAAGCACGTGGGGAACGAGCGGGACGCTGCACGCGATCGACAATCCGACGGATGTGGTGCGGGTGTATTACACGTCGGGCTCGGTGAAGGGCAACGAGAGCGGGTATATCCATGCAACTGCCATCGGGATAGGCGGCAAGTCGGTGAGCGACAGCACCAAGGTGACGATAACCGGCCCCGGCACCACTCTTATAAGCGCGGTGACGGAGGATTCGTCGGGAAACGGGTATCTCGACCATATCATTTTGCACTTCAACAAGCTCACAACGTTTCCTCCGGGCGCTCAGATTGTTATCACGGAGGGAAACGGAAAGTATGTTCTGCCTGTTGATAGCGTTACGGGGCTCACCTCGTCGACGGATTCGGTGTTTGTGGTGACGCTTGCCGAGCCGAAGAACGGTGATCCGGATTACGGGATTCCGGAGACGGACTGGAAGCCGGAAATCTCGATAACGGGCATGACGGGAGTGAAGCAGATAACGGACTTTACCGCGACGGACGGCGCCGGTCCGGTGATTTGGAGTGTGACGAAGACGATTATGTCGCCTTCAGACCGCCAGCAGGACCAGGTGACGGTGGTGCTGAGCGAGCCGATCGGCACCAGCGGAAACGATTTCAGCCTTGCGACGTGGCCGCAGAACATGATTCTGGTGTGGAAGGATTCCGTGTTTGTGGTCAACGGGGTGAGCCATGACACGCTGGTGCAAGTGAAGGGGATGCTGGACAGCATCCTGGGATTTTACCAGGTGGTAAACGACTCGACGATCACGTTTTACATGACGAACGGAAAGGACATGACGGGGCGTGATTATCTGAGCCTTGTGTCGGACACGAACGTGACGAAGCTGACGGACAAGGGCCCGTTGGTGCCGAACCCGCCGGTCGCGGACAACCAGAAGGTTCAGGTGATCGTGAAGAGCACACCTGCGCGTGCGCTCATCGTTGTTCCCAACCCGTCGGGGCCGACGTTCAACCGTGAGAATCCTGGAGTTCTCAATTTAATGAACCAGCCGTTTGCGCGGGACTGGGTGCGGCAGGACGGCGCGGGGACCGTGATGACGTTCAAGGTATCGCCCGCGAGCGGGGAGACGGTAACGGGGTATCTGATGATATACGACGCGGTGGGAAACCTGGTTATCTCCGCAGACAGTTCGAAGTCCACAGCCGGGATTATTCCCGCGAGCTGGACGACCGGCGCCCAGAGCACCTACGATTTCGACATCTACTGGAACGGCTCGAACGGGAGAGGTTCGAAGGTGGCGTCGGGCGTATACAGGGCGGTGCTTTTCCTGAAATACGCATCGGCGACCGGCTCGAGAAACTCCAGGCTCTTCGGGACCGTGGGAATACGGTAAAAGGTTACACCTGCGCAATCGCCGCAGGCACAAAAAAAGGCCGCGCCCCTGTACCAGGGGCGCGGCCTTTTTGCTTTGAGAGGGGGGAACTTACATTCTGTCGATAAATTGCCCGGAGTCGGCGCAGGTCTCGAGCTCGATCCGCAAGTTGATGATATCGTCTCTGGTGATGTACTCGTCGCAATGGGAGAACATGGCCGGCGCGACGCACCTTCCCGAAGCGCGGGCCGAAAGCGAAAGAACTCCCCGCGCGCGCTGCGAGCACATCGCCCCGGGTTGTTCTTTCGTGATGCTGTGCAGTATTTTAAGAACCGTGGTGTCGCGCCGGCTTTTTCGTATTCTGTCAATTTGATTCCGGTTCAGCATAAAACAGCGGGTCTTGTAGTAGATAAGCGGGGCGGAGCACAGCGGGCAGCCGAGGATTATCATTGAAGCGTTGTTGCTCAGGAGGACCTCAAACGGCTTCCCGCAGTGCGGACATTCAATGGCGATCGTGGTGACCATGACAGCGCCGCTTTCTTTCCGGTTTTGGCACGAGGAACCTTTGCAACTTAATTGTACCACGCCAGAGGGGATAAGTCAAGAAAATGAGCGAAGAAACAAAGGTTGGACAGGACAGAGCCGAAGCGGCTGAAAAAGAAGTCAGATGCCTTATTTCCATAACAAAAAGAGCGCTTAAGCGTGTAAGGTCAAAATTGCAAAAACAGGATGAAGAGCTCAAAGAGGCCCGGCAATTCGCGCTGTTTGCGCAGATCGCGGACTCTCTGCTTGCGCATCCGGAAGAAGTCGCCCGCGGTGCGTCTGCGGCATCAATCGAGAACATCCACGAACAGCGCCGGGAGGACGTGGCACTGGATCCTGCCCGAACGGTATTTGAAAATGCCGAGGAATATTACCGGAGATCAAGGAAAGGGAAACGAGGTCTTCCGATCATAGAAAAGAAACTTACGGAAACACGCGGCGAAGAATCCCGTTGTGCAGGGGTTTTAACGGCGCTCGAATTGATGAGAGACGATCCCGCACCGGATCCGGCCGTGGCGGCCGGAAAGTCGGCCGAGGCCCGGACAGCGCTGGAGAACCTCGGCGTTCTTCCCAGGAGCCGGGCGCCGCGGCCGAAAAGCGAAGCGGACGGCGTGCCGTACAGGCACCTGAGCCTTGACGGATGGGATATCTACATCGGCAGGAACGACGCCCAGAACGACGAACTCACCACGCGCTTCGCGCGGCCGTGGGACGTGTGGATGCACGTTGCGGCGAGTCCCGGGTCGCATGTGCTTGTCCGCCGGGATAAAAACGCTCCGTGGCCGCAAAAGGATCTTCTTGTCAAGGCCGCCTCGTTCGCCGTCTGGTTTTCAAAGGCAAAGCACACGTCGTATGCCGATGTCAACATAACCGAGGCGCGGTTCGTCCACAAGCGGCGCCACGCGCCGCCTGGAGAGGTTGTGGTCGACCGGTGCAAGACGCTGCGCGTCGCGCCGAAGTCGCCCCAGGAATACTTCGGCGGCGATTTCGATAAGTAAAGCAGCCAGCCTCCACGGCCAACAAATACCTTGCCCACATGGCAAACCGGTATTATTTTAGTAGCGGTTTTTTTGACGAGAATGATCGCGGGGTGGAGCAGTCCGGTAGCTCGTCGGGCTCATAACCCGAAGGTCGTCCGTTCAAATCGGACCCCCGCTACCAATAAAACAAAAAAAGCTGGCCATGAGGTCAGCTTTTTTTGTTTTTGTTTATTGGTGCGGGGTATAGACGAAGATCGTCGTTCAAAGCTGCAGGCGCAGCCAAGGCTTGGGCGACCACAACTGCATTGAAGGTTGCGGAGCCAAATCGAGCCCCCGCTACCATATATAACCCTCAGACGGGTTGGTAACTTAGGCCGGTCTTGTAACCGGCCTTTGTTATTTTTTGGTCACACTGTTGGTCATGTCGCAGCTGCCCGAATGATTTCCTACGTTTGAATAGCACAGCCCGCGCAATCCCCGCGAGTTCGCTTACGCGGCTACTCCTGTGGTATGTATGCAGGCGTAGTCGTGGTGGCGCGGGGTTAGCGGGCGAATATTTATTATTCTATTTCCTTAGCTATGGAAGACCACGCAGTAGAGGCCGCAGACGTGCTTCGACCGCATGGCCAATCCCCGCCACTTCAGGCGGGGTTTTTCAATCCCATAGTCCACCTGTCAAAATTTATTAATGTATCGGATTGGTGAACAAAGTTGTTAACTAACAGCCGCTTTCGGAACCGCGGGCAGTTAGATTATTTGCGGATGAGTTTCGTGATTGGTGATTTTTCGGTTAGTATCGACAGGAGGTATGAGATGTCTTGCAAAATGCGATTTTTATTCCTTGACAGGTATCAACGACGATTGTCGCATATGTCACTTGGTGCGATTCTGGCGTTATTGACAATATGCATAGCTATCCGGGCCCAGGACACCGTAGATGCCACGACACTAACCGGCAAATACATGTGCGGTCTCGTCTGCGGCGAATATGGCGCTTCCGTCTGCTGATTTTACAACTTATTCGCCATATTCAACTTGTCAATAGGGCTCATAACCAAAATGTCGCTCGTTCAAATCGGGCCGAAAATGCCGCTGATAACCAGGTCAATATCCGATCATCTATTTCAAAATAAACTTCTTGTTGATCTTCTGCCGATCTGACTCCGCAGTAACAAAGTACACGCCCTTTGGGTATTCTGAGACGTCAATGTCTTGTGCGGTGCGGGTATTCGTACTGCCTTGGTACACTACGCGACCCTGAACATCGGTAATAAAAAGCCGATTTACCGGCAGGCCGCCCAAGGCAAAGTGGAGATGAGTGCCTGCAGCACGAAGATAAATTGCAACGGTTTTCGCTTGGGATGAGGTTGTGGCCTTTAAAGTTGCGGTGTTTTCCTGGAAAAACCTGAAATAGTTTATGTTGTACAGATATCCGGACCCCTTATATACCAGATAAAGGTTTTGCAATCCTTTGGCTAAAGCAATTGGCGCTGCAACAGTTGTGTAGGTACTCCAGCTGCCCGTGCCTGGTACCGTAACGGTTCCGATCAGTGTGCCGGTTATTCCACCAAGCCTGATTTCAATGGTTCCGCCGGCCGTTGCGCTCGAAACTCTGAATCCGACACTATCAGCGCCGGTTGAACCAAAATCCACGTTCATGTATGCGGTGTAGTATCCGTCCTGAATGCCGCCAAGCTGGTCAACGCCGCTCACGTCGGCGGTTGGTTCGACAATGACCCCTTTCAAATAATCAAAGTCTTCAGCTTCAATTGTTGCGTAAGCGTCTTTGGTGATTGTTGTAGACAGAGGACAATTGATCATCAGCGAAACGGCCGTAGATGCGCTGAACGCCGTGTACTGCGCGGTATCGGAAGCCCTGTTTCCCCACAAGGTGCCGATAATATCGCTTGTGTCACGGTTGTTATAGGCTACTTTTGCGTTGAGCTGCAACCAGGCTATATAATCGGGCTTGTTGAGATCAACGACATAGCGACGGGCATACCGCATGAATATTCCCTTGAATCCGCAGAGATCCGGTCCGTCCTCCGAATTGATTACATTCGATTGGAACATGGTGTTTTGCGTATAGCCTGCAATGGTGAGTGCATCATCGAGATAGGTGGTGTCTTTGGTGTAATTGTAAAGCATTACCGCAGCGCCCAGGTATGTTCCTTGATTATAGGTAGAACTCCAGTCACCGACCTTTCCGTCATAATTATCGTTCACCTTGCCGGTGCTTCTGACCAGCAAGTATATCCTTGACCACGTGTAGATTTGCTGTGCCTTTGTAAAGTACGTTGTGTCGCCTGTTGCCTGTCCCAGGTACATTGCCGCCACGGTTGCCGGCCCGTTGATACAGGAGTTTTTCGTGGTCAGCCCCTGCTCCCACAATAACCCACCGCCGTACCCGGTAGTCCACGCGCGGGAATACATCTCGTCAAATTGTTGTTTGGCCTTGTTCAGGTAGGTTTGGTTGCCGGAAAGGAGAGCGGCGCGAACACATGCGATGACCGCCCAGGTGATATCATCGTTAAAATTGTTCCACATCCAGTCGGCGCCCTGTTTCGCGATAAATCCCTTGTACATCTGATCGAACATGTCCCTGTATTTTGCAAGACCGGTGACTTCGTAGGCGTCATCCACAATCTCCATTATTTCGGCGATACCCCAAAAGCCCTCGCCGTTGACATACCCTCCTGCCGCATCTGTCGAGTAATACTTGGTTTTCCATGCCGCAAAAATCTGATCGGCAATCGCAGCAGCGGGCGCGGCAATCTGGGATGATTGTGCCTGGAATAGCCACTTTTGAGAGTCATCGGAATTCGATTGCCATAAGAGGACATTGGCGCCATTTGCATTCGTTCCGTTCAATAGATCGAGTGAAAAATTCGGGTTGGCGGCGGTTTTCAATTCATAGTAGCCGCCGCCGGCATCCACGATGCTCCACGCAACGGTGTTGTCGTTGGTGTTGCTGTTCTGATCAACATTTACCGAGTTGGCAGGTGTTGCATTGGCACTATGCAACAATTTCCCGCTTCCGGCGTTTGTCAATGTGTAGAGGCCATTTCCGCTGTAGATCACCATCCAGCGCTCCGCATCCGATCCAGTATTCGTCCATGTATCGACATTGCCGCCATTTGCCATGGAAGAATTGCCGACATCCAGCAATTTGCCGCTCGCCTTGGATGAAAGAGTGTACAGTGCGCCCGATGTAATGCCGGCGGTTTGTGGGAAACAAATGTCAATAGCGGCCAGCACCATAATTAGCAAAAGGCAAACCGGATGAAACGGGAATGATTTCATGGCCTCTTCCTTCCTTTCAGATTTCTATCAGCGCGTGGTCCCGTCCTGTGAAATGACCGCGTTTGAGACAAACTACAGGTAATTTACCTCTAAAATATTTCATCAGCCTGGTGATTATCTCTATCGTTGGAGAAGAGCTGAACATTAGGTAGGTATGGAAGAATGTTTCATGTGGGTCCGGTTTCCCAAAAAGGAGCTTCCAATCAGCTCACCAATACCAAGAATATTACCGGTAATTGATTATTCAAATTGAGCCGTTATGCAAAAACATAATACTGTGGTTTTAATTCTGGTTTCATGCGTTGTGCTGATGGCAATGTGGGGCTGCACATCGCCATCCTCCAGCCCGACGTCATCAACCATTAATCTCGGTTTGGTTGCTTATTACCCCTTTAATGGGAATGCAAACGATGAAAGCGGCCATGGGTTCAATGGAATTGTCAATGGCGCGACATTAACGACAGACAGGTTTGGTCATCCTGATAAGGCATATTACTTTAACGGAAGCAGCGGCATTTCAACAACCGTGGATACAACTTTGTCTTTAACGAAATTCACCATGGCGGCCTGGTTTGAGAGTGATGCGGCAACAAATGCCCGCATTGTGGCGGTAACCCGGCTGTCCCAATGCAATTGCTACTATGGAATCATCCATGAGAATCAGAACGAACTGCAGATCATGCTGCTCACTGATTCCACCAGCGTCACCGGATACAGGGTGAGTAACTCTCAAGCAGCGCCCAGCTCGGGATCATGGCATCACTGCGCGACAACATATTCCAACGGAGTCCTGAAAATCTACGTTGACGGTGCACTTGATGATTCGGTGACTTCCGTGGCTCCTCTGGAAACGCAATTCAGGTCCTCGGCGGCTTTGCAAATAGGGTTTTGTGCCGCGGATAACAAATTTATCGGCAAATTGGATGATATTCGAATCTATAACAGGGTTCTAACGGATGCTGAAATAGCTGCTGTCTATTCGTTCCTTAATTGACAAGCGAACATGCTTCTTTCTGTCGTAATGCCTTGCTGTCTATCAGCCTGTATATACTTTGACCAGCCACGTGCTTTCCGTCTTCCTACCCACCTTTTTCAGGGAGGAAGCCAGCATGTAACATAATGGGGTTTTTGCTCTTGCTGTCTTGACCGCCGACATCATGCCATGGGGCTGGGGCGTGAAATCGAGCCCCCGCTTACCTCATCCGTTTGTAAACAACATGCGCCCCATCGTTCTCACTTCCCTCGTAATGCCCGCGGTTGATCCTTTTTACGGTGTTGACTATGGGCGCCTTGGCGACCCCGACCCACTCCTTGGTGAATGTTGCCGTGCCGCTTGCCGGGTCATACCTGAAACCCGTAATATTGAACTTGTGTTTGCCTTCGACCATGCACTTTGTTCCGTCAACAATCTGGAACTCCTCAGACCCTGACTCCCCTCCATCGTGAGAATAGGCATTGCTCCATATCCCTGGAAATATGGATTCAATTGTTGCGCCGGTCTGAGCCGGTGCAACGCCCTGGTCCGGAGAAGGAACGGATATCGCGGCCGGCGCTTCTGCCGCTTGTAAACCTACAACTCGCGCTTTTTCCGTTTTTGCAGGAATGGACGCAGGGGCGGGCGCTTTCATGGCTTGCGGGCCCGTATCCGGCGCCTTTCCTATTCTTTCGGGAATCTCTTCCCTGTGTTCAACTGTTTGCGGCGGCAATGGCTTCCCACCCGCTTTTACGGTCTTCCCGGATTTCCGCTTCTTCAATTCAGCCTTGATCTTTTTAAGAAAGTTCTTCGAATTGTCATGCCAGTTCGATTTCAATTCGTCATCCTTAACGGCCTTCCGGTCCAGGGACTTGTTTACTTCCTTGCACAAGGTGAACACTTGCTGTTCATTCAACGCCGTTGCCTTAAACAAGGACAAGGGCATCTTCAGATTGCCGGGCGTCATGTTAATTAATACAGGGAGGATCTTGTTGTCTCTCGATCCCTTATAAATGGAACCGGCCTCAAAATGAATCCGCGGATTCTCCGCAGTGTCTTTTGTCAGGAAGACGAGCGCACAGGCGGAGCGGGCCATTCGCTTCGACGTTTCGTTAAGCCATTGTTTTCCCTTCTTGGTTTCCAACGGCACATACGGATTTGCCCCGGGAACAATCTTTGGAAGATATTCCCGGAAAATTCCTGCAATTTTCCGGCTCAAAGGACCGTCCCAGCTCATGAAGACATTTTCCGAAGCCATAGTCATCCTTTCTGAGAAAGAAATGTGTCCGTTTGTTTCCTTGATGCCTCTTGCCGCGCAATCCCCGTGACTTGGTTCCTGATTCTTCTCTATAAACTAAGTTATCACTCATACGGTAAGTCAACTCTATCCCGCAAATAGATTGCTCCGAGTCTCTGATGGTGAGGGTTAAGCGGCTGCCGGCGAAAATTGGTTGACATTGCATTGTTGACAAAAATATCGCGGCAACCGTATACTCTCAAGTGATGGCCCTCCTAGGAAATAACGAATGTTTCAAAGCCCTGTCTTCTGTTTCTCCCTTTGCCGGAGAATGCTATTAAGGTGCGTTCTGCGCGCATCTCCAGCCGGCCGTCCAGAATTGTTTGTCCGGTTTTGGCTACCGGTCCACTTTGGCACTACGGTTCCAACGAATATCAAGAAGAAAGCGACTGGTCTATGAGGACGTCTGCTTGTTTGCCGGCTGTTGTTATAATCTTCAATTCTTGTGCTCTCGCTCAGGTTGACACTATCCATGATACCACTGATTTTCCGACCAAGTACAGTATCTCGGTAACCCCGATGGCGACATTGTCCTGCCCGAATTTCAAGTTTGGCGACAATTATTCACCCTATTGGGGAGGTGGCGCCAAAGCCTGTCTTACCATGGACGTCAGGGAAGGCATGGCGGGATTTGATTTGGGTTTGTCGTGGTATTACGATCAGTTCAAGGCAAAAGAAACAGGTACAATCGCCGGCATGAACAATCTCAGTTTAGGTTTTGACATGTATGTTTATTGGATTATTTCCGGAATTAACTTCGGTGCCTCCCAATTTGATGCCAGTGATGCAATTTACAATAGCCTTGGTGGAAAAACAGGTACGGAATTTGGCGCCCGAAACAGGGAATTGGCATTTTCTTATTCCCGCTATTTCGGTTTGCGTGTCCCGATCGGCGGCTGGGTTGCTGTGGACTGCGAATATCAGCTTGTTTCCCTGGAAACAAGCTATATGTTCTGGCACAACTCGCTTTCCGGCGGGATCGCAGGCGTAACTATGGCGCCTTTTACCCTTGCTGCCGCAAGTTGCCTAATGAACAAAAATATTCTAGGGGCAATTATTTCGAAGGTATTGGGCGCCGGCGTTTCCTGGGCCTGGTATTATTTCGGTTACAAGAATCACGACTGGCCTTGGCATGATCCCAGTCCGATGTGCTTTCCACGATGTCTCCTTGGGGTAACTTTCAATATCGGGCGTTGGGCTCCAATTCAGGACGCAAATTGAGGCTTGCCGGGAACAAGTTTATGACCGGCGTTTGAAGGGATGCCGAGCGCTCTTGCAGCGGCTGTTTCGGCCACTTTTCTTGTCACCACGCTGCCGGTAATAATTGCGATACCTGCAAGAGTTTGACCATGAGCGCGCAGGGCGGTCAACCACGGGGAAATACGGCAGGAGATCGCAAAAAAAATGGGCAAAAAACCATTCCAAAGCGTATCTTTATGAAAAGCAACAATCGCACGTTTTTCTTTGTCTTATTCACCAAAAGATGGGGGAGGGTGAAATGAAAAAAGCGGCAGTGTCGTGTCTGATGGCGGCGTTATTCGCCTGGTCTGTCTTTTCCCAAACCGTCAACATTTGCGGAAAGGTGACGGACCCGGCAGGGAATCCCCTGACCCACACGGTGGTCAGGCTGGGCCAGGCAACGCAGGATTACGGTTTCGGGCCGATGCCGTATATGGTAAACACGGACGCCAACGGCCAATACCAACTGGGAACAGGGGCCTGCCCTCCCACCAACGTACTTAGGGTAAGCAAGGCCGCTCATGGCGGCGCATATCCGAAGCCGGTGTACATGGGTGGAAAAGTGCTGTTCAGCGTGCTTCCGGTCAAGGCCTGGGTGAAGATGAGCATGTATGATCTGGCCGGCAGGTTTGTAAGAGACGTGTTGAACAGCACGCTTACCAGGGGAAATTACTCCGGATCGATTGACACGCGCGGGATTTCGTCACAGTACTATCTGCTTCGCGTGACCATCAACGGTGCGACAAACGTTTTGAAATTCCGTCCGCTTTCACGCGTTCAGGGCGCGACCCTGGCCCAAAACGAACCCGATTTCCAGGCCAGGCTCGAAAAAGTCGCGGCTGTGGTGGACACACTGCATGTAACTGAACCGGGTTACAGCATCGGCGTCACGCCGATAGACACGCTGGTGGGGCATTACGATTTCGTGTTGACAAAGACCACTTCATGGACCGGCGACAAGGCCTCCATCGCCGCCTTCTGGGGAGACACGAGCACCTATCCGAAGAATTTTCAGTACATTATTCTCAACAGGACCAACGGTGCATGGCCGGACTCCAAGGTTTGCTGGGGGGGAACAAGACTCCGCTTTCCACGGCGAATACAAAGCCGATCGCCAGCGAGAGATTCTATATCTATATCGATCCCACCGATTCCAACAGCAGATATTTTGATTTTCTCGAAGTTAACGCAGGGGGCGGGATGTTCAATGGCAATTCCACCCGGGTGGACGGATGGAGGCTTCCCATTGCTTTCCGGCTCCATACCTCGACCGGCATCGATACCATAATGGGCGATGCGTATGAAACGTTCTTTCAAACACGCCAGGCGAAATTTGATGAATTTCTGAATGAGGTGCCGAAGGAATTCACCCCTCTTGCAAAAGTAAATTTTGCCAATATCTATTCAGCCCAAATGATGGCGGTCAACTATTACAACACGGGCGGCGTGTATGCGACTTATTTCGACAAATACCAGGACTCTGTCATTGCCCACAACACAGGCGCACCTACTTTAACCACTACCTGGAACGTTTTGGCCTGTGCGGGTCCGTTGGGCGCTTCAGCCGATTGGTGCGCCGCCTACAACAGGCACGTCGGAACTCTGCCGCAAGGCGCGAATTTTGCAAACTGGCGCGTCAATGACTCCGCATCGTACTATCAGACGGCGCCGTGCAACTATTTCTCGCGGTGGTGCCATCGTCGGTCGATAAACAATTACTGCTACGGGTTTGCCTACGACGACGACGGCGGCCATCAGGCGTTTATGGGCATAGGCAATGTCCAGTGGATTGCGGTCGCGATAGGGTGGTAACAGGCCGACAAGTCCGCAGCGTTTTCCCGTAGAGAACCACGGCCTTTGGCCGTGGTTCTTTTTTTCCCTCGCAGGGGCGCCAAGCGCAAGGGTGCTCGCAAAAAAAATGAGCGAAGGGCCGTTCCGAAGCGTATCTTAATGACATAAGAGAAATTGGACAAAGGCAAGTTCCGACCTGCCCTTCGGCTCAACCCGGAAAAAGGGGAGGGTGAAATGAAAAGAACAGCAGCAGCGGGTCTGATGCTGGCATTTTTCGCCTGGCCGGTTTTTTCCCAACCACTCTGCGTTGAGGGATTTGTTACCGATCAGAACGGACAACCCCTGCCCAACACGGAGGTCAGGTTGGGCCAGACAACCTATGACAATGGGTATGGGCAATCCCCCTACATAACGACAACCGGCAGCAACGGTTATTACTGGCTGGGAGAGGGAATTCTTTGCTGCGACCGGATCGTCATCCCGAAAAGTACGCTTGCCCGGGGAGACGCCTTTTTGCAGCCCATCTACACGGGCGGAAAAGTCCTGTTTGGCCCTCCGGCGGGCGATGCGCTGGTGAGGATGAGCCTATACGATTTGTCCGGCCGGCTCGTGCGCGACGTGATGAACAAACGTCTTTCCAAAGGCGATTATTCCGTATCAATTGACACGCGCGGTATTTCTTCCCGGTTCTATCTGCTTCGGGTGACCATCAACGGCGCCGCTTTTGTCATGAAGCTGCAGCCCGCGTCGCGCCTGTCGGGAGGGGCGGTTGTCCAGAGTTCTCCCGGATTCGATACCCGGCTGGAAAAGCTCAGCGCGGCGGTTGATACCCTGCATGCCACCAAGCCCGGCTACACGATCGGCGTCACGCCGATAACCACCACGATGTGTGCGCGTTACGACTTCACCATGACAAAAAATACTACGTTCAATGGCGACACAAATGCCTTCTGGGGGGACACGAGCAAGTATCCGAAGACGAGTCCGATTCAGTTCATTATTCTGAACCGGACCAACGGCGCGTTCCCGGACAGCAAGATTTTCTGGAGCAATCAGCAGAACGGAGCAAAAACTTCTATCGCCACGCAATCCACGGTTCAGGATCCCCAACGGCGGCGGAAGGTTCTACATTTGGGTTGCTCCCAACGATTCAGGGAACCGATATTTCGATATTATTGAATTTAATTCTTCTGCAACGCACTTGGTCAGGCAATACCACCCGTGTGGATGGATGGAGGCTTCCGATAGCATTCCGGGTACATACCTCTATCGGCATAGATCCCACAATAGGTGACGTCTATGAAATGTTCTATCAGTCACGCCAGGCGAAGTTCGACGAATTCACAAACGAGGTGCCGAAGGAATTTACCGGTCTTGCCACCCAGGATTTTGCCCACATCTGGTCGCCCTATGCCTCGCCTGTCAATTATTTTGACACAGGCCGTGTATATGCAGACTACTTCGACAGGTATCAGGATTCGGTCATAGCTCACAACCCCGGCGCACCTGCCAAAACGACTTCCTGGAACATTTTTGCGTGTAGAGGGTTTTCTTCACCTGATTATTCCGGGGCCTACAACAGGCACGTCGGAACGCTTCCTCAAGGCACCAATTTTGTGAACTGGCGCACCAACGACACGAGCTATTATTACCAGGCAGCGCCATGCAACTACTTTTCAAAATGGTGTCACCTCAGGTCGTTGCACAATTTGTGCTACGGATTTCCTTACGACGACGGGAACCATTCGGCGTATATCCAACAGTACAATGTCCAGTGGGTGGCGATTGCGGTAGGGTGGTAAACGGTTGAGAAGCCGACGGTGATCTCAGAAGAACCACGGCATGATCCCGTGTTTCTTTTTTATTTCGAACAGGTAAGAAGTATTTTTTAAAAAGGCTGATTGCTCGAAAAAAAACCGACGAAGTCCGGTTCCGCAGCGTATCTTTGTGACAGGAGCAAAGGCCTCGATTTCCCGAATCATGACGGATGGCATAGTAAAATTTACACGTTTAACAAGTTCTATTCACCAAAAAATGGGGGAGGGTGAAATGAAAAGAACAGCAGTAGCGGGTCTGATGGCGGCGTTTTTCGCCGGGTCTGTTTTTTCCCAGACCGTCAACCTTTGCGGAGCGGTAACGGATCAGGGCGGGCAACCGCTCACCCATACCGTAATCAGACTCAGCACGACGACCTACGATAACGGCTATTGGGCCACGGCGCCCTATATGGCCGTTACCGACGCAAGCGGCCATTATCATATAGGGACCGGGACCTGCATCGTCAACACCATTGTCCCGGGCACCCCTATGCGGGGCGAGGCCTTTTCGCAGCCGATGTATGTTGGCGGCAAGGTATTGTTCAGCCTCCCTCAAAGCAATGCGCCGGTGAGGATGAGCATATTTGACTTGTCCGGCCGGCTCGTACGCGACGTGATGAACAAAAATCTTTCCAAGGGCACCTATTCGGTGTCAATTGACACGCGCGGTATTTCTTCCCAGTTCTATCTGCTTCGGGTGACCATCAACGGTGCCGCATCGGTTATGAAGCTGCAGCCCGCGCTGCGCCTGACGGGCGGGGAAGTCGTTCAGAGCGTTTCCGGATTTGAGACCCGGCTGGAAAAGATGGCCGCGGTGGTGGACACCCTGCACGCCACCGAGCCCGGTTATACCCTCGGCGTCACGCCGATTGGCGCGCTGACGGGACAGTACGATTTCGTTTTGACAAAGAATAATACGTGGAACGGCGACAAGAACGCCTTCTGGGGCGACACGAGCACGTATCCCAGGGCGGGCACTACGCCGATGTATGTCATGCTGAACAGGACCAACGGCAAATGGCCGGACAGCAAAATCGGCTGGACCACCACCAGAGGGGGTGCCACCACCCCCTTTTCACAAACTAACATGAAACCGCTCGGGGGCGGGCTGTTCATTTATATAGCTCCCACCGATTCAAATATGAGATATTTCGATTTCCTTGAAGTAAATGGCGGCGGCGCCAGCTTTTTGGGCAACACCACCCGTGTTGACGGATGGAGGCTTCCCATCACGTTCCGGATCAAAACAACCGACGGCAAAGACACCGTCATGGGCGACTCCTACTGGCTGTACTTCCAATCGCGCGAATCGAAATTCGCCGAATTTATCAATGAGGTTCCGAAGGAGTTCACCTGGGAGGCCACGCACGATTTCGCGAACATCTGGGCCCCGCATAAAATGGACCCCTTCCCCTTCCGGTCCACCGGACCCTATGGCGATTACTACAAACGGTATCAGGATTCGGTCGTTAAAAACTATGTCAAGGACCCGCTCTGGGTGAATAAACCGGGCTACGGCGCACCCGCTAACGATCCCGGTCCCGAACCGGAAGTGACGCAGGCCGACGATGTTTTCGCCTGCGCCGGTGCGTTTGGCTCTTTACCCATTTGGGCGGCTGCCATGAACCGGCATGTCGCCCATCTGCCGCAAGGTGTTGACTGTTATAATTGGAGCTACGTCGATACCGCTAATTATTATACAGACGCACCTGCTAATTTCTATTCCCGCTGGTGTCATCGGCGAGCCATCAACGACTACTGCTACGGCTTCCCCTATGATGACAATGGAGATCATGAGGCATACATTTCCATCGGCAACATCCAGTGGATGGCGGTAGCGATCGGGTGGTAGAAATATCAAATAAAGATCTGGGCGTTTCCCCAAGAAAAGCCGCATGACAGTGCGGCTTTTCTTGGGGTCGGCCCTCCTTCCGGTCTCGGCCTTCGGCCTCGGGCCGCCTCGGCCCGATGGGCCCACAGGGCCGGGTCCGGGCGGCATCCCGCTATGGCGGGACCTCCAGTCCGGCCTAACGCAGGGCATAAGACACCGCCACAATTGTCAATACTACCTCCGCTAACTGCGTGGTATTCTTCCTTGATCGCATCAACATGTGATCTGCTCACCACCGTTCTGCAATGGCAAGGGATTGCTCGAAAAAAAATGGCGAAGAATCCGTTCCGCAGCGTATCTTAGTGACAAGAGCGAGGGCATTGGTTTCCCGAACCATGACGGATGGCAAGTGAATTTTACACGTTTAACAAGTTCTATTGAAGAACCCCGCAGCACCGCGACTGCGACAGCATACAACGCTACAGGAGCAGTCGCGACAGCGAACCTGCGGGGAATCTTCCATCCCTATGGAAAGAAAACATACTTATAGTCGCTCGTATTCCCCGGAGCAAGCTCCGGGGAATACGCTCGCTGTGGGATTCACCAAAAAATGGGGGAGGGTGAAATGAAAAGAACAGCAGTAGCGGGTCTGATGGCGGCGTTTTTCGTCTGGTCTGTCTTTTCCCAGACCGTCAACATTTGCGGAAAGGTGACTGACCCTTCTGGAAATCCCCTGACCCACACGGTGGTCAGGCTGGGCCAGGCAACGCAGGATTACGGTTTCGGGCCGATGCCGTATCTGGTAACTACGGACGCCAACGGCAATTACCAACTGGGATCAGGAAACTGCAACTTAGTAGGAGGCGTCATCCCGCGGAGCACGTTGCTGAGCGGCGATGCCTATCCAAAACCGGTATTCACGGGAGGAAAAGTGCTGTTCAGCGTGCTTCCGGATAAAGCCTGGGTGAAGATGAGCTTGTATGACCTGGCCGGCCGGTTCGTAAGAGTCGTGATGAACAGCGTACAGACCAGGGGAAATTACTCCGTATCGATTGACATGCGCGGGATTTCGTCCCAGTATTATCTGCTTCGTGCAACCATCAACGGCGCGACAACCGTATTAAAATTCCGACCGCTTTCGCGGGCCCGAGGTGCAGGTATTGCCCAAAACGCTCCCGAATTTCAGCCAAGGCTTCAAAAACTCGCGGCCGTGAAGGACACGCTGCGCGCAACCGAGCCGGGCTACTCGATCGGAGTCACACCGATTGACACGTTGGCGGGGCATTACGATTTCGTTTTGACCAAGACCACCACCTGGACGGGCGATGCGGCCTCAATCGCCGCCTTCTGGGGGGACACGAGCACCTATCCCAAGAAGGGTTCGACTCCCCAGTATATAGTCCTGAACAGGACCAACGGCGCATGGCCCGACGCCAAGATTTACTGGAGCCATGAGCAGGGCGGAACAAAGGTGCCGCTTACGCAAACGAATATGAAGGTACTCCAAAGCGAGCGGCTCTATATTTATATCGCACCTTTGGATTCCCAATCCAGGTACTTCGATTTTCTCGAGGTCAATTCGAACGGCGTCAGTTGGGCCGGCAATACCACCAGGGTTGACGGATGGAGACTTCCGATCGCCTTCAGGTTGAAAACCACCACCGGCATCGATACCATAATGGGCGATGAGTATGAAACGTTCTTTCAATCACGCCAGGCGAAATTTGATGAATTTCTGAACGAGGTGCCGAAGGAATTCACCCCTCTCGCCACGGTGAATTTTGCCAATATCTATTCACCCCAGATGATGGCGGTCAATTATTACAACACGGGCGGTGTGTATGCGACGTATTTCGACGAGTATCAGGACTCGGTTATCGCCCACAACCCCGGTGCACCCGCCAAAACGACTCCCTGGAACATTTTGGCCTGCGCGGGTCCACTGGGCGCTTCGCCCGATTATTGCGCCGCCTACAACAGACACGTCGGAACCCTTCCGCAGGGTGCAAATTTCGCGAACTGGCGCACCAACGATTCCGCATTGTACTATCAGACGGCGCCATGCAACTATTTCTCGAGGTGGTGCCATCGCCGCGCGATAGACAATTTAACCTACGGGTTTGCCTATGACGACGACGGCGGCCATGAGTCGTACATGAATCCCGACAACGTTCAATGGATAGCGGTTGCGATAGGCTGGTAGCAGGCTGAGAAGCCTGCGGCGTTTTCCCGCAAAGAACCACGGCCTTTGGCCGTGGTTCTTTACTTTTGGGATACGAATAGCGGGATTGAAAGCGGCGACGCAGGTCCCGCTTCACTCAGACGGTTTTTTGATGAAATTCCTCCGCGACAACCCGGTTGCGGCCTTCATTCTTTGCCCTGTACAGCAATTCGTCAACCTTGGAAACGATGCTGTCGATGGTGAGGGTGCCCTTATCGGCCGATGGTTCCATGGAAAGAACGCCAAAGCTGGCCGTGACCCGCAGGTTATCATCAGGTGAGATAAAAACCTTTGTCTCAGTCGAGGTGCGAAAACGTTCCGCCACCGCCACGGCGCCCTTCATCGGGGTATTCGGCAATACGATCAAGAATTCTTCTCCGCCGTAACGCACGGCCCAATCGATATCTTTACGGGTTGATCGAATGAGAATGGAACTGAATTCCTTGAGCACCAGGTCACCTTTGGCATGGCCGTGCTTATCGTTGATCTTTTTAAAATTGTCAAGATCACACATGACAATCGACAAGGGACCGCCGTAGCGCCGCAGTCTGGTAATCTCTTTGCCAAGATTGTCCACAAAATAACGCCGGTTAAAGCAATCGGTCAATTCATCGTGGACCGACAATTCATGCAGTTTTTCGTTGAGCGATCTCAGTTCCGATGTCCGCTCGTCAACCATGCGTTGCAGCCCGGTCCGGTGCTCAACCACCATCACGGCCATCCGATTAAAACTTCTTGCCAACGACCCCACCTCACCGCCGCTGTCATCCCAGGCCGGCACCGTGCCGTCTTCGGCAAACGTGTCGACCGCGGCGGTAAGTCTTCGTATCGGTTCGGCGATTGACCGGCTCAATACGTAGCTTCCGCCTATGGAGATGATAATCGCAATCAGGGCGAAAATCGCGGTCGTGTGAATGATATGGGTGATGCCGACAAAAATTTCTTTTTCAGGAACAGCCACGCCCGCGACCCAGTTTTTTTCGGTGAGCGGCGCCATGGCTGCATATTTGGCCGTCTTCTGGGCCTTAAAAACATAATGGGCCACCTGGACGCTTCGCGAGGAAATGCTTTGACGAAAAGCTGAATACACTTCGCCCAAATCAAGCGGCTCGATGGGTTTCTCGACAAATTGACGGGTGGAAGCGATCTCCGCCAATTGCGCCGAAGAAAGGGGAACGAGTGAATGATACGCCAATTCCGGTCTTGTATGGGTGAGAATTATTCCATCTTTGTTGATAATAAACGCGTCCTGCTCGCCGATTTTCATCTGTTCGACCCGGTTGGCCATTTCGGTGACGCGCAATTTGAGGACCGCAATGCCGAGGATTTCCGACGATTCCTTGGCGGGATCGCGAAAAACCGGTGCTGAAAAGTAAACTCCGGGCTCTTTGCTGGTGAGGCCGATGCTCCAATCGCTCGCAAATGCCTTTCCCTTCATCGATTCCTTGAAGTAGCTGCGGACACGGTAATTGTTGCCGATAAATGTTCTGTCACTGGAAACCAGGCAGAGACCGGTTGTATCCATGAGATAAAATGCCGAGTACTCCGGGTTCATGGCGGTCTGGAGATCGAGCCAGGAGTTGAGGGCCTTAATTCTGGCGGGATCGTTTTTGCCTTTGACCAGAAAAGAGTTCATCTCGCTCAAACGCGTATATTGCTGAACCAGATTTCTGTGTACGGCAAGATACTTGTCTATCCTGGCAGCGAGTTTGCTTGAAGACGCTTTCAATTCGATGATTTTCCGGTCGGCCATGATCCGATGTTCGGTTGTTACCGTATAGACAGAAAACGCTATGATCGGAATGGTTGCAATCAGAACAAAGGAAATCATCAGCCGCGTAAACAGGGAAAGCCGCCGCTTGAGCGGTTTGCCGGCTGCGCGCAGAGGCAGTTCGGTCTTCAACGCTTCTGTTGACTCAGATTCCATGGGTATTATGTTTCTTCGCAATAGAAAATGATGGACAACTGCCGCGCTGTTGTGGAACACAATGAGAGAGAATCAGGAGATATAGTTCATTCTACCACTCACACGGTTTGTTGTCAATATCGGCAATTGGCCGCAAGTCTTGGGCACAACATTTTTCTGATGAAGAAGTCGGGGCAGCGCTTGCGTCGTTTCCAATAGGGGGACATATTAATGAGAGCGGTAAACAGATGACAAGTCATGAAACTGATAACGTCCGTTCGTGCTGAGCTTGTCGAAGCATGGACGGCCGCCGTTCGACTAGGCTCAGGGCGAACGGTTGCCATCTGTTTTCTGACCGGATTAATAACTGCGGAGGAACAAAGTGTGGCCCTTTACACAATGAGCATGTGCTATGGCGACGCCTATTTCAATTCGTACCGTGCTATCACAATGCCGCTCCCGGTTGCAAGCGAAGACAATGCGCTTGCGTCGCATCGTCCCGCATACAACGTTCTGCCCCGCATGTCGAACAATTCAATTCGTGTCGCATTGTGCGGCAGATTCATCAACAGCGTGTTCCTTGACAACATTGCCGTGACCGTATGCTTCCCCGGCGCCGGGACCGTTCGGCTGCCATTGTCATTGACCTTGGAGATGCCTTTGGTCACGAACTGGTAGAACTCGTTTCCCGCCATAAGGAAAGCGCCTTCGGTGTATTCGTCGTGGTTGGTCGGGCCAAAGCCGTTCGACGGCCCGCCGCCCACGCCTTGAGACCAGCCAGGAAGATTGGGGTGCGCGGGATCAACGCCCACACAGCCGATAAGACCTTCCCAGGCTTTTTTTGCGGGACCAAGATACGTGGCGGTGTCGATGATGCCGTTTCGCAATGCGTAAAAAAGTTCGTAGCAGAAAAAGCCGCTGCCGCTCGCTTCCTTGTTCCAGGCGGGCGTGAAGAGTTCGCTGCGCCACATGCCGTCGGTCTGGTTCTGCAGCGTTATGAGTTCCGCGCAGGTCTCCCTGATTTTCTGTTCGAACCACGGCCGCCCCGGATGGCCGACCGGCAGGTACTGGTGAATCCTGCACGTCCCGCACACGCCCCAGCCGCAGCCGCGGCCCCACCACTGGCGGGTGACGCTTGTGTCGCTGCAATTGGAATTGAAAAGGTGGAATTTGATGTTGTAGTGGTGGTTTGCGTTCGTGCCCGCAAAATGATAAATCGAATCGTACATGACCGTGTCGTTGAGAATGAGCGCCGCGCGGGGGTAGCCCGGCGCAGCCATGTGATACTGGTCAACGATGGGCCATTCAGCGTCACCGCATTTGTTGGGGCAAATCTGGTAGGTGTACCGGTTGAAATAAGCGAGCGCCGGACCCACATGCGGAAAATTCGCGGGTTGCGGGTCGGCAAGATAGGTTTCCAGATAGGCCTGATAACAGCAGATGTCGTCGTAGCTGGCGGCGAACGTGTCGGGCACCGCGGCGGCGGACAGCCACTTGTGGTAGTTTCCCCACGCCACGGTGCTGTCGAGGTACTGTTTGTCTTGTGTCAAGTTGTACAGAGCCATGATGCCCTCGAAATACGTTCCCACCTGCCAGCCGTTATAGAGCGTCGAATTAAGGCGTCCGCTTGCCACGCGCTTGCACATGTTCTTGATGCTGTCGGCAGCAAATTCCGGCTGCGCAAAGCTGATGTGGAAAAACAAAAGGGTCAGGAAAATGCATGCTATGCGCTTTATTTTCATAGACCCTCCTGATTGACCTCTTCTCTGCGTTGTTGCCGAGCAATCCGCCATGCCATTCCCGCCGCCTTCCCGCGGTCAGACCCACTCGTGAATATACGGTCTATTCCGCATTTTTAGTCATTGAATAGCACAGCCCGCGCATTCCCCGCGACTTGGCGCGGGGTTAGCGGGCGAATATTTGTTATTCTATTTCCTTAGCTATGGGAGAATCCCCGCCACTTGGGGCGGGGTTCTTCAATATGGCATTACCAGATGGCATTACCAGCGCTGTGGCTTTTTGGCGGGCTTTGCCAGTTGTCCAACGCATATCGGGGAGTATAGGTCATGGTTCCGGTGCTTGACGTAAATAGGAAAAATGTCGAAAATGGCAAAATATAAATAGTCCTTGGATCGCCAACATGGTCCTGGCCCGGTGCAATCAAGAGAAAAAGAAAGCGAAGAACAGTATGGTTTCAGTTTCCAAGGAGAACCCATGCATCTCATGAAAGAAGTTGTTTTTCCCTTAGCCGTGTTTTTTGCCGGGTTGACCTTGTTTTGCACCAAGAATAGTCCCACAGGTCCCGGCTCTGCGTCCGGCAGCGGGTCCTTGGAGACTGCGGCATCGGTTGTTGTCGGCACGGAAACCATTCCCTCAAGCGGCGGCACGTTCGCGATCACGAATTCATCGAGTGCGATCAACGGTTTTTCCATCACCGTTCCCGCGAATGCTTTCTCCGGGAGCAGGGATTTTCAGGTGTCAACTTCCGAAATCAAGAGCCACACTTTCGGGGCTGATTTTCACCCTGTCACGCCGGTGGTCACTATCGACGCGGGGGCGGGGTATGCCGACAGCGCCATTATCATCACAATTCTGCGAAAATTCCGAGCAGCAGTTTTGCCATGGGGTTCATCTACGATGCAGCGAGCGGCTCTCTGGAAGGACTGCCGGTTGTGGCTGAAGACTCTGCAAGCATCACCGTTGCCACGCGGACTTTCACCGCCCCGTCGGCGCAGCCGGGGCTCGCGAATCGTCCCCCTTTCGACCACCGCGCTCTCAATTTTGGTGAGCGCATAGACACGATGGTCCTCTTCAGCAAAGGGACCATAGCGTCCGGCTTTCTTCTGCGGGTCGACGATGGGAATTTGTCAATGCCGGGTCCTATATTGCAGACGGTGGTATGTGCGCGGGGCAGAGCATTACCGCGATGTGGTATTACAGCGAGAAGAAACTCAAAGACGACCTGCTGTCGCTTTATCATGCCTATGACAAACTGAATAATCCGGCGAACAAATGGTTCATGTGGCAGGACAATCCGCGGGGAATCAGGTTCGCATCATCGGTACAGAATGATATCATGTGGAACAGCAAGCTCTATCTTATTTTCGAGAATATCGAGCAGAAGCCGTATTTCAGAATTTAAGTTGGAAGGCGTTCGCCTACAGCATTCTTCTCACCAACCAACCCGAGTTTGTCGGATTAACAAGTGATTCCGGCGGCCATGCCATCATCGCCTATAAGGCTGACATGGCGAGCAAGCTGCTTTACGTCGCCGACCCAAATTATCCCGGACAGGTGCGCACGATAACCTATGATGCTGCGGCTGTTAAATTCGATCCGTATCCGACAAAACAGAACGCCAATGAAGCCGATGACCACCCATACTGGGGGATAGGCTATTATGCGAAAACGTCCATGGTGGACTGGGACAAGATCGGCAGCCGCTGGACGCAATTTCTGAACGGAACAATCGGAAACGACCGTTTTCCCAAATACATTCTGTGGGTCTATGATGGCAGCGGCTATGCATTGGGCGATACGCTGATCACCGATGCCGATACGCTCATTGTCTCATGTATATCTGCCGCGTGCGCGAAGTGTTATGCCGGAACCAACTACCTTCAGAACCTTTCGATATACGATAGCAACGGCACTCTGTTGACGACCACCAATACGTCGGGTCTCGACACGCTGTACCTTTCGCCGGGGACCGCAGTGTACGGATTTGCCATGTCCGGCGGAACACCACACGCCATCTTTGGCTTTATCGATTTCCGATGGATCACCATTGTCAATAGCACGCTGACCATCAATCCGGTGAACCTGAATGGAACCACCGATTCGACGTATCTATTCACCGCTTCATCGACCAGCCTGCCCGTACAGGCGGTCTACCAGTGGGCGGTAACGGACAGTCTGAATACGGTTGTCGATTCCAGTACAAAGACAAATGTAAACACCTTCAGCGTACAATTTCCCAAAGCGGGAACGTTCACGGTATTTGTCAACCTGTATGATACCGATACGACAAAAATTGTCGGTCGGGTGAAAACAACCGCCACTATCAGCAACGGGACTTCCGGTGTGGACCCGCAGCTTATCGGCACCTGGATCCCCTGGAGTCTCCTAACGCAGAGTTATACGCAAAACAGCTGGCAGGACACCATCGTTGTAACAACAACCAAATTTCTCGAAGGCAGCGTATATGCTTCTCCAGGAATCGCGTCCTGTAAACTCATCGCCAACAACGGAAATATCATCCCATTCGGATCGCAGGTTGATCATACGACTATACTATCAATGGGGATATGCTCTACTGTGTCTTGGAATACACCTCAGCGACGCAGACGGTGACCGACAGCACACCCGGGGTACAGGCATACAAGAAAAAGAGCTAATATCCTAAGTAAGGCCGAGGAGAAATTTTCCCATAAGACATTTTCATATTCACATATCCCACCTTATTACGTCTTAAAAGGAGCCCCTATGTCTTCCCGACAAGGGTTTCAACAAAGTCGCCGGGTCTTTACAATTGCAATAATCATTGGTGGTATCGCAAGAATTGCGGCGCCGGATCCGGTGATCCCTGTGGAACGAATAGCCGCATGGGCGCCGGGCGTTGGTTTCCGGGGCGGCATACCCGCCAGAACTTCCCTCATCAACGTTACGAACGCTCCATACAATGCCAAGGGTGACGGGGTCACCGATAACACCGCTGCCATTCAGGCCGCAATCAATGCGGCAACGGCAAATCAGGTGGTCTATGTGCCAACGGGCAAATACCTTTGCACCGGTACGCTCAATCTGAAAAAGTCCAATATGTCAATTCGTGGCGACGGCCCCAATGCGACGATCGTCAATTACACGGGAACGGGCGTGGCCATTTCCGCAGCTCCGTATATCACGGCCTGGTCGGCCCGGCAGGCGGTGACAAGCGCGGTTACCCAGGAGGCCAATCATATTACCGTCACAAATGCGGGCGGAATAGCGGTCGGCGATATCATCGTCATATCGCAGATTAATCCATCCTATGCGACGCTTCACGGCAATAACGGGCTTCTGTCCTGGGGCGGCGCCCCCAATGCTTCGGGCGGGTACACCAATGACACCGCCCGCGGGATGATGCAGGTGGATCTCGTGACAGCAGTGAGCGGCAACACCCTGACCCTGGAAAGGCCGCTGTATCTGACGTTCGCAAGCTCGCAATCCCCGGCAATCAATTCCATGACGCCAGCGTACGGAATAGGTATTGAGAACCTGCAGATACTGCGCAGCGGGATCGGCGGTGACGAGCCGAACGTCAATATGGCAACGCTGGCCGAGTCATGGGTCTCGAACATAGCATCGGTTCAAACAAGCGGAACGGAGAACTACGCGCATGTGATGCTCACCAACGATTATGCGTGCGAGGTGAGGGACAGTTGGTTTCAAGGCGGCGGGATTAATGGCTCGGGCCTGGACTACGGGGTGTACATTGTCAATAACGCCAGTGAAAATCTGGTTGAGAACAACGTGTTTGTCGGGATGCGGCACAGTATGATCATTGCCGCCGGCGCCAGCGGCAACGTTTACGGATACAACTACACCTCCGGACCGTGGGAGAGCAACTATCCCAATGATCAGACAGGGGACCAGGACAGTCACGGCGGAGAGACGTACATGAATCTCTGGGAAGGCAACATCGCCGAGAATTTCTGGATGGATGATACGTGGGGTGGCAATGCCTTTAACACGGGTTTTCGGGATTGGTGCATTGCCTACTCCACGGCGGGGCAAAACGACCAGGATTGGAATGCCGTAGCGCTCGAAGCCAACACCTACAGCGCGAATGTGGTGGGTATGGTGCTTGGCCGTCCGGGAGCGTCCAACATAGATTATTCCCTTGATTCAGGTGCGCAATCCACGGCATTTATCCAGGGGAATTACAGTTTTCAGACAGGAAAAACGCTGTGGCTATCCGGCCCTGTAGCGCTTCCCGCGTCGCTCTATTACGGTTCCAAGCCTGCCTGGTGGGGGGCTTTGGCATGGCCGGCCATCGGGCCGGATGTTTCGCCTGTCAACGGAGCCACACCGGCGCAGCAGCGATTTCTGGCGACGGCAGTGCAGCGCCTGCCGCAGAACCGCAACGCAGCTGGGGAAATCCCTTCGGCTCCTTTCCTTAAATCAACCTTTGTCCCAAAGAGCGGAATAACGGTCTTGACCTTTGGCGTTCCGGTTGCAGGCAATGTTGCGCTTGAGATTTATTCTTTGAGCGGCAGGACTATCGCGACGATTTCAAAGCCTGGCCTTGCGCCGGGGACCTACGAAGAAAGCTTCGGCGCCGCTGCGTTGCCTGCAGGCGTTTACTGCTGCAAACTCCGCGTCGGGACAGCCGCGCTGTCCCGTGTCATGAAGATAGCACGGTAGCGGTTACCTTTTTGATGGGGAGGATGCCGCGCTCAGCTCACTTGCTAAAATGCATATCCAAGAGATATTTCGGTATCCAGCCCCGACAACCATCGCAGACGGTCTATGGTGCTTTGATCCGGAACAGGGTTATCGAATTTGCTCCATGTATACCCATAGCCGATCCGGGCAACCAGGCTCAAACCCCAAGGAGCCACCCACCGTCTCCCGATATCGGGTCCAACCGTGATGCTTGTTTGGGTGTATCCAACGCCAGTATCCGCAAACCAGTCACGGCCATTTCCATATGACCGGCCGCCATTTACAAAAACTCCGAGAAAACCAGAATTCATGCTCTTTGCCCAATGCCACCGGTAGGCCAACTCCAAATTTTCTCCGTGAGAATCCCAATCGGTGTACCCTGGATAATAGCTGCCTTCAACGACGATCCCGTGCTGGCGGTTGAACAGATATTCATAATTGAGCGAGAGGGTGCCCAGGAAAAGTCCGGCCACATCGAGCTGAATCGCCTGTTTTGTCTTGTCGATATTTGGTGAATACCAATAACCTCTCACAGGCCTCCAGAATCTCCTTGGCGGGGGGACTCGATAGACCACATACGGCGGCGAAGAAGAAGGAGGCATCACCGAGGCAGTTTCCGTTGGCGCCGGTTGAGTCGGTGCTCCTTGGACGCCTGAACCTGTGACGACGCGTCCCTTATGCTTCATAGCAGTGATAATGACGTGAGGAGATGCGCCGTCTCCTCTGAGCTGCACTATTTGATCCGAAGAAAGATCATAACTGGAATCGGATGCATCGATGTAAGCAATAATAACATCTTCGCTTACACCGGATTTGAGCAGCTTTACCAAGTCACCATATTGCTGGGACGCCTGCAGGCTCGCAACGCCAAAAATGAGAGTGACGCACGAAAACAATAATCTTTTCATTTGAAGCCCCCTGTTGAAATCATCATTAGACATCTATTTCACCCTTCTTGTTTCCATTTTGAGCTCGAAATCACGTCACCTTTACTTTGCAATGTTGCCTTTACCTGCGGAGATGGGGCTGACTCTCCGTGCCAATTGCCATCTCCACGAGTTTCCTCCGGGAACCAGCGACCCCGGAGCGAAGCGTCAAAGAGGCGAAGCCAACCCGGGCCGCGTTGTAGGATGAGAGTCTGTGGTTGACTGTTCACCCGAGTAAACATAAAGAAGGGGACAGGCATTTCTTTCGTGCAGTTGAGCCAATAATGTTTATATTTATATATAATAAAGGGGGCAGGCTTGGGCATGTGCCTCGGGTATAAGCCATGATCAACCTCAAGGGGAGGGGAATCCTGCAGCCGAGTCCGTGCACGCTCTCTGAATCGCCGTCACTTGCCGAACATTCCTGAAATCAAAATTCATCAAAAGGAGGAGACGCAGATGCTTAGAAAACTGCTGGCGTTTATTGCAAGTGTCCTGTTCTTGTCGGCTGTTGCATGCTACGCGGTTACCTACACGCCGGAAGCAAGCAATAGGATTAAAATCAATCTGGGTGATACTCCATGGAAGTTTATTAAATCGGACCCTTTGAACGCCCAAAGCGCGGCGGTAAGTGACGCGACATGGAAAGACATTGGAGTTCCGTATACCCCGAATGACGACGATACCTTTGTAAACGGCACGAGCGGCGGCGGTCCGATGTTTGGAGGCGCCTGCTGGTACAGGAAACATTTCACCTTGGACAACGCATATGCGGGAAGAAAAATATTCATTGAAGTCGAAGGCGCGCACATGGGTTGTCAGTTGTATATCAACGGAACATTCGTGCCCGGAAACAGCGCGTATAATCCGCAGGCCACGCATGTCATCGGTTTTATGGGGTTTGTGGTGGATGCCACGTCGCTTGTAACATTCGGCGGAGCGGACAATCTTCTGGCCCTACGGGTCAGCTTTTCAGGCGGGTTTTACACAGACCCTGGTTTTTCGGAGGTTTTCAGGTTCGGATCGTCTGACGTTGGTGTGTTCAGGCCGGTGTGGCTGCATATCACCGACCCGGTCCATGTGCCGTTGAATCTGTATTCGGTTCTTAACCAGTGGGGAACATATGTCGCGACAACAGCCGCGACGGACGCTTCAGCCACGGTGCGAATCCAGACAAACGTTCGGAATGATGGCGGGGCCGCTCAGGCCGTTACGCTGACCACCAAAATCGTCGACGCCGGCAACAATGTGCTTTCGAGCATGGATGCCAATCAGACCATTGCCGCAGGCGCGACATTCATGTTCGACCAGACCGCCACAATAGCCAATCCTCATTTGTGGTATCCGAACAATAGCCCATATGGCACGCCTTATATGCACAAAGTGTACAGTATCGTGAAGATAGGCGGAACCACGGTAGACCTTTTTACGAGCCCGTTGGGAATCCGGACGGTCACCTGGGACGCGAATTTCCCTTATATCAATGGACACAAACATTGTTTGTACGGCGCTTCGGCGCGTTACGATTATCCGGCGCTTGGCACGGCATTGCCTAATGAGGTCGAATACCGAGACCTGCAGATACTTGCGAAAATCGGCGGCAGCCTGTGGAGACCCGGACATTCATCGTGCAGCCCCGGGTTTGTCCATGCATGCGACGACGAAGGCGTCATGCTAATGCAGCCCAGCGGCGATGGTGAGGGACTGTGGTCTACTAACGTGAGTGCGTACCAGAGCACGCTCAAACAGGAGATCCAGCGCGACGTGTGCATACGCGACAGGAACGATCCGTCGATTCTCGCGTGGGAGGTTTGTAACGGCGATATTATCGCTGCCTTCTGCACCACGCTCAGGAACCTGTGCAATTCATGGGAGCCGCTTGCGCCGCGCGCGATTTCGGTCCGCGGTATCGGAATGGGGCCCACGGACCTCATTTCGTGCACGGTCACCGGATGCGAGATGGGCATGAAGAACGGCCATCCCGGCAATCCGGCCTGGGGCGCGGAAGCCTGGGGCCATCAGGCCTCAAGGTATGCCTATGATTATGAACTCCTGTTTTGCGAAGAGTTCGCACAAAACTGGAGAAAGAACATACAACAAAACTGTTTCGGGTTATGCCAGTGGTATTTGGCAGAGACTCCCGGCGAATGCGGGAATTTTGAAGGAGGTCCCGCTTGCGCCGACGAACGGTCGTTCGGATCTTCCATGATGGATTACAACCGTATTCCCAAATTACTTTACAAGGTATATAATGCCTGCTGGGTGCCGTATTCTACCAAGCCGGTGGTTTTCCTGGCACATCACTGGAACCGCGCCGGTGCGGTCACGGTCAATGCGTTCAGCAACTGCCCGCAGGTAAATCTTCTTATCAATGGCAATAGCCAAGGGATAAAAACGCCGAATCCCTGGACCGGGACAGGGGACGAGACAACTAATCAAACCACTACGGAGATGCCGTTTCAATGCTGGTGGAATGTAAACTGGGCAGCGGGAACTTTGCTTGCGCAAGGCCTTGATGCAAACGGCAATGTGGTATGTACCGATCAGAAAGTCACGTCCGGAAATCCCGACCATATAGTATTGACCGTGGCTCCGGAGGTGGTAAAACCGGATGGAGAGGTCTTTACGATCAAGGCCAACGGGGTAGACGCGGCTTTTATACTGGCCACGGTGGTTGATGCGCAAGGCAACTGGAACCCCACGGCAACCAATATTATTACTTTCCAAACAACCGGTCCCTGCGAATATCGCGGAGGCACTGATCAGGTTGTAACTGACGGACAAGGCTATGGCTATCATGCGCCTCTTGACCCAAATCTTTCTGCTGAAGGCGGGATGTGCAAAATAGCCGTGAGGTCACGATGGACGGCGGGCCAGATAACGGTCACGGCGACTTCTCCCGGCCTGGGCACGGGCACGACGACATTCATGGTGAGCGATGTCGGAGAGCCGGTTGAATACAGGCGCCCCGCCACAGCGTATTCGTCCTCCATGCCCTCTTTCAAAATGGAATTGCTGGGAAAGACCCTTCGGTATTTCATCAGCAGTCCGGGGAGCGTCGCTATTGACATCCTCAATGCAAGCGGACGGGTGCTGAAACATATCCCGGCGCTCAAATGCACCGAGGGATGGCATCAAATCGGCCTCAGCGGAGAAACGGGTGCCGGCCTTGGCGTGTATTTTGTGCGCTGCGCGGTTGATGGCGCAAGCCAGGTCGTGAAACGTGTCGTCATGATCCGCTGAAAAGTGCAAATGTCAACGTTGTGATGGTTTTGAAAGGGCACCCGCAGCAGGTGCCCTTTCTGCTTTGCAAAGGTGCGGGAATGTCGCCTGTGGAGAACATTATCCACAGACATCAAGAAGCGGATTGGAATCTGGAGAGAAAAAATGACACACGCTATTTGTGTGCAGGAACCCAGGAATGTATAATGAAGACGATGGCAACCAGGGGAGGAGCCGCTGTGAAAAACGTTCATAAAAACCTGGGAATACTTGCAGGATTAATGAGCGTGCTCAGCGTTGCGGCCAATGCCCAATGGGTCAAGACCAGCGGGCCGTGGAGCGGCGACGTCTCCTGCCTGCAATGCCACTATGCCACCGCGCTCGCCGCGAGCGGCGGCACTGTTGTTGCCGGAACGTATGCAGGCGGCGTTTTCCTTTCTCTTGACAATGGCACAAGCTGGACCGGGATCGATTCCGGACTCACCAATGACAGCATTCTTTCGCTTGCAGCGAGCGGCGGCAGTGTTTTTGCCGGAACGCACGGCGGCGGCGTTTTCCGTTCCGCCAATAACGGCACCGTCTGGACCGCGGCCGATTCCGGCCTCACCGACAAGGTTGTCCTTTCTCTTGCGGTGAACGGCAGCGCTGTTGTTGCCGGGACGCATGGCGGCGGCATTTTCCTTTCCGTCAATAACGGCGCAGGCTGGACCGCGGTCAACACCGGCCTCACGAATGACACCGTCCTCTCCCTTGTGGAAAGCGGCAGCAGTATTTTCGCCGGGACGCACGGCGGCGGCATTTTCCGTTCCGTCAATAACGGCGCGGGCTGGACGGCGGTCGATTCCGGCCTTGCAAACACGGCCGTCCTTTCTCTTGCGGTAAGCGGCGGCAGTGTTTTTGCCGGGACGCACGGCGGCGGCGTTTTCCTTTCAGGCGATGACGGCGAAGGCTGGACCGCGGCCGATTCCGGCCTCACCAACGACAGCGTGCTCTCTCTTGCCGTGAGCGGCAGCACGATCCTTGCCGGGACGCACGGCGGCGGTGTTTTCCTTTCCGTCAATAATGGCGCGCGGTGGACTGCAATCAATACCGGCCTCACCAATGCTGTTGTCACGTCACTTGCAATAAGCCGCGGCACCATCTTTGCCGGAACCGATGGCGGTGTCTGGCGCAGGCCGCTATTGGACCTGGTGGGCGTTGTCGGCGGCGATCTGCGGCAGAAGGCACGGGAACCGAAATCCGGCGGGTTCAAAATAAGCATCCGCAGGAATAGCGTCGTCGTGTCGCTGCCGGAATCATTGACGGATGGCGCAGCAACCGTCACGTTGTTCACCATCGCCGGAAAAAGAGTTTATTCATCTGTACATCAGGCTTATAACGGGGCCCTCGAAATTCCCGTAGCCGGATTGTCGTCGGGCACGTATCTCATGTCAATTACCAGCGGCAACGCCGCGATGTCTTCGTCGTTTGTGGTGACAAGATGACAAAGACCGGCTTCAACATTTGAAGAAGAAACTTGACAAGAAAGGGTCCCCGATTTGGATGGGAGAGATGTCATCATGAAAAATCTAGCGGTTGTTTTTCTGCTGACATTGTCGAGTGCCTGGGGAGCCACGTACTACATCGCCGCGACCGGTTCCGATGCCAACAGTCCGACCCAGGCGAAGTCCAGGAACCAGTCCCTGGGCGCACCTGCCGGGCATGCCGAACGCGAGCGGTGCGTGCGCCTCTTTTGCGCCGGCGGCCGGAGACAGCTTTGTATTCCGCGGCGGTGACACGTGGGGCGCCGCGAGCCTGGGCGTCGATTGGCACTGGTCGGGGACCTCCGCCTCCTGGATCTACATCGGCGTGGACCAGGCATGGTTTACGGGCGGTTCCTGGAAACGCCCAGTCTTTACCTGCGGGGGAGCGGCCTGCGCCAGCGGGACCAACCAGCTTCAGGTGAATGCCAGTTATGTCCTTGTTGACAACATCGAATGCACGGGAATGTACAAAGGCAGCGGCGGCGGTGGCGTGACCAGTATCCTGACGCTTAACTCCTATAATGAGGTGAAAAACTGCTACGTGCATGGCTGGTCGCACGCTGCCGCCAGCACGGACAACTCCATGTGCTGGGGAATCGCCGCGCATGGCGGGTATCCTCACGATGAAATCTCGTTTCACGATAATGTGATAGACGGTTCCGACGGGACCAGGGACGATGGGAACGGCATTGAAGACGGCACCTACGTCTACAACAACGTGATCCGCTACGTTGTCAGCGGATTGTTGTCCGAATTCAACATCGTGCATGACAATCTCGTGGAGCACGATGTCCTTTCGTACGCCGGAGACCACTGCAACCTGATTTTTATCTTCCATCCGGCGAGCGGGACGCATCTTGTGGCCTATAACAACGTGGTGAGGCATTCGGGCTGTGCCGGGGGCATGGCATTCTGGCTCAACGGCAATGCCGGATGTGACGCCTGCACCACCTACGCTTTTAACAATGTACTGTACGATATAGACAACGGGATCATGGCCATAGGCGCGCATCCGTCAAGCGGCAATACAGGCACATATTACATCTACAACAACACGATCGTGAGCAACGGCGGCGCATGCATGGGAAACGGCGAAGCATCCCCCAGGTCCATTACCCACTACGCGAACAATCATTGTATTAATGTCAATTCGTACTGCGATGTCACGGGCACGACGGGCATCAACGACAGCGGGAATGTGATGCAGACCACGGCAAAAGCGACTGCCGACGGTTATACTTCCAGCGAAGGCTTCGCCTATTCTCCCACCGCGGCAGGTAATGCGACCGTGGGTGCGGGCATCAACCTGACGAGCCTGTGCGCGTCCATGCCAGATTTGTGCAACGACGCGACGTACGCGGTCGGTTACGATTCGGTAAATCACAGGGTGATTGCGCCGGCCAGAACGCCGAAGGCGCGTCCGGCAACCGGAGCCTGGGACGCGGGGGCATACCAGTATGCCGCAGCAGGAATCCGGGGAATGGAAACCGGACCCCGGCATGTTGTTCCGGCGCAATTGCCGCATGCGAATCCGCTGAGCGCCGCTTTGTTCCGCAGGTATATTCAATCAAGAAACAATCTGAAGGTGTATGATCTTGCAGGAAACCTTTTGAACAATCAGGCTATACAAGGCGAAGGGTTTTACTTGATTCGAGAGAGTATGAATGCGCCGCTGGAAAAGGTGCTGGTGGTGAAGTAATTGAGACAGGGGAGAGGAACAAAGCGCAGCTTCCAAGAAACCTTGCGAAGCAAGAGCGGAATTACAGGTTGACATCTTTTCTTCGAAGAAGTAATTTTTACAGCAAATCTGCATGCAATGTGGGGCTGTAGCTCAGTTGGGAGAGCATCAGGCTGGCAGTCTGGGGGTCGTCGGTTCGAACCCGTCCAGCTCCACCATAA
>CAVWBU010000050.1:0-6941 GCA_963753345.1 uncultured Fibrobacterota bacterium
CCGGCAAGACCTCCCTTATTGTCGAAACCGTGGCCGGTCTCAAATCGAAACGGCTTGTGTACATCGATTTTCTCGAAGTGAGGACGGTCGAAGATGTTCACAAGCGCACGCTCAACGGCATCGTCAAAGCGGAAGGAAGCGCGCACTTTATCCAGACCGTCCTCAAGAGCATGGCCGCCCTCAGGCCGGCGATGACGTTCGACCCTACCACGGGGTTGCCGTCCATCTCCATCGACGCGGCCGCGAACCTCAGGCCCGAGTCCATCGAAGGGCTGTTCGACGTGTTCTCCGGACGGGAATACAGAAACGCCGTTGTCGTAATGGACGAGTTCCAGGACATTTTAAACCTTCCCGATGCGCGCCAGGTCCTGGCAGTCATGCGCGGCAAAATCCAGTTCCTCCGGTCGGTTCCCTTTGTCTTCTGCGGAAGCATCAGGGGAAAAATGAACGCCATTTTCACCGACCACGACAGCCCGTTCTTCAAGTCCGCGCTGCCCATGGAGGTCGGTCCCATCGACCATGCGGCATTCAAACACTTTATCGCCCGGAAATTCTCCGAAGCGAAGCTCAGAACCTCGCCCGAAATGATCGACAGGCTCTTGCACCTCGCAAAGGAAAACCCCGGCGACACCCAGCAGCTCTGCTCCGCCGTCTTCGAGGTCACGAGCCCGGGGGAAACCGTCGGCGAGGCAACGATACACGAGGCGCTGCTGCAGATTTATGCCGAAGAGCGCAAAGGGTATGAGGCATGCCTCGCCCGCATCACCGCAGTGCAACTCAAATGTCTCATCGCCGTTGCAAAGCTGGGCGGGAAAAATACGCTCGCGCGTGAGTTTCTGCTTCACACCGGCATCCGCCAGCCATCAACGGTGCGCAAATCGCTTTCCCGGCTTGAAGAGCTCAAGATACTGTTCAGCGCCGGAAACGAATACCGGTTTGTAAATCCGTTTTTCGCGCAGTGGCTGGTGTCGATGAACTATTGATGGGTACGTCGTGTTGACAACGGTCAGCCAGCCTTTTTCAACCGCCGCATCAACAAAATCACGGATCCCAGCATGCCCGCCACAAAGAAAAACATGGACACCACGATCCCCGCAGCCATGGCGTTGGTCACGCCGAGGTTGAACCGGTAAACCTGATGGAACACGTAGATCAGGAGACCGTTCGTCATCAAACCGAAGAAATAGAAATGCCCCGTGCAGATTGCTATGAAGCGGTTCTTGTTTCGCGGGCTGAGCCAGTATTCCCTGTTTGGTGTGTTGATAAATGAATCCGGCATGACTTTCATGAGATGAGGGAAAACGGCGAACACAAGAGTTGCCGTCAGGAAAATGGCGCAGTTGATTTCAGTGAAATTGTGTTTTTGCATCCAGCTGTTTGCCTGGCCAATTGCGTTGAAATGCGTGGCGACCCTGTCCGGCAGCTGTAGGTAGTAAAAGAACTGGAGCGCCAGACCTGCCAGGCCCGAAACGAAGAAGAACGCCTTGATCATCTTGCCTCATTCTTTCTGCCAGAAAATTTCTTGACGCTATTCGGTAATCAGCGGCTCCTCGAACTCCCCCACCATCACCACCTCCGGTTCCAGCAGCACGCCCGTCTTTTCATACACCGCCTTCTGCACTTGCACAATCAACCCACGCACATCTCTTGCCGTTGCCCCCCCATGATTCACAATAAAGTTTGCGTGTTTCTGCGACACCTCAGCAGCGCCGCGGCTCACGCCTTTCAAACCGCATTGCTCAATTAATTTTCCAGCCGTTGTGTCTGGCGGATTTTTGAAAACGCTTCCACAGTTGGGCAAATCGAGCGGGTGGCGATCTTTTCGTTTGGCAAGCACTTCTGCAAATGACTTTTTCGCCGCTCCCGACCTGTCTTTTGAGAATTGGAATTCAGCCGAGAGGATAATGGTGGATGAAGTTTTAAAAATGGTGCTGCGATACGACGCATCAATGTCATGCGCCAGGAGTGTTTTTATTTTCATGTCCGGCAGAGACAAAAATTCTGTTGAAACGAGGCTGTCGGACACGCTCTGCCCGAACGCGCCCGCGTTCATCACCACCGCCCCGCCCACGGTGCCGGGAATCCCGGCAAGCTTTTCCAGGCCAGCCAGACCGCGCTCGACGGATTCCTTTACAAGCGCGTGCAGCGGCGTCCCGCTCCTGCATTCGGCGCACTCGCCCGCCCATCGCACGCCCGACCACGAGGAAGACAGGTCGATAACGAGGCCGTCCCAGCCCCTGTCGCTCACGAGCGCGTTGGTGCCGTTGCCGAGCACAAAAACGCGCGCGCCCAGCACGGCTGCCTGCACGCATGCCTCGCGAACATCCTCCACGACGGCAGGCTCGCAGTACAGGCGCGCCGGTCCGCCGATTCTGAGACTCGTCTTGTCCCTGAGCGGGACGTTATTTGAGAATGGCGTCATCGGATGACTGTTCATCAAGGAAGATCTTGAAGGTTCCGCTGGCAACGAAGAACTCAACGATGGCGGCGTCGAGATGGCGCGCCGCGGCTTCGGCCCGCAGAATTTCAATCGCCTTCTGGGGCGGCATTTTGGGTTTATAGGGACGATCCTGCGCCACCAGCGCCTCGTAAATATCAATTACGGCCAGCGCCTTGCTTTCAAAGGTCAGCTGGCTGTCGGTAAGGCCATCGGGGTATCCGGACCCGTCGAGCCGCTCGTGGTGATGGCCGGCTATGTCGGGGATCTGCGCAAGCTCCCGCGTCCAGGGAATTCTTGACAGAATGCGCCGCGTTGCCTGTGCGTGAGAATTGATGCGTTCCCGCTCCTTGTCGGTGAGGTTTCCCCTGCGCACGCTCAGGTTTTCAAACTCGCGGTCGCTCAGAAACGGATGTGCCGTACCGGCCGAATCCGCGTAGGTCTTCGAGCGTATGGCCTGCAGCCGCGAGAACATTTCGTCGGAGACAAAGCCGGCCTTGTTCACGGTTTCGAGGAATTCGACGTCGGCGTCGACGTCCGCGAGCGAGCGCCAGGGGAAGGTTCCGTTTGCCGCGCGCGCCGGCGCAACTGCGCGCAGGACTGCGCGCAGGTATTCCGCACGGCCGCGGATGACCTCCATGGCGTCCGCCGAAAGCCTGTGTTCCTTGGTGAGGAGCGCCTCGGGAACGCCGATCTTGCCTATGTCGTGGAGAAGCGCGGCGAACCTGAACTGGTTCTTGCGTTCTTCGGAGAACCGCAGGTCGCCGAACGGGCCGCCGTTTTCCCGGTTCACGGCGTCGGCAAAGGCCATGGCATACCCCATCACCCGGCGGGAATGTCCGTACGTGACCCTGTCCCGTTCGTCAATCGCCGCGATCGAAGAGCGGAGGTAGCCCTCGAAAATGTCCTTGATTTCCTGGTGCAGCTGTACGCGTTCTATGGACACCGCGGCCTGCGACGCTATGGAAAGCAGAAAGTCCTCATCGGAAAGCGTGAAGGGGATCACGCACGCGTCCGCGTCCTGCGCCGCTTGAAGCTTCCGCGAGGGATCCGATTTCTTGTTCATGAGCTGCACCACGCCCGCCACCTCGCCGTTCAGGTTCGTAAGAGGCACGGCAAGCATGGATTTCACCCGGTACTCGAACCGGTCTTCGTACCCCTTGCGCGTCTTCTTGTAGGGAAGCGCGTCGTCGAGCGTTGTCAGGTCATCAATGGTAAGCGGCTTTCCGTGGAACGCAACGAACCCCGCCACGGACGTCTCGTCGATGGGGATGGAAAATTCCCGTGATGACCGGCCGATGTCCACCGAATCGTTCTGGGAGATCTTGAATCGTATTCTGTCTGCAAACGAACCTCCCGGCCCGGTCTTCTCGCGAATGTAAATGCTCCCCGCGTCTGCGGAAACCAGCTCGCGGCTCTCGGAAAGGATGAGCGCCAGCAGAGCGTCGAGGCTGGTCTGGTGGGACAGCGCCGTGCCGATGGTGATGAGCTGGTGCTTCTGTTTCCGGTACTTCATCACTTCGGCCATAAGCTCGCGCTTCTGCTGCGTAAGCGCGCCGTGGCTCGCGATGGCGGCCATGATGTTGCGGCAGTCGGCCCTGGTAAGGGGCGAGCGGAAGCAGCCCGCCACCGGCATGTCGGCAAGGAAGGCAGGGTATTCCTGTGTGTCAATTTTCTGGAAAAGGGGAATTTCGAGCCCCAGCCCGAGAGGCATCACCGCGAACAGGTCGAGCAGGGCTTTCCTGCTGCACGGCACGAACGATACGCACCCCGCCCAGGGCGCGTCGCGGAACTCATCCGGCAGCGGTTCGCCGGCGGCGTGAACCCTGGCGCTGATGCCGAAATCCGCTGCCGCCGCCTCGACCAGCGCAAGGTCGGACGCGGGTGCATCGCCGAGGATGACGCAACAGGGATCCATACCGGAAAATTAGGTCGGGATAAAACGGCGTTACAAGTGAATTCTGCTCGGGGGCAGCCGTTTCCGCGCATCCAAAAAAAACGTTCCGCCGGCGGCGGGACGTCGTAACGGCGGTGCGGATTGACTGATGCGAATCAGCCCTTGATTGCCTGGGCGGGGCACGCCTCGGCGCACGCTCCGCAGTCGGTGCATTTAGCAGCGTCGATGACGTAAATGGGGTCTCCCTCGCTGATTGCTTCGACCGGGCACTCGGGAACGCAGGTTCCGCATGCCACGCATGCATCGGTGATAACATGGGCCATTGTTGTCTCCTTTAATGGAAAGTAAATGCGAAAGCCTCTGGAATTTTCGTCTAAAATTATTTGATACGTGCAAGTCGGTCAAGTGAAATCTGGTCGTTCGCCCGATTTTGCGGGTACGAACCGGACCCGCCGGCAACCGTGATGCGGTGTCCGCAAACGGCGGTGCAACGCCGGTATGCTTTTCCGGACATTTTTATTCCTTATGTTCGCGCAGGGCCGCACTCATATATTTTCAGAGGCCGCCGTGGCGTCACGGCGGCCTCTTTTTTTCGCCCGGTCTCGCGCCTCGAAAGGCGTTGACCTTCGGCAGTGCAGGTGGTAAAATCAAGCATGTTTTCACCAGACATTTTTTCTCCGCAAAGATCATGAGAAAACACCAGCGTACCAGAATCGCTTCCACCTGCACATCACGGAGCAAGAATCCTCCGGCCACCACGTCGTTGGCAAAAAGCGCCCCGGCCGAAGGCTCCGGTCCGCTCAAGATCCTCATGGTTGCGTCGGAAATGGTCCCCTTTGTCAAGGCGGGCGGGCTGGGAGACGTCGTGGGCTCACTGTCCGCCGAACTCAAGCTCCTCGGCCACGACGTCCGTGTCGTCATTCCCCGGTACTCCTGCCTCGAACACAGGGGGCATCGCACAAAAACAGTGCTTCCGTCCATGGGCGTGTGGATGGGGGGAGTCTGCGAGTGGTGTTCGGTGCTCTCGCTCACCGCCGCGTCGGGCGTTAGGTCTATCTTATAGAACACAACCTGTTTTTTTCGAGGGAAGGCATCTACCACGACCACTCGATGAACGACTACCCCGACAATCCGCGGCGTTTCGCGTTTCTGTCGCGGGCGGCGCTCCAGTTGTGCATGGACACCGGCTTTGCGCCCGACATCGTCCACGCCAACGACTGGCAGACCGCGCTTGCGGCGGCGTATCTCAAGGTGTGGCACTGGAACGACCGTTCACTCGGAAAGACGGCCTCGGTGCTCACCGTGCACAACCTCGCCTACCAGGGTGTGTACGGCCTCGAACACTGGAAGTACATGGGGCTCGGCGACGGGTCCTTTACACAGGACAAATTCGAGTCGTACGGCAGGATAAATATGCTCAAAGGCGGCATCAGCTTCGCCGACATGATAAACACCGTGATCCCCACCTACGCGCGCGAGACGACCACGCCGGAGGGCGATTCGGCCTCGCGCCCTACCTCACCGACAAGGGCGACCGCTATTGCGGCATCCTCAACGGCGTCGACTACGGAGTGTGGTCGCCCGAGAGGCACATAAATCCCGAAACGTTTTTCCGTGAATAACCTCGCCGGCAAGGCAGCGTGCAAGCGGGCCCTGCAGAGGGAATTCCTTCTCGCCGAAGACGCGGGCGCGGCCCTTTTCGGCACCGTGGGAAGGCTCGTCCATCAGAAGGGATTCGAACTCATTGCCTGTTCAATCGAAAGCATGCTCACCGCCATGCGCGTTCAATTTGTGATGCTCGGGACGGGCGAAGGCCGGTTCGAACATTATTCGGGGAACTTCCGGCGCGCTATTCCGGCAGAGTAGGCTCATTCATCGGGTTCAACAACAGGCTCGCCCACCTCATTAGGCAGGCTGCGATTTCTTTCTCATGCCGTCAATGCCGCCCTGCGGTCTCACCAGATGTACTCATGCGCGATCGGCACCCTTCCCATTTCCGGCCACCGGCGGGCTCGACGACACGGTGGTGAATTACGACGAAGCGACCGGCAGCGGCACAGGATTCAAGTTCTGGGAGCCTTCCGCGCAGGCGCTGTACTACACGGTCGGTTGGGCGGTTTCACCTACTTCGACCGCAGGCTTCACACGGCAAGGCTCATTGCCAATGCCATGAAACAGGATTTCTCGTGGACACGGAACGCCCGGGAATACGTAAACTGTATCCAGGGCCATTGCCGAAAAGACCGGCTACCATAAAAATTTCGCGTAGCACCGCCATCCATCATTTTTTCGCCACAAAAGCCGGGTAACCTTCTCCTTATATTATATTTGGTGGTACGTGAGGGCGGGCTGTGCCGTGACGGAAATCGGTCTTCCGGTAATATTTAACAATATGTTCCAACTTATAAGGGGGAGTTTCAGATGAGAAAGGTGCTTTTGGCGCTTGCTGCCAGCGATGCTGGCAGGTCGGGCGGGTGCGTTGGTTACAGGGAAAGTTGTGGACGCGAATGGCTCGCCGGTTGGAGATGCCATGGTCTATTACACAACCTTTGCCAACAGAATGGACGATGTGTACTCGCACTCGGACGGCAGTTTTTGCATTCCATC
>CAVWBU010000051.1:0-7518 GCA_963753345.1 uncultured Fibrobacterota bacterium
GTCCGCGCACCGAGCGAAGGCACCGAAAAATCAAAACTGTCGGGATTTGCGAGGACGTCTTCGTAGATCATGATGGAGCTCCGTTTGAAAAGACACGGAACGGCGGTGACAAATCAGCCAATAAAATAAATTGTATGATGAATTCTGGACAAATGCAACCATGGTCGCGGAACGGAAGCCGGGCAGGCTCAACCCATCCTGTTGAGCCTGCGTGTGAGATGGATCGCCGATCCGAGCATGCCCACGACAAAAACGAGCATGGAGGCGACTATTCCTGCGGCCATGGCGTTGGTCACGCCTAAGTTGAACCTGTACACCTGGTGGAAAACATAGATGAGCAGGCCGTTGGTCATCAGGCCGAAGAAATAGAAATGAGAGGAACAAAGGGCGACAAACCGGCTCCGGTTTTGGGAGCTGAGCCAATAGCGTTTATTGGGCGTATGGATAAGCGAGGATGGAAAGACTTTCATGAAATACGGAAAAACCGAGAACATGACGAAGATCGCCAGGTAAATGATGCAATTGATGATGATGAAATCGTTTCTCGGCATCCAGGAGTTCGGCTGGCCGGAGGCGGTGAAATGCGAGGCCATCCTGTCGGGCAGGTGGATGAAATAATAAAATTGGAGCACAAGACCGGCGAGACTTGAGATGAAAAACACTGGCTTAATCATCTGGTTTCCTTCATGTCAATCGGTAGCCGTGCGTTATCGGGCAATTAATGGCTCCTCAAACTCCCCTACAAACACCACCTCAGGTTCCAGCAGCACACCTGTTTTTTCATACACCGTCCTCTGCACCTGCACAATCAAGCCGCGCACATCGTTTGCCGTAGCCCCCCCACGGTTGACAATAAAGTTTGCGTGTTTCTGCGACACCTCCGCAGCGCCGCGGCTCACGCCTTTCAAGCCGCATTGCTCAATTAATTTTCCAGCCGTTGTGTCTGGCGGATTCTTGAAAACGCTTCCACAGTTGGGCAAATCGAGCGGGTGGCGATCTTTTCGTTTGGCAAGCACTTCTGTGAATGACTTTTTCGCCGCTCCCGAGCTGTCTTTTGAGAATTGGAATTCGGCCGAGAGAATAATGGTGGATGAAGTTTTAAAAATGGTGCTGCGATACGACGCATCAATGTCATGCGCCATGAGCGTTTTTATTTTCATGTCCGGCAGAGACAAAAATTCTGTTGAAACGAGGCTGTCGGACACGCTCTGCCCGAACGCGCCCGCATTCATCACCACCGCCCCGCCCACGGTCCCGGGAATCCCGGCAAGCTTTTCCATGCCAGCCAGACCGCGCTCGACGGATTCCTTTACAAGCGCGTGCAGCGGCGTCCCGCTCCTGCATTCGGCGCACTCGCCCGCCCATCGCACGCCCGACCACGAGGAAGACAGGTCGATAACGAGGCCGTCCCAGCCCCTGTCGCTCACGAGCGCGTTGGTGCCGTTGCCGAGCACAAAAACGCGCGCGCCCAGCGCGGCTGCCTGCACGCATGCCTCGCGAACATCCTCCACGACGGCAGGCTCGCAGTACAGGCGCGCCGGTCCGCCGATTCTGAGACTCGTTTTGTCCCTGAGCGGGACGTTATTTGAGAATGGCGTCATCGGATGACTGTTCATCAAGGAAGATCTTGAAGGTTCCGCTGGCAACGAAGAACTCAACGATGGCGGCGTCGAGATGGCGCGCCGCGGCTTCGGCCCGCAGAATTTCAATCGCCTTCTGGGGCGGCATTTTGGGTTTATAGGGACGATCCTGCGCCACCAGCGCCTCGTAAATATCAATTACGGCCAGCGCCTTGCTTTCAAAGGTCAGCTGGCTGTCGGTAAGGCCGTCGGGGTATCCGGACCCGTCGAGCCGCTCGTGGTGATGGCCGGCTATTTCGGGGATCTGCGCAAGCTCCCGCGTCCAGGGAATTCTTGACAGAATGCGCCGCGTTGCCTGTGCGTGAGAATTGATGCGTTCCCGCTCCTTGTCGGTGAGGTTTCCCCTGCGCACGCTCAGGTTTTCAAACTCGCGGTCGCTTAAAAACGGATGTGCCGTACCGGCCGAATCCGCGTAGGTCTTCGAGCGTATGGCCTGCAGCCGCGAGAACATTTCGTCGGAGACAAAGCCGGCCTTGTTCACGGTTTCGAGGAATTCGACGTCGGCGTCGACGTCCGCGAGCGAGCGCCAGGGGAACGTTCCGTTTGCCGCGCGCGCAGCCGCAACTGCGCGCAGGACTGCGCGCAGGTATTCCGCACGGCCGCGGATGACCTCCATGGCGTCCGCCGAAAGCCTGTGCTCCTTGGTGAGGAGCGCCTCGGGAACGCCGATCTTGCCTATGTCGTGGAGAAGCGCGGCGAACCTGAACTGGTTCTTGCGTTCTTCGGAGAACCGCAGGTCGCCGAACGGGCCGCCGTTTTCCCGGTTCACGGCGTCGGCAAAGGCCATGGCATACCCCATCACCCGGCGGGAATGTCCGTAGGTGACCCTGTCCCGTTCGTCAATCGCCGCGATCGAAGAGCGGAGGTAGCCCTCGAAAATGTCCTTGATTTCCTGGTGCAGCTGTACGCGTTCTATGGACACCGCGGCCTGCGACGCTATGGAAAGCAGAAAGTCCTCGTCGGAAAGCGTAAAGGGGACCACGCACGCGTCCGCGTCCTGCGCCGCTTGAAGCTTCCGCGAGGGATCCGATTTCTTGTTCATGAGCTGCACCACGCCCGCCACCTCGCCGTTCAGGTTCGTAAGAGGCACGGCAAGCATGGATTTCACCCGGTACTCGAACCGGTCTTCGTACCCCTTGCGCGTCTTCTTGTAGGGAAGCGCGTCGTCGAGCGTTGTCAGGTCATCAATGGTAAGCGGCTTTCCGTGGAACGCAACGAACCCCGCCACCGACGTCTCGTCGATGGGGATGGAAAATTCCCGTGATGACCGGCCGATGTCCACCGAATCGTTCTGGGAGATCTTGAATCGTATTCTGTCTGCAAACGAACCTCCCGGCCCGGTCTTCTCGCGAATGTAAATGCTCCCCGCGTCTGCGGAAACCAGCTCGCGGCTCTCGGAAAGGATGAGCGCCAGCAGAGCGTCGAGGCTTGTCTCGTGGGACAGCGCCGTGCCGATGGTGATGAGCTGGTGCTTCTGTTTCCGGTACTTCATCACTTCGGCCATAAGCTCGCGCTTCTGCTGCGTAAGCGCGCCGTGGCTCGCGATGGCGGCCATGATGTTGCGGCAGTCGGCCCTGGTAAGGGGCGAGCGGAAGCAGCCCGCCACCGGCATGTCGGCAAGGAAGGCAGGGTATTCCTGTGTGTCAATTTTCTGGAAAAGGGGAATTTCGAGCCCCAGCCCGAGAGGCATCACCGCGAACAGGTCGAGCAGGGCTTTCCTGCTGCACGGCACGAACGATACGCACCCCGCCCAGGGCGCGTCGCGGAACTCATCCGGCAGCGGTTCGCCGGCGGCGTGAACCCTGGCGCTGATGCCGAAATCCGCTGCCGCCGCCTCGACCAGCGCAAGGTCGGACGCGGGTGCATCGCCGAGGATGACGCAACAGGGATCCATACCGGAAAATTAGGTCGGGATAAAACGGCGTTACAAGGGAATTCTGCTCGGGGGCAGCCGTTTCTGAGCATCCAAAAAAAAACGTCCCGCCGAGCGGCGGGACGTTGTAACGGCGGTGCTGATTGACTGATGCGAATCAGCCCTTGATTGCCTGGGCGGGGCACGCCTCGGCGCACGCTCCGCAGTCGGTGCATTTAGCAGCATCGATGACGTAAATGGGGTCTCCCTCGCTGATTGCTTCGACCGGGCACTCGGGAACGCAGGTTCCGCATGCCACGCATGCATCGGTGATAACATGGGCCATTGTCGTCTCCTTTAAAAAATTAAATTTTGAAAGCTTCCGGAATTTTCGTCTAAAACTATTTGATACATGCAGGACGGTCAAGTAAAATCTGGGACTGCGCCTGATTTCGCAGACAGAACCGGACGCCGCCAACGATGGTACTATGATACCGGCAAATGGTTGGGCAACTTCGATCTCTTTTTTGAGCTTTTTCTTCCTGATGTCCCGCACAGGGTCGCGTTCATATATTTTCAGGGGCCGCCGCGATGTCACGGTGGCTTTTTTTTCCGACCGGTGCATTGGCGCGCCAAAAGGCGTTGACCTTCGGCCGCACACGTGTTAGAATCAGGCATATTTTCACCAGACCTTTTTTCTCCGCAGATACCATGAGAAAACGGCAGCGCACCAGGATGACTTCCACCCCGATTTCGCGGCGCAATAATTCCCCGGCCGCCCCCGTGCAGGCCGAAGGCTCCCGGCCGCTCAAGATCCTCATGGTTGCGTCGGAAATGGTCCCCTTTGTCAAGGCGGGCGGGCTGGGAGACGTCGTGGGCTCACTGTCCGCCGAACTCAAGCTCCTCGGCCACGACGTCCGTGTCGTCATTCCCCGGTACTCCTGCCTCGAACACAGGGGGCATCGCACAAAAACAGTGCTTCCGTCCATGGGCGTGTGGATGGGGGGAGCCTGCGAGTGGTGTTCGGTGCTTTCGCTCACCGCCGCGTCGGGCGTTCAGGTCTATCTCATAGAGCACAACCTGTTTTTTTCGAGGGAAGGCATCTACCACGACCACTCGATGAACGACTACCCCGACAATCCGCGGCGTTTCGCGTTTCTGTCGCGGGCGGCGCTCCAGTTGTGCATGGACACCGGCTTTGCGCCCGACATCGTCCACGCCAACGACTGGCAGACCGCGCTCGCGGCGGCGTATCTCAAGGTGTGGCACTGGAACGACCGTTCACTCGGAAAGACGGCCTCGGTGCTCACCGTGCACAACCTCGCCTACCAGGGTGTGTACGGCCACGAACACTGGAAGTACATGGGGCTCGGCGACGGGTCCTTTACACAGGACAAATTCGAGTCGTACGGCAGGATAAATATGCTCAAAGGCGGCATCAGCTTCGCCGACATGATAAACACCGTGAGCCCCACCTACGCGCGCGAGACGACCACGCCGGAGGGCGGTTTCGGCCTCGCGCCCTACCTCACCGACAAGGGCGACCGCTATTGCGGCATCCTCAACGGCGTCGACTACGGAGTGTGGTCGCCCGAGAAGGACACATTAATCCCGAAACGTTTTTCCGTGAATAACCTCGCCGGCAAGGCAGCGTGCAAGCGGGCCCTGCAGAGGGAATTCCTTCTCGCCGAAGACGCGGGCGCGGCCCTTTTCGGCACCGTGGGAAGGCTCGTCCATCAGAAGGGATTCGAACTCATTGCCCGTTCAATCGAAAGCATGCTCACCGCCATGCGCGTTCAATTTGTGATGCTCGGGACGGGCGAGGGCCGGTTCGAACATTATTTCGGGGAACTTCCGGCGCGCTATCCCGGCAGAGTAGGCTCATTCATCGGGTTCAACAACAGGCTCGCCCACCTCATTGAGGCGGGCTGCGATTTCTTTCTCATGCCGTCAATGCACGAGCCCTGCGGTCTCAACCAGATGTACTCACTGCGCTATGGCACCCTTCCCATTGTCCGGGCCACCGGCGGGCTCGACGACACGGTGGTGAATTACGACGAAGCGACCGGCAGCGGCACAGGATTCAAGTTCTGGGAGCCTTCCGCGCAGGCGCTGTACTACACGGTCGGTTGGGCGGTTTCGACCTACTTCGACCGCAGGCTTCACACGGCAAGGCTCATTTCCAATGCCATGAAACAGGATTTCTCGTGGACACGGAGCGCCCGGGAATACGTGAAACTGTATCACAGGGCCATTGCCGAAAAGACCGGCTACGATAAAAATTTCGCGTAGCACCGCCATCCATCATTTTTTCGCCACAAAAGCCGGGTAACCTTCTCCATTTATTATTATATTTGGTGGTACGTGAGGGCGGGCTGTGCCGTGACGGAAATCGGTCTTCCGGTAGTGTTTAACAATATGTTCCAACTTATAAGGGGGAGGTTCAGAATGAGAAAGGTGCTTTTGGCGCTTGCTGCCGCAGCGATGCTGGCAGGTCCGGCGGGTGCGTTGGTTACAGGCAAAGTTGTGGACGCGAATGGCTCGCCGGTTGGAGATGCCATGGTCTATTACACCACCTTTGCCAACAGAATGGACTATGTGTACTCGCACTCGGACGGCAGTTTTTGCATTCCATCGCCGACGGAATGGACTTTGAACGATCCTCCGATGTATAAGGACTGCGCGACACAGGTTCACCTGTTCCCGCAATCACAGGCATTATCTTCCTCTTTCTTCGCGCAGCAAAAAGGCTCCAACCTCCTCTTCTACGTCGGCAAGGCGAATTCAAGAATAACTGCAGACGTGTATTCCCTTTCCGGAAGACTTGTTTCCAGAGTGCTGGACAAGATCGTAAGCGCCGGAGGCTGCACCTACTCGTTTAATCCTTTCGGCGGGTGCAAAGGCCTTGTTTCCCAGCAGATGTATGTCGTCCGTCTGAGCGACGGCGCAAAGACCGAAGCCATCCGCATGATACGTATCGGCATGGATCAAGCCGGCAGCCCTCAGCAGGAAACGAGCGCCGGTTCGAATCCGCGTCTGGCAAAGGTGACAGCAATAGACGGGCTCAGGGTTGGCAAAACCGGTTACAAACCAACAATCGTGAATCTCAACACCTATTCCGACAATGTGGGCAATGTTGCCATTACGGCGATAAACATCGAAGCGAAAGTCGACAGTATTCTGGCCTTGATGACCCTTGACGAAAAGGTAGGCCAAACAGTCCAATCGTCAAACGGCGCGTACGAAGGGTCAAATTTCGTGGGCTCCACGTTAAAAGGAAGCACCTACGCCGCCATGCAGGGCTACGAGAATGCCGCAATGTCGGCGGGCGCAAAGATTCCGGTCACCGTCGGCACCGATTACGTCCACGGTGGACCCATGATTTACTATCCGCATAATGTGGGGCTTGCCACCGGCGCAGACACTCTCCTTATCGAACTCGCGTACCGCCAGTGCGCCATGTGCTGCAAGGTTGGAAACAACATGAACTTTGCTCCGGTCATGGACGTTCCGCGCAACGACAAGAACGGCCGCGTGTACGAAGGCTGGGGCGAAAACGTTGATGCAACGGCTCACTTTGCCCGGGCCGCGGTGCGCGGAGTTCAGGGAACCGATATTTCGTCGGACTACACCATGATCGCCACGTGCAAGCATTTCGCTGGCGCAGGCGGAACCCAAGACGGGGTAATGCACAATTGCACGAACACCGGCACGTGGGATGAATTGTGCAGGATTCATCTGCCCCAATTCCATGCGGCAGTCAATGCCGGCGCCCAGGCGATAATGACCTCCTATAACCTGTTTCTCACATCATCGACAAACAGTACGTGCATGCCGATGACCATGCACCAAGTCCTTCTTACCGATACGCTCAAGAATGGCTGGGGATTTGACGGATTTGTTCTATCGGACTGGGACATGGGTACTGATGCGACCGTTGGCGGCGTTACACAAGGCCCGGTTAACGCTGTGGCAGCCGGTCTGGACGTTGGCATGCAGCCGGATAATACGACTCAGTTCCTGTCA
>CAVWBU010000052.1:0-63222 GCA_963753345.1 uncultured Fibrobacterota bacterium
TAAAGAAGGAGGCGCTCCATTAATATTCTATTTTGGAGCGCCTTTCCATTTTCAGTATATTCTGTAATATGTGAAAGAAAGACGAAAATAGGAGCTTTAAAAATGGGGAAGTCCATGTACGACTTTGGCAAACGGGCGAAAGAAAAAGCAAGACAGCAGAAACAAATGGATAAGGCTTCAAAGCGCATAATGGCCAAGCAGCAAAAGGCTGATATAAAAGCAAACACTCCAAACGTAGACTCAGATATAGCTGAGCCGCAACGAATGGAAGACAACGGCAAAAGCACTACATAGGGGCTATATAATAATCTTAATTCGATTTTATGATGGTTGCAATGACCTTACAAAGGCGGAAATGAATGTTTATTTTTGTTTCCGGGATCGTGAACTTGAAGGTGAGTTGAAATGGCTGAAGACCCTTTGAGTATGAACAAAGACTTAACAGCGGCGCTATCGCCCGAGCTGTGTGCGAGCAAAATATTTGAGATCAGCGGCACAAAATTTGATCCTGATGCTGCTGCTGACTTGTGGCCAAGAATTTTGCAGCATAAATGGCTCATGTCCGAAAAACTCCGTCGGGATGTTGGCTTGCGGGTCGCATGCATCGATTTTCTCGAAAATATAGAGCAGGCTAATGAGGAGTACATGGCCTATAAAAGGAGGGACATCCTCAATGAGATGGGGGCACAGACTATCAGAAAAGAAATATGGGACACCATCTCCGATTCGCAGCCTCCAAAACAGTTAGTTCAGAGGAAAATCATACTTCCGTTGACAGAACGAGATCTTTCGAAAAAGCATGGGGTTGTTCCACCCAAGACTATTATTTTTTTTGGACCTCCCGGTACGGGGAAAACTCATTTTGCCAAAGCAATAGCCGGGATCCTTTCCTGGTGGTTTATTGAAATTGCTCCAAGCATGCTGATGGTTGACGGAAGCGAAAGAGTGGGAGCTAACCTGCGTATAGTAATGGAAAAGGCACGAAACCTGGAAGAAGCGGTCATCTTTATCGATGAGTTTGAAGAGATTGCGGGCAGTCGTGATGAGGCAAGCCGGGTTGATAAGTCTATTACCAATGAATTTCTTAAGCAGGTGCCGCTGCTTAAAAACCAGGGAAACAATATACTTCTCATTTGCGCTACGAATTATATCAGGCAACTTGATGCGGCACTGCTTCGCCCGGGAAGATTTGATTGTATCATTCCCGTAGGCGGTTTAAACGAAGATGAGAGGAAGACTATTCTGGGGCACTACCTTTCCAAGCTTCATACAGGGGAGATCGATCTTGAGCGCATCATAAAGATGACATCTCAATTTACACCGGCTGATATGGAGTATCTCTTCCAGCAAGTTGCACAGTTTACCTTTGAAAAGGAACTTGCCACGAAACGGGATTATCGGGTAACTACGGAAACTATTATTGAAATTATGCCGAAAATCCGTCCTTCTCTGACTGACGAGATCATCACAGAGTTTGAAAAAGACAAGATCACCTATTCCCGCGCGTAGAAGTCGTGTCTGTTGCACCATAATTTTCATGAACGCGACAGGTTCTGCGCAAAGCGGGCTTGAAGTGAGAATGATGGACTTGCAACAAAGTCTCTCCCCAGTTAATTATGCACATTTCTCCCAGTTAGCAGTAATCCGAAACGAGACCCATTTGGACACTGTCTGTCAAGTCAGGTATAAGTGAGAGCAGTATTATGACCCGAACCGAGACTATTTGATTTGCATCTCAATTGATCAGCACGAGATATCATAATGCTACATGGTCACAAGGAAGCCTCTCATCTTCTGGGGTCCCTCCCCTGCCAGCTTCTCATCGATCGCTAAAGAAAGCCATTCCAAGCACCTGGGGGCGGCTTTTGTCGCCCCTATCTTTCTGTCAGAATAACGAATCCCCATACAAGTAAGTGGGTAGATACAGTTGGACTAATTGATACAGGAGCTGATGATTGTGCAATACTAGCATCATTTGCTGTTTTATGAGGACATGATTTGTCCAAGGGGAGTATCGTATTTTAAGAGAATATGTGATTTCTTAAAACATTTCTTATTGAGAATTTCTCCTAACTCCTTTCCTTCAGCACTTCGTGTATTCTGCTGATAAACTTCCTGGCAAAAGTCAGAGATTGTTTTGCCTCCTCGTCTGAAACAATGCCTGCGGTATCGTAGACTGCCTGGTTCCGTTTCATTCGCATTTTATCGAAACAATTTACCTCATCCTAAAACTTCTCACCCAGGGCGCGTTCAGTAAAAAGTATGGCTGTTTTATGCTGCCCTTCCCCTATGGGTCTGAACCTTTCTACGTACATCAGAGCCCGAACCGCTTGTAGAATCGCATTATATGCAATGTTGTATGCCCAGTCGTTATCGACTCCAAGGATCGCAGCAGCTCTTTAGATCTCGGCTTGCTAGCTCCATCTGTTTTTTGATCTGTCGCTTCGTGGCTTTAAATGGCTTTATGAGACCTTGAGCCTCAAGTTGCTCGTAAGTCATCCTCTTCACCTATCAGCATGAGCTTAGGCTCATTCATCACATTAACAATGAATGGGTCTTCCTTTTTCATTCGCCGCTTATAATCCTTCAGTCCGTATAACGAGGGATTAATCTGCCGTCCAAGGCTTCTTTCGGCACCTTTTAATAACCTCAGAAGCGTCTCCAGAGGGATTTCTCCGAGAAACAGCAGATCGATGTCGCTCTTCGCCGTGTCAGTGCCCGCTGCAATGGAGCCATAGACAAAAGCATAATCAATACCCCTCGCTTTTGACAGAGTCTCCTTGAGCGTACCCACGATGCCTCTCGTTTTTAGGATAATCGATCTCAGTTCGTCGTAAAGCAAGAAATTCCTGTTTAATGAGTAGTACTTCAAATTTCCTTCTTTTCTATCCGTGAGCAGTCCAATACTCTCCAGCGCTCTCAGTTCTCGGCTGATGTTGCCGCGATCCTCTCCGGTGCGCTTCACAATATCACCAAAGTAAAAGGCCTCTCCCGGCCATGAAAAGAAAAGTGACAATAGTTCTACTCTCAATTTTGACGCGAATAATTTAACCAGCATATGGATCTCCCTTTTGTTGTAAATAATACAACAATTGTTGTAATTATTACAACATATATTCACGGGGCTGTTCACATATACTAAAATGCCTATTGACAACCAGTTTTCTAAAGTTTCTCATATAGGGCGCTATGCCGTTCCTGCGCTCGCCCTCCAGGTACGTGTTCTGGCAGGCAAGCGTCCGCGCTTTCAGTTTCGCCTCGAATTCCGGGCGGACGCAGTAATTTTTCTGTGAGACAACGCGGCCGTAGGTGAAAGGGTTCATGCCACCTCCTTGTTGCACTCATCGGTATTGCACCATTTAATATACTTCATTGCACTAAATAGTGCAACACTAAATGGTACACCTTACAGCAATGCCGTGATGACTCGAAAGCGGGGGAGGGATGGGTGACGCCCTCCAGGTACGTGTTCTGGCAGGCAAGCGTCCGCGCTTTCAGTTTCGCCTCGAGTTCCGGGCGGACGCAGTAATTTTTCTGTGAGACAACGCGGCCGTAGGTGAAAGGGTTCATGCCACCTCCTTGTTGCACTCATCGGTATTGCACCATTTAGTATACTTTATTGCACTAAATAGTGCAACACTAAATGGTACACCTTACAGCAATGCCGTGATGACTCGAAAGCGGGGGAGGGATGGGTGAAGCGCATTGCGGAAGGAAACCGCAGGCGCCCGGCGCAAGGTTGCATTGCAGATGCATCTATCATACAATTTATTTTACCGGCAAGTTCTTTGCCATATTTTCCGGCCCTTTCTAACGGAGCTCCACATGATCTACGAAGACGTCCTCGCAAATCCTGACAGCTTCGATTTTTCGGTCCCCATCCTCGGCGAGCGGAAGGTCGATTCGCCGGTCCGCGGCAGGCAATTCGTGGACGATGACGAAAGAATTACGTTTGCCAGCCAGGTGAAGAACATCAGTTCCCTTATGAAAAGGGCGAAGGCGTTTCCCGCGTTTGAGAAGGCCGGGCCGCGAAAAAAGATCTTCCACGATCCGGCCGCGAGCCGGGCGGGCATCGTCACGTGCGGCGGGCTCTGCCCCGGGCTCAACAACGTGATCAAAGGCCTCGTGAACGTGCTGTATCACGAATACGGCGTAAAGAACATCGCCGGGTTCCGTTACGGCTACCAGGGCCTTGTGCCGAAATACGGCCACGCGCCGCTCGAACTCACGCCGTCCGCGGTTGACGAAATACACAAGAACGGCGGCACCGTGCTCGGTTCGTCGCGCGGCAACCAGGACCCCGTTGCCATGGTCGATACCCTGGAGCGGATGTGGACAAACATTCTGTTCTGCATCGGCGGCGACGGAACGCTCCGCGGCGCCGCCGCCGTCGCCGACGAGGTCGCCAAGCGTAAGCGCCCCATCAGCGTGATCGGCGTGCCCAAGACCATCGACAACGACCTGCGGTTTGTGGAGAAGACGTTCGGGTTCGAGACCGCGGTGCAGGCCGCGGCCGACATCATCGGGTCAGCGCACAACGAGGCCGAGGGCGCGGATAACGGAATCGCGATTGTCAAGCTCATGGGCCGCGATTCCGGGTTTATCGCGGCCGCGGCCACGCTCGCCAATTCGGTGGTTGATTTCTGCCTCGTGCCCGAGATAACCTTCGCGCTGGAAGGGGAGCACGGACTGTTTGCCGCGCTTGCGCGCAGGCTCGACGCCGCGCACCACGCCGTGATCGTGACGGCCGAGGGCGCCGGGCAATCCTTGTTTGAAGGCGCGGATGTCAAGAAGGACGCCTCGGGCAACGTGCTCAAGAACGACATCGGCGTTTTTCTCAAGGACGAAATAGGGAAGTATTTCAAAAAGGCGGGACGCGACGTTTCGGTAAAGTACCTCGACCCGAGCTACCATATCCGCAGCGTTGCGGCGAATTCAACAGACGCCATTTTCTGCTACCTGCTCGCCGAGCACGCAGTGCACGCGGCCATGGCCGGCAAGACGAAAATCGTGGTGGGGCAGTGGAACAATTACTTCACCCACGTGCCCATCGGATTGGCAACGAGGGAGAGGCTGAAGATCGACCTTGACGGAGCGCTTTGGAAGGGCGTGCTGAGTGCAACGAGGCAGAATGATTATTTTGGGATATAATGCATCTGTAAATTTGAAGATATTTGGTGGGGGAAGTGTCCCCCTAGGGTGCAGCCTCCTCGGAAAGGTCTTTGTTTGTCGAGTCCGTTAACCTTGCCTTGGGGTCTGCACCCATACCCCCTCGTGGGTAGCCCCCCAGTGAATTGATTTGCAAGAAAGAAACATCGGCTGCGGGGGCACCGAGAAAAGCAGTTGAATAGTTGAGAAGTTGAGAGGTTGAGAAGTTCAAAGAAGAAATCATTATTTTGTTCTTGAGGATTCGGACTGGCGCAAGCGTAAACCTTGACTAATGAGACCCTCGCTGCCGCGCGTTAGGTGGACTGGAGGGTGAGCCAAAGCGAATTGCCGGCCGACCCGACCCCGAGCTTGTCGAGGGGGAGGGGGAACGCCCAAGTCTTTTAAGATATTTTGTAAAGGAGCAGCAAGATGAATTCAGCGTCATCAAAACCAGAATCCTCCGACGTCTTCGACCTCGACCTCCACCACAAATACCTTTATTTCCGCCGCACGAAGATAGTGGCGACCATAGGCCCGGCCACGTCGTCGCCGGAAAAGCTGAGGCGGCTTATTGCCGGGGGGCTTGACGTCGCGCGAATCAATTTCTCGCACGGCGAGGCGCGCGACCACCTGAAGACCATCGGGCTCATCAGATCGATCTCTGCGAAGCTCGGAAAACCCGTGGCGATACTCGGGGACTTGTGCGGTCCCAAGATCCGCGTGGGCGAATTCGAGGGCGGATCGGCGGCGCTCAGAAACGGATCAACGGTTTTCATCACGACGAAGCCCGTGATGGGCACGGCCACGATTATCCCTTCGCAGTACAGGGGAATAATAAAGGAATCACAGCCCGGAAATTCAATTTTGCTTGACGACGGCAACCTTGAACTCAAAGTGGTAAGGAAATACAAAGACAGGATTGAAGCAAAGGTGGTGAACGGCGGGGTTCTCAAGAACCACAAGGGCATGAACCTGCCCGATGCAAAGCTCGGCGTGGCCGCGCTCACCGCAAAGGACAGGGAAGACGTGCTCTATTGCATCAAAGGCGAGGTTGACTATATCGCACTGTCGTTTGTGAGGAAGCCGAAAGACATTACCGACCTTAAACAATGGCTGGCCCGCAACAACGCCGACATCCCGGTGATTGCGAAAATAGAAATGCCCGAGGCGCTCAAAAACATCCGCGCGATCATGGAACTCGCCGACGGCATTATGGTCGCCCGCGGCGACCTGGGCGTGGAGCTTCCCGCAAAAAAAGTCCCCATCATCCAGAACAAGCTCATTCAGATCGCGAACAAGATGAGCAAACCCGTTATCGTCGCCACGCAGATGCTCGAAAGCATGATCGAACATCCGCGGCCCACGCGCGCCGAGGTCACCGACGTGGCGGCCGCGTGCCTTGCCGGCGCTGACGCCGTGATGATGTCTGCCGAGACCGCCGCAGGGAAATTCCCCCTCGAGTCGTTTGCGACCATGAATTCAATTTTGCGCGAGACCGAGGCGTACCAGTTCTTCTCGCGGGGCGGAAGGTTCGGCGGTTATTTCCACGGCCGCGCGAGCGGCCTGCTCGACGCGATCGGCGAGGCGACCGCGCAATTGTCGCGCGACCTGATGGTGCACTGCATTTTCGTGCTCACCGCGTCGGGCTACACCGCGCGTATCGTGTCGTCGGACCGGCCGGCCGCGCCCGTCATCGCGTTCACGCATTCGGAAAAGGTGGCCCGGCGCATGCACCTGTTATGGGGCGTGTATCCGCATCTTGTAAAGAAGGCGCTCACCACGCAGGAACATCTCACCATTGGCGAGAGCATTCTCAGGGAGAAGAGACTTGCGAAAGAAGGGCGACTTTGTGATTATGATTTCGGGACTGAAGGATATCGGAACCAAGGCGACGGCGATAGTGCTGCACAGAGTTGGATAGGATATTTTAAAAAAACAAAATACTGGGCGTTCCCCCGCTTCGCGGGGTCGGTTCTCCTCCGGGCTCGGCTTGTCAGCCTCGTTGCCGGTCCGCCCCTATGCCTGTCGGCGGGGTCGGCCGGCAATCCCGCTATGGCGGGACCACTCCGTCGCCCCTAACGCGCGGCAGAAGAAGCCTATTCAGTCTGGTTTTTTATTGCGCCAATCGGAATACTCAGTACAAACCGGAATCTTTTCCCCAATCCTGCTGTCAACTGCCAACTGTCAACTCTCAACTATTCTTCTTGGTGCCCCCGCAGCGTAGTTTCTGGCTTGCCACCGAACTGTCAAGGGGGCTACCCAGAGAGGGGAGCGCAGGACCGGCGCGGAATAAGGTGAACGCTGAAAATGTGAGGCTGGGTCGGAGGACGGGGACGACCCTGGAAGTACCCGACGGGGTAGACTTCCCCCGATTTCATTTTGCTTTATTTAATTTTGCTCACCAACTACAATCTTCCTTGCCTTCCCATCTTGATTCCTTAAAATCAAGCACCCCATCCCGGCCCTCTTCAGCACCGTCCTTAACTCATTATCCGAAATATCACCCCTCACCGTAAACACCGTCCGTCCTCTCAAATCCGTGCACTTGATCCATCCCGCCTGACGTTTGAAAGGCGCTGTCAAAGTATTAAATCCGTTCGCCACTCCCGCCGACGTTCCCTTGAGCAGCACCGCGGTTATGGAAAATGCCGGGAGGCTCATCGACAGCGTTGTTCCGGACACGGCAACGGATTTGCGCTTGAGCGCGTTCGTTGTGGCGGTAAACGTCTCGGTGGCAGGAAGGCCGGACAGTTCGAGGGTCGAATCGGGTCCGGCCTGGGGCGTGAACCCGGAAAACGAGATCTGCGCCTGCTGCGCGGTTGACGGGAAACGGTTGACAAGAATGACCGTGAGGGAGTCGCCGGCTGCATTGACAGAGGAGTATGCCGAGACCATGGTGTCGAGGTCCGACGTTGAAAGCACGCGGGTCGTCTTTGCACAGGTTGAAAATAAATGCAGCACTTCCCACTGGCCCGGATACCAGTCCCAGGGCGTGAAGATGGTGGCGCCCTGGTCGGCGAACGTCCCCATCATCGACGCATACCACAAGGCTATCGCGTTTGCGCTTCCGGTGAGCGCGCCGTGCTCCGAAACGGAGAAGCCGACGTTGTTGTTTGTGCCCATATACTGCGCAAGCCACCGCCGGCTGCGTTCCATCACATATTCTTTTGTCTGGTTGTTGTCCCAGGAGCCGCTCACGTTCTTTACGCCGTTGGCCCCGGGGTAATTGTACGTGGTGTCGAACCAGACGCGATGGAGCTGGGTGATGTCGTGGTCGTTGTTCGTGCCGGGATAGAAGTGGAAGTCGAGCACGTCGAGTAGCCGCACGCCGGACGCCGTCTGCTCCTCGGCCACGCGCTTGATGAAATATTCGAGCCAGCAGAAATTGCGCGTCGTGCCGCCGTCGCTGCCGGGAATGGTCACGTTGTTCCACGCCCACCACTGCCATTCGTTTGTAAAGACCGGGCCGACAAGCTTGATGCCCGGGAATTGCGCCCGCGCCACCTTTGCAACAGCGAAATATTTCGAAAGATAGGTTTCCACGGGCATGGGCGAGGTGACCACGTCGTCGTGCGTGGAGTTCCAGACTTCAGGCTCGTTGTCCATGTTCCAGTAGCGCAAAAGCGTGCTGTCGAGGCCAAGGCCGCCCGCCGACACCGGCGAGAAGAAACTTGCAAAGATGCCGGCCGTGGAATCGGCAGGCCAGTTCATCAGATATTTGGTGATGTCGCCCCCGCCGCACCAGTTTTGCGACACGTCGGCGGTCCACTGGCACTGGTTGTAGTCCCAGCAGTCGAAGTTGGCGCTGTCGGTGCGCGCGGCCATCCCAAGCAATTGCAGCGCCCACAGGAGACTCACCCCGGGAAGACGCTTCTGGACATCCTGCGAAGTAAAGCCCCAATCGTGCGCGTACACGTTGTTGTACCAGTCCGGGTGGGACGAGAGTTTCCTTCGCCAGTTGTATTTGGTGCTGTTATTGCCGCCGTTGTCGCGGCTCATGCGCAGGCCCGCGGCCTTGTAGAGGGCAATGTTGTCCGCGCTGGTCGGAGTGGTCGGATCGTCGGAAAAATCGTTGTTGCGGCCGTAAATGTAGGGCGAAATGGGAAGGCGGCCAACCTGGGCATTGATGGTGATGTTCACGGCGGCCAGAATGGATTGCGCAAGGATGGCAGCCATAAAACATGCTATGACTATTTGATGTTTTGCCATGAAGAAACGTGGAAACATTGTTGTCCTCCTTCAAATCCTATCACGTGTGATCAATTCACGATGGAAACAGGCATGACAAACCATTTCGGCATCCCGCTTTACAAACCCGTTCCTGTCAATAATATAAGGTAGTTGCCGGAGCGAATTATGATAAAAAAACGAAAGCGAGGGAGGCTACTTCGCCTCTTCCGCCACTACCGCCGTCCCGTAGCACAAAACTTCGGTGACCCCTTGCATCACCTCATTGGCATCATACCGTACGCCGATCACCGCGTTCGCGCCGAGCTGGTCCGCGTGCTTGAGCATGAGATCGAAGGCATCGGACCGGGATTTCTCGCACAACTGGGTGAAAAGGGTGATGTTTCCGCCGAACAGCGTTTGTAAAGACGCGCCGAACGTGCCGATTACCGAACGCGAGCGGACAATGATGCCCCGAACGATGCCGAGACTTTTTGCAATGGTGTAACCGTCGATGGTGAATGCTGTTGTTGTGAGGGACCTGTGCATGGGGCCTTCCTTTGGGGAGGTTGAAGAGCAAAATCCTTTTGACAGCTAATCTTGTATTTTATTTTCTCCTGCAGTAAATGCTTCGCTTTTCTACGCCCAGTATTCAAACCTCACAATACTCCACAGTTTCACCTCCGGCAGCACCAGCACGCTTGTGCCGCCTTCATTCCGTACTGTCAATTTCACTGGTTCAGCCCCGTACGAATATACGGTGCCGCCCGAGAAGTTCCGGTTGAAGATGCTGTCGGGGAGCCGCACTTCCACGTTGGCAAGCGGCGCGATCCGATGCGTGGCGGCATTGTAGCAATGGTTCACCACGTGGACAGCCGCCATGCCGTCGCTCTTGACTCTGGGAAAGACCCATGCGTCGCTGCCGGCAGCGAGCGGAACCGCAGGCCGCGTTTCGAACGCTGAGGCAAGTTGCTGCCGCTTGGCAAGTGTTTCGAATGAAGACGGAATACCCTCCGGTCGCGCCAGCGGGCCCGCAGCGGAGAAATCGTTGAGCAGGAAACCGTGTTTCTTCACAAAAGCGTACAGCGGCGAAAAGGTCGACGCGGAACCGCAGAACCAGTCCGGCGCACCGCCCGAAAGCCCGCAGAGCATCCGGTTGGGCACCATGAAGCGCTGTCCGCACGCATAGGCAAGCGCGATCCAGAGGCTCACGAGCTGCTCTGCGTTGCTGGCCTTTACAAACGCCCAGTCCTCAGGCGTTGCCGTGGCGGCCATGGGGATGCCCAGCGCCTCGGCGGCGCGGTAGGCGCTTATGGCGCCCGCAAGGCCCGTTTCTCCCGCCGCGGCATCGTGTTTCACTTCGCTGGCGCAATAACTGAGGTGCGGCACAACAACGGTGTGTTCGGCAGCGGGCAGGCGCAGGTTCGCGCTCAGGGTGACGGGCCGTTGTGCAATGTCCTGCGCGAGTTTCCCGAGCGCCGCCGCGTTGTTTGCCGCGCTTTCCAGCTGGAAGTCCGTGAATTCCTGCCACAGGGGAATGGAAGCGGCAGGCGAAAGGTAGTGCTCGCGCGTGGGCGCGAAGGCCTTGACAAAAGGGCGGTAGTCAAATGTATCGAATGAGGAAACGTTTGCGGTTCGCGCCAGCGCCGGATCGCCGAGCTTTGCAAGATACCCGGCGAATCTCCCCATGCAAAAATCACAAAAGCACCCGCCGAGTGGAAGGGTCGCGGCGCTGCCGAGGTGTTCGTCGACATGCAGGCCGTCGACGCCGCCGGTCATAGCGTCGCAGACCTTTCGGCGCATATGCGCACGAAACGCCGGGTGGTTGACGCAGCCGTAATACCGCGGCGCGCCCGAACCGGAGGCGGGCGCAAGACTGGCAATGGCGATGGGCTCGCCCGCGACGTCGCGGGCAACCGCGGAGGCAAGCTCGGGATAGGCGTGCAGGTCGTGGCTCTGGGCGGTGAGACACCACATCGATCCGGCGACGCGCAGCCCCTGGCGCCGCAGGTTATTGACATGATCGGAAGAACGGCCGGCGCCCGATGCGATCACGGTCGCCCCGTATTTCGCGTAGGACGACGGATCGGCGGCGGGCGAGAGGAAGACGACATCGTCGTGCAGCAGGGTGTGTTTCATGGCGATCTCAACCTCCGGGGAGCGAGGGCGGTTTGCGGGTGAAAGGGATGGAAACCTCCGCCATACCAATTATATGATTTCCGGCAAACACGCTCCAGGTTTTCTTGCGGCGCCGGCAATCCGGAACGTACCTTTATGGGAACGAAAATGCCGATGCAACAATGATACAAGTGTCTGGCACACACACATCAACTCCCATGATCCAGTCAATTCATTCCCACAAAATGCCGCAATGGCTCGCCGGAGGCGGTCCCGACGGCGACGTGGTGCTTTCCACGCGCGTGCGGCTCGCGCGCAACCTGGCGCATCACCGGTTTCCCCGGCGCGCGTCGGCGTTCGAGCGCGCGCAGGTGTTCGAGGAAGTCGCCGCGGCCTTCAGCGGGGCGGCCGGCGGCGCGCCGTTCAACGCCGTGGCGTTCCAGCACCTTGACAAAAGGCAGCGCGAATTTCTGGCGGAGGAGGGAGCCGCAAGCGTGGAACTCGCCTCGGCCGGCGAAGGCTGCGGCATCGTGCACGACGCCGCCGGGCGGGTGAGCGTACTGGTAAACGAGGACGACCATCTGCGCTTCACGGCGCTCGACGCCGGCCTCAGGCGGCGGGAACTGTTTGCGGAGCTCGATGCGCTCGACGACGCCGTGGGCGCGCGCCTCGATTACGCATTTGACAAACGAATCGGCTTTCTTACCAGTTGTCCCTCGGACGCGGGAACCGGCCTTGCCGTGTCGTTCCTCGTGCACCTTCCGTCGCTTGCGCTCACTCGCTCGCAAGAAAGGGTTCTTAGCGGTATTCGCGGAAAGGGCATTGACCTGCGGGGTTTTGTGTGCGGCGCCGGAGCCGGCAACCTGTTTCTCATGTCCGCGGGGCGGGCGGCGGGAGCAGGGGAGGCCGGACTTCTGGACAATGCCGCTGCAATGGTGAGGCAGGCGGCGTGGCTCGAGCGCAAGTCGCGCGAGCGCGTGCTTGCCGACGGCCGTGACGAATTGGCCGACAGGATCCATCAATCGTGGGGCATCCTGCGCGGCGCAACGCTGCTTTCCGTGGAGGAGTTTTTCGAGCGGAGCTCGGACCTGCGTTTGGGGATCGAATGCAATCTTTTTGACGGATGCACACTCGACGACTTGAACCGTCTTTCCCTGTTTGTACGGCCCGCGCACCTCGAGACGTGCCTTGGCAGGACCCTCGCTCCGGAGGAAGCAAAGGAAGCGAGGGCTTCCCTGGTGCAAACCTATTTCGCGCGCAATGCGCAGAAGGAACCATCCCATGAAAACGGTTGACGCACGCGGCATGCTCTGTCCAAAGCCGCTCATTCTCACGAAGAAAGCCCTTAACGGGCTTGCTCCGGGCGGGCACCTAACGGTGCTCATCGACAACGAGACGTCGAAAGGCAACGTGGAGCGGTTCTGCCGCGACAACGGCGTGGACGTCTCGGCCGCGCGCGACGGCGCAATGTTCACGCTCACGCTCGTCAAACAGCGCGGCGAAAAGATCTCTGCCGACGAAAAGGCGTACTGCGCTCCGGAAAGTCAGCGGAAACCGCACGTGATCGCCTTCCGCGGCGACACCATGGGAAGCGGGCCGGAAGAACTCGGAGCCATCCTGATGAAAGCGTTTGTCAATACCATAAAAGAGACGCAACCGCTGCCGAGCCACCTGGTGTTCTACAACACCGGCGTACGGCTCGTGGTGCAGGGTTCGCCGCTGGTGGTGCCGCTCGCCGAGCTTGAGAAAAAGGGAATAAGAATCCTCGCCTGCGGAACCTGCCTCGACTATTTCGGGCTCAAGGCCAAGCTTGCGGTGGGAACGGTATCGAACATGTACTCCATTCTGGAAACCCTGAGCAACGCAGGCAGCGTAATAGCGCCGTAGAATCGCGTTCATGAACAACGTCATTGCCGTCTTCGAATCCACGCGCGCTGCCATTGAGGCGGAACGCGCGTGCCTGGCAGCGGGCGTCAAGTGCCAGGCAATCCCTCTGCCGCGGGAAATTTCTGCGGGCTGCGGCATAGCGCTGGAAGTGAATCTGGATGATTTTGTCAAGGCTGAAACAGTGTTTCGCGGAACCGGAATATCATACACCATGATGAGGCGGTGACAGCGGGCAATCATCGGATCGCATGGCGACATCAATGTTCTCCGCCTAATTCGCTTGATCCGCGTTTGCCGGCCAAGGTATTTTTCAAACTCGTTCGACCGGTCGTGAACGGCGACCAAGAAAGGAATGCATTATGAAATCCATCAAGGGCACAAAGACCGAAAAGAATCTCTGCGCGTCGTTCGCCGGCGAATCGCAGGCGCGCAACCGCTACACCTATTTCGCGAGCGCTGCGAAAAAGGAAGGGTTCGTCCAGATTGCGAACGCCTTCGAGGAGACCGCCGACAACGAGAAAGAGCATGCCAAGCGCATGTTCAAGTTTCTTGAAGGCGGCATGGTTGAAATTACGGCGTCGTATCCCGCGGGTAAAATCGGTACAACGGCCGAAAACCTTGCGGCAAGCGCCGACGGCGAACGCGAGGAACACACCGAGTTGTATCCCGCGTTCGCGAAGACCGCGCAGGAGGAAGGGTTCGCCGAAGTGGCGACCATGTACAAAATGATAAGCGTTGCCGAGGCGCAGCACGAGAAGAGATACCGCGGCCTGCTCGCGAACATCGAAAAGGGAAAGGTCTTCAAAAAAGAGGGCAAGGTGTACTGGAGGTGCAGCAATTGCGGATATATCCACGAAGCCACGGAAGCGCCGAAGAATTGCCCGGCATGCAATCATCCGCAGGCATATTTCGAGGTGCTGGCCGAAAACTGGTAGGAAACTCCGGAGGAAGAACCATGAAACGTTATGTGTGTAACGCGTGCGGATGGATTTACGATCCGGCAGTCGGCGACCCGGACGGCGGCATCGCGCCGGGGACCGCTTTCGAAGACATCCCCGCCGATTGGGTGTGTCCTCAATGCGGAGTCGGCAAAGACGAATTCTCCCCTGAGTGAACCGCGTTTTCGAACGCGCCCGAGTGCATAGCATGGGTGTCTGCTGCGCGAAGAAATACCCCTGTCCCGATTGCCGTTTCTGCCAGTGGTGCGCGGAGTCCCGGTGCAGCGAATGCAGGAGCAGAAACAATCTCCACGCTCGCCGCAGGACCACCTGCCGCGCGAGAAAGAAACGGTGACCATGGCATGCAAAGCGATAGTGATCCTCGGCGCGTCCGGAGATTTGACAAAGAAGAAGCTGGTGCCGGCGCTGCACCGGCTGCATGCGCGCGGCGAGTTGGCCGATTGCATGCTTATCGCCGGCGAGGGCCGCACGGCATTTACCGATGAACAGTTCCGCGCGCGGCTCGGCGTCGAAGACGACTTCGCCCGGAAGCTCGCGTATCACCAGGGCATAAAGGGGCTCAAGGCATTTCTCGCATCACGGGGGAAATTCACTGGGATCATCTTCTTCTTCGCCCTTCCGCCCGAGGCGTATGCGACCACGGCGCAGGAACTCGCTCACGAGGGGTTCGGACGCGAGGCATCCATCATCATAGAAAAACCGTTCGGGTGCGACTACGAATCGGCCGCAGCGCTCAACCGCAGGCTTCTCTCGTTCTTCGAGGAGTCGCAGATCTTCCGCAACGACCACTACCTTGCCAAGGAAGCGGTGCAGAACATCCTCGTGTTCCGGTTTGCCAATGCCGTGTTCGGCCCTGTCTGGAACGCCGACTTCGTGGAATCGATCCAGATCAACTCCTGTGAAGAGCGCACGGTGTCGGAGCGCTCACAGTATTTCGATAAGGCCGGCATCCTCCGTGACATGGTGCAGAACCATCTTATGCAGCTTCTCTGCCTTGTCGCCATGGAGCCCCCGGACTCGCTTGACGCGGAAGCGATACGCGCGCGGAAAATGGAAGTGCTCCGGGCGCTTGTCGCGCAGGAATGCCGCCGCAGCCAGTACGAAGGTTACCGCAGCGAGAAGGGCGTCGGGGCCGATTCGAACACAGAGACGTTTGCCGAGCTTTCGCTTGCCATCAACAATGACCGGTGGCGCGGCGTGCCCGTGCACCTTCGCACCGGCAAGGCGCTCCACCGCACGGGCACGGAGATCGGCATCAGGTTCAAGCGCCTGCCTTCGACCCTGTTCAACCGGTCGGGGCCGCTGCCGAGAAACCTCATCGTTTTCAACATTCAGCCCGCGCCCGGCATTGTCGTAAAATTGTCAAGCAAAAATCCCGGCACCGATATGCGTCTCACCGACACGCAGTTGACATTCTGCTACAACAGTGCGTTCGAGGAAGAGATCCCGGAGGCCTATCAGAAGCTGCTGCTCGACGCCGTGCGCGGCGACCATACGCTGTTCGTCACCTCGGAGGAAACAGAGCAGTCGTGGCGCGTGCTTGACGGAGTGCTTGACAAAGGCCTGTGCGGGACCTATGCACCAGGAGCCAGGCCGCCCGAGACGTTGCCGGTCGACTGGATCGATTTCGACCGCTATGCGTCGGCCTGCGGGCCGGCCTGAGGAACAAACCGAAAACCATCACCAGAGGAGGAATTCATGGGTCTATCGTACAGCGCAGACGAAATTTACGAAATAGGAGTCGGCATCGAAAAGAACGGGAAGCGGTTCTATGAGGCGGCGGCAGACACCGCAAAGCAGGGGACGGTAAAGGACTTCTTCGGCCGTCTTGCCAAATGGGAGCAGAAGCATGTCGAGCTCTTTTCCAGCCTCAAGGCGGGCCTCAAAGGCGACGCTCGCGAGCACCTTTCCTTCGACCCTGCAAACGAGCTGGCGTTATACCTGCAGGCGGCGGCCGACACGCACATCTTCAAGGCCGGCGCCGATATTCCCGCGCTGGTCGCACGGTGCCCGACCGCGATCGACGCGCTGTCGATGGCACTTGCGTTTGAAAAGGATTCGGTGGTGTTGTATTCCACCTTCCTTAATCTCGTCCCCGCGGATCTCGGCAGAAACGACGTGGAGCGGATCCTGCAGGAAGAGCTCAAGCATGTGACGTACATTACGGATGAGATGAAGAAGTTGACAAAATAGATAATGGTCCGTGAAGAGCAAAACGTTCCGCACGGCACCCCTCGTTTGCCTTACGAAAGGCAATTCCCATGAACGACGTCCTCGCCCGGATGCACGACCCGCATGTCCTTGCCTGGATATTCATGATTATGGCATATGGATTCCTTGAGATCGGCATCGGCCATCTTAAGAAAGGCAAACGTCGTGAAAAAAGGGTGAGGGACATCACATTCTACGCGGTAACGGTGCCTTCGATGACTGCCATGTGCGCGGCGCTATTTGAGGCGGTGATAGCCGGCCGCGAGTTTCCGGCCGCAGTGTTCTTTACGGGATGCGTCGTACTGTCGGCAGGAATCATTCTTCGTCTCGCTGCGCTTGTGCAGCTCGGCACAGGGTTTTCCACAAAGGTTGAAAAATTCGAGGGCCAGCAGCTGACCACGACGGGCATGTACAAGCTGGTGCGTCACCCCCTGTACCTTGCCACGCTTCTGCAGGTTGCCGGATCGGGGATCATGCTCTGTTCTGTCGTCGCACTTGCGCTTTTCCCTTTGTGCGTTGCAGGAATTTTTGTTCGCATAAGGAAAGAAGAGCGATTCATGACGGCCGAATTCTCCGAATATGCAGACTACGCAAAGAACACCTGGCGTTTGATTCCGTGGTTGTATTAGGGAAATGATGATCAATCCCTGCCCTTGTCCCAAGAGAAAATGCGCACGCCATGGCGATTGCGGTCCCTGCCGTGAATATCACGCGCAGAAAGGCAAACTGCCGCGATGCGAGAGGAAAAAGATGAGCATTTGGCCATGGGGTGGGGAGAAGTTGAATGTTGAAGGTTGAAAGTTGACAGCATGAGCAAGAAGCGGATGCTGAGAGCTTCTTTTCTTCCGCGTTAGGGGCGACTGGAAAAACGGTCCCGCTTGAGGCGGGATGCCGCCCGGACCCGGCCCTGTGGGCCATAGGGCCGTGGCGGCCCGAGGCCGAAGGCCGAGACCGGAAGGAGAACCGACCCGAGTCTGAGCATAGGCGAGGGCGAGGGGAACGCCCATTACTCTTGATTGGTTCAAATAAGAAAGACATGAAAGACTCCCTGCCCTCAGTTACATATACCGGCATCATAAAACTCGCCGCGCCGCTTGTTCTTTCCATGAGCGGCGTGATGATCATGCAGTTCGTGGACGCGCTGTTTCTCTCCTGGTATTCGGCCGACGCCATTGCCGCGGTGGTGCCGGCGGTAATGCCCGCGTTGCTTCTGTCAAGTGCATTCACGGGAGCGGCGGGCTATACCTCCACGTTTGTTGCTCAGTACACCGGCGCGGGACGTCCGGAGCGCAGCGCGGCGGCCGTGTGGCAGGGGATTTACTTTTCGGTGCTGTCCGGGGCGTTTCTTGCGCTTGTGTCGCTCGGCGCTCGGCCGCTGTTTGGCTGGGTGGGCCATGCACCGGTGATCCAGGCGATGGAAGTGCGGTTCTTTTCAATCATGTGCTGGGGCGCATTTTTCTTTGCCGCGGCAAACGCGCTTTCAGGCTTTTTCTCCGGCAGGGGCGCGACGTCGGTGGTGATGGCAGTAAACATCGCCGGGCTCTGCGCCAACGCCGCGCTCGATTACATATTGATATTCGGGAAATTCGGTTTTCCGAGGCTCGGCATCACGGGCGCGGCGCTGGCAACCGTTGCTTCCCAGGCGCTGATCACGCTCGTTTTTGCCGTGCTGTTCCTCAGGCGCGAAAACCGTGTGCACTGGGCGACTTGGCGTTCGCGTGCCCTTGACATTCCGCTTTTTCTCAGGCTGGTACGGTTCGGGTTTCCCGGCGGCATGCGTTTTTCGCTTGAGATGGCGTCGTGGACCGTGTTCGTGTTCTTTGTGGGCCGGATTGGGCCCATTGACCTTGCCGCCACCAATATTGCATGGCGCATCAACGGCATTGCGTTTTTTCCCGCCATAGGGATTTCGCAGGCGGTGGCCATTCTCGTGGGAAATGCGCAGGGCGCGGGGCAGCCGGCGCTGTCGGCAAAAGCCACCTGGCGCGGCACCGCGCTTTCCCAGGTGTGGATGCTGGTGATGGCCGCGGTCTTCGTGGTCTTCCCCGTGCAATTGTTCGGCATTTTCGCAGGCCGCGACCCGGCTACGGCTGCGCAATTCGCAACCCTGGGCCCCATGCTCCTGCGGTTCGTGGCGGTCTACTGTCTGCTTGACGCATTAAACTACGTGTTCATCAGCGCGCTTGTTGCCGCGGGTGACACGCGGTGGACCCTGTACGCGTCGATCGCGCTCAACGCCGCATTTGTTGCCGCGCTTGCCGCGGCGGACGTATTCTTTCGGACGCTCTTTGCCGAATGGCTCGTCGCAACGGTGTTCGTGATGGCACAGGCTCTGTTATGGCTCGCGCGGTTTCTGCAGGGGAAGTGGAAGGGGTTGAGAGTAATTGAGCCGAAGATAGCGGAGTGATGAGATACTTCGTTGTCAATATAAATAAGTCTTGGTGGGGGAAGTTTCCCCCTAGCTGCGGCCCGGACGCGCCGCTTTACAAACTAGCATCCCGGAGGCGCGTCCAGTCCTCCGCTACCCCTTCCTGGGTGCACCCCAAGTGAATGCAGTTGCAAGAATCAAGCACCTGTGTGGGGGCACCCACGAGGAGCAGTTGAAAAGTTGAAACGTTGAAAAGTAGAAAATAGAAACAATGAGCTTGACCGGTTTATTGCGAATGCCGATTGGCGCGAGAAGATGCAATTGACTGAATAGAACTCTGTTGCCGCGCGTTAGGTGGACCGGAGGGGGCGCCAGAGCGCATTGCCGCCTGATCCCTAGCCGAAGGCGATTGGGACAGGCGGCAACGAGGCCGGACGGCCGAGCCCGCAGGGAGACCGACCCGACCCCGAGCAAAGTCGAGGGGGAGTGGAACGCCCATCTCCCACTTCCAAGAAATAGAATAGAAATAGTAGTATATTTTCAAGAGTCCATGGAACCATCATTCCCCGATCTTGGACCCGATTCCGCTGCGCAGGAGCACATCGGCCGCCTTGCTGATGGCGCCGTGCTGCTGGCGCGTGATCTGCTCTCCGATCCCAATTTTTCCGCCGCGGTGGTGCTCATGTGCATTTACGCAAAGGAAAGCGGCGCCTACGGCCTTGTGCTCAACAGACCGTCGCACATGCCCCTGTCCGAGGTGTTCGACGGGTTTTCGGACATGGGCGACAGGCGCGAGCTTTACATCGGCGGACCGGTCGAGCAGGAGGAACTGCAGATCCTCGAGATCGCCGACGCGGGCCGCGACCAGTCACATCAGGTGGCGCCCAGGGTGTTTCTCGGGGGAAAATGGGAGAGCGTCGAGGAGATGCTTCTTGTCGAGCCTGATTCGACGCGCCTGTTTCTCGGGTATTCGGGCTGGGCGCCGGGCCAGCTCGAAAACGAAATAGCGGCCGGGGCGTGGGACGTGTTCCGGGTGGACGTGGAAAAACTGTTGATGAACTCCGGAAAGATGCTCACCGCAGATGTAAAGGCTATTGGTGAATTTTTAGATACTATAAAGTTGTAAGAAGTATAAAAGATTGGGCGCCCCGCCGCGCTGACGCGCGTCGGCGGCCCTCCCTTCCGGTCCACCCCTTCGGGTGCTTCCAAGGGTCGTCGGCCTTTGGCCTCGGGCCGCCACGGCCCTATGGCCCACAGGGCCGGGTCCGGGCGGCATCCCGCTCCAGCGGGACCTCCAGTCCGGCCTGGCGCGTGGCAACAGAAATCTTTCGCAGTCGTCACATCTGACTGATTGGAGTGCATGTGCATTGTTTCAAGCGAATGCTACAACGCGCAAGTACTACAACTTGACAGAATGGATTCCCGTATTCGCGCGTTAGGTGGACTGGAGGGTGAGCTAGAGTGAATTGCCGGCCGACCCCGGCCGAAGGCCATCGGGGCGGTCCGGCAACGAGGCGAACAGCCGAGCCCGGAAGGAGACCGACCCCATGGAGAGGCACACAGCCGTGCGCCTCTCCATGGGGGGAACGCCCAAGTCTTTTCTTTATTTCAAAAGATCATCGTTATAAACGAATGAGCTGGAATCGACGGCTTTACAATCTGCGACCCGAGCTTGAGTTTGAAATTCACCGCTGCCGCGCCGCGGTTCATCACCACAACCACGATAGTTCCGTTGGCGTTCAGAAAGGCAGTCGACTCCAGCGTTGATGCGGTGCTCGTGAATCCGACCCGCATTGCGCCCGGCCGCACATACCTGCTGAAATGCGCGATGGTGTAGTAGTGCGGGTTGACAAAATAAGTTTTCTGCGCTTGGTTGGTCATGATCGGCGCGTTGCCGACGCTGCCCGTCCAGCCCGGCCCGCCGTTTTCGTCCACGCACAGATTCCATTCGTTCCAGCCGTTGCTCCAGTGGTTCATGTCGCCGATAAGGTCGTGGCCTTCGCGCTCGGCCTGACCCCAGTCCACTTTGTAACTTCCGTCGGCGTTGTAGCCTTTGAAGGGCTCGGCCACTTCTGTTTCGACAAGAAGTTTGGAGGCATAGCTGTTGTGAAAGGCCGTGAGACTGTCGAACATGTCTCCCGAATACCAGTGATACGCCGCGCCCAGCGCATATTTTCCGGCCGCCGTATCGCCGATGATGGTGTTTCCCCAGGCGTTGAGCAGGTCCTTGTTGTGGTCCCATATCATCACTTTCACTTTGTTAAGCAGCCCTTCGGCCTGCAATTGGGGGCCCAGGTTGTCGTGCAGCAGGGTCCGCTCCTGCTGGGCAGTGTAGGTGCACGAGGGATACCAGGGTGAATCGAACGCAGGCTCGTTCTGCATGGTGATGGCCCAGATATCGACGCCGTTCCGGTTCATCTCCTCCACGTATTTGCACAGGTAAAGGCCGAACGCGGCGTAGCAGTTGGAAAGCAGGGTGCCGTGGAGCCAGTTGTTGGTGGACTTCATCCACGGCGGGGGACTCCACGGCGCGGCGAAAATCTTTATGTCGGCGCCGGGGACCGATTTTGCCTGCTGGATCATGGGTATCATCCACTGCTGATCGTGAACAATGGAAAAATCGTTGAGGCTGAAATCGTTGGCGGTGTTATCGTAGAAGTACGGGGCCACCGAGAAATCGCTGGAGCCTATCTGCGTGCGGCCCATGGTGAATCCCGCGCCGGTGTACGGGTTGAAGAACAGATCCATGATTTCCTTGCGCGGCCCCGGTCCTATGTTGCTCATGCAGTAAACGGCCGCCTCGGTGAACGCCGCGCCGAACCCGAGAATCGTCTGGTACTTCTGCGATGTGTCAACAGTAATCGTGGGCATGGCGGAGCCGTCGTCTGCGGCAAACGCAAGCGCGGGTTTTAGCGCGAGTCTGTCGCCTGCCTGCGAGGTCTGGACAACCACGGCCTGACCGTCGGGCACGGTCCTGCTCAGCACGAAATCGTACACGCCGGTGTAGCTGTCTATGGAGAGGCTGGCCGTGGTGTAGCCGACCGATCCGGCAAGCATCGAATCGACTAAAGCTGCGATTTTGTCAAGTGCGGCAGTCCGGCTTCCCGCAGGCTGCGAAAATCCGGTGCACGGTTTTGCCCCGTTCGTGAACGGCATGGGAATCACCGTTGCGGCGAAACCCACGGCGGCCTTCAGGAAGTAAACCTGCGAGGACAGCGGCACCTGCGCTCCGGCAAGAAGGGAAATCCGGTATTCGCCCTTGGAAAGGTCCCTGTCGAGAAGCGATGCTGCGAGCCTGCCGTGGCAGTCGAAGAGTTCCAGACGGACGCGTTCCCGTGCATTGACAACCGAAAACCGCAGCACGCCGTTGGCAAGGGTGATCCGGCCTGTGGCGCACGGCGAGGACGAAGATGGGTGAAGGACCGCCGTAGACCCGGAAACTATGGCATACACGCCCGTTGAGTCGGTGACCGCCGACTTCCCGGCCGACACAATGCTTACCATGGCGCCGGCAAGCGGTTTGCCTGCTGCGTTCTTGACAGTGCCGGTGATGTTGATCTGTTGGCCGAACAGGGAGGAACTGCAGGCAAGAAAACAGAAAAAGACGATTGCAAAGCGCCGCAAAGTCGGCATAACTCCTCCTTCCCCCTCACCATACCATAATTTAGGACCTTCTGGGCGGCATGGCCAGGCTTTTTTCGAGTGTTTGGAACGGATACAAGATAAGTTATGAATTGGTTGCAGTAAAAAACCAAGGAAAAAGCTTTGACTGAATAGAATTCCGTTACTGTGCGTTAGGGGCGACTGGAGGTCCCGCTAGAGCGGGATGCTGCCCGGACCCGGCCCTGTGGGCCATAGGGCCGTGGCGGCCCGAGGCTGAAGGCCGAGACCGGAAGGAGAACCGACCCGAGCCTCAGTTTTGACGTAGGCGAGGGGAACGCCCAGGTCTTCTCTTTGTATTTACTTTTCGCTTTCTTTCTCTTCTTTGCACCAGCGACGTCACCCTCGGATAAAACCCCCACTGCTCGTAGAACTTGAACGCCGACTCGTTGCCGACCGCAACGTTGACGGACGCCGATTTCACCTTCTTCCTTCCGAACCAGTTCAGCATCCGCTTGACAAGCGAACTGCCGACGCCACGGCGGCGAAAAGACTCGTCGACATACATCGACTCGATTTCGGCATGGCCGCGGCTGTTGATGACCGCGACACAGTATCCAACGCATCGTCTTCCGGCGGCACTCTCCGCGAGCGCGATGCGCAGCGAGCCTGCGGCCGCCTTTTCCAGCAGATCGGCCCTCCGGCCGGGCCAGCGCATGGTTTGAAACTCGCCGCTGAAATGGACGGAAATGCCCGCATGATGGCGGGTGAGCTTTCGCCACAACGGCGCGATTGTTTCGAGAAGCGGGGCGCCGCCTTCGATGATACGGAAATTCGTCATGGTTGTTTGCCTGGTTGAGGAAGAATCACCACGATGACACAAAGGAAACCGGGAAAAACAATGAGTTACTTAGAAAGATAATGAAGAAATATACTATCGACCGATGAATGACGATAAAGAGCGTTATTGCCATCCGCTGTTGCCTATCACTATATTCAGAATACTTATCCAACCATAAACAACTGACACCATTCACCCATAGCACCTAACCTTCGGTGCACTTCATACGGAAGGAGACGCCCATGAACTACCGTCCCTTCGGAAAAACCAACTGGCAGGTGAGCGAAATCGGCTGCGGCATGTGGGGGCTGGCCGACTGGACCGGCTCCAGCGACGCGGAATCCGACGAGGCGCTCGACTGCGCTGTGGAAAACGGATGTAATTTTTTCGACACCGCCTGGGCCTACGGCAAGGGAAAAAGCGAAAGGATTCTCGCACGGCTCATCAAGCGGCACCCGGAGAAGAAACTCTACGTCGCGACGAAAATTCCGCCCAAGAACCTCAAGTGGCCATCCAAGGCCGACTACGCTCTCGATGATTGCTTTCCGCCCGAACACATCATCGAATACGCGGAGAAAAGCCTGAAGAACCTCGAAGTTCCGATAGACCTCTTGCAGTTTCACGTGTGGGAAGACGGATGGGCGCGCGACCACCGGTGGCAGGACGCGGTCGCGCGGCTTAAACGCCAGGGCAAGATCAAGGCGGTGGGGGTGTCCGTCAACAGGTGGGAGCCCGACAACTGCCTCGAAACGATTCAGACAGGGATTGTGGACTGTGTCCAGGTGATTTACAACATTTTCGACCAGGCGCCCGAGGACCGGCTGCTGCCGGTGTGCAGGGCATACGGCACCGCCGTGATCGCGCGCGTGCCGTTCGACGAGGGCACGCTTGCGGGCGCGGTGACGCGAACCACCACATTCCCGGCGAATGATTGGCGCTCAAGCTACTTTGTTCAGGAAAATTTTGAGCCGAGCATGGACCGCGTGGACCGGCTCAGGCAGATCCTGCCTCAGGGGATGACCCTGCCGGAAATGGCGCTCAGGTTCATCCTGAGCAATCCGATCGTGTCCACCACGATCCCGGGCATGCGCAGAAAAGGCCACGTGCTTTCGAACATCGCCGCGTCTCAGGCCGGGCCGCTTGACAATGCGCTTCTTGCCGAGCTGAAACAGCACAGGTGGGACCGGCAGCCGGCGTGGTGGTCGCAGTAAAAGAGTTCAAAGTTGAAAGTTGCAAGTTGAAAGCAAGATAGCGGAAAACAGAAAAAATCCCGGACTTTGAACTTTCAACTTTGAACTCTTGCATTTATTCCAGCCACACCATCCGGGAGTGGTGGCCTGTTCATTTATGTGAAGTAATTCGGTGTGCCACGATCATCCTTGATCGTATTCTTCTGTTCATCCTCCAAATCCCTACTGCGATCCTTGAAAACCAAACCGCAGGTAATCCGCCCTCTCAGCAGCTCAAACATCTTGGGGAATAATCAGTAGACAATTCTATCTTATCTGTCAACTACCAACCGTCAACTGTCAACTCTTCTTTTTCAACTCTTCACTCTTAACTCTCAACTCTGAACTCTCAACTTTCAACTTGTAACTTGCCAAAGCTCCGGCCCTCGAATTCTCCATCATCACCACCCTCGACTGCGCCTTCCAGGCCTTGAACGGATTGAAATGCCTGAACGTCTCGATCAGGTACACCGAGCGCCCCACGCCGGCGATCACCAGGAAGATGCACACGATGCCGAGCCAGAGAAGCGTCCTGCCGCGCCGAATTGCCCTTGATCCGTCGACTACCTTTGTGTCGTGGATCACCTTCTGGCCCGGATAGGGCATACGCTTTGAGCGAATGATCCTCCTGCCCACGACGATCAGATAGATGGACGGCCCGACAAGCGGGACAAGCAGGCAGATTATGGTTATTTCCGACGCGGTCATCAGGTCCTGAAAGCCGACCCGATTCACATAGGCAAAATACGGTGGAAGGCCGAAGTAGAGGACAAGGCCAAGCGCGGCGAGGCACACGAGATAAACGGTAAAGAGCCGTTGCCGGTACGGTTTATCGGTTCTGACGATTTCGGGTTCCATGCGTTCCTTTGTGGTTTTCGGCCGGGGTTTCGCTACAATCGCGCCAGTATCTTCCGTATTGCGGCTTTCATTCGCAGTGTTCTCGAAATGGTTTCCTTGACAAAAGCATCCCCCGACGCCGCACCATGAGCCATATCGTAATCGTCGATAATGCGCCGGCCCCGCGCGTCGTCCTTTTCCTTTGCCGAAAGTGTCCCGGCCGCGATGGTGTCGAGCATGCCGAGAAGCCGCTCGCAGTTTTCCCTTATGCTGCGGGAGGTGAAGCCTTCTCTTGAGAGCATGGCGCGCTGGTGTTCCCACAGAGGGTCGGCCGTTGCCCTGCCATATATCGACAACGCTGATCCTTTGGAAGCAAGCCGGGAAACAAGCCCGCGCAGACAATAATATTCTATGAAGAAGTTGTACGTGTCAATGCCTTTCCGGCGGTTCTGCTCGGTGATGAAGTTCTGGCCGGCGCCGGGAATGTGCGATTCGTCGTACCAGGGTCGGGTCTCGGTTACCAGGGCGAGGCGGTCGCGTCCGTGAAGGAGCAGGTCGATGATGCCGGGGGAGAACGTTTCAAACGAGAATGAGGACCGCGTTGCCCTGTTGCGCTTCTCGAACTTTGCCTCGTTTCTGAGGACCATGTACAGGTTGTCGGACAAAACCCATCCCGGAAACAGCTCGTTCTGGGAGGGCCGGGCGCCTTCGGGGCGGTGGGCGGGAATGTTGATAAGCGAGAATGGGAATTCGAGCCTCTGCGGGGGCGTGGTGACGCCGGTGGCGATCACGGTGTACGGCGCGCGGGAAAAATCAGCCGGATACTTCACGTTGACCCCGAGCCCAAGAAACATCCCCTCCCCGCACCAAAGCTCTTGATCGGGCGCACGCGAGGTGTGGTTGGAACCCACGTTCGCGCCGCTGGCGACATTTCCCTTTCCTTGGGGCCACAGAACGCCGATGAGCATCGACTGATGATGGAGGCCCACAAACGGCCCGACGAGGCTTGCGGTCACCTCGCCCTGGGCGATCTGCGTGTTGGGCCCGACAATGCTGTTCGTCACCTTCGCATGCTTTTCCGCGGAGGAGTGCTCGGCAAACACCGAGTGTTCGACAATTGCCATGGAAGAAACCGTGCAGCCCCATTGCAGGCACGAGTTCCTCACGATTGCGCCATCCTCCACACGAGTTTCGCCTGGCGCCGAGCACAGCATTGTGGCGTTTTCCACAAGCGCGGCGCCGCTGACCATGCAGCCCGGCCCAAGAAACGCGTCGACAACCCTGGCCGAGCACCGGACAATAGCGCCCGCGCCGACGACGCTGAACGGCAGGGAGCAGCCTCGCGCGTAGTTCTTGACAAAGCGCGCATATTCACCGAGAAACGACCGGTCGCCGCGACGCAGGGCTGCTTCGCGCGCGACGGGAACCGAAAGTTCGGCATACACGGGGATGTCGCGGCCGCCGGTCTCAATCCCCACCTGAACAACGGTTCCGTTGCCGAAAGCGGTCGTGCCGCTGCACGCAAGCTCTCCCACGGAAAAGACCACTGCACCGGCGGCGATGACGCAGCGCGACACAACGGAATTGCACACCAGGCTGTCGTTTCCGATTTCCGAATCGATGATCGTGCTTTTGTAAATGCCGCAGGGGAGCGCGAGTCCGGCGTCCACCTTGACCGCACGCTTGGAAAACGAGCCGATTATGCAGGAACCTGAAAATGTTGAATGGAATATTGCGGACGGATTGAAGCCGCGTGCGACGCGGATCTTTCGCCAATCGGCGCAGGTGTTGCCGCGCGCCTCAAGGTGCGAGATTTCTTTGGCGGTGAGCGGCCGCGTCGACCTTCCGAACAGGCGGCTGGCCGTGGGGTGAGCGCGCAAGGAGGCCGCGGCTAAGAGGAATTCCGAAGAGTCAAGCAGCGGGCCGATTAGGGATTTGAGGTCTCGGGTCATGGTGCTCCGGGCTTGCGGCATGCCAATCTAATGCTGGAAACGGAATGCGTGTAGAGTTTCATCATGGAAATTATCACAATCCGCCGACAAATGCAAGCATGAGATTACACAATGCCCGGCAACGGGCGCGCACCCCAATTTTGCCGTTCCCGCAAACAGGGTGCCTAGTATATTTAACGGCAGCCATGCCTCAAACCTTCGACATCATCATAATCGGCGCAGGGCCGGCGGGCCTGAGCGCGGCGCTTGCAGCGCTTGCGGCAAAGCCGAAGCCGTCGGTGCTGCTGGTTGACCGGGTCGCGCCGTGGGAAAAACCCATTGCCTGCGCCGAAGGCGTGTGGACCGATCAGCTTTATGCGGCGCTTGACGTGAAACCGGAATGGGTGCGGTTCAAGATAAGCAAGCTGGTGCTTTGTTCCGCCGACGGATCGAGAGTCACCCATTTCGCAAAGGAGGCGGGCTGCATCATCAACAGGCAACTGATGCAGCGCGACTTGGCCGGGCAGTGCAAAGCGCTCGGCGCTGAGATGCGGCTCAACGCGTGCGTGGCTGGCATCGCGCCGGAATCGGGTTCGCTCCGCGGCGTGCGATTTGCCGACGGGACCGTAGTGTCGGGCCGCACCGTGATCGATGCTTCCGGCCCGATCGCGGGGTTCGGGAAAAATGAGAATATCGCCTGGAAACCGCCCGATCTGGAACCTGCGTATTTTGTCATAGCGGAAAACGCCGGCATTGCCGCGGACGAAATCCATGTCCATCTTGGTGGCAGCGTTGCGCCGGGCGGCTATGTTTGGGCGTTTCCCCGCGAAAACAACGGCGCAAACATCGGGCTGGTGCTGGGTGCTTCATACCGCGGGAAGGTTGACATAAGAAAACTTCTCGCTTCGTTTCTCGCGTCAAACTTTCCCGACGCGACCGTAAAGGGGCGCCATGCGGGCGCGATCCCCTGCGGCGGGAAGCAGCTGCCGATCGCGGTGAGCAGACTGGCGAAGGCGGGCGACGCGGCGAGCATGGTCAACCCGTTTTCGCGAGCGGGCATCATGGAGGCCGTGATAAGCGGGACGCTGGCCGGCCTCTGCGCGTGCGAGATGCTTGCCGCAGGATCACCGGAAAAAATGCGCGCCGCATGCAGAGGCTATGAGAAGCGCTGGCTCAAGGCCCTGGGGAAAAAGCAGGAGAGGCTGGCGCGGGCAAAGGACGCGCTCTTCAAGATACCCGACGCAGATTACAACGCGGCGTTCGCTGCGCTGTCGAAGATTCCTCCTGACAAGCGCTCCATTACAAAAATCATCGGCTTGAGTTTGGGCAGGTTCCCGCGCCTCGCGTTCGCCATGCGGCACCTGATTTAAGAAACCTGTCTTCGTGGACGACAGTGGCACACGTTTTTTGATTTCCGGTCAAACAGGGTACTCGTGCGCTGTTGCACCATGACCAAAATAAAAATTGGAGCCTTTCCTGTCGGCTATCGTTTCTGCGTGCCCCCGCAGCGATGCTTCGGGCTTGCCACTGATTTGTCAAGGGGGCTACGCAGGAGGGGGTAGCGGAGGACCGGCGCGGAATAAGGTGAACTTTGAGAATACGAGCGCCGGGCCGGAGCGAGGGGGAGCCTTCCCCCACATGAAGATTTGTTTTATTGACAAGTATGAATTTATTTAAGCTTCGTCCTCCGCCCTCATCCTCTCGTAAAACTTGACAAACGTGTCTTTGCCTGTTCCCGCCCTCTGGCCGTCCACGAAGCTCATGGCGTCCTGCGGATGAAGATTGAGCATTCCCGAAACCATGTAGGGAATGTTATATCCCCATTCCATTTCCGCGCGCAGCGGCAAGATGGTGGTTTCGATCACGTCAAGGATGGGCCTGATGTTGAACTTGGGGTTCTTGAGGAACCCCATGAGGAGTTCGAGCGGGCAATTGCCTGCCGCGCGGCCGAGGCCGTAAAGCGTGCCGTCAAGATAATTGGCGTTTTTGATGATCCCTTCGATGGTGTTGGCGAATCCGAGCTGCATCTGGTTGTGGCAGTGTATGCCGATTTCCTTGGTGCGCAGGTAGCGCTGGAATTTGTGGACAAGGTAGTCGATGTCTTCGCTGTACAGTGACCCGAAGCTGTCGACGATGTAACACGCCGTGATTGACGTCTCGGACTCGATCTGCTGCAGGGCCTCGTCGAGGTCGCGCTCAAGCACATGCGAAATGGCCATGATGTTGATGGTGGCTTCGTATCCTTTTTTCGTCGCGTTGTTTGCAAGCGCGATCGCCTTGTCAACGTCTTTGACGTAGGTGGCGACGCGGACCATGTCGACCACGCTTTCCGATTTGGGGATGACGTCGTCGCCGGTGGCCTTGTGCGCGTCCTGCATGATCGCTATCTTGGCGGTCTTGGTTACGCCTTCGGTGGCCTTCCTGAGCATGTCCTCTTCGCAGAACCGCCATGCCCCGTACTTGCCGGGCGAGAAGTGCTCCTTGCTGTTGCGGTATCCCAGCTCGATGATATCGACGCCTGCCTGGCTGCAGGCCGAGTAGATGTTTCGCACGGTCTCGAGCGTGAATTTCGAGTTGTTCATCAATCCGCCGTCGCGGATCGTGCAGTCGCAGACTTTGATTTGTGGCCGGAACATAGACCGATCCTGGTATGGTTGAGGTGCTTCTTCGCAAATGCAAAGAGCTGAAAATAGTTCTTTCCCGAGGCGCAGGCGACGTTGTTATGCACAGGATGATTAAATACGGAGGCCGCTACGCCGTATTGTTGATTTCGGGCCGTTACGCGGAGCCATGTTCTTTTTCGCAGGTGCCGAAGCCCCCGGAACCTTGCTGGGGGGTATTCAATTATTTTATACACTCATTTATAGCAGGGGAATACCCATGCGCGGTCTCAAGATTGCGGTTTCCGGGAAAGGCGGGGTGGGAAAATCCACGCTCGCTGCTGCGCTGTGCCGAATATTTTCCGGCAAAGGCCAGAGAGTGATCGCCATAGACGCCGACCCCGATGCGAACCTGGCTTCGGCCCTGGGATTTCCGCAGGAATTTCTGCCGAAGATCCGACCCCTGGCGCGGGAAGCGGGCCTCATTGAGCAGCGAACCGGTGCGATTCCGGGCAGGGCCGGGCAGATGTTCTCGCTGTCGCCGGAAGTTGCCGATATCGCCGAGAAGTACGGGCTTGAGCACAACCGCGTTTCCCTGCTCGTGCTCGGCGCCGTGAAATCCGGCGGCGGCGGCTGCGCGTGCCCTGAAAACGTGTTTCTCAAAAAGCTCATCCGCCACCTCGTACTGCGCGACGACGAAACCGTGGTGGTCGACATGGAACCCGGCATCGAGCACCTGGGCCGCGCCACGGCGCAGGGCGTTGACGCGATGATAATCGTCCTCGAGCCCGGAACGAGGAGCAGGGAGACGGCGAGGCGGATAATTAACTTGTCAAAGGACATAGGCCTTTCGAGCAAGCTTTTCTTTGTGCTTAACAAGATAAGAAATGATGATGATGAGCGGGCGCTGCTTTCGGAAGATTTCGGCGCGATTGAAGTTCTGGGAAGAATTCCATTCGATGATAAATTTGTTGATGCTGATTGCAAGGGAATTTCGATTCTTGACATGCCGGGAACAAAGGATCTTAAGGCGGGGTTTGAGGCGATAGCTTATAGATTATTGACAATAGAAAATGGAAAGAGTCTCAAGGGGGGAGGTCTCCCCCTCGCTCCGGCCTCCTCGGCCTTCGGCCTGCGGGGTCCTGCGCTGCCCCCTCATGGGTAGCCCCCCTAGCGAGTTGATGTGAGAGATAGAAACTTTTACTGCGGGGGCACCGATAGGAATTGTGGATTGATGATTGCGGATTGCGGATTGAAGAATGAAGAGTCTCTAACAGATTGCCTTGAAATTCAGGATGGCGAAAAGTTAAGCTTGACTAATGATATTTCTTATGCCGCGCGTTAGGGGCGACGGAGGGTGCGCTAGAGCGCATTGCCGGCTGACCCCGCCGAAGGCATAGGGGCGGTCCGGCAACGAGGCGAATAGCCGAGCCCGGAGGAGAACCGACCCCGCGAAGCGGGGGAACGCCCACTTTTTTAATACGAGGAGAATAGAACTATCATGGCCTCACCATCACCCTTCCTCGCCACCGCAATCGGCAGCCTGCCGCATGCAAGCGCGGAGAAGGCGGTCGACATTGTTCTTGACAAAATCCCGGACTGTCCTATCTGGCCGCAGCTGCCCAGGCTGGGCCTGCGCGAGCAGATGGAGATCCAGTATGCCGAGGGCCTGCCCTGCGTCGTTATCGACGAGGCAAAGGGAAGAATGTTTTTCGACACCGCCGACGACAACACAAGCGCTGCGGCCATGGCCGCGTTCTACGAAAAATTCATGGCATCCCAGGAAAGCGGCGACTGGAGCGCATTTGCGATCACGCCGGCGTTTTCACGCGGGATTTATGCTCTGCTTGACAGACTGAAATCCGGCGGCGGGAAACGGCCGTGGCTTAAGGTCCAGACAACGGGCCCGCTTTCCATCGGCCTGTCGATTGTTGATGAGAACAAGCGCGCCATTTATTATAACGAGGCCTTTCGCGACATCATTGTAAAGGGGTGTGTCGCAAAATGCCGTTGGCAGCTCGGGCTGTTCAAGCAATATGCAGATAACCTCATCTGCTTCGTTGACGAACCAATATTGTCCGCGTTCGGATCGTCCACCTATGTTTCGGTCCATCGCGACGATGTGATAGCGGCCCTTGCGGAAGTGGCCGAGGCGATCCACGGCGCCGACGCGTTGTGCGGCGTGCATTGCTGCGGCAACACCGAATGGCCCATTCTTGCCGAGGCGGGCGTTGACATCATCAATTTCGACGCTTACGGCTACGGCGAGTCCATTGCGCTGTACGCTGGACCAATCGGCGAATTTCTAAAAGCCGGCAACCGAATTGCGTGGGGCATTGTGCCCACGTCGGAGAAAATCGCGGCCGAGACCGTTGATTCGCTCGTTGGGAAATACGACAAGGCCGCTGACCTGCTCGCGTCAAAGGGAATTGATAAGGCGCTTATTCGCAAGCAGTCGATGCTCACCCCGTCGTGTGGAACAGGGTCGCTTTCCGAATCGCAGGCCGAACGGGTGTTCGACCTGCTGGCAGGGACGTCGGAGGCGTTGCAGAGAAGAGGTTAAAGGGTTTATGGGTTACAGAAAAGAAAGACCACATGTCGGTTTATGAGGTTGTCAACCAGTCAACTCATCAACGCATCAACTCATTAACCCATCAACCATTCCAAACCAACGGGAAGAACCAACAGTGCCCACCATCGCACTCACCGGCAAAGGCGGCACCGGCAAGACGACCATTGCCGCGCTCATGGTGCGCTGGCTCGTTGCAAACGGGAAGACGCCCGTGCTTGCGGTGGATGCGGACAGCAACGCCAATCTCAACGAAATGCTCGGGGTTTCGTATTCGGCAACCGTGGGCGGCGTTCGGGAAGACACGAGGAGCAAGGCCGGGGCGCTCGGCAACGGCCTTTCCAAACAGCAGTTTCTGGAAGCTGCCATCAACCGGGCGCTTGTCGAAAGCGAAGGGTTCGACCTGATTGTGATGGGAAGGCCCGAGGGGCCGGGCTGCTATTGTTTTGCGAACAACGTGCTCCGCGACGTGCTTGCTCGCATAGCGAGGAACTATCCTTCCATCGCGGTGGACTGCGAGGCGGGGCTCGAACACCTGTCCCGCCGCACGCTGCTCGCGGTGGACTGGCTGGTGACCGTTTCCGATCCGTCAATTCGTGGCCTGCGCACGGCCAAACGGGTTGGTGAGCTTGTTGATGAGATGAAGACAAGGGTAAGGCATCGGGCACTTGTTGTCAATATGCTCCGGGATGGTTCCGGCAGATTGAACGATGCGCAACAAAAAGCTGTTGACGAAAGCGGGTTTGACAGAGTGTTTATGTTACCGTACGATGAGGCGATCAAGGTAATGGATGAGAACGGCGGGACGGTGAGAGATATTGGTGAAACCAGTGAGATTTACAAAGGTGTTGCGGGGGTAATGGCTGAGATTGCTAAAGGATGAAATGGCCCTGGGTTGATATGATGCGGATGCCGATTGGCGCGAAAAAGTTGTTTGAATGATAAAAGTTCCTATGCCTCGCGTTAGGTGGACCGGAGGGTGAGCCAGAGCGAATTGCCGGCCGACCCTTCGCCGGAGGCGACTAGGGGCGGACCGGCAACGAGGCGAATAGCCGAGCCCGGAGGAGAACCGACCCGAGCCAGAGTTTTAACGAAGGCGAGGGGAACGCCCAGATTCTTAGTTACTTGGAGGAAGATGTTAAAAAATCAGGAAAATCTGTCTCATTCCGATCCTGCAACTGTTCAAATGCGGGATGCGGCAAAAAAGCGGGGCATAGAAACCGTATGGGACCGCTCTGCCGCGAATGTCGTTTGTAAATTCGGCGTCGAGGGGCTGTGCTGCAAGAACTGCAACATGGGGCCGTGCAGAATTTCTGCGAAGACGCCGCGGGGCATGTGCGGGGCCGACGCAGACACCATCGCTGCGCGGAACCTGAGCCGCGCCGTCGCGGCCGGAACGTCGGCGCATTCGGACCACGGCCGCCACCTTGTGCGCACGCTGCGCATGGTGGCCGAGGGGAAAACCGACTCGTACAAGATAATGCCGATGAGCGGAAACTCCTGGAAGTGGCGGAACTTTACAAGATAGATACCAAGGACCGGGGGGCACTCGACATAGCGCGTGACCTTGCCGACGCACTGGATGCGGAATTCGCGCACAGTGAAGAACCCATGAAGACGCTGTCCCAAGCGCCTGTCAAGCGCCAGGCGATATGGCAGAAAGCGGGCGTCCGGCCGCACGGCATAGACCATTCGGTGGTGGAGCTCATGCACCGCACGCACATGGGTGTGGACCACGCGTTCGACCATCTTGAACTGGGCACGATCACAACATCGATCGCGGATGGCTGGGGTGGGTCCATGATCGCCACCGCGGTTTCCGACATCCTTTTCGGCACGCCGAAGCCGGTGCTCTCTTCCGTCAACCTCGGCGTCATTGCGAAAGACCACGTGAACATCGTGGTGCACGGCCACGAGCCCGCGCTGTCCGACTGTGTGGCGGCGGCGTGCGAGGAACCCGCCGCGATCGAATATGCAAAAAGCAAGGGCGCGGCCGGGATCCGGCTGTCGGGCATCTGCTGCACCGCCAACGAGATGCTCATGCGGCGCGGCATTCCCGTGGCCGGGAATTTCCTCCAGCAGGAGCTTGCCATCATGACCGGCGCCGTGGAAATGATGCTCGTGGACGTGCAGTGCATCATGCCGTCGCTCGCGTCGGTGGCGGCCTGCTTCCACACCAGGGTGGTGGCCACGTCGAAGCTCGCGCACACCGCCGGTTTCGAGACCGTCGACTTCAATGAGGAGCACGCCATGGAACAGGCGCGCTCGCTGGTGAGGTCAGCAATCGACAACTTTGCAAACAGGAAGAAAGACATGGTGGAGATCCCCGACAGCCGCGTCGATTTTGTGGCGGGGTTTTCGGTGCGCGCCATCCACGAGATGCTCGGCGGCCGTTTCCGCAGCACCTTCCGGCCGCTCAATGATGCCATTATCGACGGCCGCATACGCGGGATCGCCGGCGTTGTCGGATGCAACAACCCGAAGAAGAACCTCGACGGTACCATTGTGCCTCTTGTCAAGGAGCTTATTGCCCATGACGTGCTGGTCCTGCTCACCGGGTGCGCGGCGATAAGCTGCGCCAAGGCCGGGCTGCTGTCGCCCGAGACCGCGCGCCAAGCGGCTTCGCCGGGTCTTGCCGAAGTGTGCGAAGCCATCGGCATCCCGCCAGTGCTGCACATGGGGTCGTGCGTCGACAACAGCAGAATACTGTCGGCTGCCTGCGACGTTCTGCGCGAGGGCGGTCTCGGCGAAGACATTTCCGACCTTCCCGCAGCGGGCGCTGCGCCCGAATGGATGAGCGAAAAGGCCGTGGCGATAGGCCACTACTTCGTGGCCTCGGGCATGCTCGTGCTGCTCGGAAGTCCGCTCCACGTAGTCGGCGGCGAGAATCTGAACAAGATGCTCACGCAGGGCGTTGAAGAGACGTTCGGCGGAAAATTCGCCTGGGGTTCGCATACCGCAACGCAGGTGAAGATCATACTCGACCATATCGACAAGAAACGCGAGGCGCTCGGCATAAACACAAAGAGGCAGCGCATGCTGTTTGACATGAAGGAAAGAAGGGCGCTCGATGTCTAAACTCATTGCGACTTCTGCGATCCGCGGCGCCCATGCAGCGGTTGCGCAGGCAAAGAAAAAGGTTGAGGAGGCGCTTGCGGAAAAAGGGCCTGCCTGCCCCGTGGCGTTTCCCAACTCGGGCTATTTCCTGCCGGTTGCGTATTCAATGCTCGGCTCGGAAATCACCACGCTCGGCCAGCTTGGCGGCGTGCTTGCCGAATGCGATAGGCTGCTTCCGCCGGTCCCGCGCGACACAACATGGCTTCCGTACCTTGGGAAGGCGCTTGACGCGGGCATGGCCACGCTGTTTGCGTTCGAGATCATCGAGGCGTGCAAGACCGTTATCGGGCCTAACCCGGTACAGGGCATCTGGCTGGGCGCGGCCGACGATGTGATCATGCGCGAGCGCGGGGTGGAATTCGTGGACGGCTCCGCGCCGGGTTTTGCCGCAATCGTGGGCGCCGCGCCCGACGCAGACGCCGCCGTGAAGCTCGCGCGCGAACTGCAGAGCAAGAATCTGTATGTGTTCATGGCGGGACACGTTCACGGCGTGTCGTTTGCCGAACAGCTCGCCAGTAAGGGCGTTGAGCTCGGATGGCCCACGCGGCTTGTCCCGTTTGGAAAGGACATCAGCGCGAGCATCCACGCGCTCGGGTTTGCCAGCCGTACCGCGCTGTCGTTCGGCGGAGTGAAAAAGGGCGATTTCAAACGGAACCTTGCCTACAACAAGAACAGGGTGTTTGCGTTCGTGCTCGCGCTCGGCGAGGTTGACGAAGAGAAATACGCGGCCGCGGCCGGATGCATCAACTACGGGTTCCCGACCATCGCGAACACGCCGATCCCGCAGATTCTTCCGACCGGCATCTGCACCTACGAGCATGTGGTGAGCAACGTTCCGCTCGACGCCATGGTGGCGCGCGCGCTCGAAGTGCGCGGATGCAAAGTCAAAGTCACCAGCGTGCCCATTCCCGTCAACTACGGTTCCGCCTTCGCGGGCGAGCGCATCCGCAAAGAACAGGTGCACGTCGAATTCGGCGGCACGCGCACCACGGCATTTGAATACTGCACCATGAAAGAACCGGCTGAGGTTGAAGACGGGAAGATCATTGTCGTGGGAAAAGAGGCTGACGAAGTCGAACCGGGAACGCAGCTGCCGCTCGCCATCTGGATAGAAGTCGCGGGCCGCAAGATGCAGCCCGATTTCGAGCCGATTCTGGAGCGACAGGTGCACCATCTTATCAACGGCGCCGAAGGCGTGTGGCACATGGGCCAGCGCGACATCGTGTGGGCGCGCATCAGCAAAGACGCATTTGCAAAGGGATTCCGCATACGGCACCTGGGCGAGATCGTCCGCGCGAAATTCCTGAGCGATTATCCGGCCATTGTCGACAAGGTGCAGGTGACACTGTACACCGCCGCCGACAAGGTGGAGGAGCTTGTGGGGGAGGCGCGGCGGGTATACCGCGAGCGAAATCTGCGCCTCGAATCCATGACCGACGAAAACGCCGATATTTTCTACAGCTGCCTGTTATGCCAGTCGTTCGCGCCCAACCATGTGTGCGTTATAACGCCCGAAAGACTGGGCCTGTGCGGCGCGTACAACTGGCTCGACGGCAAGGCAGCCTACGAAATCGACCCCACGGGTCCCAATCAGCCGCTTACCAAGGGGGAATTGCTGGACCCGGTGCGCGGCGTGTGGAAGAACATCAACGACTACGTGCACCTGCACTCGAACAAGGCCGTGGAAGAGATCACCATGTATTCGATCATGAAGAACCCCATGACCTCGTGCGGGTGCTTCGAGGCGATATGCGCCGTGGTGCCGGAGCTCAACGGCATCATCGTTGTCAACCGCGAATACACGGGAGACACGCCGCTCGGCATGAAATTCTCCACGCTCGCGGGCAATGTGGGCGGGGGCCAGCAGACGCCCGGGTTCATCGGCTGCGGCAAGAGTTTCCTTCTGTCAAAGAAGTTTCTTGCGGCAGAGGGCGGGTTCAGCCGCATCGTATGGATGCCGTCGTCGCTCAAGCAGCAGATGAAGGAAGATCTGGAAATCGCGGCGAAGCGCACGCAATGGCCCGACCTGCTCGACAGAATGGCCGACGAAACAACAGGCGTTGACACGAAAAGCATCCTCACGTTCCTGAAGGAAAAGAAGCATCCGGCACTTGACATGTGGGATATCACTGCTCCCAGCCCCGAGGCGCAGAAGACCGATGAGGCAAGGGCGGCATCACAGGGCGGCGCCATTGCAAAGGAAGTGAAACCTGCCAAGGTGCCTGCTGCAAAACCCGTAGCTTTGTCGAAGGTTATTGTCGTTGGAAAACCGCTGGAGGTGCCGCCGGTTCCCGATACTGGAGCATCGCTTGACGAATCGTTAACCTATGTCCGTGCGGTTGTGGCTGATCTGTCGCGAAAGGCTGCATTAGGCGCCAGGGAGCCCGGGCTGGAAGATGCAGTAAGGTCCCTGCTTGCGTCCGCGACCAGGTTGCAAGCAAAGAACGGTGGAACGTCCCCGGAAATTCGCCGGGAGCGCGAATCCGATCCGGAAATCATCCTTCCCTCAAGATTTGCTCATGCGAAGGAGACTCTGTCGGGCCGGATCCTTCCCGTCACGCTCGGCGGCAGCGGCACGCGTACGAGCAGGCTCGTTATCGGTGGGGAAACAATCCTTCCGTTCCGCTATATGGAAGGCGAGGCGGCAAATCCGACCGCGATTGTCATGGAAGTATTCGATGTCCCACCGGAGAAATATCCGCAGACGCTGCGTGATTATTACGGGACCCAGCTTGCCGATCCGGCCTCAATGGCGCGCTACTGCGTTGAAAAGCTTGGCGTGCAGGCAATCTCCGTTCGCCTTGACGGATGCCATCCCGACAAGGGGAACCGCCCGCCCCAGCACGCCGCCGACACGGTCGGCGCGGTCCTCAAGGCGGTCGGCGTGCCCGTGATCGTGAGCGGTCCGGCGCACTTTGACAAGCGCAACGAAGTGATGAAGAAGATCGCCGCGGATTTCGCGGGCGAGAACCTGCTGCTCAACTGGGCCGAGACCGACAACTACAAGACCATTGCCGGCGCGGCAATGGGCTACGGCCACTGCGTTGTCGCGCAGACGCCCATCGACGTGAATATGGCAAAGCAGCTCAACATTCTGCTTACCACAATGGGAATCGCACCCGACAAGATCGTTATCGACCCCATGACCGGTGCGCTTGGCTACGGCCTCGAATACACCTATTCGGTCATGGAGCGCATCAGGCTGGCCGGCCTCGGCGGAGACGGCATGCTGTCCCAGCCGTTCGTGTGCGCCATCGGGTTTGAGACTGCAAAGTGCAAGGAGGCCAACGCAAGTGGGCCGGAATTTTCCGCGTGGGGCGATGCGGCGCAGCGAGGGGCAAATCTGGAGGTGAGCGCGGCCATGGCCTTGATAAATGCAGGTGCGAATTTACTTATCATGTATTATCCGGAGGCGGTGACGACTATTAAACATGTTATTGATAAGATGAAAAGGAATTAGCAATGGCCAAAAAACTCACCGGGATGGATATATTCAAATTACTCCCCAAAACCAACTGCGGCGAGTGCGGCGTGGCGACGTGCATGGCGTTCGCCATGAAGCTCGCGCAGAAGAACGCGGAGTTGTCGCAGTGCCCGTATGCTTCCGATGAAGCGAAAAAAGTGATCGGCGCGGCAAGCGAGCCGCCCATCCGGCTTTTAAAGATCGGGTCCGGGGAGAGAAACGTGTCGCTGGGCAACGAAATTGTGATGTTCCGGCATGACAAGACATTCGTTCACCAGACCGCGATTGCGGTCCGGGTGAGCGACACGTTGCCGAAAGAGGAAATAATCCGGCTCGCGTCGGAAATAGAGTCTTATTGTATTGTCCGCGTGGGCGAAACGCTCCGCGTGGATATGCTCTGTGTCAACAATGTAAGCGGAGATGCCGGCAAATTCGTTGATGCGGCAAAATCGGTTGCCGCCCATTTCAAGGGACCGATGATGTTACAAAGCGTCTCGTCCAAGAACCTCATCGAGTGCGGCCGGGCCATTGGCGACCGTGCACCGATTCTTCATGCAGTTACCAAAAGCAATATAGACGAAATCACGGAATTCTTAACAAAGGCGAAACTGCCGGTGTGTGTGGCGGCGACAAGCGTCGATGAGGCGTTCGAGCTCACGCAAATTCTTGGTGACAAGGGTCATAGGGACACTATTATTGATATTGCGGCCGACAACCCCGCGGCCATGATTCAGAACAATACCGTAATCCGAAAGGCCGCGATTGTGTCGTCGGTGAAGCAGATGGGATATCCGATTGTCAATTTTGTCACCGGCAGGCAGTCGGCGGCCGAGATGGTCGCCGACGCGTCGAGCGCGATCTGCAAGTATGCGTCCATCGTCGTGATCGACAGGCCGGACAGAGAGGCCCTGCTGCCCCTGCTTATCCTGCGCCAGAACATCTACACCGACCCGCAGAAGCCCATTCAGGTCGACGCCGGCATTTACAAGATAGGAGATGCCGGGCCGGACGCGCCGCTGGCCGTCACCACGAATTTCTCGCTTACCTATTTTATCGTGAGCGGCGAGCTGGAAAACGTGGGCGTGCCGGTCCACCTCGCCGTTGTCGACGCCGAGGGCATGAGCGTGCTCACCGCGTGGGCGGCGCGCAAGTTCAACGGAGAAAAGATCGGAGCGTTCCTTAAAAGCAAAGACGTTGACACGCAGTACACATCGCGGAAGCTCATCATTCCCGGGTATGTGGCGTCCATTTCCGGCGAGCTCGAGGAGCAGATGCCCGGCTGGCAGGTCCTCGTCGGGCCGCAGGAGGCGTCGGACATCGGGCCGTTTATGAAGAGATTGGGGAAGGGGTAGAGCTTCGCATTTTTGTCCATGAAAGATGACTTGGGCGTTACCCTCCCCCTCGCACGTGCTCGGCGTCGGGTCGGTTCTCCTTCCGGTCCACCCCTTCGGGTGCTTCCAAGGGTCGTCGGCCTTCGGCCTCGGGCCGCCTCGGCCCCTATGCCGCGGTAGCGGCGGGGCCAGGCGGCATCCCGCTTTGGCGGGACCTCCAGTCGCCCCTAACGCGCGGCATCGGAAATATATTCTGTCAAGGACTATATCTTGCGCTATTTGGAAACATTATGATCTCGCGCAAGTAAACTCCTATTTGTCAGGTATGCATAGAGTGTGGAATGTTCCTGATGCCACGCGCCAGGCAGGACTGGAGGCCGCGCCAGAGCGCGGTGCTGCCTGACCACGGCCCGCAGGGCCTTTGTGGCAGGCAGCCCGAGGCCGAAGGCCGAGACCGGAAGGACGGCCGCCGCCGTCTTCGGCGGGGCGCCCGGATCTTCTCTTGAGTTTTGAGACAGGCTGGCCTTCCCCCGCCAAATAGTATTAATGCATAATTTGGTATTCTTTCCCACAATCAAGCATATTCTATGGTTTCCAAAATGAAACCTTTGCACCGGGAGGCACATGGGTGACGCGATAAAGATCACCAGGGCGCTCATAAGCGTGTCCGACAAGGCGGGAATCGTTGAATTCGCGCGGGCTCTTGCCGAATGCGGGGTCGAGATCGTATCCACCGGAGGCACAAGCCGCCTTCTTGCCGAAAACAAGGTGCCGGTGACGCACGGTCGACTCTCTTACCGGATTTCCCGAAATCATGGACGGACGGGTGAAGACGCTCCACCCCAAGGTCCACGGCGGGATTCTCGGGGTACGCGAAAACCCTGCGCATCTCGAACAGATGCAGAAGAACGGCATCGTGCCCATTGATCTGGTGGTGGTGAACCTGTACCCGTTCCGGGTCACCATCGAGAAGCCGGGCGTGACCGTGGAGGAGGCGATTGAGAACATCGACATCGGCGGGCCGGCCATGATCCGGAGCGCGGCAAAGAACCACGCCTATGTGACCGTGGTGGTTGACCCTGCCGACTACGCCGCGGTCGCCCGTGCGGTGAAGAACGGCGGCGTGCCGCTTGACATGAGGAAATCCCTTGCCGTTAAGGCGTTCGGCCACACCGCCGAATACGACGGGGCGATCGACGTTTACTTTTCGCGCCGGTATCTCAACGAGGAAGTGCTCAGGCTCTGTTATCGCAACGGCGGAGAGCTCCGGTACGGCGAAAACCCGCACCAGTCGGCAATGTTCTTTAAATCGAAGGAATGCAGCGAGCCGTGCATGGCGACCGCGGAGCAGCTTCACGGAAAGGAATTGTCCTACAACAATATCGTGGACGGCGATGCCGCGATAGAGGCGGCAAAGGAAAATGCCTCGACACCCGCCGCCGCCGTGATCAAGCACACCAACCCGTGCGGGTTTGCAACCGGGAAAACGCTTGCCGAGGCCATCGAGGCCGCATGGTCGGGCGATCCGGTGTCGGCATTCGGCAGCGTCATCGCCGTGACGCGGACAATGGATCTGGCGGCCGCGCAGGTCCTCGGCCGAAGGTTCGTGGAGATACTTATCGCCCCGGACTTTGCACCGGACGCGCTGCAGTATCTTAAGGACAAGAGCTCGCAGCTGCGGATTCTCAAGGCGGGCGATCTGGCCAGGAAGAAGGAAGAACGGTTCGTTTACAAACACGTGGTCGGCGCGATGCTCAGGCAGGACCGCGACGTGGTGGAATGCGAAAAATGGGAAACGGTCACCACGGCGCAGTTCCCGGAAAGCAAGGCGCCGCTTGCCCGCTTCGCCTGGGCGGCGGCAAAACACACCAAGTCCAACGCAATCGTGCTCGCTCAGGAATACGCGCCGGGATTCTACCGCGTGGTGGGCATGGGCGCCGGCCAGCCCAACAGGGTGGACTCGCTCCGCAAGCTTTCCGTCACCAAGACGAGGGAGAACTTTACGTCCGAGAAAAAGGACGGGGGCCCGGATTTTGCCGAAGCGTTCGCGGAGCTGGTGCTCGCGTCCGACGCCTACTTTCCGTTTGCCGACAACATCGAGGAGGCGCACAAGGCGGGCATCCGCTATATTGTCGAGCCGGGCGGCTCAAAGCGCGACGCCGAAGTGATTGACGCATGCAACAAGTACGGCATCGCGATGGTGTTCACGGGCATGCGTCATTTCCGCCACTAGACCGTGCCGATGTATATTAGAGGCCGTTTGTCGCGCCGGTGATTTGTCATTGACCGCCGCGGTGTCCTTTACGCATTAGACAAGGAACCATGTCCGCTATGCCGAAACATCTGGTTATCGTCGAATCGCCCGCAAAGTGCAAGACCATCTCCAAGTACCTGGGCAAGAACTATTCGGTGAGGGCCACCATGGGCCACATCATCGATTTGCCGGGCAAGGAATTCGGCGTCGACATCGAGCACGATTTCAAGCCGAAATACACGGTTGCGAAAGGGAAAAACCGCATCCTCAAGGCGCTCAAGGACGACGCTGCGCATGCGGACATCGTGTATCTCGCTCCCGACCCCGACCGCGAAGGGGAGGCCATTGCCTGGCACGTGGCCCAGAACATTGCCAAGGCGAATGCGAACATCAAGCGCGTGCAGTTCAACGAAATCACCAAGCCCGCGGTGCTGGATGCCATCGCCCACCCGGGTGACATCGATATGAACAAGGTGAACGCGCAGCAGGCGAGGAGGATCCTCGACAGGATCGTTGGGTACCAGATATCGCCCATCCTCTGGCGCACGGTGTTTCGCGGCCTGTCGGCGGGCCGCGTGCAGTCGGTGGCCCTGCGGCTCATCTGCGAACGCGAGGACGAAATCAAAGCATTTGTCAAGAGGGAATACTGGTCGATTCATTCCCAGCACCAGTACAAGGGCATAGAGTTTTGGGCGAAACTCCTATCGGTTGACGGTGCAAAGGTGCAGACGGTAGAGCAAGCCTGCGTGGTCTTGCCGAATGCCGCCGCGGCCAAAACCGTGATGGAACGGCTCAACAACAAGCCGTTCACCGTCATCGATGTGCAGCGTGTGGAAAAATCGCGAAGACCCTATCCACCGTTCATCACTAGCACGCTCCAGCAGGAAGCGGCGCGCAAGCTCAATTTCTCCGCGACAAAGACCATGATCATCGCACAGCAGCTTTACGAAGGACTCGAGCTGGGAGAATTGGGCAGCATGGGTCTCATCACCTACATGCGCACCGATTCCACGCGCATAGCGCAGGAAGCGCTGGCGGGCGCGCGTAAGTTCATCGCGTCGCAGTACGGCAACAAATACCTTCCGCAGGAACCAAGGGTGTATGCAAGCAGTAAAAACGCGCAGGACGCGCACGAGGCCATCCGTCCTTCCCAGGTGTCGCTGGAATTCTCACCCGACAAGGTACACGCTTATCTGAGCAAGGACCAGCAGCGGCTCTACGAGCTGATATGGAAGCGATTTCTCGCTTCACAGATGGAAAACGCACTATACGATTCCACCCGTATCGACCTGGCGTCGGCCGGATGCACGTTCCGCGCCACGGGTTCCATCCAGAAATTCGACGGGTTTCTCGCTCTGTACGAGGAAACGACCGAAGAGAATCGTCGCCGAGAACGGGGAAGACGAGAACGTGCGGCTTCCCGAGGTGGAGGCGAACGCGACGGTAGCGCTTCAGAAACTGTCCGACAAACAGCATTTCACCCAGCCGCCGCCGCGGTATTCCGAGGCCGCGCTCGTGCGTGAACTCGAGGACAAGGGCATCGGCAGGCCGAGCACCTACGCGCAAATCATCGACACGCTCAAGCGCCGGAAATACGTGGGCGTCGACAACAAGCGGTTTATACCCACCGAAGTGGGCTACATGGTGAAGGACATTCTGGTGAAGCAGTTTTCCGACGTGTTCGACGTCGGGTTCACCGCCACCATGGAAAACTCGCTGGACAAAGTGGAATTGGGCGAGGCCGACTGGGTGGCGGTGCTCAAGGACTTTTACGGGCCGTTTTCACGGCGGTTGGAGGGCGTCAAGGCCAACATTAAGGACCTCAAGGCGGCCAACCAGACGATTACGGGCCGCACCTGCCCCGAGTGCGGGAAGTTCCCACTCGTGGTCAAGTGGAGCAAAAACGGCAAGTTCCTCGCATGTCAGGGGTTTCCCGCGTGCCGCTACACCGAGCCCTTCGAGAAGGTGGCTCCGCAACAGTCCGGAGAGAAATGCGACAAGTGCGGCGCGCCCATGGTGGTGCTCAACATCAACGGCAACCGGTTCCTCGGCTGCTCGCGGTACCCGGAATGCAGGAACACCAAGTCGATATCAACCGGCGTCGCGTGCCCGCGCGAGGGCTGCACGGGCCAGCTCATTGAGCGTAAAACCAAGCGCGGCCGCCTGTTTTTCGGGTGCAACACCTACCCGAAATGCACCTTTGCGACATGGGACAGGCCGGTCGCGAAGAAATGCCCGCACTGCGGGTTCGGCATCCTCGTGTTCAAGGACACAAAACGCAAAGGCGCGTATCACCGTTGCCCGCAATGCAGGACCGAGTATCCCATCATCGAACCGAGCGCGGTCGAAGCACAGTAAGCGCGGCTCCGGCGTTGCTCCCCCACGAGTCGACAAGATGCGTTCCATCGGAATCATCGGCGCGGGTCTTGCCGGATGCGAAGCGGCACTCGCGCTCGCGCGGCGCGGCGTGGCGGTCACGCTGTACGAGATGCGGCCGGCGAAAATGACGCCGGCGCACGCGACCGGCCTTCCCGCCGAGCTGGTCTGCTCCAATTCGCTTAAGTCAACAGAACTCCCCGGTGCGCAGGCCCTGCTCAAGGAGGAGCTTTCGCTGCTGTCAAGCCCGCTCCTTTCGTGCGCAAAAAGAGGCGCGATACCCGCAGGCAAGGCCCTTGCGGTCGACAGAAAGGCATTTTCGGCCGCCGTTCTGTCCGAACTGCGCGACGTATCCGGCATCACGCTTGAAACGCGAGAAATTGCGGAGCCGCCGCCTGTGCACGATGCGGTCATCGTCGCAACGGGCCCCCTGTCGTCCGACGCGATCGTTGCGTGGCTGGCTGCCGCGGTCTCGCGGGAAGCGCTCCATTTTTACGACGCCATTGCGCCCATTGTGGCTGCGGAATCCATCGACATGTCGAAGGCGTTCTTCGGTTCGCGGTGGCGGCCCTTGGAAAAGGACTACTGCAACTGCCCGTTTACGGAAGAGGAATACGATGCGTTCCTCGGCGCGATAGCGGCCGCCGAAACCGCAGAGAGACACCCGTTCGAGGAGGAGAAGTATTTCGAGGCATGCCTGCCTCTCGACATCGTGGCAAAGCGCGGCCGACTGGCGATGGCCTACGGCCCGCTTAAGCCCGTTGGATTTGACGACCCGAAGACCGGAAAGCGGCCGTTTGCTGTATGTCAACTGAGGCGCGAGGACGCGGCCGGAGCGAGCTTCGGCCTCGTCGCCTGCCAGTCGCGGCTCAAACAGGGCGAGCAGCAGTGCGTGTTCAGGATGATTCCGGGCCTAGAGCACGCGGAGTTCCTCCGCTGGGGCTCCTGCCACCGAAACACCTACATGGATTCGCCGGAATTGCTGAACCCGAATCTTTCGCTCAGGAAAATGCCCACGGTATTTCTCGCCGGCCAGCTGTGCGGCGGCGAAGGGTACATGGAGAGCATCGCAACGGGCATGCTGGCGGCGTTGTTTGCGGAAGCGGCTGTTTCCGGAAAGTCAATAGAACCGCCGCCGGAAACCACGGCGCTCGGCGGGCTGCTCCGCCATGTTACCGGGTCGCCGGTGCGGCCGTTTTCGCCGAGCAGCTTTCATTTTGGCCTGCTGCCGCCGCTTGAACTTTCAACAAGGAAGGCGCCGAAGCGGGAACGGCACATGCGGCTGTGTGAAAGAGCACTTGCAGATTTGAAGAAGTGGTTGAAAGAAATAGATAAAATATAGGCGGGGGAAGTTTCCTCTAGGCAGAAGTTGAGAGGTTGAGAAGTTGAGGAGTTGAGAAGAAAAGCGTTGAAGAGTTGAATAGTTGAAACGTTGAAAAGAATAAGAGCCGACCGATTTGTGGCGAACGCCAAAAGGCGCAAATAGAAATGCTTGACTGAAGAGAATCTTGATGCCGCGCGTTAGGGGCGACTGGAGGTCCCGCCAAAGCGGGATGCCGCCCGGACCCGGCCCTGTGGGCCATAGGGCCGTGGCGGCTCGAGGGCAAGGCCCGAGACCGGAAGGAGAACCGACCCGAGCGCAGCGAGGGAAACGCCCAACTCCTTTCTTTATTAAATATTGTTATAGCAAGTCCTGTTTTGGAAAACCACGTCACCGAACTATATTTTATTGGTTGCTGCCGATTCATCAATTGCCCCTATTCCGCCGAAAGGAACATGCATGAACATTCCAATCCTAGAAATGATACTGCGCTCCGGATGGGTGGCGCGGTGCATTCTCGTTCTCCTCGGAATTTTCTCCGTGGTCACCTGGGCGGTGATCTTCAACCGGTTCTACTACGTGGGCAGGGCGTCGAAGCGCAACAGGCTCTTTTTGCGGAAATATCGCTCCATGAAGGCGCTTGTCGAAATAGAAAAGGCCGATGCGACGCTCCTCGCTTCTCCCATGGGCGCGCTCGGGCTCAAGGGCGTGAGCGAGTTCAAACGCATCCTCGATGATGCAACCGCGCACGCCGGGATACGGGACGCGGCGTTCTTTATCCAGAACCAGTTCGCCATCACCCTGGAGCGGATCGATTCGGCGTTCGCCGGGATATCGAGGAAACTGGACAGCGGGCTTATCATGCTCGCCATATCCGCCTCGGTATGCCCGTTTCTCGGACTCCTCGGCACGGTGTGGGGGATCATGGACTCGTTCTACGAGATAGGCAACCAGGGGTCGGCGAGCCTTCCGGTGGTGGCGCCCGGCATTGCCGAGGCTCTGGTCGTGACGCTCGTGGGCCTCGCGGTGGCCATCCCGGCCGTTCTCTTTTACAATTATTTCGTGCATCGCGCGGACCGGATCGAAAACGAACTCGATGAATTCAAGAACCTTCTGTTCTCGCATTTGAAGCGCGAAATATTGGACGTCCTCTTTCGCGACAACAAGGGCGCAAAGGCCGTATGAAGTCACGGAAAAGGCTGAAGGCCATCGCCGACCTGAACATCACCAACCTCGTGGACGTGGTGTTCACGCTGCTTATCATTTTTATGATCACCGCGCCCATGATGACGCAGGGTGTGCAGGTTGATCTTCCCAAGGCCGAGGCGGAAAACGTCGAGGTGAACGATTACATCCAGGTGTCGATCAACGGCCGCAGCGAGATATTCATAGACCAGGAGCGCATCAATCTGGGCGATTTCAAGAAGCGCTTCCGGGAAGTGTTCCGCGGCCGCATCAAGACGCCGGTGTTCATCAACGCCGACAAGAAAGTTCCCTACGGCCTGGTGATCCGCGTGATAGCCGACATCCAGAACGCCGGGGTGGTCAAACTCGGGTTCCTCACGCTGCCGGTCAAAGAGGGAGCTGGTGGGTCGTGACGGCACTGTCTGCCGCAGCACCCGGCCGGCCTCAGGCAGTGGCGCCGCTCGGCGGATCTTTTGCGCCGGTGGTGGTCGCCTCGCTTGTGCTCCATATAATGATCTTTGCGGGCATCCCGCTTGCCGCACGGCTGCTCTACCGTTCCACGGTCTACGAGCGTCCCAAGACATTCACCCTTGTAAACATGCCGGTGCAGGCCGTCCAGGCGGTGAGGCAGGCGGTGCAGAACAAGCCCAAGGCGACAACGCCGGTCCCTGCCAAGAAACGGGCGAGAAGCGCGGGGAAAACCGAGGACAAGCCTGAGGAAAAGAAGGACGAGCTTAACGAATTGCTGGATGCGATTCCAGCGTCCGTATCTGATATCTCGGCCGGCCAGTCGTTCAAGTACGCATGGTACCTCAACAGCGTGATATCGAAGGTCGAGGAGAATTGGAAGCCGCCCATGGGGCTCACCGACCGCAAGGACGCGGCCGCGACCGTGGTGTTCACCATTTTGTCATCGGGCGAGATTTCCGGAGTGTCAATCGCCGGGTCGTCGGGCGTCCCGACCCTCGACAACATGGCCGCCAAGGCCGTGAAGGCGGCAGCGCCGTTCGGCAAGCTGCCCGTGGGCTTTCAGGGAGACAGGCTCGATATCAAGTACGTGCTGCACTATGTCAAACAGTAACAGGGAAAGGTGTCTCCACGTGTCAATCAGACTTCTCAGGACGGCAGTGATGGTGAGCGCATGTCTTTCAACATGCGCGTTCTCCGAGCGTATCACCCTCGAATCGTACGCCGGCAACCTCGACAGCATTTCCATAGCAATCATGCCGTTCAAGATCGCGGGAGACGGGCATATCGCCAAGGACGAACCCTGGAAGGTCATTGCCGCCGACCTTGAGTTTTCCGGCAGGTTTACTTTGTACCGGATCACGAAGACCGACAGCACCTTGTTTGCGGAAAAGAATATTCCGATCTATGTTGACGGAACCTGCGAAACGTTCGGCCAGCAGTATGTCCGCGTGGACTGCTTCCTGCGCGATGCGAAATCGGGGAGCGCGCTTGTCGAAAAGAAATACGAGGCCGACGTGCGGCACCTGAAGCCCGTGGGCAACAAATTTGCAAACGAGCTCGTGCGTATGCTGTTCAACGTGAAAGGCATTTTTGAGAGCAAAATGCTTTTTGTAAAGGACGAAGGCGCGAAGAAGAACATCTGGATCATGGACTGGGACGGCGACAACATGCACGCGCTTACCGCGACCTCCGCCATAAACATCTTCCCGACCTTTGTCGATTCGTCGACCTTCCTCTGGACGTCGTTTATCCGCGGTCATCCCGACATTTACAAGGCGACCATCGGCGGCAGGGGCGGGGCGATAATGTCGAGCAGGTACATCCAGACGTCGCCCGCGTATTCGCCCATCACCGGAAGGGTGGCGTTCGCGTCGTCGCGCGACGGCAACATGGAGATTTACACCTGCGACCTCGACGGCACCAACCTCAAGCGGCTCACCAAGGCGCCCTCCATCGAGACGGCGCCGCGCTGGTCGCCGAACGGGTACCAGATCGCCTTCACGTCCGACAGGACCGGCGCGCCCCGCATATTCGTGATGGACGCCGACGGCACCAACGTTCACCAGCTTGTGTTTGAGGGCGGGTACCAGGACTCGCCGGCCTGGTCCCCGAAAGGGGACAAGATCGCCTACCAGTGCATGGCCGGCGGCAAGTTCGAAATATTCACCGTGCAGACCGACCACACAAACGTCTTCCAGGTGACCAACTGCCCGGGAAACAACGAGTATCCTGCCTGGGCGGCCGACGGCGAGCACCTTGTGTTTTCGAGCAGCCGCGGCGGGTCCACCGATTTGTACGCAATCAGGGCCGACGGTACGCATTTGACAAGGCTGACGAACATCGGAAACGCGAAGATGCCGGACTGGGGCAATTGGTAGATGAAGCGAAGCATGGAGGCAAATTCATGGAGCCCGTTACCCATTTTGATCTGAACAAATATCTTGGAAGATGGTACGAAATCGCGCGCATGCCTGCGGGTTTCGAAAACAACCTGATTCAGGTGACCGCGACGTATTCACTTCGGAATGACGGCAAGGTCAGGGTTGAAAATGCAGGTGTTGACGCCAGGTCGTCAAAAAGGAAAATGGCGATCGGGAAGGCGAAGTTTGCCAGAAACGCGGACACAGGGTATCTTAAGGTATCATTTTTCGGGCCCTTCTATGCGGATTATGTTATTCTTGAATTGGATCAGGATTACCGGTACGCAATGATTGCGAGTTCCAGGAAGTATTTGTGGATATTGTCAAGAGAGCCCTCTCTTGAAAAGACGACGCTTGACAGGTTGATGGAAAAAGCGAAGAACCTCGGATTTGCAACGGAAAAACTGTACTTCACTCCGCAGATCAACAATGTTTGAAATGAACCTGAACTTCTTCAAAGGCAGGCAGGTCACTATGAAAATCAGCCGGATCATCATCATCCCAGCATCCATCATTTTTTGCATGCTTCTCTCCTCCTGCTCCTCCATCACCCTGATCCGCATACAGGAGCTCAAGCAGGTGGAGGCACACGTGGATTCCCTGAAAGCAATGGTCGACTCCGAGCAGCAGGCGCTGCGGAATGAGGAGAAAAGCCAGAACGAGCTGCTCCGCCTCATCCGCGCGGACATGCAGGTGCGGTTCGAGGAGCTCGGCCAGAAGATCGGGGCGCTCGAGGGCAGTTTGTCGGAAAGCAAATTCAAACTGTCGCTCATCGACAAGAAGACACAGGAGATCCAGGACCAGTGGAAGGCCAAGGCGGTGTCGGATTCGGTTTCCGCGTCCCAGAAGAACACCCAGGTGGAGAAGATGTACCAGATCGCGTGCGGCGATTACAACGCGTCGCGCTGGGACCTCGCGGCCAGCGGCTTTTTGGACCTTGTCACCCAGTACCCGGAATCGCCCCTTGCCGACGAGTCGTCGTACTGGTACGCGGAGTGCTTTGCGAGCAAGAAAGATTTTGACAAGGCAGAACAGCTCCTCTCGGACTACCTCAGAAAATTCCGCAACGGAAAGAAAGTCTGCGCCTCGCTCTATTCGCTGGGTCTCGTGTTTGAAACCAAGAAACTGCCGGACAAGAAGAAGCTGGTGTGGCAGAAGCTTCTGTCAACCTGCCCCGATTCGCCCGAGGCCAAGGCCGTTAAGGAGAAGATGGGGAAGTAAAGATGGGGCAGGTGGGCCGGTGAAAATGTTTTGCAAATCAATTAAAAGACTTGGGCGCCCCGCCGCAGTGCGGCGGCGGCCCTCCTTCCAGGCTCGGCCTATCGGCCTCGTTGCCGCCAGCCACGAGGGCCCTGCGGGCCGTGGTCTGGCGGCAATGCGCTCCAGCGCACCTTTCAGTCCGGCCTGGCGCGCGGCAACGGAATTCCATTAAGTCAATTACTTCTTTTCGCGCCAATTGACATCCGCAAAATTAAATCGATAGAGGCTTCTTTTGCTAATTGTCAATTTCTCAACTCTTTAACGCTTCAACTATTCAACGTTTCAACTTTTCAACTACTCTCCGTGGGTGCCCCCGCACAGGTGACTGGTTTTACAACTACTTCCACTTAGGGTGCACCCAGGAGGGGGTAGCGGAGGACCGAACGCGCCTCCGGGATGTTTCCTTGTAAACCGGCGCGGACGGGCCGGAGCGAGGGGGAAACTTCCCCCACTAAGGATGGTATTCACAAGAGATAATTAAAAAAGGGAGAAAAACTCAAGAAGCCTAAATATCCTCCATCATCATCTCATCCCGATCTTCCTTCCACGCCGCCAGTTGTTTGGTGCGGCTGGGATGCTTGAGCTTGGCGAGGGCCTTGGTTTCGATCTGGCGCACGCGCTCGCGGGAAATGTTGAACGCTTCGCCGATCTCCTTGAGGGTCTTGATGCGGCCGTCGTCGAGGCCGAACCGCATGGTGACGATCTCGCGCTCCTTGTCGGCAAGGGAATCGAGCACGGTCTTGATGTGCTCGCGGAGCTTGATAAGCGACATCCGCTGGGCCGGGTCGCCGGCCTTCGGGTCCTCGATGTATTCGCCGAAGGTGGTGGTGCCGTCGGTGCCGATCTCCATGTCGAGCGAAATCGGGTCCAGCGAATATTCGAGCGCCATCTGCACCTTGTTGACTGAATAGCCGAGCGCCCGCGCGATTTCCTCGTGCGTGGGCTCGGTGCCCATCTCGGTGACCCGCTTGCGGCAATAGCGGATGGTCTTGTTGACAAGGTCGAGTGTGTTGGCGGGGATGCGGATGGTCTTTGACTTGTCGTTGATGGCGCGCGATATTGCCTGCTTGATCCACCAGGTCGCGTAGGTGGAAAACTTGTAGCCCTTTCGGTAATCGAAGTTCTCCACCGCCTTGATGAGGCCGCGGTTGCCTTCCTGGATCAGGTCGATGATCTCCATGCCGCGCAGGGTGTATTTCTTGGCGATGCTCACCACGAGCCGCACGTTCGCTTCGATGATGGCGCACTTGGCCTGGTTGCGCTCGTCCTCCCACTTCTGGAATTCCGCGAGGAGCGCACCCTCGTTTTTCTTCTTGAGCTGTTCTTTGAAGTTGTCAAGGATATGTTGGACCTGTTTCGCGTTGAGATTGAGCTTCCTGCACAGGTCGGTGCTTTCCCTGCGGAGCGTGTCGATCTTCTCCTGAACGTCGTACCTGCGCTTTGCGGCGCCGGTTGCGCGTGATTGCACGGCGAGATCGGACAGCAGCTTGTTCTTGTGCCGGATGTGCGCCACGGTGCGGATAAACGCGGAGCGCAGCTTTTCGCATTCATCCGTTTTGTCAATTTGATCCTCTTCGATCTGCAGGACGTCGGCGCATTCGAGCACGTTCCGCTTGAACTCCGCCGCGATGCGGTACAGGCTGTCGAGCGCCGCCGGAGAGCGGAACGCCATGTCGTACAGTTTCTCCTGCGCCGACTCCATCCGCATGGCGAACTCGGCCTCCTGGTCGCGCGACAGCAGGGGCACGCGTCCCACGCTGTTGAGGTACACCCACGTCGGGTCTGCGTAGCGGGGGATGCGCCGCACCGAGATCATGCGCCGCGGGCGGCGTTCGAGGGGCGCCTCCTTTTTCTCGGACACCAGGGCGTTGATGCTGATGCTTTCCCGCTCGAGGATGGTCTCTATCTTGTCGCGCTCCTCGAGCGTGGGCGCGAGTTCCTCGATCTGGTCGGGAGTGACGAAGCCCTGGAGCTGGGCGAGCTTGCGCAGCCGTGCGGCTATCTTGTCAATCGGCAGGGACGATGGGGGTTCGTTGGAGGCCATTATTGTCCGGAAAGCGCTTTCAGTTGAAGGGAGTATTCTTTTACCTGTTCCAGGAGCGCCGCTCCGGTGCCGGGTTCCTTTTTCATTCGCTCGGTGCAGTCGCGGATCTTCTGTTGCAGGAACTTTTCCTGCAGGCGCTTCATGGTGTGCACAAGTTCTTCGTTCGCGTCGGCCGCGGGAGCTTCATTTGCAAACGCGAAACTAACGATCCGTTTCTCGTCGTCGGACACCTTCGAAAGCAGGGTGTCGAGGTTCCGGCGCTCGTCGTAACTCGCCAGGATGGATAAATATAATTTACCGGAGAATTGGTCCGTAAACGTTTCCGGCGGCACAAACTGCCGCGCTTCGGGGATAAGGGCCGGATTGCACAGCAGGAGCCGGACAAAATTCCCTTCGATGGTGCCGAAATATTCCGCCGCCTGGTCGGGCTGGCCGCGCGAATCCCCGTAAGGGCGCTGGCCCGGCCCCTTGCGGATTTGGCGGTACACCACGTCTTCGGCAAGCGAGAGTCGCTCGCCGATCTGCTTGACAAACTCACGCTGCACCACCGGATCGGACAGCGACTGTGCGAGCGGGGCAAGCGCCGAAAGCGCGGCCGATTTTCCATAGGGCGTGGTTGCCCCGCTGTCGGCCGCGGTCTTATCGATGATGAACTTCATGTAGTCCACAGAAGATTTGTCAAGCAGCTCCGCAAACGCTGTTGCACCCTTTGCCTTCACGAAATCGTCGGGGTCCTCGTCGTTGGGAATGGTGAGCACCCGGATGTCGAAATTGTAGGGCGCAAGCACGAAGATCGCTCTGCGGGCCGCCTCGATGCCGGCAGCGTCGCCGTCGAACACGAGAAAAATCGTATCGGTAAAGCGCCGGAGCGTGCGGGCGTGCGTGTCGGTGAACGCGGTGCCGGAGGCGGCGATCACGTTCTTTATGCCGGCCTGGTACAGGGCGAGGAAATCCATGTACCCTTCCACGATGATCACGCTTTTCTTTTCGCGAACGTGCCGGTGTGTTTCATGAAATCCGTACAGAATGCCGCTTTTGCGGTACAGCGGGGTTTCCGGCGAATTGAGGTACTTGGGCACGGCGGCGGCGGTGAGGCCCCGGCCGGCAAATCCCACGGGCCGCTTTGAACTGTCGAAAATGGGGAAGATGATGCGGTCGCGGAACCGGTCGTACATGCCGCCGGTGTCGGGCTTCACAATTGCGAGTCCGGCACGGGCCACGAGCGTGTCGGCCGCGCCATGCTGCTTGGCGAAATCCAGAAACGCGGTCCACCCGGGCGGCGCGTACCCGAGCCGGAACTCCCGGATGGTCTCTTTTGACAATCCGCGCGAGACAAAGTAGTCTATGGCCAATGGAAAGTTCCGGGTCTGGCGGTAGTAGAAATCGAGCGCGAGACGGTTGACGGTGAACAGCTCGTCCTTGGAGGGAAATCCTTGGGCCGGTTCCTCGCCGGGAGAAGGGGCGTACTCAGGCCCGTGTTTCGGGGGCGCAAGTTTTATGCCCGCTTCGTCGGCGAGGAGCCTGAGCGCCTCGGGAAAGGTGAGGCCCTCCAGCTCCATGAGGAAATTGAACACGTCGCCGCCCTTGTGGCAGCCGAAGCAGTAGTAGATTCCCTTGGCCGGCGACACCGTGAACGACGGCGTTTTCTCCTTGTGGAAAGGGCACAGCCCCTTGAGGTTCTGGCCCGTGGCCTTGAGCGCCACATGCCTGCCCACCACATCGGCGATATTGATTGCCGAGCGTATCTCCTCCTTTACGCTGTCGTCGAATTGTTTTTGAAGATTGGGTCCAGGGGACATGATTAAGTTAAAAAATAGGTTTGAGCGGGGAATGGGGAAGAGGAAAAGTTAGAGCCTTACATGGTGTTGCAGAAATAGAAATGATTGGGCGCCCCGCCGCTGTGCGGCGGCGGCCCTCCCTCCAGTCTCGGCGTTCGGCCTCGGGCCGCCACGGCCCTATGCCGCGGGAGCGGCGGGTCCGGGCGGCACCGCGCTTTGGCGCGGCCTCCGGTCCGGCCTGGCGCTGCGCAGAAGACAGTTGCCAGGAACTTGCATTGCGTTCGCATCTGTCACGCCCCTCTCCAATCGGAGAGGGGACGGGGGTGAGGTCAGAAATCCATAAAAAAATATCGCTTATCAGATATCCGATTCCCAGAAAGAAAGCCTTTGTCAATCCGCAATCGTCAATCATCAATCCGCAATTGTAAAGCGCGCCCTGCAGGATTCGAACCCGCAACCCTCCGGTCCGAAGGGTCCTGAGAGCATCGAAAAAACCGTAAAGTTTTGGCCTCCTTGAAAGCCTCACGGGCTTCGGTTTCGTCCGTGTAAGACAGAATATCTTCTTCGTCGTCCGTCCGTTTAACGAGGAGCCACAAGCCGCCGTGCTCAATCAATTGGACATCGCGCCCCTCCTCAGAGGCTTCATTGAAATCCCCGTATGAGTTGATTGTTTCACCTTCGTCATAGGCGATGGCTACTAAAGCGTCGAACTTTTCGGTTTTTGAGGACATAACGGACCTCCATCTAGGTTAAGTTGGTTTGGGAACGGCATAGGAAGCCGCGAATTATTGGAGAGAAAAATATTCGTGGTTATTTTTTTTAAAAAGAGCTGTACGAACATGAGAACAAAAAGCCCAAGCACAAGGACTCGCCGGGCTCAATATGTTTTAATCGGCGGAAACTGGCGGAATCTGCTATTTAAGAAGACTGGCGATCCTGTCCTTTTGCGTACTCTTGTACATATACTTTCCTCTTTTTGCTTTGGTAATAAATCCGTTCCGTTGATTTTCTTCACTCTTGATAAACTGTCTCAATGTTGTCTCTGCAACCGAAAATTTTTCCATAAGCTCATTAATTGAAAAACTCATTGAATAGTTCTTGTTGATACCCTTGTTTGATTCTTGAAAAGCGGACTTAAAACCCCCACTTCTTAGGCATTCCAAAGCGTTTACAAAAGCATTATTCTCAGATGCAAGATTGCAAGATAGTATTTGTGAAAAAGGATTTGGAAAAGCCAAGCTTCCGATTACATTTGTATCAATGTTTTCTCTGCCGCCAAACAATTCGATCACATCATCTTTGGACCTTTTACCAGCGCCGCTTTCATATAATACTCTTATTGAGGTATTGCCAAACTGTTGAAAATAGTTTTTTGGTAGGATGATAGCCCCTGCCGTGCGCCTTACCGGAATAGAATCAATTTGCAATTCAATTGAATCATCATCTACGATAGGCAAGGCCTTTGCCGAATCAGGATCAAACGGGTTTTCATCAGGGAATATGAGAGAAAGGGGGTTTGACATCTGAGCACATTTGGCTGAAAGCTGGATGCGACCATGGGGATTAACGAGCAAAACGGAATCCTGAAAAATGCCGTCAAATAGAAGGAAATCCTTAAATTGGAAAGTGCCTATAGCATCACATAACAATTGCAGCCCTTTGATGATTTCTCTTAGTTCCTTTTTTAGGACGCCTCGTGCGTAGCGGGACAAGCCAACGAAATAATTCCTATGAAAGGCAATATATTTGTCCTTACGAAGCGCCAAATTCCCTTGAGTGAAAAATAAAGAAATAGCGGGATTGTAGAATCTGCTTGCGGAGAAATACGATTTGACGTCTCGTTCACAGAGACGTTGCTGAGTTTGTTCGGTTATTTCTAGAACAAAAGGTTCCATATTTTAAGGGTCAGTGAAGATATGGTATTTACTCATTTGTTTGAGCCATAACGCCGCGCTAATATGCCTGACTACGACCGCATTTTCACCTTTGCAAACCACCAATCTTTCGATAGTAGGCGATAGCTCGCGCGCAAAAGGTGATCGCAGCGGCGGACAGTCATGATTTAACGCGTTGTTATGCCTATTGTTCTTTAATTTCCTTTATTAGGTCTTTAGTTACTTCTAAGACTTCCTGCATTTTGTTATTTGTTCTTGAATTATCCTCTTCGTATACTCTGGCAATTATTTCGCCATCTTCTGTGTTTAAGATTTTTAATGATTCTTCCAAATGCGACATTTTTTTTCGGGCCAATTCAGGCAATGAAAGCCTTTCTTTGATTTCACTTGAGACATCACCATTTGCGCTCATTGTGGAAATATCTATTATCAAAGGAGCAATAACATATTTGACTTTGTATTTAGTTGTAAATTCATTCAATTTTACCGTGTCGGTATATGAGGGAACATCGCCAGCGAAGAAGGCTAAAACAGTATCAAAAGGAATGATGTTTATCTTAAATTGGTTTTTAAATATACCGTAAAGCTTTTTATTTATTTCATGGCAATTTTCTAGGCTCTCGCAATTTATTGGCCAGGCAACAATATTTCCAGATAGTACTTTTCGCAATTTAATTACGTTCGAGACATCCGAAGAATAGCTCGTGCAACAAATGGTTAAAAATATTAAAATCAATTTTGATTTCACATTAATATCCTTTCCAACGAGTCCAACGATCTAATCTTAAGATATCTCCAACTTATGTCTTTATCTTTTTCCGATTAGTTGTCTTTAAATTTCTGGGCATAACAGGTATTAGTTATCAAACGAACTAAAGGAAATAGTTTGTTGAAGAGAAATATTGAATATTATATTAACCAAAAATAATCAATATGTCGTCTAGGGGAGGCTGGTCGTGAACACTGGTAAATCAATTGCCTTTTGAGCGGAGTATAATAGCACCATAAAGAAACTAGGTATTCCAGACGAAAATGGCAAGTATTATGCAAATTGGGTCAAGCGGTTCGATCGCTCCCGCGCCCACCGCACCTCCGCCTGAACCGGCAGGGTCATTTCTTGACTGCGATTGTTTTTCTGTCACCTGCGCCTGAAAAACCCTCACCACTCGCTCCGATTTAGCCTCGCTTGACCCCATGCCCCGGAAACCCCGTTGCCAAAGTTGACACAGGGCCGCCTAATCCTTATATTCTTAAGAGGAGAAGGGCGCGTGAACCTCTATCCAATCAACCGAACAAGGGGGGGATTTTATGCAACGGAACATGGTGCTGGCGGCTGCGCTCATTGCGGCCGCAGGAGCTGCAATCTGTCTGGCGGACACCTATAGCCCTGAGGCGAGCGACAGGGTGGACATAAACATGGGCGTTACGCCATGGTTGTTCACAAAAGGTGATCCGATAGGGGCGACCGCGGTGGCGTTTAGCGACGCAGGGTGGAAGACAGTCGGGGTGCCGCACACCGTCAACGCCGATGACACCTACATCAACAACATCAGCGGCGACGGGGCTACCTATGGCGGCATGATGTGCTACCGGAAGCACTTCACGCTTTCCGCGTCGTATGCCGGCCGCAAAGTTTTCATTGAATTCGGAGGGGCCAACGTCGCCGCCGCGGTATATATCAACGGGACCTTTATTAAAGGCAACAGCACGCTGGATACTCAAGCCACGTATGCGTACGGTTTCGAACCGTTCATCGTCGATGCGACGCCCTATGTGCATTTCGACGGGACCGACAATGTTCTCGCCGTCCGCGTCAGCAATGCCGGCGTGATCTATACCGATCCGGGGTTTGGGGGCGAACCGCGGTTCGGGCAGCACGACGGCGGCCTCTTTCGCCCGGTGTGGATGCGTATTACCAACAAAGTATACGTCCCGGCAAACATCTATTCCGTGGTGAGCAACTGGGGGACCTGCGTCGGAACGGTTCTCGCAAGCGATGCCACCGCGACCGTGCGCATGATGACTAACGTCATGAACGAGAGCGGCGCGACGCAGAGCGTCACGGTGACGACCAAGGTGGTCGACGACCAGAACAACGTGGTCTTGACCGAGCAAAGCGTGCAATCGGTCGGCAACGGCACAAGCGTCGTTTTCGACCAGAGCGGCGACATCGCCAACCCGAAGCTGTGGTACCCGGCCAACAGCCCCTGGGGGAAACCGAACATGCATAAGGTTTATCATATTGTCAAGGTCGGCGGGACCACGGTCGATGTTTTCGAAAGCCCGCTCGGGATCAGGAAAATCACGTGGGACACCGACTATCCCTATATCAACGGCCATAAGCACTACATGTGGGGCATGGCGGGCCGTTATAATTATCCGGCGCTCGGCTCGGCAGTGCCCGACGAGCTTTTGTGGAAAGACGTGAAGCTGACCGCCGATTGCGGCGGTACGAGCTGGCGGCCCGGCCACTCCGCCTGCGCGCATGAGTTCGTGGAGGCGTGCGACGCGTTCGGCGTCATGGTCGATCAGCCGAGCGGCGACGGCGAGGGCGCGTTCCAGGCCAACAACCTCAGGCCGATTACAATTCAATTCAAGACCCAATTGCATCGCGACATGATAGTCCATGACCGCAACCACCCCAGCATTCTCATGTGGGAAGTCACCAACGCCGGCATTATCGACAGCCTCGCGCGGTCGCTCAAGGCGCTTGCGCTGCAATGGGATCCTATCGAACAACGGGCCCAGTCGGACCGGTCGTATGGTGACGGCTGCAAAGCCGGAATCTCCGATGTCATAGAGTGTTCTTCGTCGGGGTGCGAAGCCGGACAAAAAAATGGGGGGGTGGGAACTTGCGGCAAATTTCCGGCGTATGGCGCGGAAGCGTGGGATGCCGGGCCGGCCCGAATGTCGCGCTTCGCCTATGACCATGAGCTTGAGTTTTCGGGTCCTTACATGCAGAACTGGAAAGCCTCCTGGAAAGCGGACGCGTTCGGCCTCGCGCATTGGTATCTTGCCGAGCCGCCGGGTGAGGTCGGGACATTTCTAGGCGATGCCCGCACCGCGCGATCGTTCGGTTCATCGGTCATGGATGCGAATCGTATTCCGAAATTGTTGTACAACATCTACCGCGTCTCCTGGATTCCTTATTCGATCAAGCCCGGTATTGCAATCGCGCACCATTGGAACAGAACGGGAACCGTGCGTGTCAACGTGTTCAGCAACTGTCCGAAAGTCCGGTTATCGCTGAATGGGACCAGCCTCGGTGAAAAAGTTCCCAACACGGCTGATGGCGGAGGCGATGCGAGCTGGAGAGACCAGGCCACGACGCTCATCTCCTATCAATGCTATTGGGACGTGGCCTGGGCTGCGGGTACGCTCAAGGCCGACGGGCTCGATTCCAGCGGCAACGTCGTCTGCTCCGATCAAAAAGTGACGGCCGGCGACCCCGACCATGTTACATTGACCGTGGATCCGAACCTGCAAAAGCCCGACGGGACCTTCTTCCAGATCACCGCGAATGGAACGGATGTCGCGACTATCCTCGCCACCGTTGTTGACAAAAACAACAACTGGTGTCCTACCGCGACCAATGCAATCACCTTTGCCGTTAATGGACCGTGCGAATACCGCGGCGGCACCGACGCCTTCGTCACCGCCGGACAACCGGTCGGGTACCATGCGCCCCTTGACCCGGAGCTTAGTGCCGAAGGTGGAATGTGTAAAGTTGCCGTGCGGTCGACCTTCACCCCCGGGGCGGTGACCGTCACTGCCACTTCACCGGGGCTCGGCCAGGGCACGGCCACGTACACTGTGTATCCGCTCGGCCAGGTCTCAACGATTTTCCGTCCGGGCAGCGCCGGGGGAAAATCGGGAAGCGCTCTGCGCAGCCTCGAAATACGGGGTAAGGTTGTGCGCTACTACCTCGAAACCCCCTCGGTTGTCGGCTTCGAAATGCTTGATCCGAGCGGGCGCGTCATCGGACGGATCGCCGCAGCCAGGCAGGGCGCAGGGTACCATTCGGTACCTCTGCTGAATGGTTCGATTTCTGGAAAAAAAAGCGGAAACGGAGTCTATTTCCTCCGGAGCGCGGTGGATGGCAAATACGTGAATGTCAAACGGATGATAGTGCTTAAATAGCGCTGTCGGGGCGTATGCGAATTTATTAGCAGGCGTCTTTACGGAATTCAACGGTAAGTATTAGAACTATCTTTGCTTGGTCATCAATGGAATAGAAAAGGCGATATTTACCGATACGATAGCGCCATGTTTCCGGCCTATAGCCAACAAGCTTTCTTATGTTCTTACCAAAATGGGGTTCAGTTCCGAGTTGAGGATAAACGTAAGTTGCAAATCGAATGCAATTTCCATTGGGTGTCCGCCTTTACCCTGGTGCGCACGGCCCGGCAATGCCGGTCATGATGGTGCCGCCGTCCCAGTCGTGGTTTATCCTGGCTGCGGTCCCGGCGCCATCGGTTATGATTGCACTCCCTTTCTTCTTGGAAACAAAAAGGAGACACGGGATTTTTCCTCACCGTGTCTCCAGCTTTTAACCAACAGCAATTACCGTCGGACAGTTTACTTCTTGCAAAATCTTTGCGTTGTCGTGAAACCCTGCTTGTCAGTTATCCGCACAATGTAGGCACCAGACGAAAATCCTGCAATGCTGAATGTATTATTGTTCACCTGCAGGCTCTTGCGCATGGATTTTCCATTGAGGGAAACCAGCAAGACCTTTTCAATAGGGCTTGCACTTTGAACAAGAACGACATTATTAGCACCCATCCGTATCGCATGTGAGCTTGCCGGTGATTTCTGCTGCGCAGCAATCACACCGTCGGGTGGCAGCGGCTCGAACGATCCGATATCAAAGACGAGGGAGTCGAGCGGTTGCGAGCTGCCCACAATGAGCACCGAACTCTGATTGTTGTTATCGTCAAAGCCAAAACCGTAGGCCTTATTATGAATGCTGATCCTGTGCAGGAGATCGGCGAATTCGCTCCTGATCTTGCTTTTGTGATAATAGGTGGAAGGGTTGTTATACCAGCTGGAGTCTCGCGCCACTCCGCGACACAGTGCCGATGAAAGTGGAGCCACAAAGTTAAGACTCATCTGGTCAAAGCTGTTGTTGGCCCAGATCGACCTCGCGGTGGGCTTGCTCATTTTTCCCGCATTGCTACCGGATACGGTCACCGTATCGGTGCCATTTCCGGTTATCGTCCAGGTGCTGCCTCCGTATTTGAACGTGAACGGCGATGCCGTCCAGAGTGTCCAGAGAGAATCAAGCATGGGTTTGAAATAGCTGTCGTAGGCGCCTCCAACGTAGAACTGGCTGGAGTTTTGCGGCGCCAAAATGCGGGTAGGTTTGATGGAGGCCTGGAAAGGGGCCGACATACTGTCCTTGAAGAGTTTCATGATCTTTGGCATAGACCAGCCGCTGCTGCTGCTGATGCCGCAACTGTCCAAGAAATGCGTTGAAGACTGACAGACTTTTACGGAATAGGGAAAACCGAAAATATCGACCTGGGTCGTATTGCCGCCGAACTGAAGTCCGTTATAGGTGTAGGCCATTTCGTACCAGTCCCAGTAGGCATCCGCCATGGGATCACCCGGGTTCTGGGGATCGGGTAACGCGAACCCGCCGTCCGAGACGTTTACCAGGAACGGACTGCCGACCGACATATAGAGTCGTCCGCCGCCGACCGCCGTCGGACACCTGAAATTGACCATATCGGAAAGACGGACGGAAACAGCAGCATAATTCTTGCCGTTCTTGGTGTAATGCCCTGGCGCATTGGCGTCCGCCGCAACAAAGGGCTGCACGGCACCATTTTTGTCAACCCAATATTTATTTTGCACCCAGAATAAGACATAAATCTGGCTATCGGCATACACCTTGGTATTGTTGTGGAATATGACCGGGAAAGTACCGGTCTGGCCGAACAATGTGGTACTGCATAACGCAATTAGCAAGAAACTGAGGACCTTTTTCATACGCTCTCCTATCTGTTAAATGGAATTTGCATTTCGCATGATCCGGTGCAAGGATGCCCTAATGCTATCAAAGAGCCTTTTTCTCTATTCTACCATAAAATAAGGACAATGACCATTAGCCGGATGAATTCCTTGTGGGTACGGCATTTATCTGTTACACGAATTTGTAACGGGGAGCAGAACGGCTGGATACGGCGATTCGAACGGGCTGCATCGAACGGGGTTGGTGGAATCCTTCGGGCGTGCCGGGTGTGCAGAACGCCTTCACGAACCGGTGAAAAAAACAACAGGGACTTGTGCATACCAAAGCAGTTTGCAAATGCGGAAGGTCATGATTGAGCGCGTTGTT
>CAVWBU010000053.1:0-13023 GCA_963753345.1 uncultured Fibrobacterota bacterium
CCCCACTCACCATGCCTCTCCCTGGCCCTCCGCATATTCCTGCTCTATTGCCGGATCTTCCTGCGCCAGGTTGCGCGCGCGGTTGACATGGAGCATATACGCGCTGCGATTACGACGCAGTTTGCCACCCGCGCCAATCCCAGCTCCGCATGCGCGTGCCGCGGATTTACCTTGAGGGTACGCTGGTAGAACAGCTCCGCCCAGTATGGCTGGCCGTTTTCGAGGTGGGTTTCGGCCCGTTCGAACAGAGCCTCCGGGCAGCAGGGGGCGATTGCGCCTATTTCCTTGTACACGTCGATTGCGGGCAGATATTTCTGCTGCGCCCGTAAAACCCTGCATAGAAGCATGAGTCCCGGTACATAGTCGGGCCGGGTCGCGCGCAGATCCTCAAGCGCATTCTGGGCCTCCCGCGAATTTCTTGTTCTCGAAAAGCAAGCTGGCATACTCGGTAAGGGTGACGGTGTCGCGCCTCAGATCGAGCATCTTCTTATATTCGCTCAAAAGAGTGTCGGTGCGGCCGGTCCTGCGAAGCAGCTCGACGAGCCGCTCGCGTACCGCAATGTCCTTGGGCGCGCCGGCCTCAGCGCGCTGGAGCACCGCAATCGCGGAGTCGGGTTTTCCCGTTGCGGCGTACCCTGCGCAAGCGCCTTGAGCACGGCAGGATCGGCCGAGGCTGCCTTGCCGGCCGCTTCAAGCTTTTCGATTGCCTCGCCGGTATTGCCCTTTCGCAACATGAGCTCACCGATGCGCGCAGTGGCCTGCGCATCCTGCGGATTCGAGGAGATGCACACCTGCAGGGCGGCGAGTTCGTCGTCGGGCCTTGCGAGCTTTCCGTATACCGCGGCAAGCGCCTTCCAGACCTCGGGCACCGTATCGGCGAGCGCCGCGGCTTTCTTCAACAGCTCCAGTGCGCGGCCTTGCGTTCCGCCGTCCGCCGAAAGCAGGGTCCCGCTGCGCAGGTAACTGCGAAAGTCTCCGGGATATTTCTTTATGCACTGGTCGTACAGCGCCAGCGCGGCTTTTGTCGAAGTCTTCTCTTTAAGCAAGGCACGGAAATAGGCAACCGCGGCTGCCTGGCGCCGGGGCGATTGCGCGTATCGTTCCACCCAGTAACGCATTTTTGCATAATCGTTGGTCCATGAAAGCGAATTCAGCAGCATTTCCACCAGCGCAGTCCACTGAGGCGAACGTGGAGCATTCGCGGCAGCGCGGGCGAGCAGGGGTGCGGCTTTCGCATACCCCTTGAGCCGGTACTCAGATTCTCCAAGCATCCACAGGTACTCCGGCTTTTCCTTTGTTTTTCCCGTAACCCTGAGAAGACAGGTCCTTGCGTCTTTGAAATCTCCGCGCAGAAACTTGAGACGGCCGTCAAGAAACGCAGTTGCCGGGTTCTTGCCGCCTTTGCTGAAAAACAAATCATACGATGCAATTGCCTTTGCAGTGTCTTTTTGCCTGAGGTACACGTCGCCTGCCATCCGGTAAAGCCCTACCGAATCCGGCAAAAGCCTGATGGCGTTTTCGTAGGCTGCGGCGGCGCCGCTCAAATCTCCGGACTTGAACTTGACCGCCCCAAGCCCGGTAAAAACCGACGGGGTGGTATTGGCCATGGCAAGCGCCTTGTTGTACATCTGCTGAGCTTCAGCGTTGCGGTTCGCGGCCGCCAATAGACCGGCCAGAGCCTGGCAGTCCTGGCCGTCTGCCTGGCCTGATTTGTCGAGCCGCAGAAGAGCGGTCATTGCCTCTTTGCCGCCTTCCAGTTCGAGGGCGAGCCCGGCATACCTTTTGTAAAGATCGACCGTGGTCGAATCAACGGCGAGCGCGGACCGGTAAAGCGAAAGCGCGCCTTTGCGATTTCCGTTGTCGAAGAATATATCCCCCAACTGACGCTGGGCGCCTGCATTGCTGCGGGCCGCGACATACAGCAGTCCGCCGGAATCAACGGCTATGGTTGCCACGGGCTTTACTGATGCGCTGTCGAACAACGCGTACGAGCCCGGCAGCATTCGGGCGGTGAGCGTGTGCTTGCTCACGTCCTCTTTTTTGCGTCGGTCACCCACGACAAGCGCGGCCGGGTCTCCAAAAGCGGAAGGCGGGGAAACGATCATGACCGCGGCCCAGTCTGAGGAGTCCGGCACCGCATCGATTGATGGATGGCTTTTGATGATCTTCTTAAGCGCGCCCTGGTCCGCAGCGTGACTGCGCAGTGCGGCAAGCAACAGCTGTCCCGCCTCGTCATTGTCCTTAACCAGATACAGCGTCTTTCCGGCCTCAACCGGTATCACGGCTTCGGGTTTGCCGGCATTCACCGAGTACACATCGTAATCTCCCGCCTTGACATCTGCCGCAAACACGGCAGGGCCGGTTGCGTATTTCCTGTCTTTTCCGTCAATCGACAGCACCGCCTGTGCCCCGCCGAACACCGATGGCGGCCGCACAATCACGATGCTGCCGTACAAATCGCCGGTTTTCTCCGGAGTATCTTTTGTTGCGGGAGAGGCGTGCAATGATGCAACCAGGAAAAATGGCGCAACAGACGATGGAATTATGCAGAGCGGAAGCCGCATGGCAAGACGTCCCCGTGAAGTGGTGTTTTCAGTAAGATACGCCGCGGAGGATGCATCCGCCAGAATTTTTCGAAGGTTCCTCGATAACCGCGAAATTGTGGCAATCCTCGCCGTACGCTTCCTACGGCAGTGATATTCGCGCGGTTGTCTATGGCCTTAACTCAAAGCCGGAAACGCCGTATTTCCGGATTTGACAAACCGCGAGCAAATGGAGATGGGTTGGAAAAGGGCGTCCCGGCGGGACGCCCTTGTTTTTCAGGCAAAACGAGGTGTGCGGTAATACTGTCGTTTTCTTAGGAGCACCGGCGCGCTCTGCGCGACCGGTTCCGGTTCAACGCGGCCCGGACAGGTAAAACCGGGATACCGCTTCACCTCGAGACGCTTGCCGGTGAGGTGTTCGATTTTTCGCAGATAGCTCTGTTCTTCGCCCGAAACAAACGTCACCGCGGTTCCCTTTGCCTCGGCGCGGCCTGTCCTGCCGATGCGATGGATGTAATCTTCGGGAAATGCGGGCGTGTCGTAGTTGACCACATGCGAAATACCGTCCACGTCGATGCCGCGGGCCGCGAGATCGGTGGCCACCAGCACCTTGAATTCCCTGCGCTTGAACCCATCGAGCGCGCGCTTGCGCTGGCTCTGCGATCGGTTCGAATGGATGGCCGTCGATCTGATGCCGTTCCGCTCCAGTCGCCGCGAAATCTTGTCTGCCCCGTGCTTCGTGCGCGAAAACACAAGCATGGGCCCGATGTTCTCGTTTGCAAGGATATGCATAAGAAGATCCATTTTTGTCGGCTGTGGCACCGAATAGAAAAGCTGTTCCACGGTATCAACGGGCGTGCAGGGGTCTCCGACCTCGACGTAGTGCGGATTGACAAGGATCTCCGAAACGAGCCGCCGGATATCGTGGGACATTGTCGCGGAAAAGAGCAGTGTCTGCCGCTGGCGCGGGACCTTGGCGATAATGGTCCGCACCGCCTGGATAAACCCCATGTCGTACATTCTGTCCGCTTCGTCAAGAACAAGGATTTCGATATGGGTGAGGTCGATGGTCCGGCGTTCGCAATGGTCAAGCAGGCGGCCGGGCGTCGCGACAACAATGTCCGCGCCCTGGCGCAGGCCCCTAAACTGGCGCTCGATGTCGACGCCGCCGTAGATGGAGACCGGAAAAAGATTCGAGAACCTGCCATAGGTGCGGATTGAATCCTCAATCTGCTGGCAGAGCTCGCGTGTGGGCGTCAAAATAAGCGCCCTTGGAAAATGGCCCGTGCGTCCTGAACGGTGTGGCTGGACAAGCCGCTGGAGAATGGGAAGCACGAATGCCGCTGTCTTGCCTGTGCCTGTGGGCGCACATCCGATGATGTCCCTTCCGTCAAGCGCGAGGGGGATCGCTTTCTTCTGGATTTCGGTGGGCGAAGAGTACCCGGCCGCAGAGACGCTCCGCAGCATTGTATCGGATAGACCGATAGCTGAAAAACTCATAACCTTCCTTTGTGGGGAATATGATGTGGTGACACGCTATTTCTGATGGAGACGAGCAGGAGGTAGAGAAGAGAGGAGCAGTATCTCGAAAAAACCTTCGCCGGAAATCATCGGAGTGCGAGTCTGGTTTACCGTTCCCCTTTGTTAAGAAAGGGGAACGGGTTCTGCATTCGCAGACGTTTAATATATCATGTGCCGTTGCGTTTGTATAGGAATTAATAAAAAGATTTGTCGGGCACCCGCATATGTTAATTACTGGTTCCCGATTTTCTCCAACAGAATGCCATGATACTGCATTGATGAAATCCTTTTCCCGTTCACGTTGTAATAAATTCCGTTTCTTCTCATCTGTTTACCGTCAAGGATGATCACCGCATGCCGGATTGACGCGGTGGGTCGCGCCGCGGGTTTGCTGACAAAAGGCTTGGCCGCGACGGAGATGTTCTGGTTGTTGAAGGAAATTAAATTTACTTGAGTACGATAGTCGGAATTACTTCCTTCCTCTGAATAAAGAGAGTATAGGCCGATATTCTGGTAGTAGTAATCCCAAAAAGCACCACCAGCACCTGCCTGGCCATAGCAAAAGATGGAGTCATTATCCAGCAGGACTTTTTTTAGGCTGTCCTGAGTGATCACATGAGTGTTGTAGAACGGGAAAATAGGGCAGCGGTAAGGCATATGCTCCACTATGGAATCACCCGATGCAACCGCGGTATCGGTGTAATTCCAGGTAGCGGTCGTGTCTGTGTGTATTCCAAAGCCGCCAGCATCGTAAACTTTTCTTCCTCGCTCGGAAACGCCGAGGAGAATTGCCGTATCATTTCCTTGCAGGGATTTTGAGGACACTGTTATTGATATTGTCAGGGAATCCATTATGGTGGAAAGATATGAGATCCAGTGGAGTAATAATAATATCCGTGGAGTAATAATAATAATTGTAAACCCATTTCGCTCCCACCGTCTGTCGGCGCGAAATCGCCGATCATTGCGCAAAACGCGGTGGAGGTAAGCAGCATGATTCCGAAGGTTACGGCCACCATCGTGTTTGATTTGAATGTCGATGTCATAGGCGGCTCCTTTGATTTCGCCATTACACTATTAATATAGAATACGGGGAATGTGAAAGAAGTGTCGCGCAAAGAAAGTGGTTTCTGGCAGAAAACGCTTACCCTATCAGTTACTCCAGCGCCTTCCCCCACATCCCCCCGAACACAAACTCCTTCTGCGGTCTTCTGACCCTTGGCGCGGCTTCCCTCTCGGCAAGAACGGGAGGCAGCAGCGACGCGTCGCCGGCATATCCCATCGCGATTGCCGTGAGCGGAACAACACCGTCAGGAATGGAGAGCTCCGCAATTGCTTTCTGCGCATCGAATCCCGCCATCTGATGGACCGAAACCCCTTCGGCGGCAGCCTGAAACGTAAGGTGGGCGGCAGACTGGCCGCAGTCGTAGGCATGCCATTTGTTGGGCTTTGTGCCGCCCGTAAAGCTAGTGCGGCCGCACACGATCATCAGCACGGCCGCCTGCGAGGCCCACGTCTGGTTGTTGGGAGTGAGAGTGGAACAAATCCTGCTGAAATCCGGACCCTGGTTTCTGATTCCCGCGATGTAAAACCATTCCTGGTCGTTGTTGCACGACGGCGCCCAGCGGGCCGCTTCAAAAATCCTCTTGAGAGCGACAGGGTCTATCTGCTTGTCAAGAAACGCGCGCGGACTGTAGCGGTTTGCAAGAAGGGGATGAATGGCGAAATCGGTTTTTGCGGGATTTTGCATGATCGGCTTCCCCTGCGGGCGTTGCGGCGGATTGTTTCGAAAACCTATAAGCCAATCATGCCACGATCTTCTTAATGTACTCGGGCAGCAGAAACGCGCCGCGGTGAATGTCGGGATTGTAATACTGGCACTTTTTGGCGACCGACGCAAACCGCTTCTCGTTGAATTTGTCAAGGTCCGGCCCGTCCTTGGCGCAGATCACGAAGCTGCACATGCCTTCGGGAAACGACGGCATGGTGCAGGTGTACAGCCGGAATGCCTTGAACAGCGAGGAAATGGTCGCCACGGTGGACCGCAGGTACTCGCCGCGGATGGTGGGAGAATCGGTCTGGAACACGGCGATGCCGCCCTTGTCAAGACGTTCGAAGACGAGCCGGTAGAAATCGGCGGTCTCGAGCGACTGGACCGGCCCGCCCGGATCGTACGAGTCAACGAGTATCACGTCGAACGTCTCCTTGGATTTCTTGAGGTACGAACACCCTTCGGCGAACTCCGCGCGGCTCCGTTTGTCCGAAAACGATTTGGCTAGGGCCGGGAAATGGGCGGCGACGGCCTCGCGCACCATTTTGTCGATCTCGACCACGAGCGCGGTCTCGACGTCCTTGTACTTGAGCACCTCCCTGAGTACGCCGCCGTCGCCGCCGCCGATGATGCACACGCGGCGCGGGTCTGCGTGCATGTTCATGGCGGGGTGGGTGATCGATTCGTGGTAGATGTACTCGTCCCGCTCGGTGAGCACGATGTTGTCCCCGAGCACGAGCACCTTGCCGAACGCGTAGGTGTGAAATATCTCGATCTTCTGGAACGGGCTGGCGCCGTAGTACAATGCATGCTTGGCGCGCAGCGTGAATCCCGAAAGCCCGTTCACCAGGTTTTCGAGCCACAGGGAAGCGTTGCTGCCGGTTTCGTAACGGGGAGTGTTTTCCATGGTATTATCCTTTAGTCAATAACAACGATCTTCGCCTTTGGAAATCCGTTGAACGTGGTGGCGCTCGCCGTGGTGTATGCGCCCATGGAATCGAACAGGATGACGTCGCCGATCTCGAGCTGCGGCAGCGCGATGTTTTCGTACAGCACGTCGAACGAGTCGCAGGTTGGGCCCGCGATCACCGAATTGAACGTCTCGCCCGAGCGCGGCACGAACAGCGGATAGTCGGCATGGTCGAACACCTTGCCCGAAAACGAGCCGTACACCCCTTCGTCAAGATAATACCACCACACGCCGCCGCGCAAGGACTTGCCCATCACCCTCGCGGCGAGCACCATGCACGGCCCCGACAGCACCCTGCCCGGCTCGGCGATGATGCGGTAATTGGTGAAATAGCGTTCCAGGTATTCGTTGATGGGCTGGCAGAATCGCTGGATGGGCAGCACGGGATTCAGGTAATTGATGGGAAAGCCGCCGCCGATGTCGATGACGCTCAGCACAATGCCGCTTAGCGCGGCCTTGCGGCAGATGTCGCGGCAGAAATCGAGCGCCTCAATGTACTTGAGCGGGTTTTCGTTCTGCGAGCCGGCATGAAAGCTGATGCCCGCAATCGAAAGTCCCATGTCGTGCGCCTTCTGAATAAGCGAAAACGTCTGGGTGGGCGCGCACCCGAATTTGTGTGACAGATTTACCATGCACGACGGGTTCTGGACGCTCATTCTGACAAGGATCTTCGCACGCTCTTTGTAGGGCAGGAATTTTGACAGCTCGAATTCGTTGTCCACCACAAACAGGGACACGCCGAAATCGAGCGCATAGCTGATGTCCGAATCCCGCTTGATGGGATGCGTGTGCATGCACTTGTCGGCCGTGACCCCGCAGTTCCTTACGATGTCGATTTCGCCGTTAGTGCAGATGTCGAAGGAACTGCCCTCCTGCCTGAGAATGTCGATGATCTCGGTCTGGGCGTTGGACTTGACAGCGTAAAACAGCTCCACGCCCGGCAGGGACAGGGCGAGGGCGCGAAAACTCTCGCGGAGCCTGCCTTGCGAAAGGAAAAGGGCGGGCGTGCCGTGCGCCGCAACAAGGCCGGAAAGTCTTGCAAAATCCATAGGGCGGTCTGCCGCCGGAGGCCTTTCTGAAAAAGGGGACGTAAAAAGGATATCAAATATACGTTACGTGGGAGCAGCCGTACATGTATTCATTGCCAGCGCAACCGTTCACTCGTGGGCGATTTCGTCGGGAATGTCCGGGCGGCGGTCGGTGAGGATGCGTGCGCGTTTGTCAAGTAGTTGTTCCAGGACCGGCCACGATGCCTGCGCGGCCTCGTGGATGCGCCCGGTGTAGTACCGGAGGCCCTTGATGCCGTAGCGGGAGAGTTTTTTGTCAACCTGGATGCGGGACACCGCCGTCATGTCCGAACGGTCCGACGAAACGGTCACCGACCACAGCGTCGCGTACATGTGGATGTAGCAGTACAGCGGGCACACGTGCGGAAACACGGAGCGGAGCGTTCGCTGGATGCAGGCGAACGTGCGCGGCCTGGTCACGGGCGATTCGGTGTGCATTACGAATACGCCGCGCCGGTCCACAAACGACCGCTTTACGGAGAGGAAAAAATCGCGCGTGTACAGAAACCGCGCAGGGCCGAAGGGGTCGGTCATGTCCATGATCACCATGTCGAAACTCTTCGGGTGCTTTTCCACGAAATCGCGGCCGTCGTAAATGTGGATGCGGACGCGGGGATCGTCGAAGGCGCCCTGGTGCACCGAGGGCAGGTACTTTCGGGAAAACTCGATAACGCCTTCGTCGAGCTCCGCGAGGTCAAGCGATTTTACGCACGGATACTTGAGCACCTCGCGGATGATGCCGCCGTCGCCCGCGCCGATCACGAGGACGCGCTCGGGGCGCGGGTGCGTGCACATGGCGGGATGCACCATGGGTTCGTGGTAGTAGCATTCGCCCTTCTGGGCCGCCTGGGTGATGCCGTCGAGGATGAGCACGCGGCCGAATTCGCTTGTGTCAACAAGCTCGAGGGTCTGGTACTTGGTCGCGCCGAACCGCAAGCGTCGCTTGATGGCGTAGAAGAACCCCATGTTGTTGTTGAGCCACTCGGTGTGCTGGGTGGCGCGGCGGGAACGGTGGAAAAAGCCGGTGTTCATGTCACACGTCGTACGGGTAGATGTTCTTGCACTGGTAAATCTCGAGGATCTCGTTGCGGAGAAGGGTGGATATCTTCGACCGGGCCGAAGGGGTGAGCGACTGGTTTTCCGGGCCGAACAGGTAGTTGTCGAGCTTGAACTTGCCCAGCATCATCTTGGTGTGGAAGATGTTGTCCGAGACGATGTTGATGTCGTAGGCGGTGTAGATGTCGAGGATTTCGTCGGAGATGTAGTCCTGGATCGAGGTGATGTCGTGGTCCATGTAGACCTTGCGGCCGTGGACGTCACGCGTGAATCCCCGCACCTTGTAGTCCATGAGCACGATGTCGGAGTCGAAGCTGTTGATGAGGAAATCGAGGGCGTTGAGCGGCGAGATCGTGCCGCAGGTGGTGACGTTGATGTCCACGCGGAACGTGCTGATGCCGGTGACGGGATTGGTCTCGGGGTACGTGTGCGCCGAAATATGGCTTTTGTCAAGATGCGCGACGGTTCCCTGCGGCACCGACAGGTGCCCTTCGTTGATGAGCACGGTCACCGACGCGCCGCGCGGCTCGTAATCCTGGCTCGACATGTTGATGATGTTGGCTTCGATGATCCTGGTCACTTCCTCAAGAATGCTGCGGATCTTCTTGGAATTGTACACCTCGTCGATGTAGTCGAGGTAGTCGTACTGGGAGGCCTTGGAGCGGGCGTAGCATATATCGTAGATGTTGAAGCTGAGCGACTTGGTGAGGCTGTTGAAGCCCTGCAGCTTGATCTTCCTGCCGCGGCATCGGTTGATCATCGAGTCAACCCCCTTTACAAGCAGAAATCACCACGGTGGCACAGAGGTCACAGAGAGGAAAGGAAGAATTACTATTGGTTTTATCTCGGTGTTCTCTGCGCCTCTGTGGTGAGGCTTTTCTTACAGTTCGTTGATGTACAGCGGCTTGTACCCGCGGTACTTGTGGGAAAAATAATTGATGAGGATAACTTCGGTCCTTTTTTTCGGGGCGATGTTGACGATCATCCGGTCGGAGAACAGCCTGCTCATGTGCAGCCCCCTGCCCGAAACGTCAAGCGCACCTTCGCCCGACAACTGGCGCTCGATCTTGTAAAGTACGGTTTCGCGTGTGAGCCTGCCGGCATCGTCGACCACGGATATGCCGTATTTTTCCGCATCGCAGGCGCATTCGAGATGAACGAATTCGCCGGGAGCAAGCGTAACCTCGGAATATGCCTCGTATTTCTGCGTGCCGTCGGGAAAGGCGGGGGCATGGTACACCGCGTTGGTGACGATTTCGTCGAGGGTGAGGCGCATGTCGCCCGCGGCGCCGAGCTTCTCGGTGAACAGCGCCACCGCCGCCTCACGGACATCCGTCGCCTCGCGCGACGAGCGGATTTCGAAGCCGCCGAGGCGCGTGTGCGAGGGAAGCATGTAGCGCGAAAGGCCAAAGATGTCGCCGGTGAGAAGGCCGTCTATCACCGCGTCAAGCTCGTCGAAGTTGAACGGCAGCGTCTTGGGGATGATGGTGGAGACGCCGCTCGTCCGCGCAATGCGCACGTAGTCGTCGATGTTACAGGCCGTGATGAGGACCGTGCGGGCCGCCGGGTGGAGCCGCTTGATTTCCGCAAGGAGCTGCGGTCCCTTCATGCCCGGCATGTTGATGTCCGAAATCACCATGTCAAATGATTGCTTTTCGCACAACGCAAGCGCCTCGCCGGCGTTCGCGGCCGTTGCCGTGTCGTACCTGCCGTCGAAATAGTCGAGCAGCATGCTGCAGATCGATGGGTCGTCGTCGACAAGGAGAATACTGTGCATCAGATCGGGTTCCCCGTGCATAAAAGCAGGTCAGTGAACGGTCCCGGTCGTAAATTTCCAGAGCTGGCTTGACGTTTGCGACTTCCAGTCGCGCGCGACCACGCGCCAGTAGTAGGTCTGGTTGGAGACGAGGTCCTGCACGACCGCTCCCGAAACCGCGGTGGTCGCAAGCAGGGAAAGGGCGGCCGGGTCGGTGCCGAAGTAGACGTCGTAGGTGAGCGAATCGCCGTCCGGATCATGCCCTGAAAATGCGAGTGCCAGACTTGACGAAGCGACAAGCCCTGTGTCGAGCGGGGAGACGACTGCGGGCGTGTCGGGCGGCGATCCGAAATACAGTCGCACCCGGATCGAGTCGGAGCTGGCTTCGTCGTTCACGGTTGCCACAATGGTATCGTATCCGGTGTACATCGCCGGGTCCACCGTGTAAACGAAGGTGTCCACCACCGCCGAATCGAAGCTGTTAAAGCTGTGCGTCGCGGACTCGTACAAGGTGAATTGATGGCGGGCCACCAGAGGATTGTTCGGATCGTACACTTTGAATACCAGGGTGAACGGCAGCTTTGCGTCGGCAAGACGCAGCGCACCGTTCGCAAGCGTGTCGGCCGAATAGGAAACCGAGAGTGAACACGGCCTGTTCGGCGGCACAACCAGAATGCCGGGATACAGGGTGTCGGAAGTCCAGAGCTGATCGCTCACGATCGAAATGATCTGCCAATACCCGGTGTCCGACGCGGTCGGCGCCCACGAGATCATGCTGCCGGTGCTGGTCGCCGCAAGACCATTCTTGCCGATGATTCGCGTCCAATAGTTAAAAGGAGGGAGACCGGTTCCCGCGGCAACCTGCAGAACCATGTGCAGCGAATCTCTGCCGGCAACCAGGTATCGCGGGAAGTCTTGGGCCTGGGTTTCAAAGGCAACGGGCGACGTCAGAGGCTGCCCCGGCTTTAGCACGTTGAGAAAGTAGTAATCGTATACAAATTGATATCCGTCAAAAATGCTTATATAAATGGTATGCAAACCCGTATCGGCCAGAGACGGCAACCATTGTATCGCTCCATGCCGGTCCACCGTCGTTTCCAAGGGACCGGTGACCTTATCAAAGGAAAGGCTGTCGTTGTCAGGATCAAACGCGACGATCGTGTCCCTGTAGAGAGTGCCGGCATAGATGCATGACGTGCGCGGGTATCGTTGGATGATCGGCAGATTGTTTCGAAAGATTACCGCCGCCGCCCGACCCACATTGCCTTTCTTGTCCGTGGCCTTCACGGCCACAAGATTCCCTATTGTGGTGTGTTGAAGGGGTATTGTGTCGTAGTACCAGGGCCCGCCGCCGGAAAGCATCTTCCCGTTGACTGATAGAGTGTCTATGGGCGACACGTCGTCGACGGCTTCCACGGCGAGCGCGGCGCTGGCCGCGCTGGTGTACAGGCCCTGCGCGGGCGAGCCGTTAGCTTCTATGTCCAGAATCCGCGGCGAAGAAGTGTCCGGAGAGGTCGAGCTGTAGAACAGCATCACATCCTTTTCGTCAAGCGTTACTCCGCTCTCGTTGTCAACCGCAACGATTCTAACCGGGTTTGGGCCCAGGTTGAGGGAGACGGACCATTGCCACAGCGTGCTGCTGTCCGCAATGCGCCAAGCGTGGGGGTTTTCGCTTCCGTCAACATACAGAAGGACCGAACAATTGAGCGCGCTCGCCGAGTTGTTGATTATGGCACCCGAAATGACATAGGGCGAGACGGCCACTATCGATGTATCCGAGCGCGGCGACACCACCGAAATGGATACTTTTGGAGACGGCGGGATGGCGGATGAAAATACAAGCCAGTAGGTCTTGCGCGCTGCCGTGCCGTTCACGAACCGATCGAGCGCAAAAATGTTGAACGCGAGGGTGGAGGAAGCGGAGTACTGGTAAGTCTTGCTGAAGAGTTTGTAGTAAACCGAGCCGCTGTGGCCATCGAACGGCCCGCCATTGACCGATGCCGAGTCTACGCCCAAGCCGAGGTTATCGGTAATGCGGACCCTGAGATTGAAGACGGAATCGCCGGTGAAGATCGTATCGTTGCGGATGAGGCCGTTGTTCACGCAAAGTATTGCCGGCGGCACCGTGTCCCGAACAGAGAAGAAGAAACTGTCGACCGGCGACAAGAATTTCCCGTCCCACACCCACAGGCTTCCGGTTCCGAACATGGTTGCCACCGGGAAAATCACCTTCATGGAGCATACCGGTGAAACAAAGTTGATGCCGGGCCCAAAACTCCAATAATAGGCGACGTTCTCGATTCGACACGGGGCGGGTGCGCAGCAGTATCGAGTCGTGT
>CAVWBU010000054.1:0-5037 GCA_963753345.1 uncultured Fibrobacterota bacterium
CGAACCGGGCCGGGTCATTTGCATCCGGCATTGCGATGATGCCCACGGTTACTCCGAGCGACTGGAGGTACCTTCCGACCATGGCGGCGCCGAATGCGGGGTGGTCGACGTAGGCGTCGCCCGTTACGATGATAACGTCGAGCTGCTCAATGCCCAGTCCATGCATTTCTTCGCGCGTGGTGGGAAGAAATGCCAGGGGTACTCCTGCCGGTTTCTGCGTGATGACATCCATGAACGCCTCAGCCCGCGCAATCCCCGCGACTTGGAGCGGGGTTAGCGGGCGGATTACAAATATATTTTCCTTAGGCAAGGAAGAACCCTGCCCCTTGGGGCAGGGTTCTTCAAAGGAAAATTATGTGATTTCTGCGGCAAAAGGGCAACGGGCTGAGCGAGGAGTACGTGGGACCGAATGCCGCCGTGCAGTCGTTCACGGCGACGATCGCCTTCGTACGCAGGGAAGACGGCTTTGCGGGAGCGGATATTTACGGTTTACAGAAGAAAATAGCGGGCCTCGGTCGCGGCCAGCTCACCAGCATTTCTGCTTGGACTTCCAGCGGTCGTCCCATTTCTTGAGCCAGGCCGCGAGTTCCGCCGACGGTGCGCAGATTGTTGTCCTGAAAATCAACGTACGTGAGCCATTTCATCTTCACGATGCCGTCGGGAAGGGTGAAAAGCCTGTTGTTCATGAGGTACAGCTCCCGAAGGGAGGTGAGCTTGGTTATTTCCTCGGGCAGCGAGGTGAACCGGTTGCCCCACAATTGCAGGACCCTGAGCGACTTGAGCGTAAACAGCTCTCGCGGCAGTTTTGAGAGCTGGTTCTGGCGAACGTCCAGCTCCTGCAGGGCAGCGCAGCTGCCGAGTTCGGGAGGAAGTTCGCCGATCTGGTTGTATTGGAGGTCCAGTTTGACAAGCGACGTGAGCCGGCCTATTTCCGGAGGGACGTCGGTTATGCTGTTGCGCCCGAGAAGCAGGGTCGTGAGGGACGTAAGGGTGCCGATGGACGGCGGGAGCACCTTGACGCCGGCCTTTTCCATTTCCTTGTTCGTCAAGTCGAGAGAGGTGATCCTGCCGAGCGAATCGGTCTTGGTCACGCTCTCCACGGTGACGCCCTGCAGTCCGGCGCTGTCGAGAATGGTCCGCACCACGGCAACCTGCTCAGAATTTGCCTGGCCGAAAGCGCAGGTTGAGGCAATCGCAAGAATAATAAAAACGGTTCGTTTCATGGAATCCCCCTTTAATAAGAGGATAATGTGCTATTTGTAAAGTATATAAATAATATACTTCCACAGCGGAGCAAAGTCAATTCCTGGAGCCCCAGCTGACAATAAGAAATAAGACTTCTTGTTGGGGGCACCGCTGTTGCTTCATGAAATGTATGAAGATTTGGGCGTTCCCCTCGCCCTCGACTTCGCTCGGGCTCGGGTCGGTTCTCCTTCCGGTCTCGGCCTGCGGCCTCGGGCCGCCACGACCCTATGGCCCACAGGGCCGGGTCCGGGCGGCATCCCGCTTTGGCGGGACCTCCAGTCGCCCCTAACGCGCGGCAACAGGAATCTATTCTGTCAATTTATTTATTGGGTCAACCGCATCCGCTTGAAATCTACTGTCAACTGCCAACTGTCAACTTGTTCACGTCTTTTTCTTCTCAACTCCTCAACTTCTAAACCTCTCAACTACTCCTCGTGGGTGCCGCCACAACAATGCATGGTCTTGCAGCTGCTTTGTCAAGGCGGCCACCCAGGAGGGGGTAGCGGAGAACCGGCACGCGGGGGGAACGTTAAAAACTTGTGCGTGCCGGGTCGGAGCGAGGGGGAAACCTCCCCCAACCAAAGCAATGTATCTCTTGACTCATCTTATCTTTTCCAATTCAAACAGAAGCACCGAATTTATTTTATCCACCAATGGATAAGACAATCTCCCCGGGAAACACGGTCACCCTGACGCTTCTCTGCATCGTCAACCTTCTCTTTATTGTAAAATACGCCTCACGGATAAGCGGAGGTGCCGCACTTGCGCTCGCCGCAGGCTATGCCTTTTTCTGCATTGCTGTTCCCCTGTTTGCCGCCCGCCTGAATGTCGGCTTTTTCAAACGGCGCTATGCCGTGGTGTGCTCCGCCGCATTCACGCTCTTCTTTCTGATTGCGCTCCATTTTGTCAAAGTTGACACCATCATGAACGACCGCTGGAGCGTGATCAACGCGTTTCTCGACAACCTTATGGCAGGCACCTACCCCTATCTCGCCCAATCGAACCAGGCCAACCAGCCCGGGCCGTTCCCGTTCTACTTTGTCATCGCCTTCCCGTTTTATTTCATCAGAGAAATCGGGGTGCTTACCCTCGCTGCGTTCGCCGCGCTGTTCGCGGTATTTGCCCGGCGGCAGGCGGATTCGCGGACATTGCTTGTGCAAACCGTTCTTCTGGTGACCTCGCCGGCGCTCGCATACGAAGTCATTGTTCGGAGCACGATTTTTGCCAACATGGCGCTTGTGGTGGTGTACCTGTTCTGGCTGGAAAAGAGTGCGCCCCAAGGGAGACGGCTATTCTGGATCGGCATGGCGGGAGGCCTTCTTATCTCGACGCGCGCCGTCGCGGCACTGCCCCTGGCCTGTTTTCTATCCTACAGGCTGCTCAAGCGCAGGGACGTTTCCGCATTTGCAAAGGTGGCGGGCGGAATGGCTGTTGGGTTCTGCCTCACCTTTGTTCCGCTTCTTTTCTGGGGATGGAACGCCTTTACGCAAAAGAACCCGCTGGTTCTCCAGTCGGCCTTCTCGCCCATGCCCGTTACCGCGGCATTCCTTGCGATTTCTGTTGCGGGCGGATTGTTCGTGAGGACCTTCGAGGGGTGCCTCCGGTTGTGCGGCGTGCTCATGTTCTCGATTGTCGCCGTGTCAACGCTGCTCGCCGGGCTCGAATGCGGGTTGCACACGGGATTTTTCGAATCGAAATTCGATATTTCGTACTTTATTTTCTGCGTGCCGTTTCTTGTTGCGTCGGTTAGGATGCAGCCTGCCGGGCTAGAGTGAAGAGACCTTTGATAAAAGTGTGCTTTACAATATAAGAGTAGCGTGGGCGCCCCGCCGCTTCGCGACGGCGGGCCTCCGTTCGAGCTCGGCCAAGGCCTCGGTGCTGCCTGCCGCGATGCCTGTCGGCGCGGTCAGGCAGCCCTGCGCTCCAGCGCACTCTGCCGTCCGCCCTGGCGCTGGGCAGAAGAGCATTGCCGTTTTTGTTTTTTCGCCATCAGCGCCGACCCTGAGGCCGGAGGATTTGGCTGCTCGTGTTGTCTGAGCCCGGCAGGTTTGGTATTGACGAATGGGTTTCCATGTACAAGCGCAAGGTTCTTGGCAGATGCTTCATGCCGGGCGAGTTCACGAGCGGCCCGACGGCCGAAGGATCAGGCGGCGCTGCAGGCGCGGCGTTCTTTGCCTACTTTCTTTCGCTGCAGAAAGAAAGTAGGTCGGGGCGCGGGGGTGAAGCCCCCGCCGCCTATGGCGTAGTCACGCTGTCAACCGCGCTCGGCGCGGATTCTCCCGAACTGTCAAGCGCAGTCACCTCGTGAAAATATTTCATACCGGTTGAAAGACCTGTATCGACAAAGAACGTATCTGATGCGGCTGCGCCCGCGAGCGCGAACGCGGTCGTGGTGGAATCTCTCCTGTAGACTCTGTAAGCCGTCGCACCCGTCACCGCGTTCCAAAGTACAAGCACGCTCGAACTCGACAGGGCCGAATCGACAGCGATCTGCGGCGCGGCGGGAATGGTGAGCAGTCCTGCAGGCGCGGATTTCTGCGATTCCCCCGACAGGTTCACCGCCGAGACCGCGTATGAGTATCGGGTCGCCGGGGAAAGGCCTGTGTCGGTAAACGTGTCCGAAGCGCTGACGCCCACCGCGGCAAAAGCGGCGGTGTCATTCGGCCTCCTGTACACCGTGTACGAGGACGCGCCCGTGTCCGCCTGCCATACGATTCTTGCCGTCTTCGCAAAAACAGAATCAATTTTCAAACCGAAAGGCGCCGCGGCAATCGTGATTCCCCACACCGCCCCCGACAACGGCGACTCCTGCGAACCGCCGGTCGCGCTCACCTCGTAGTAGTAAACCTTGCCGGCGCTGAGGCCCGTATCGACAAAGGTGTCGTTTGCAACCAGCCCCACGGCGAGAAACGCGCCCGTATCCGACTCGCTTCGGTACGCATTGTACAACGCCGCGCCCGCAACCGGATTCCATGTAACCGAAATGCCGGATGCGGAAACCCCCTTCGCCGCCACGTTTCCGGGAAACCCCGTGGTCGAGCCGACGGCCGACGACTTCGGCGATTCGCCAAGGCTGTTGATGCAGCTTACTTCATAGTAATAGTATGCTCCGGCGACCAGGCCTGTGTCGAAAAAGGTGTCCGCCGCCACCTTCTTTACAAACACGGATGCCCCGGTGTCGCTGGTGCTGCCCCTGTAGACATTGTACGATGTGACGTCGAGCACCCTCACCCACGTCACGCAAATGCCGCTCAGGGACGAGCCGACTGCCCTGATGCTGAGCGGAGCAGGCGGCTTGGCGGCGGCTCCGGTGCTTGCCGGGTTTCCGCAGGAAAAAAGTGTCGCACTTATCAATAGTCCGGCAAGAGCAAGACAACGCGCAGTATTTAGGGACGCTTGTTTGATTGATGCGGGATTGTTCGATGTCATAGTCTAAATATAGAACCGTGCGGAAAGGAGGTGGGATGTAGAACTCTCACCAATAAAAGGTTTTTGATAGACGAAGACAAAGCTGGGCGCCCCACCTTCCCATTGTCGATTGCGGATTGTCAAGACGAAACGATGCGGCAGCCCTAGAAAAGGATGTGGCACTCAACCTCTGCCCACGCGTTAGGTGGACCGTAGGGTGAGTCAAAGCGAATTGCCGGTCGACCCCGGCCGAAGGCCATCGGGGCGGTCCGGCAACGAGGCGAATAGCCGAGCCCGGAGGGAGACCGACCCGAGCAAAGGCGAGGGGAACGCCCATTCTTTGTATTTGATAGAGTGTAGACAACTGGCGCGAGGGGGAAACGC
>CAVWBU010000055.1:0-8320 GCA_963753345.1 uncultured Fibrobacterota bacterium
CCGCGGCGGAGAAAGCCCTTGCTTTTTGCGTGGTTTCCAGCGGCAGGCGGGTCGCACCCACCGAACTCAAGAAGGTGGCGGCCGCGCTCAAACAATGCCGCGGAGAAAAACACGCTTCCCTTGGTATTCTTTCCGAAGAAGAATTCCGGCTGCTCAAGTCAGCGGGCGTGACGTGCTATAACCACAACCTTGAGACGAGCAGGCGGTACTACGCATCGATCGTGTCAACTCACCGGTACGATGACCGTGTGAATACGGTGCGCGCGGCGCAAAAGGCCGGACTTCGCGTGTGCTGCGGAGGGATATTCGGCATGGGCGAGACGTGGGAAGACAGGAAGGCCTTGTGCCTGGAGCTTGGGGCGCTCAATGTCGACACGATACCAATGAACTTTCTTATTCCCATCCCCGGCATACGGGTGGCGCCGGCCTCGGAGTCGCCGCTGGAGTTTCTCAAGATCGTATCGATGTTCCGGCTCGCTCATCCCCGCAGGACCATAAAGGTCTGCGGCGGCAGGGAAAAAAACCTCGGCCCGATGCAGTGCCTTATTTTCTGCGCCGGTGCAAACGGATATATCTCGGGCGGATACCTTACGACGCAAGGAAACGGGATAGAGGCGGATGACGAGATGATAAGGCTTCTTGGATTGACAAAGAAGCACGTGAGGAAGATGGCACTTTACCCTATATAAATAGGATGGGCGTTTCCCTCCCCCTCGACAAAGCTCGGGGTCGGGTCGGCCCTCCCTCCGGTCTCGGCCTTCGGCCTCGGGCTGCCACGGCCCTATGGCCCACAGGGCCGGGTCCGGGCAGCATCCCGCTTTGGCGGGACCTCCGGTCCTGCCTAACGCATGCGCATGTGACAAGTGCTGACCCGAATTTTCGCAAATGCTTGACATGCGACAGTTGACAAAAGTGCGTGCATCCTAATTCACTATTGCCGCGAAGCGGCATTCCATTGAGGTTGCGTTGCGAAGGGGCGACGCCACGCGAGCGTAAGTCGAGCGTACTTGGCGCGCCCCTTTGCTGGAGGGGGTAGCGGAAGACACCGGAGGCCGAAGGACGAGGAGGCTGGAGCGAGGGGGAAACGCAAAGCGGTGCCCCCACCAAGAACTTCAATTCAAATCTTGGCTTTGTTATTAATTTCTTTTTAATGCCTTTCTTAAATTTTTCTCACATTCCCGGCTTGACTCCTATGCCCGAAAACATTATTTTGGTACAGGCTTAAGAGGGGGCCAAAACACAAAATGTTGTACTGCAAAGAGAGCGTGCATCCAAAATGTGGGGTGCCGTCGGGCACCTGGAAAGGTGCAGGGATTTAGAAAATGCGGAAAAACGCCGGGCATATTTTCAATCTTCTCCTACCGTGCCGGGCCTTTTTCTCTTCTCTCCTCCACGGAGGCGTATGGCCTCCGGGAGTCCCGGTTTCAACAAGCCGGATTTTCCCGAAAAGACATCTACCACGAAAAGGGTAGGTGTCTTTTTTTTGATATGATTATATATGATGAGAAATGATGATCGCGTTTGCAACTGTGGAAATCCATCAGAGGGGTGATTCTTGAAAGGTATACTGGCTCTGGAAGACGGAACCGTGTTCGAAGGCGAAGGCTTCGGCGCGCCTGGCGAAGCATGCGGTGAGGCGGTATTCAACACGAGCCTTACCGGATATCAGGAGGTGCTCACCGACCCGTCATACTGTTCGCAGATCGTGACCATGACCTATCCGCTTATCGGCAACTACGGCGTGAACGACGCGGACATCGAATCATCGCGCATTCAGGTGTCGGGCTTTGTTGTCAAGGAGTATTGCCCGTATCCGTCCAACTTCCGCTCGCAGAAATCGATTTCAGATTACCTCAGGGAAAGCGGCATCGTGGGCGTGGCGGGCATCGACACGCGCAGGCTCACGCGGCGGCTGCGCATCGCGGGTGCCATGAAGAGCATTGTCTGGGCGGGCGAGAAGGCGCCGCCCGTTTCGGCACTTGTTGACAAGGCGAAAGCCTGGGAGGGACTCGTTGGCCTCGACATTGTCAAGAACGTGACCTGCACAAAGGCTTACGAATGGGAACCGTCGAAAAACGGCCACCGGTTCAATGTGGTGGCGTTCGACTTCGGTATCAAGTTTAACATCCTCCGCATCCTCAAGTCGCTCGGGTGCAAGGTGACCGTGGTGCCTGCGTCAACCACTGCGGAGCAGGCGCTTGCATACAAACCCGACGGTATTTTTCTTAGCAACGGCCCTGGCGACCCTGCCGCGGTCACCTACGCCATTGAGACCATACGAAAACTGTTGGGCAAGCGACCGATATTCGGCATTTGTCTCGGCCACCAGCTTCTGGGCCTTGCGCTGGGCGCGAAGACCTACAAGCTCAAGTTCGGCCACCGCGGGGCGAACCATCCAGTCAAGAACCTGGAGACCGGCGCCATCGCAATAACGTCGCAGAACCACGGGTTCTGCGTGGACATAGAAAGCCTCAAGGCGCGCGGGGTCGCCATGACGCACGTGAACCTCAACGACCACACCTGCGAGGGCCTTTCCGATAAGTCAAACAGGATGTTCTGCGTGCAGTATCATCCGGAAGCGTCCCCAGGGCCGCACGATTCAGGATATCTGTTCAAACAGTTCATCACCATGATGGAGAAAGATTGAATGCCGAAACGGACAGACATCCATAAAATCTTGATCGTGGGCTCCGGGCCCATCGTGATCGGCCAGGCGTGCGAATTCGACTATTCCGGCACGCAGGCGTGCAAGGCTCTGCGCGAGGAAGGCTTCGAGGTCGTGCTTGTCAATTCGAATCCCGCCACCATCATGACCGACCCGAACATGGCCGACAAGACCTACATAGAGCCCATCACGCCCGAAATCGTGGAGAAGATCATCGCGGTGGAGCGGCCCGACGCTCTGCTTCCAACCATGGGAGGCCAGACCGGGCTCAACACGGCCATGGAGCTTGCGGAAAACGGCGTGCTCTCGCGTTACAATGTTCAGCTCATCGGCGCGGATTACAATGCCATCAAGAAGGCCGAGAACAGGAGTGAATTCAAGAAAGCCATGCAGCACATCGGGCTCGAGGTTCCCAGGAGCGCACTCGCCTACAATATGGAAGAGGCGTGGCAGATTGCCAAGGACATCGGGTTCCCGGTGATCATCCGGCCGAGCTTCACGCTCGGCGGCACGGGCGGCGGCATCGCAAAAGACAATGACGAGTTCGAAAGAGTGGCCGAGCACGGCCTGCACTGCTCTAGGATCAACGAGATCCTCATCGAGGAATCGGTGATCGGATGGAAGGAATACGAGCTGGAGATCATGCGCGACCGGAAGGACAACGTGGTGATCATCTGCTCCATTGAGAACCTCGATCCCATGGGCATCCACACGGGCGACAGCATCACGGTGGCGCCCGCGCAGACCCTCACCGACAAGCAATACCAGCATATGCGCGACGCGTCGATCGCGATCATCCGCGAGATCGGCGTGGAGACCGGCGGGTCCAACATCCAGTTCGCGGTGGACCCAACGAACGGCCGCATGGTGGTGATCGAAATGAACCCGCGCGTGAGCCGCAGCTCGGCGCTCGCCAGCAAGGCCACCGGCTTCCCCATTGCAAAGTTCGCTGCGAAGCTCGCGTGCGGCTACACGCTCGACGAGATCCGCAACGACATCACGCGCGAGACGCCGGCGAGCTTCGAGCCGACCATCGACTATACCGTTGTCAAGATACCGCGGTTCACGTTTGAAAAGTTCCCCGACGCAGATCCTTCCCTCGGCATCCAGATGAAGAGCGTGGGCGAGACCATGGCCATAGGCCGCACGTTCAAGGAGGCGCTGCAGAAGGGCCTGCGCGGACTTGAGATCGGCAAGCAGGGGTTCGAAAAGACAACACGCAAGGAGACTTCAAAGGATGAGATTACCAAGAATCTGGCCCTGCCTCGTGCCGACCGAATTTTTTTAATTCGTCATGCCATCGACATGGGCGTTACCGTGGAGGAAATGGCAAGAGCTACCGGAATCGACCAGTGGTTTCTCGACAACATGCGTGAAATCGTGGAATACGAAAAAACGCTGACCCCTGCCGTGCTGTCGCAGAAGGAGGCCGGCCTGAAGGCCGCTCTGACAAAGGCGAAGAAATACGGCTTTTCGGACATGCAACTCGGTCGCCTGCTCGGAACCGACGACCTTTCCATCCGGAAAAGGTGCAGGGAGCTCGGCATCGCGCCGACGTACAAGCTCGTTGACACATGCGCGGCCGAGTTCGAGGCGTACACGCCGTACTACTACTCCACCTACGAGGACGAGGATGAGGGCGTTCCCTCGAACAGGAAGAAGATCGTTATCCTGGGCGGCGGCCCCAACCGGATCGGCCAGGGCATCGAGTTCGACTATTGCTGCTGCCAGGCCAGCTTTGCGCTGCGCGAACTGGGGTTCGAATCCATCATGGTGAATTCCAACCCCGAGACGGTCTCCACCGACTACGACACGTCCGACAAACTTTACTTTGAGCCGCTCACCTTTGAAGACGTGATGAACATCATTGACAAAGAGAAACCAGCAGGCGTGATCGTCCAGTTCGGCGGCCAGACGCCGCTCAACCTCGCGCGCAAACTGCACGACGCGGGCGCGCCCATCATCGGCACGAGCGTGGAATCGCTCGAGCGCGCGGGCGAGCGCGGTGAGTTCTTCAAGATGGTGACCAAGCTCGGCATCCACCAGGCCGCAAACGCCATGGTGACGTCGAAGAAGGAGGCCTGCGACGCGGCCGCCAAGATCGGCTACCCGGTCCTCATGCGGCCATCGTTCGTGCTGGGCGGCCGCGCCATGAGCATTGTGTACGATGAGACCGAGCTGCTGGCGGGCATCGAGGAAGCGCAGGCGGTGGCGGAAAACAGGCCTTTGCTGATTGACAAATTCATTTCTGATGCCATAGAGGTTGATGTCGACGCGGTGAGCGACGGCGAAAAAGCCATGATCTGCGGCATTATGGAGCATATTGAGGAAGCGGGCATCCATTCGGGCGACAGCGCGTGCGTGCTGCCACCGCATACGCTTTCCGACGACATCATCGACGAAATCCGCAAGGAGACGTTTGCGATTGCCGCGGAGCTCAAGGTGGTGGGATTACTCAACATCCAGTACGCGATCAAGGATGAGGTGGTCTACGTAATTGAGGTGAACCCGCGCGCGTCGCGCACCGTACCGTTCGTGAGCAAGGCGACCGGTACCCCGTGGGCGAAGATCGCGGCAAAGGTAATGGCGGGCGTCAAGCTCGGCGACATTCCCGAAGCGACCGAACGCACGCTCGACTACTTTGCGGTCAAGGAATCGGTTCTGCCGTTCAACAAGTTTCCGGGCGCCGACACCGTGCTCGGGCCGGAGATGAAATCCACCGGCGAGGTGATGGGCATCGACAAGGACTTCGGACTCGCGTTTGCAAAGTCGCAGGAGGCGGCCGGAAACGTGCTCCCCAGATCGGGGACCGTGTTCCTGAGCGTCAAGAACAGCATGCGGCGGAACATCATCTTTATGGCCAAGAAGATCGCCGAGATGGGGTTCCTCATCTGCGCGTCCGAGGGCACCTGCAAGGTGCTGCGGAGCAACGGCGTCAACGCCAAGGAAGTGCCCAAGATCGGCGAGGGCAAACCCGACATCATTGACCTCATCAAGGGCGACGACGTGGACCTTATCATCAACGTGGTGGCGGGACGCAAGTCGCAGCTCGATTCGAAGCCGATACGCAGCGCTGCCGTGGTGCAGGGCGTTCCGTACATCACTACGCTCGAGGCGGCCCAGGCCGCGATCTCGGCACTCGACTCGCTGGAAAAGACCGGATTTTCAGTCAAGTCGATTCAGGAGTATGCGGCATCGTTGATAAAAGGCAACGGCAAGGGGCATGGGGACGACATCGGGTTCAAGAAGGCGGTGTGGAGTAAAGGATAGAGCAAAGAAAGATGTTGTCGAGTGGGGGAAGTTTCCCCCTCGCTACGGCCCGGCCGCGCTGGTTTGCAAAGTAATATTCCGAATGTGCGCGTCCGGTCCTCCGCTACCCCCTCCTGGGTGGCCCCCTTGATGGCGCAGTGGCAAGCGCGACACATGGTTGTGGGGGCACCGACGAAGAGCAGTTGAAAAGTTGAAACGTTGAATCGTTGAAACGTTCAAGAGATCGAGATTCGGAACTTTTCTTGTGGATACAGATTGGCGGGAGAAAAGTTCTTGACTGATAAGAGCGCTGTTGCTGCGCGTTAGGTGGACCGGAGGGTGAGCGAGAGCGAATTGCCGGCCGACCCGGCCGCAAGGCATAGGGCGGGCGGCAACGAGGCGAATAGCCGAGCCGGAGGGAGACCGACCCCGCGAAGCGGGGGAACGCCCAATTCGATTTTATTATTTGTAAATGTTTGTAATCTAAACCAATATATTAAAAACGGGAGCCTCACCATGCCCAAGTACATCTTTGTGACAGGCGGAGTCGTGTCGTCCCTCGGAAAGGGAATTACCGCGGCGTCAATCGGGGTGCTTCTCAAGTCGCGCGGGCTGCGGATCGTGCACCAGAAATTCGATCCGTACCTCAACGTCGATCCGGGCACCATGAACCCGTACCAGCACGGTGAAGTGTACGTCACCGACGACGGCGCGGAGACCGACCTCGATCTCGGCCACTACGAACGGTTCACCGGCGTCACCACCAACAAGAACTGCAACTACACCACGGGCCGCATCTACGACGCCATCATCAAGAAGGAGCGCAGGGGAGACTACCTGGGAGGAACCGTGCAGGTGGTTCCGCACGTCACCACCGAAATCTGCAACAGCATCCGCAGCGTTGCCTCGGCGGAGGTCGACGTGGTGATATGTGAAATCGGCGGCACGGTGGGAGACATAGAAAGCCTTCCGTTCCTCGAGGCGCTGCGGCAGTTTAGGCTTCAGGAAGGCCGCAATAACGTGCTGTTTATCCATGTGACGCTTATCCCGTATTTGAAAATGGCGGGTGAAATCAAAACAAAGCCGACCCAGCATTCGGTGGGAAAACTTCGCGAAATAGGCATCATGCCCGACATGCTGATCTGCCGCACCGAGAAACACATCGACAAGGACTCGCGCAAGAAGATCTCCCTGTTCTGCAACGTTGACGAAGAGGCGGTGATCGAGGCTTTCGACGCTCCCCATTCGATCTACGAAGTGCCGCTCGACTTTGCGGCGCAGGACATAGATCAGGTGATCATCGATATTCTGGGGCTGCGGGCGGGCCGGCGCAACCTCAAGGCGTGGCGGGACTACGTCGACCGCGTGATCAACGCGGAAAAAACGGTGAATATCGCCATCGTGGGAAAATATTCCGAACTGCTTGACGCGTACAAATCGATTCATGAATCTCTCAACCACGCCGGCGCGTTTCACAGCGCGAAAGTCAAAATACTGAGCGTGTCGGCCGAAGACATCGAAAGAAACGGCGCCGACAAAATTCTCACGGATGCCGACGGCATATTGGTGCCCGGCGGATTCGGGGGCAGAGGCGTTGAAGGTAAAATTCTCGCCGTGAAATACGCGCGGGAAAACAAGGTGCCGTATTTCGGCATCTGTTACGGCATGCATATGGCAGTGATCGAATTCGCCCGCAATGTCCTGAAGCTTGAGTGCGCCGACACCACGGAGAACAACGCGGAAACAAAGTACCCCGTCATCCATTTGATGGAGGAACAGAAACGCATCATGAACCTGGGCGGCACAATGCGCCTCGGCGCTTTCCCCTGCACGCTCAAGAAAGGGACTGCAGCGCGCAAGGCATACGGCAAAGATCAGATCAGCGAACGCCACCGCCACCGGTATGAATACAACAACGATTATCGGGAACAATTCGAGAAGGCCGGACTTGTCGTATGCGGTGAATCGCCGGACGGCATGCTTGTGGAAATGGTGGAAATAGAAAATCATCCATGGTTCGTGGCCGTGCAGTTTCACCCGGAATTCAAGTCGAGGCCGGTTGATCCGCATCCGCTGTTCAGAGATTTTGTGGGGGCGAGTATTAAGTATGGCGGGAAGAAATAGAGATAAGATTCTTGGTGGGGGAAGTATCCCCCCTGCCTGCGGCCCTGCGGTCCTCCGGCACCCCCTCCTGGGTGCTCCCCATGATGGTGCAGCGGCGAGCGCAATACATGGTTGAGGGGGCACCCACGAGGAGCAGTTGAAAAGTTGAAACGTTGAACAGTTGAAGAGTTGAAAAACAAAGAAAGAAACGTTGGTTGATGTATGCGAATGCGGGTTGGCGCGAGAAGAAGTAGTTGACTGAAAGGAATTCTGTTACCGCGCGTTAGGTGGACCGGAGGGTGA